>SFIE01000034.1 GCA_004555405.1 Subdoligranulum sp.
CATCGCTGCTGTTGCTGCTACGTGCAACTTTGGTTATTGCATTAGCTTCGGCATGAAGTACGTATGGCTTAGTGGTGTCGTTTTCGTCTTCACACACATTTTCGAATCCCGAAGGTGTTCCATTAAAACCATCGGATATTATCATTTTATCTTTAACGCTTTATCATTATTATACTTAACTTCTTCCGTTGCATCTTTCTTTAGCGTTGTTTATTCTTTCTTATCCTTAACGCATTCAAAACAGCGTTATCCTTAATTTGACATTTGGGCATGCCTATGGTATACTGTGCTTCCAAAACTTGTATGGATTTTTCTGAGTATGCAAATACTTACTTTTCGCCATGCGCTCGCTTTTTTGAGAGTGCATGGCGTTTTTATGTGCCAAAATGATACGGAAAGGAACCTACCCCCATGCATCAAGAAAATTTGATGGGCACAATGCCCATTCCCAAGCTGATCGTGAAAATGTCGCTGCCGCCGGTGTTTTCCATGTTTTTGCAATATTCCTATAACCTGATCGACAGCGCTTTTGTGGCGCAGCTGAGCGAAAATGCGCTCACGGCGGTTTCGCTTTCTTTCCCCATTACAGCGTTGATGACCTCGGCCTCGGTGTGGCTGGGCGTGGGCATCAACATTCTGATCGCCGGATATCTGGGAGAAAACGAGCCAAAAAAAGCAAACCGCGCTGTAACGCACGGTCTGCTGCTTTCGGTGTTGGTGGGCACGGCGCTGAATGTGCTGGCCCTTGTGCTGATGCGCCCCTATTTTGCGGCCTTCACCCGCGATGCCTCGCTGTATGCGCTGTGTCTGGAGTATCTGGGCGTATGCGCCTTTATGCAGGTGCCGAACATGGTGTACATTTCCATTGAAAAGATCCTGCAGGCCACCGGCAATATGATCCAGCCCATGTTTTTACAGATCGCGGGCGTTTTGGTAAACCTTGTGTTTGACCCACTGTTGATCTTCGGCATCGGGCCTTTTCCGCAAATGGGCGTTACGGGCGCGGCCCTTGCCAGCGTGATGGGCTATATTTTTTCCATGCTGCTGGCGCTTTGGCTGCTTTTCGGCACAAAACAGCAGGTGCGCATGGAAACCCGCGGTTTCCGCGCAGAGCGCAAGATGATCCGCGGCATATTTATGCTGGGCCTGCCCTCGTTTGTGATGAACGCCCTGTCCTCGTTCTCGGTGATTTTTGTCAATCTGTTTCTGGCAGGCTACACCCCCACCGCCATTGCATTTTTCGGCGTATATTTCAAGGTGCAGCAAATGGTCGCCATGACCATGAACGGGCTGATCCAAGGCGTTTTGCCCATTATGCGCTTTAACCACAGCGCCGCAAAGCCCCGGCGCGTGCAGGCGGCCTTTCATGTGGGCACCGGCATTGTGATGGGCATTATGGGCGTGGGTGCCCTGCTGCTTTTGGCTGCGCCCCGGCAGATCCTGGCCTTGTTTGCAGCTTCGGCTGAAATGCAGGCGCTGGGCGTGCCCGCCATGCGCATTCTGGGCATTGGCTTTTTGTTCAACGGCTTTTCCACCATGTCGGCCACCTATCTGCAGGCCACCGACCATATTCTGCCCAGCATTTTTATTCAGCTGTGCCGCCAGTTTGCCGTGCTGCTGCCCCTGATGGCAGCCCTGAATGCCCTTTTGCAGATGCAGGGCATCTGGATCGCATTTCCGGCAGCCGAAATTTTCACAGCTGTGCTGGCCGCCGGGCTGTATGCGCGCTGCAAGGCACACCCCGCCTGGTGAAAAGCCTCAGCTCATGCATTCTTTTTCCTGCAGCACGGTAAAGCCCAGCTCACCCAGGATCTGCACTGCTTTTTTGGCAAGATCCTTGTTGGCGCCCCGAATGATGCTGTCACCGCCATAGCCCACCACATCGGCGGTTTGTTCGCGGCTGTTTTCGATGAGCAGAATTCCCAGCGAGGCAAACCCGCCCATGTGAAGATAAAAGCATTCAAACGCCAGCATTCGGATCTGGCTGTCGTTTTCGGTGCGGCAGATGTCGGCGCAGAGGTCTGCGCCAAGCTTTTTGTCCATTTCACTTTTCAGCTTGGCGCACACATCCTTCAGCGGGTGCTGCTTGTCTGCGCGCAGGGTGTAAATTTTGCTGCTCATACGCTTTCTCCTTTTCTATGGATATAGTCCCATGGCCGATGCGCACACCGGGCAAAAGCCCTGCGACACGGCTTATAATGTTCCGTACAGGGCTTTTTCCGTAAGCACCGCCTGGGCAGGCTCGTCCAGCGGGCCGGTGGGCAGCGACTGCGCCAGCAGTGCCTCGGGGCACAAGATCAATCGCCGGCCGCTGTAATTTGCCAAAAACCGATCATAATAGCCGCCGCCGTGCCCAAGGCGCGCGCCGCTGCGCGCAGCCGCAAGGCATGGCAAAACCGCCAGCTGCACCCCGCTGCCTGCGGGAACGGCCGGCAGAGCCTGCCCAGGCTCTAAAATGCCAAAAGCGCCCGGCTGCAGCTGCTCAAGGCTTTGCAGCGGCACCAGCTGCATTTGCCCGGGGCCCGCTATGCGCGGCACCAGCAGCTGTTTGCCTGCCGAAAGCGCCCCCTGCAGAATGGGCATGGTGTCCGGCTCGTGCAATGCCCCCACAAAGCAGAACACGCTCTCGGCATTTTGCCATGCGGGCTGCGCCTGCAGCGTTTGCCACATGGCCGCACCGATGGCCGAAAATTCCTGCGGGGAAATCTGGGCCAGCTGCTGCCTTGCAGCGCGGCGGGCCGCCTGTTTTTGGGCGTTTAAATCATCGCTTTGCATACCGCTGCCTTCCTTTCTTTGTTTTTTTGATTATAACATATTGCGGACAGGAAATTCCTTTTTATCAAAAAAAAGCTGCAACATTTTGCCGAAGCCTTGCTTTTGGGCACGGGCCTGCCGTATAATTAAAATTAGTGTTCTTTAAAAGCTGTGCTTTCTTTCGTGCTGCCGTTTTAACGGACTTTGTATCCGGGCGGCCGATGTATGGGGCAGCAGCGCTTCGCGCAATGATGCCATGAAATATTTGTGAGGAAAACATTGAAGATAAAAGGATTTTTCAGCCTTGTGCTGGCTGCGGCTCTGGCCTTGGGGCTGGCCGTGCCCGCCGCTGCCGAGGGGGCTTCCCCGGTGGCCACCGACTGCGAGGCCTATATTGTGACCGAGCGCGGCACCGGGCAGGTGCTGATCGAAAAAAACGCGGATGAAGTGCTGTATCCGGCCTCCATCACCAAAATTATGATCTTGGGCCTTGCCTGCGAAAAGGCGCAGGGCAACTGGGACACCATGCTGACCGTGACCGAGGACGAAATGAACGCCATGGAAAACGGTGCCGCCCACATTGCACTGCGCCCAGGCGAGGAAGTGCGGCTGGAGGATATGCTGTACGCCACCTGCCTTTCTTCGGCCTGCGATGCCGCCAATATGCTGGCCACCTATGTGGGCGGCAGCATTGAAGGCGGTGTGCAGGCCATGAACGATAAGGCGCAGCAGCTGGGCCTTACCGACACGCATTTTTCCAACCCCACCGGCCTGCACAATGAGCAGCTGTACACCACCGCCCGGGATATGGCGGTGATCACCCGCTGGGCGATGCAGCAGCCCGGCTTTGAAACCGTGTTCTGCTATGAGGACACCTGGACGATGAAGCCCACCAACATTCAGCCGAAGGAGCGCTATTTCAGCCATTCGGATTACACCCGCTGGGAATCCTATCAGGTGTACCGCCCTTACATGAAGGGCTCGAAATCCGGCTGGCACGATCAGGCCCTGTACACACAGGTGAATTATGCCGAGCAGGACGGCGTAGAGCTGATCCTTGTGGTGCTGCACGCCAACTCACGCAATTTGAAATTTGACGATCTGGTGAATCTGGGTGACTACTGTTTTTCCAATTTCCACCGAAGATCGGTTTCGCTGCAAAACCGCCAAGCCCAGATCCCCGTGTGGGGCGGCGGAGAAAAGCTGGGCAATATCACCCTGACCAGCCCCGAGACCGTTGATCTTCTGCTGGCCGACGGCGTGAGCCCGGATGCCCTGCAAACCGAATTTACCCTGCCGGAATATTACGTGCTGGGCACGCCCTTTACCCCCACACTGGCGGTCACGCTGCAGGGGCAGGGCCTGCAGTCAGACAGTACGGCCACGATCCCGGCCCGTGTTTCCGGGCTGGACACTCTGCTGGCCGCCAACACCTACAACCGCCTTTTAAACGACAGCCACCGCCAAAAGCTGGGCAGCTGGTTTGCCGTGGCGGTGGTGGCCGCACTGGTGGCTTTGATCTTGTTCCGCCTGCGCCGTGCCCCCGTGAAGCCGGGCCTTGTGCAAAGTCAGCCCATCATTCTGGCCACGCGCCGCCCCGACGGCACCTATGAAAGCCGCACGCTGCGCCCCACCGTGGGCAAGGCAAAGCCCGCCAGCACGGCCCGGCGCTCATCAGGCGGCCACACACCGCTGCCCCGCGGCCCGCGCAAATAACTTTTTCAGCAGCCTTCCCGCCCCGCCGGGAGGGCTGCTTTTTTGTATCGCTTGTATGGCAGATTTCACAGTTTTACTGTGAAATTTCTGTAAGGCTTGTGAAAAAAATCTCTTGCAAAAAGCCCCCGCACAGCAGTATGATATTCTGGTTCTATTGATCTGAATACTTGGCAAAAGCACGCTGCCTGAATCACTTTGCAGCGAATGATTTGAAGGAGAGTTTGCATGACGAAAAGCCTTACCGAGGGCAAGCCGTTAAAGCTGGTCCTGCAGTTTTCGGCCCCCATTTTACTTTCGATGCTGTTTCAGCAATTTTACAATCTGGTAGACACCATGATTGTGGGCCGCATTCTGGGCGAAAACGCCCTGGCCGCCGTAAGCTCAACCAGCTCCATCAACTTTATGATCATCGGTTTTTGCATGGGGGTGTGCAGCGGCTTTGCCATTCCCATGGCGCAGGCCTTCGGCGCGCAGGAGCCGCACGAGCTTCGGCGCTATATTGGCAGCTGTGTGTGGCTGTGCGTGATCTTTTCGGCGGTGCTGGCCATCAGCACCGGCCTGCTGTGTACCCAGATCTTGCGCTGGATGGGCACCCCCGAAGAAATTCTGGCCGATGCCTCCGCCTATATCGGCATTTTGTTCTGGGGCATTCCCGTTACCTATTTGTATAACATGACTTCCTCCATGCTGCGCGCCGTGGGCGACAGCCGCACCCCCGTGGTGTTTTTGGGGCTGGCCGCCGGGCTGAACATTATTTTGGACATTGTATTCATCACCGTGTGCGGCATGGGCGTGATGGGGGCTTCGGTGGCCACCGTGATCGCGCAGGGGCTTTCGGGCCTTTTGTGCCTTTTCTACATTGGAAAAAAATTTCCCATTCTGCAGCCCAAGGGCGAGGAATGGCGCCTGCGCCGCCGCCACGCCGTGCGCCTTTGCGGCATGGGCCTGCCCATGGGCCTGCAATATTCGGTCACGGCCATTGGCAGCGTGATCCTGCAAAGCGCTGTCAACTCGCTGGGCACCACCTTTGTGGCCGCCGTGGGCGCAGCCAACAAGCTGAGCGTGATCTTTTGCTGCCCCTTTGATGCGCTGGGGGCTGCCATTGCCACCTATGCCGGGCAGAACATCGGCGCGGGCAAGCCCGACCGTGTGCGCGAGGGTGTGAACAGCTGCATGCTGCTGGGCAGCGTGTATGCCGTTTCGGCCTGTGCTTTGTTTTTTGCCGCAGGCAGCACCCTTGCCACCGCTTTTGCCGACCCTTCCAACACGGTGCTGATCGGCTATATCCGCCACATGCTGGTGGTGGTGAGCCTGTTCTACATTCCCCTTACCGGCGTGAATGTATACCGCTTCTGCATTCAGGGCATGGGCTACAGCTCCATTGCCATTCTGGCGGGCGTGATGGAAATGTTCGGCCGCGCAGGCATTGCCGCACTGGTGGGCATTTGGGGCTTTAATGCCGCCTGTTTTGCAGGGCCTGCGGCATGGATTCTGGCGGATTCGTTTTTGATCCCCGCCTATTACCACTTTTTGAAAATCGAGAAAAAACGCCTGACCGGCAGCCTGTAAGCACGGCGGTGCAAACAAAAACGGCAGGGAGCGCTTCAGCAAAAGCTCCCTGCCGTTTTGCTATGCTGTTATTTTTTGCCGCGCATCATATCCTGCACAAAGCGCAGCATCTGCTTGGCAGCCGGCGACATACCGGCCTCGCTGAGGCAAGCCATGCCAATGGTGCGGCTTGCGCCCGGCTCAATGGGCAGCACCTGCACACTGGCCGAACCGCTTTCCATGAGCATACGCGGCATAATGCTGATGCCCAGCCCGCTTTGCACCATGGCCACAGTGGACTGATCGTCGGTCACATGGCAGCTGGAGCGCACTTCCAGCCGGTATTTTTTTAAGTAGTTCTGCACATCGGCATCACAGCCGCTGCTTTGGATCACAAAGGGCTGGCCGCGCATTTCCTCAATGCTCACGCGGCCGGGCTCACGGGTAACGAAGCTGAAGGGTGCAATGCACACCAACGGGTCCTCATACAGCGGGAAAAAGCAGGTTTCCCGGCTGGCATCGGCCGAAAGAAAGCCCAGATCCACCACACCGTCACGCAGCCATGCGGCCACATCGTTGTAATCACCCTGCCAGATCTCCACATCAATGGCGGGAAATTTTTCTTTAAAGCCGGTAATAATGCGGGGCAGCCAGCTGACACACACACTGTTGAACGCGCCAATGCGCACACTGCCCTTTTGCATGCCGTTGATCTCGGCCACCTGCTGCATGGTGTTTTCGTGGCTGTTCAATACCATTTCTACGGCGGGCAGCAGCGAAGCACCGCTGCCCGTAAGCTTTACGCCGCTTTTGGTGCGCGCAAACAGCGAAAACCCAAATTCCTCTTCCATGCCTGCCACCGCGTGGCTGATGGCCGAGGGGGTCACGTGCAGCAGCTCTGCCGCACGGGCAAAGCTGCCCTGCTGCGCCACGGCGTGAAAGATCTGATAAGCAAACAAAGTCATAATCCCACCGTATCCTTTTTCTACACGCAAAATCCAGACGGTCTGAATTTTTACTGATCCTTATTTTGCAAAAGCAGTTTGCCGCCTTCGGCATCCAGCAAAATGTGCGAAATGGGCTCGCCTGCGATCAGCTTTTCGGCCACAGGGTCCTCCACGCGCTTGCGCACCACACGGCGCAGATCGCGCGCGCCAAAGCGGCTGCCTGCCTCCTGCACAATGGCTGCCAGCGCCGCCGGGGTGTATTCCAGCGTGATGCCGCGCTTTTCCATGCCGGGCTTGTATTCATCCAGCGTTAAGGCGGCAATTTTTTCCAGGCTTTCACGGCTCAGGGGTGCAAAGGCAATGATCTCGTCCACACGGCCCATGAATTCGGGGCGCAAAAATTCGCCCAGCGCCTTCAGCGCCTTGTCCTTGCTCATCTGGGCCGGGCTTTTGTTAAAGCCGGTCTCGCCCACACGGTCGCTGCTGCCTGCGTTGCTGGTCATGCAGATCACGGTATTGGTAAAATCCACCGCGCGGCCCTGCGCATCGTTGATCTTGCCTTCGTCCAGGATCTGCAGCAGCAGGTTCATCACATCCGGATGCGCCTTTTCGATTTCATCAAACAGCACCACGCTGTAGGGGCGGCGGCGCACCTTTTCGGTGAGCTGGCCGCTTTCCTCATAGCCCACATAGCCCGGAGGCGAGCCGATCAGGCGGCTTACCGTGTGCTTTTCCATATATTCGCTCATGTCAATGCGGATCAGCGGGTCCACACTGTCAAACAGCTGGCTGGCCAGCTGCTTCACCAGCTCGGTTTTGCCCACGCCCGTGGGGCCCACAAAGATAAAGCTGGCCGGGCGGCGGCGTCCGCTCAGATCGGCACGGCTGCGCTTGATGGCCTGGCTGACCAGGTGCACGGCCTCCTCCTGGCCGATCACCTTTTGATTCAGGTTGGCCTCCAGATCGCGCAGCTTTTCAAATTCGCTTTCCTTGATCTTTACGGCGGGAATACCCGTCCAAAGCTCGATCACCCGGGCCAGATCCTCCATGGTCACGCAGATGCCGCTGGTTTTCAGTTCCAGTGCAGGCAGCTCGTCACGCACCTTGGCCAGATCGGTTTTCACCTGTGCCAGCTGCTCATAGTCGATGGCTTCGCCGGTGCCGGGGTTTTCCAGGGCGCTTTCGCGCTCCTCCAGCTCGGCCAGCTGGCGGCGGGCCTCAATGCAGCGGCTGATCTCGGGATGGCGCAGATTGCAGCAGGCGCAGGCTTCGTCCAGAAGGTCAATGGCCTTATCGGGCAGATATCGATCGGTGATATAGCGCTCGGAAAGGCTTACCGTGGCGGCCAGCACATCGCCGGGCACCTGCACGCAGTGGTGCTTTTCATAGTAGCCCTTGATGCCCTGCATCACGGCCAGCGCATCGCCCATGCTGGGCTCTTCCACCTTAACGGGCTGGAAGCGGCGTTCCAGCGCCTGATCTTTTTCAATGAATTTGCGGTATTCGTTAAAGGTGGTGGCGCCGATCACCTGAATTTCACCGCGGGAAAGAGCAGGCTTCATAATGTTGCCCGCATTCATAGCGCCTTCGCTGTCGCCCGCAGCCGTGATGTTGTGGATCTCGTCAATAAACAGAATAATATTGCCGTCAGCGCGTACTTCGCCCAAAAGGCCCTTCACGCGCTGTTCAAACTGCCCGCGGAACTGCGTGCCCGCCACCAGCGCTGTAAGGTCCAGCAGGTAGATCTCCTTGTTTTTCAGGCGGGCGGGCACATCCCCGGCCGCAATGCGCTGGGCAATGCCCTCGGCAATGGCGGTTTTGCCCACACCGGCTTCACCGATCAGGCAGGGGTTGTTTTTCTGGCGGCGGCACAGGATCTGAATGGTGCGGTAAATTTCACGGTCGCGGCCGATCACATTGTCCAGCTTGCCTGCCTTGGCCTTGGCGGTAAGGTTGTCGCAGTAGTTATCCAAAAATTTGCGCTTGTTGGGTTTGCGGCCTTTTTTGCCGGGCTCGCCCTGTTTGTCGGCATTTTCGCCGTTGGCGCGCATGCCAAACGGAAAAGTGGCGCTGCCGCCCGGCAAAAAACCGTCCTGCTCGCCTTCCTCGCCGTTGCCGTCGGCATCGGGATTCATCATCATGCCAAACGGATTGCCCCCCTCGCTTGCTTCCTCCATGAAATTGCTCATGCGCTCTTCCATGTTTTCCAGGTCTTCATCCGAAACGCCGAAACGCTTCATCAGATCCTCTACGGGTTTAATGCCCAGCTCACGCGCGCAGGTAAGGCAGTAGCCCTCCTGCTTGGCGTTGCCGGTGCCGTCCATGCGCTGCACAAACACGATCGCCGTGCGCTTTTTACAGCGGATACAAAGCATTGTATGTTACCTCCTTTTGGGTAGTTGGTCTATTTTTCTCCGGGAATTTCTCATTTACGGGCCGCACCGTTTATACAAAGGGATTCAGAAGCCCCCCAAGGCGCAGCACAAGGCTGGTGTCAAACAGTTCCTGATTTAAAACCGGCAGCGCACCGCCCGTGAGCAGCATCAGGCTCCACGCCGCGCAGTATACCAAAAACAGGTCTACGCATCCGGCTGCCACGCCAAGCACAGCGCCCAGCCCGCGGTTTACACCGCCTGCCAGCGGAATGCTGTTGGCGTGCGTGAAAAGATCGGCCAGCAGCGACACCAGAAAACGCGCCAGCATGAACACCACAAAAAACAGCACAATGGAGATCAGCGGCACAAAAATGGGCTTGAGCACGGCCTCCACCACGCGCTGCGCCGCATCGGCGGCGGTTTGATCCAGCGCGCTGCTTACGCTGCGGATCACATTCTGCAAAAAGCTTTCCGGCAGAAAGCCGCCGTATTTTTCGGCCAGCGCTGCCACATCCAGCCCGTTTTCCGCAATGTTTTTCATCACGCTTTTTTCCAGCCCCGGGCGCAGCAGCTGATCAAATATAGGCTCGGAGTAGGTGTGCGAAACAAACATGGCGCCCGCAATGCTGACAACGCTTCCCAGAAGGTTCACGATATCCGACAGAAAGCCGCGGTGCATATAGCGAAACACCACCAGAAGCAGCAGCACGAGCAAACAAATATCACAGATCATTGCAGGAGTTATTTTCATAAGGAATATGCCTCGTTCCAAGTTTACGGCAGCCCATAGGGCCGCCGGAAGATCACTTTATTTTTCCGCAGCCGGGGCGGCGAGCACCTGCGCCGAGCTGTCTACAAACAGCAAAAGCTGTTCGGCATTCAGCAAAAACTGGGGCTTGGTGTCAAAGCTTTGCACCCACTGCGACTCGCCTTTCAGGTTCATGCGCTCCACTGTGCCGTCACGCAGAAGATACACGCTGTTGTGCGTTACGGTAACGCGGTTGGCCGCTGCCACCGTGGTGTCCAGCAGGGCGTTCATGCGGTCGTTCAGCACCACCAGCCGACTGCCCGAGCGTGTGGAAAGCAGCAGCGCCGCCGTGCGGCCATACACCGAAACGCTGGCCACCGCTGCGCCGCCGTAGGAAAAGCGGCACAGCTCGGCCCCTGTGGAGGGATTCAGCACACAGGCAAAGTTATCATAAATGCACAGCACCTGCGAATTGGAGATCCATTTCAGATCCAGCAGCGCGCTGCCCGCATCGGCCTGATACACCGCCGTCACGGTGTTTTTGTGGGTGTCCAGCATATAAATAGCGCTGGCCAGCTGGCCGTCTTTGGCCGAAATGCAGCCCACGGCCATGCGGTGATTGTCATCGGCAAAGGCCACGCGCACGGGCGTGCCCTCGTTTTTGGTGGTCCACCAGCAATAGGGTTCCCCAAAGTCCGGCGGATACACCGACATTTCGGCCAAGTAACGGGTAGACTGGGTAACCACGGCCAGGCTGCCGTTGCCGCTCATCTGGCACAGCAGAATGTTCTGGGGCATTTTTTCTGAATACAGGCTGCGTGTGCGGCTTTCCACGCGCAGCTCGGTGCCGCCCCGGTTGTACACGCAAAAGCGCGAGTTGCCGGTGGTGATCGCCGGGCGGGCATAACCGTGCTGAATGCTGCGCAGGTTGGTGCCCGTGGCGGAATACACAAACAGGTCCTCCTGGCCAAGCTCTACAAAGCCGCCTGCCAGCACCTCGGCCTGCAAGGGCTCAACAATACCGGTTTTGGCCGGAAAGCTTCCGCTTCGGTTCAAAAAGATCTGCACCGATTCCGCAGCCTCAGCCAATGCCGAAAAGGCACTGGCATAAGTGCCCGTAAAATAAAACACCAGCACCGCCAGCACCAGCGCCAGCGCCGCCGTGTTGCGAATTTTTCGGTTTTGCCGTTTGCGGTGCAGCTCTTCGATATAAGTCAGCTTTCCGCCGGTGTTCTGCTTTTCCTCCATGCTTTCCGCCCCCTCTCTATGTAAGCATTATACTATATGTATTTTTAATCATCAAATTCCCGTCCGTAATCCACTTTTGTCAAAAACAAGCCCTTGGCGGGCAGAGTGGGCCCGGCGTTGGCACGGTCACGGCTTTGCAGGATTGCGGGGATCTGCTCCGGCTGCATTTTGCCTGCCCCCACCTGCGCCAGTGTGCCGGCCAGAATGCGCACCATGTTATACAAATAACCATCCGCCGTGACCGATATCGTTACGCAGTCACCGCTGCGCTGCACATGGCAATCGGTGATGGTGCGCACAGTGTCGCCGCTTTCCAGCATTTTGCTGCCCGCCGAGCACAGGGCAGTGAAATCGTGCCGCCCCACCAGCAGCGCCGCCGCACGGTTCATGGCAGAAACATCCAGCCGGGGCTGTGCGATCTTGTGGCAGTAGTCTGCATCGAAGGGTGAATCAATGGCGCTGTTGCGAATGCGGTAGCAATAGGTTTTGGCGTGGGCCGCATAGCGGGCGTGAAAGCCCTCGGGCACGCACCGGCCGCGCAGCACACGCACATCGGCAGGCAGATGGGCATTGAGCGCCAGCACCAGCCGCTGGGGCGCAAGGCGTGTTTCGGCGGCAAAGCTGATGCCGAATTCCAGGGCGTGTACGCCCGCATCGGTGCGGCTGCAGCCCTTTACATCCACTCTCTGGCCCAGCACGGCCTGCAGCGCATCCTGAAACACGCTGCAAACCGTTACACTGTTTTTCTGCACCTGAAAGCCGTGGTAGGCCGTGCCCTTATAGGCAATAAACAAAAGAAAAGTCTGTTTCATAGCAATTTTGCCGCCGCATCAAAGGCCCGGCACAAAGAATCGTGTTGCAAAAATGGCAGCAAACACCGCCATGCACACCATGCAGGAAATGGCATCCTGTTTGGTATATTTCAGCACCTTCAGGCGTGTGCGCCCCTCGCCGCCGTGATAGCAGCGGCACTCCATGGCCATGGCCAGCTCGTCGGCACGGCGGAAGGCCGAAATAAACAGCGGGATCAGAATGGGGATCATGGCGTGCATACGCTCCTTGAGCGTGCCGGAATCCAGCATGGCGCCGCGGGCCTTTTGGGCGTTCATGATCTTATCGGTCTCCTCCACCAGAGTGGGGATGAAGCGCAGGGCAATGGTCATCATCATGGCCAGCTCATGCACAGGCATATGAATTTTATTAAACGGGGCCAGCAGGCGCTCAATGGCATCTGTCAGCACGATGGGGCTGGTGGTGTAGGTGAGCAGGCTGGTGCCTGCAATCAGTGTGATCACGCGCACCGCCATCAGAATGGCATAGCGCACACCCTCGGCATAGATGCGCAGCACCCACACCTGCACCAGCGGCTCGCCCTGACCGGTGACGAAAAACAGGTTCAGCACACAGGTGAACAGAATGATGGGCACAATGGGCTTTAAGCTTTTCACGATCATGCGCACGGGGATCTTGGCCATTTTATACAGCACCGCCAGCCACGCAATGCTTAAAGCAAGGCCCAGAGGATTGGCTGCCGCAAACAGCAGCACGATGTATAAGATCGTGAGAAGGATCTTGAGGCGGGGGTCAAACCGATGCACAAGGCTGTTGCCGGGAAAATGCTGGCCGATGGTAATATCACGCAGCATTTACAGCACCCCCTTTTCTGCATTTTTGCGGGCCGCCAGAATGGTTTTCACCGCATAGGGCACGGTGTAAACATCCTGCGGAATATCCAGCCCCATTTCCCGCAGGCGGATAAAAATTTTAGTCACCTGCGGCACACTGAGCCCCAGCTCCAGCAAATGCGGAGCCTCGGCAAAAATTTTGGCGGTTTCAGCATACATGGCCACCCGGGCGTTATCCATCACCAGCACCTTGTCGGCGTAGTTGGCAATATCCTCCATGCTGTGGCTCACCAGCAGCACGGTGGTGCCCGTGCGGCGGTGATATTCCTTCACCTGCTGCAGGATCATTTCGCGGCCCTCGGGGTCCAGACCGGCGGCGGGTTCATCCAGCACCAGAATTTTAGGCTCCATAGCCATCACGCCCGCAATGGCCACACGGCGCTTTTGGCCGCCCGAAAGCTCAAACGGGCTTTTTTTCAGAATTTCCTCCGAAATGCCCACAAAGCCCGCCGCAAATTTTACGCGGCGGTCCACTTCTTCGGGGCTCAGGCCCATATTTTTGGGGCCGAAGGCGATATCGGCATAGCAGGTTTCCTCAAACAGCTGGTATTCGGGATACTGAAACACCAGCCCCACCTGAAAGCGGAATTTGCGGATCTGCTTGGGGTCTGCCCACATATCCTCGCCGCCGATATAAATTTTGCCGCTGGTGGGGCGGTTGATGCCGTTAAAATGGGTGATCAGGGTGGATTTTCCGCTGCCGGTAGAACCGATGATGCCCACAAAATCGCCCTGCTGCACCCCAAAGCTCACATGGTCCAGCGCCACGGTTTCATCCGGCATACCTTGATTGTAAATATAAGTCAGGTCTTCGACCCGTATGATTTCTGCCATCGTCTTGATCCTTTTCCGCCAAAATGCACCCTGCGCTTTGTTTTGTGCAGTGGCGCTTCCGGCCTTATATTGTTTATTTCAGCAGGTTATAAATCGCCTGCGCACATTCTTCCACATCAATAATGCCCTCGGGCATGGGCAGGCCCGCCTTGCACAGCTCGTCACGCAGTACGGCGGCCTGCGGCACATCCAGCCGCAGCGAGCGCACCTTTTCGGTTTGGCTGAACACCTCACGCGGGGTGCCTTCCATCACGATATGGCCCTTATTCATCACCAGCACGCGGTCTGCCTGTGCGGCTTCTTCCATGTAGTGGGTAATGGCGATCACGGTGATGCCGTATTCGTGGTTCAGGCGGCGAATGGTTTTCATCACCGATTCACGGCCTCGCGGGTCCAGCATGGCGGTGGATTCATCCAGCACCAGACAATCGGGCCGCATGGCGATCACGCCCGCAATGGCCACGCGCTGCTTTTGGCCGCCCGAAAGCTTGTGCGGGCCCTTGTGGCGGTGCTTGTAAATGCCCGCCATCTGCATGGCATCGTCAATGCGGGTGCGAATCTCTTTGGGATCTACCCCCAGATTTTCCAGCGCAAAGGCCACATCTTCCTCTACCACCGTGGCCACGATCTGGTTGTCGGGGTTTTGAAACACCATGCCCACCTTTTGGCGAATGGCCAGCAGATTTTCCTCGTTTTTGGTGTCCATTTTTTCCACCAGCACCGTGCCGGTTTCGGGCAGAAGAATGGCGTTAAAGTGTTTGGCCAGTGTGGATTTTCCGCAGCCGTTTGCGCCCAGAACGGCCACAAACTCGCCTTTTTTCACTTCCAGGCTCACCCCGTCCAACGCAAAGCCCGGCTGCTCGGGGTCATAGCGGAAGTGAATATCCTGCGCTGTCAGCATTGTTTCCGACATAAGTTGTCTCCTTCGGTGCCGGCCCTGCACACAAAATCGTTTGAAAAAGCAGGGTCCGACCCACACATGATAAAATTGGTGTTCCGGGTGTACCCGGGCAACAAGGGTTTTATTCTTCCCAAATGGCGGTTGCGCCGCAGGGCACAACACCGCCGGTGGCGCTTACGGGCAGGCCGATCTCATCACAGGTGGTGTGCCCGCCGAATTTGGGGGTGAGGGTGGTTTGTAGAATATATTCCATCACCGCCGGGGAAAGGCCCGTGGTGTAGCTGTTCACCGCCACAAACAGCGGTTTTTCGCTGAGCACACCGGCACACAGCGAGATCAGATCGTAAATATTATCCTCCAATTTCCAGATCTCTCCGCCGGGGCCGCGGCCATAGCTGGGGGGGTCCATGATCAGGCCGTCATACACGCTGCCGCGGCGGATCTCACGCGCCACAAACTTGGCGCAGTCGTCCACGATCCAGCGAATGGGGCGGTCGGCCATGCTGCTGGCGGCTGCGTTTTCCCGCGCCCACGCCACAATGCCCTTGCTGGCATCCACATGGCACACACTGGCACCCGCCTGGGCACAGGCCAGCGTGGCGCCGCCGGTGTAGCCAAACAGGTTCAAAACGCGGATGGGGCGGCCCGCTGCCTTGATCTTTTCCTGATACCACGCCCAGTTTACGGCCTGCTCGGGGAATACACCCGTGTGCTTAAAGCCGGTGGGGCTGACCACCAGATTCAGATCATTCCAGCCGATCTGCCATTTTTGGGGCAAACGGCGGCGGTATTCCCATTCGCCGCCGCCCTTGACCGAGCGGTGATACACGGCATCCGCCTTGTTCCACAGATCGCTCACGGGCTCGTTTTTCCACACCACCTGCGGGTCCGGGCGCACCAGCAGGGTGCTGCCCCAGCGCTCAAGTCGGTTGCCGCCGGTGGCATCGATGAGTTCATAGTCTTTCCATTGATTTGCAGGGCGCATAGTCGTTTTTCCTCTTTATATCCGTTTTATCGGTTGATATTTTCTGTTTTTCCGCGCGATCAGCGGTCAAAAAGGCTTTGCTGGCCGTTTTCCTCGGGGGCCTGCCCGCGGGTGGGCTCTTCAGGCGGCGGGGTAAGGCCCAAATGCCCATAGGCCAGTCTTGTCACGCAGCGGCCGCGGGGGGTGCGGGTCAAGAATCCCATTTGCATCAGATACGGCTCGCACACATCCTCCAGCGTTACGCTTTCTTCGCCCAGGGCCGCCGCCAGCGTTTCAAGGCCCACCGGGCCGCCGCCGTACATTTCAATGATGGCGCGCAGCATACTGCGGTCCATCTGGTCCAGCCCAAGGCTGTCGATGTCCATGCGCTTCAGCGCCAGGCGGGCGGTTTCGCCGTCCACCACGCCATCGCCCAGCACGGTGGCAAAGTCACGCACGCGCTTGAGCAGACGGTTGGCTACACGCGGCGTGCCGCGGGCACATTTGGCCAGCTCGTATGCGCCCTCCTCGGTGCATTCCTGCCCCAAAATTCCGGCGCTGCGGCGAATGATCCTGCAAAGCTCATCGGGGCTGTAAAGCTCCAGCTTGAGCAAAACGCCAAATCGGTCACGCAGCGGGCCGGTGATCTGGCCTGCACGGGTGGTGGCACCCACCAGCGTAAAGTGCGGCAGATTGATGCGGATGCTCTGGGCGCTGGGGCCCTTGCCGATCATAATATCCAGCGCGTAATCCTCCAGCGCCGGATACAGCACTTCCTCTACCTGGCGCGAAAGGCGATGGATCTCGTCGATAAACAGCACATCACCCTCCTGCAGGCTGGTGAGCAGTGCGGCAAGATCGCCGGGCTTTTCAATGGCCGGGCCGCTGGTGATGCGGATCTGCACCCCCATTTCGGCGGCCACAATGCCCGCCAGCGTGGTTTTGCCAAGGCCCGGCGGGCCGTAAAGCAGAATATGGTCCATCGGCTCGCCGCGCCGCTGTGCTGCCTTGAGATAGATTTTCAGATTTTCCTTTACTTTATCCTGCCCAATGTATTCATCCAGACTGCGCGGGCGCAGATTGTTTTCTTCGGCATCCGCCGGAATGGCGGCAGGCCCCACCAAACGGCCGGGGGTTTCCTGTTCTTCGTACACGCTGCACCCTCCTTATCGGCGGCCCGCCATGCTGCGGAGCGCCAGCTTGATGATCTCTTCTACAGGCAGAGTTTCATCCACCTTGGCCACGCTTTGCGCAGCTTCGCTTTGGCTGTAGCCAAGGCTCACCAGCGCTGCAATGGCCTGGCTCAAATTGCCGGTGGGGCTTTGCACGGCGGCATCGCCAAGGCTCAGGCCGCCCTCGGCCAGCCCCTTGCCCACCTTGTCCTTGAGCTCCAGCACAATGCGCTGGGCCAGCTTGGGGCCCACGCCGTTGGCGGCGGTAAACGCCTTATGGTCCCCCGCCGAAATGGCAAGCGCCACACGGTCCGGGTTCATCACGCTCAAAATGGCAAGCCCCGCCTTGGGGCCCACACCGCTCACCCCGGTGAGCAGCGCAAAGCATGCCTTTTGCTCCTCGGTAGCAAAGCCGAACAGCGAGATATCGTTTTCGCTGATATTTAAATAGGTATACACGGTGGCTTCCTGCCCTGCACCGGGCAGCGCCCCGGCCACGCTGGCGGGCACCATTACCTGATAGCCCACGCCGCCGCAGCTGATAACCACCATATCAAGCGTTTTTTTAAGCACCTTACCGGTGAGTGAATAAATCATGGCTGGCTCCTTTTTTCCGGGGGTCCGTGCATCTTCCCGCTTTGCGGGCGTTTGGGATCACACGGCAAATCCTCCTGCGATCTTCTTAAATGGGCCCGCGGCTGCGGGGCAGATAATCTTTCAGCGACGAGCGCGAGCAGTTGCAATGCGTGATGGCCATGGCCAGTGCATCGGCGGTATCGTCCGGCTTGGGCACCGTGGGCAGATGCAGCATCAGGCGCACCATTTCCATCATTTGTTTTTTCACGGCCTTGCCGTAGCCGGTGAGCGACTGCTTCACCTGCATGGGGGTGTATTCATAGATCGGCACCCCGCACTGCGCCGCCGCCAGCAAGATCACACCACGCGCCTCGGCCACGCCGATCACCGTGGTCTGGTTGTGCTGATAATACAGCTTCTCAATGGCCAGTGCCTCGGGCTTATAGGTTTCGCACACCTGCTTGATGCCCTCGTACACCTGCACAAGGCGCTGCTCAAACGGAACGCCCGCCTGCGTGCATACTGCGCCGAAATCCACCGCCTTAAAGCGAATGCCCTCCTGCTCGATCACGCCCCAGCCCACAATGGCATAGCCGGGGTCGATGCCTAAAACTCGCATAGATACTCTTGATCCCATACCTCTCCACTATAATTAAACCAGTATACCACAAACCATTTCATGCCGCAATCCTTTTGGGTGGGGAATGCGATGCGCGCAGTGCATAGCATCGCCCTATTTTTTGCTTTCGCCAAAAAAGTTTACGATTTTTTCAAAAAATGCTTGACTTTTTGTTCACGCCGGGCTATACTGATTAAGTCGTCTGGCAATCACAGGCGAGATATGCGCGGTTAGCTCAGCTGGTAGAGCATCTGCTTGACGTGCAGGAGGTCACAGGTTCGAGTCCTGTACCGCGCACCAAAAAAGGCCACTTAGAAGCGAAAGTTTCTAAGTGGCCTTTTGTTGTTTACCGCACATTTTACCGCACTTCGTAAATATACGCGCCGCGGCTGTCTAAATATTCCACAATGCGCTCTTCTACAGCGCCCCCGTATTGCCAACTGTTAAAGCCTGTGCCAAAATGGGCATGACTACTAATTATTTCATCATGCCACTTTTGCAGCTTCGGGTTTACGCGCAGCACTCTTATTGCTTTGCGCTGTGCATTCCTAACACAGCTGTCAGAGCGCCCCATATTTTGTGCAATCTCTGTTAGTGTCCGGCCTTGATAATAGTGTTGCTTCATCACTTCGGCCTGCATTTCTGGCAGTTTTCCCAGTGATTCCGTTAACGCCTCTTGAAGTTCGGCGTTAAATAGCTTCTCTTCTACGCTTTCTATAGCTTGCTGCCCCGCCGGGTCTTCTTGCAGATCGCACAGAGTGGCCGCCCCTGCTTCATCATCTGACAATGGCATATCCAGACTTGCACAGTTGTTCAGAGGATCTGCAGCTACAGCGCGCCGCACCCCATCAGCGCCCAGCACCCAACGCCTGTGAGTTCCAGTGATCGCAATAGCTATCTGCCGCTTAACGGCCATAGCCAACCATGAGGAAAACCGCCCCTTGTCCGGTTTGTAGGTTTCTGCAGCAAATAAAACAGCAAAATAGCTTTCCTGTTCTAAATCCTCTATAGTTACGCCATGCGCTGCAGCGCGTTCTGCATTGGCATTGTACCACCTGCGGACAATCAGCCCCGCAAGGGCTTTATTCTGCTCCCAAAGCTGCGCCAAGGCCTGCCGGTCACCACCTGCAGCGCGTTCTGCGAGTATTTCGTTTATTTCTTGTTTGTCTTTGCTGGGTATCATGTTCATAGTTTCCCCCATACAAAAACGGCCCGCAGATCTTCCCGCGAGCCGTTTTTTGTGCATTATGCTATAATATCGTGCGCAGGCCTGCACCGATCACGCCGTGCAAACTATCAGATTGCACAATCAGACGGTAGCCTGATAGTAAATGCCGTTCTTCTTGTTTTCCAAGACAAAAGCGTCATAGCAAATTCGGCCCGTCACAATAGTACCGCTTGACAGCGGGGTGTCAGTATGTAAGCCGTAATCCTCAAGTTTAACCGGCGCCACAGTGGCCGCAGGGTGAGCGATCATAAAACCAAACTTATCAGGCAGGCGCGAAGACGGAATTTTGACAACATTCATTCCATCCAGCATACCAACCACACCAAGCTTTCTAAGCTCTGCGCCTACTTCGTTATGGTCAAATTCAACAGCCTGCTTCAAAATAGCATAAACAGCAGGTGTAACAACAAGCACACGGTCAGTGTCCGGCACTTCGGAATCGTCCAAAGCCTGTGATCCTTTCAGGATAGCATTATAAATATTGGTTTTACTCAATGCTGCGGCTTCTGCCTTATGACCAGCGTTTGCAACCATAACGCCATAGGTATATGTATCAACTTCGGGAACAACAACCTCTCTAAGTTCACGGGCAAGTGCT
>SFIE01000006.1 GCA_004555405.1 Subdoligranulum sp.
CAGGCACTGATATTCCACATAGAAATCAACGCCACCGCCGTATGCTTCCAACACAGTAATCTCTCTGTCACGGACATCTTGACATTTTTTCTGCTTCGTGCTATCATATTTTTCGATGAGTCGTTTCGGCTCATGTGCGGGGACGCCTGCGGGCCCCCGTCGCCGAGAGATGCACCCCCCTTGGAATTTGGGGTGTCATGAACTCGGCATTTTTTATAGCCTTCATCGAAAACAAAGTTTTTCTTTGTTTTATTACCATCAGCAAGAGAGTGGGAGCTAACGTTTCGGGCGTGGCTCTGGGGTCGGGTTTACCGGCATCCATAGAGGACGAAAGCTCTCTTGCTGTTTTTGTTGATGAATCTTTTTGATAAAAAAGAATGCGTCGAGTAAAACACTCGACGCATTTTTGGAGGTTCGGACCAGATTTGAACTGGTGAATGAAGGTTTTGCAGACCTTTGCCTTACCACTTGGCCACCGAACCATGGATAAGAAGCCCTTTGCAGAACTTCTTTTTTTGGAGCGGCTGACGAGGCTCGAACTCGCTACCTCCACCTTGGCAAGGTGGCGCTCTACCAGATGAGCTACAGCCGCTTATAAATGGTGCCTCCGATCGGAATCGAACCAATGACACGGGGATTTTCAGTCCCCTGCTCTACCAACTGAGCTACAGAGGCATATGGCGACCCGGATCAGGCTCGAACTGACGACCTCTAGCGTGACAGGCTAGCGTTCTAACCAACTGAACTACCGGGCCATGGTGGGAGTTAACGGACTCGAACCGCTGACCCTCTGCTTGTAAGGCAGACGCTCTACCAGCTGAGCTAAACTCCCTTATGGAGCGGCTGACGAGGCTCGAACTCGCTACCTCCACCTTGGCAAGGTGGCGCTCTACCAGATGAGCTACAGCCGCTTATCCTTGAAGATTGCCTTGCGCTTTCTCCGGGCGACTTGTTTATTATAGCCTAACAGCCCCTGCCCCTATTTGTCAACCATTTTCTGCTATTTTTTTCTGTTTTTCCGTGTGCAGCCCATTCAAGCCGAAAATCCTGCTGTAATGCGAAAAATTTTAAAAAGCGCCGCACAGCTTTTGCGCGTTTTCACGGCAGCGGCTGTGCGGTGTTTCATAAAAGCTTACTTATTCTTCCACCAATTCATTCAGATCCGCATGATACACTTTATCACAGAACTGGCATTTTACTTCAGCGATAGGGTCTTCGTCACGCAGCTTGATCAGCTCTTTCTGGCCAAGCGAGCGAAGCATACGGCGAACACGCTCCTCGCTGCAGGTGCATTTGTATTCCACATGATAGGTGTCCAGAACGTTGGGGTTGAAGCCCGCCATGGCGAGATTCATAATATCCTCGGGCGTTTTTCCCTGCGAAAGCAGAGTCGTCATGCTGGGCATGGCTGCAATGTTTTTTTCCAGAGTCGAAATTTCTTCTTCGCTGGCGCCGGGCAAAAGCTGCAGCAAAAAGCCGCCTGCGCAGGACACCGTAAGGTCCGGATTCACCAAAACGCCCAGCGCACACACCGTGGGGATCTGCTCACTGATGGCATAGTACGAGGCAATATCCTCGGCGATCTCGCCGGAAACCAGCGGCACCTGCCCCACATAGGGTTCTTTCAGGCCCAGATCGCGGATCACGCTGAGCATACCCTTGCCCACCGCAGCGCCCACATTCAAATGGCCGTCGGCGCGGGGTGGAATTTCCACAATGGGGTTGGCCGCATAGCCCTTCACATTGCCAAGGCCATCGCCCACGGCCAGCAGCAGCCCCGCCGGGCCGTCGCCCTCCACGCGCAGCGTAACGCTGTCCTCGGTGTTTTTCATCATAATGCCGATCAGCGAAGCCGCCGTAAGCAGTCGGCCAAGGCCGGCTGTAACCACAGCGCTGGGATGCTGATAGGCTTCCATCTGGCTGACAATATTGGTGGAATCCACACCGCAAAACACCACGCCGCCGTTTTCGGAAAGTGCGCGAATCATATTATTCATGTTGGTCTGCCCCCTCTTGGGTATATTGTTTGATGCAGGTAAAAATAAACCGCTGGCTGTCCGGCTGCAGCGCGCCAAAGGATTCGCCATCCTCAACCGACTGCACCGCAAAGCCGTATTTTTCAAGCGCCTGCGTTACCTGCTGCAGCTCATAGGAATACTCCTTGAACTGTTCGTGAAAATCCTCGTCCGTATCGTTATAATGAATATCAATGCTGATCTCTACCGCCTGCTCCTCGGCCAGATAATGGTTTTGCCAACGGCAGCTGGCATCCGGCCCTTCAAAGGTAAACAGGTTTTCACCCAAAACCTGCCGGTTTTTATACGGCGTATTCAGATCAAACAGAAACACGCCGCCTTTTTCCATAAAAAATGCTGCACGACGAATGGCTTTTTCAAAATTCTGCCATGGGCCGATGTGGCTGTAGGTATCAAAGGTAGAAACCGCCGCTCGGATGGTTCCGAAAAGATCCAGCTCCAGCAAATTCTGACGCAGCAAAAGCAGCCCATCGGCAATCCCCAACTGGTCGGCCTTGTCGCGCAGGACTGCCAGCATTTCTTCGGATTGATCCACAGCGATCACATCATAACCGGCCTGGCTGAGCATCAGCGTAAGATCGCCTGTGCCGCAGCCAAAATCCGCCACAATGCCGTTTTGTATGCCGTTTTCCTTCAGCTTGCGAAGCACATAGGCAAACAGCGCATCATAGTCGGCTTCGCCGTTGAATTCATCATAAAAATAGGCAAATTCGTTGTAGGCCATTTTTACTCCTGCTGCTCCTGCGATCGTTCCAGCACGGATTCCAGATATTGTTTCAGTTCCTCCATACCGGTGCCTTTTTCAGAGCTGGTAAGAAAAACTTTCTGGCTGCCGTACTGCAGGCCGATTTTTTCAAACCTCGACTGCGTTTCGGCGATCTGGCTTTTTTTCAGCTTATCCGCCTTGGTGAGTACAATCACAAACGGAATACGGTGATAGTGCAAAAACTGCAGCATCTGCACATCATCAGCGCTGGGATCGTGGCGGCAGTCCAGCAGCTGGATCAGCAGTTCATTGTTGCGGTCTTTCTCAAAATAGCTGTTGATCAGCTTATCCCAGCGGTCACGGTCTGCATTGGAAACCTTGGCATAGCCGTAACCGGGCAGATCCACAAAATACAGATCGTCCACGCTGTAAAAGTTGATGGTGGCGGTTTTGCCCGGCGTGGAGCTGACGCGCGCCAGGTTTTTGCGGCTGCACAGACGGTTGATCAGGCTGGATTTGCCCACATTGGAGCGGCCCGAAAAAACGAACTCCACACGGTCGCTTTCCGGCAGCTGGCTGGAAATGCCATAAGAGGCAATAAAATCGGCTTTTTGAAAATTCATGGATTCCTCCGTTTACTATTTCAGGCTGCGCCCGGCTCGGTCACATTCTGGCCTCCGCGGGCTTTTTGGCAGGCTTGGCCGCAAGCACCTCGTGCTCTTTATCGCCCTTGTTCTCCTTGTTTTTCACCGCGATCGTTTTGGGCTTGACCAGCGCTTCCTTGAGCACCTGCGACAGATCCGTCATGGGAACAAAGCGCACGGCATCCTTCACTTCCTGATCCACCTCATACAGATCACTCTCGTTGTCCTTGGGGATCAGCACGGTTTTCATGCCCTCGCGGTAAGCAGCCATGCTCTTTTCCTTCAGGCCGCCAATGGGCAGCACACGGCCATGCAGCGAAATTTCGCCGGTCATGGCCACATCGGCGCGCACCGGCCAACCGGACAGGCACGATACCAACGCCGTTGTCAGTGTAACACCGGCGCTGGGGCCATCCTTGGGGGTGGCGCCGTCCGGTGCATGGATGTGCAGATCCTGCTCCTTGAGTGCGGCGGTATCAATGCCGTATTTTTCGCCGTTCACGCGCACATATGTAATGGCCAGCTTTGCGCTTTCCTTCATCACATCGCCCAGCGAGCCGGTCACCTCGATCTTGCCGCTGCCGCCGGGGATCACCTGCACTTCAATGGGCAGCATTTCACCGCCCACGCTCGTCCATGCAAGGCCGTTGGCAATGCCCACCGCATTGCTGCGGCTGATATAATCCGGCTTCACCTTGCGCGGCCCCAGGATTTTTTCCAGCATAGCCGCCGAAACCGAAACCTTTTCAGCCTCCCCTGCGGCCACCTTACGGGCGCAGCGGCGCAGCACCTGCTGGATCACTCGTTCGAGATTACGCACACCGGCCTCGCGGGTATAGCCGTCGATCAAGGCGTACAATGCGGCATTGGCCACGCTCACCTTGCCGTGCAGGCCCGTGTTTTTCAGCTGCTTGGGCAGCAGGTGCTGCCTGGCAATGTTGAATTTTTCCACACGGGTGTAACTGGGCAGCTCGATCACATCCATACGGTCACGCAGAGGGCCGGGAATGGCCGACAGATCGTTGGCTGTGGTGATAAACAGCACATTGCTGAGATCAAACGGAATATCAATATAATGGTCTTTAAAGGTGCAGTTCTGCTCCGGGTCCAGCACTTCCAGCAAGGCCGATGCCGGGTCACCCCGGAAATCACTGGCCATTTTATCGATCTCGTCCATCAAAATCAGCGGGTTGCGGCTTTTGGCGGTGATCATGGCATTGATCAGCTTGCCGGGCATCGCGCCGATATAGGTGCGGCGGTGGCCGCGGATCTCGGCTTCATCGCGCACGCCGCCCAGGCTCATGCGCACATATTTGCGGTTCATGCATTCGGCCACCGAGCGGGCGATCGAGGTTTTGCCCACGCCCGGAGGGCCCACCAGACAAATGATCTGCCCCTTCACATCGGGATTGAGCTGGCGCACCGCCAGAATTTCCAGAATGCGGTCCTTCACTTTTTTCAGGCCGTAATGCTCACGGTCCAGGATCTGCTGTGCCTTGGCAATGTTCAGCTGATCCTCTGTAGACTCATTCCACGGCAGGTCAAGGCAGGTATCCAGATAGGTGCGGATCACACCGGCCTCGGCGCTGTTGCCCTGCATACGGGCCAGGCGGTCGGTTTCTTTCAGCAGCTTGGTTTCCACATCCTGCTGCAGGCCCAGTGCCATGATTTTGCTGCGGTAGGTGTCGGCTTCGGCATGGGTATCCTCGCCCTCGCCCAGCTCCTCGCTGATGACATGCATCTGCTCACGCAGATAATAGTCACGCTGGTTTTTGTCCATCTGATCGTTGACCTTGTCATCGATCTCGCGCTCCACAGCCAGAATTTCGCATTCGCGCTGCAAAAGATACAGCAGTGTGTCCAACCGGGCCGAAAGCGTGCCCTCGTTCAGCACAGCCTGCTTATCCTGATATTTCATCAGCAGATTGGCGGGCATATAATCGCTCAGATACACGGCGCTGTCACTGCTGAGGACATTGTAGATCACATCCTTCGAGATCTGCGGGCCCAGCGAAAGATAGCGTTCAAAGCAGTTTTTCAGGCTGCGAACCATTGCCTCGGTTTCCACATCGTTTTCGCTGCGCAGCCCGCGCATGGGGGCAGCCTTCACGGCTGCCTGCAAAAACTTATCCTTTTGCGTGTTCAGCTCCAGCAGTTTGGCGCGGTATTTGCCCTCTACCAGCACCTTGACAAGATCTTCCGAAACATGCAGCACCTGCTTGATCTCGGCCACAACGCCGTAGGCATACAGATCCTTCTGGTCCGGCGACTCTACATCGATATCCTTTTGCGTCACCAGATAAATGCTGCTGTTGTTGTTCATTGCCCACTCGATGGCAGCAATGGATTTATCACGCCCCACCTCAAAGTGAACGATATTATTCGGGAACACAACCAGCCCGCGCATGGCGATGGCGGGCAGATATTGCACATCCCTGTCAATTTTTACAGTTACCTGTTTTGCCATTAAAACCTCCCGGCGCTGGCTGCATTCAGCCGGCGCCAAAGCAACATTGATTCTACAAAAGCCCTGCAGGAGTTTTTTCATACATTTTCTGCGGTGCTTCTTGATAATTTATTATTATATCCAATAATTATGAACGATTCAACCATTCCCGCCCCCATAAGCCCGGGCGCGTATAAAACCCATAGGCTGCGGGCATTCTTTTGGCAGAGGTGATCGCCATGTGGTTTTTTAAAATTCTGCTCACCAGTGGGCTTTCCATCGCGGTGCTTTTTGTTTTGTGCCGACTGAACGGCCAGCGCACAGTAGCGCAAATGACGGTGTTTGATTACCTGAACGGTATTACAATCGGTTCCATCGCCGCCGAGCTTGCCACCGAGCTGGAAAGCTGGCAGGAGCCGCTGCTCGCCATGGTGCTGTACGGGCTGATCACGGCGGGCATCAACAAGCTCAACTGCAAAAGCCTTGCCGCGCGCAGAGTGCTGAACGGCAGGCCTGTGGTGGTGCTGGAAAACGGCAGGGTCGATGCCCGCGCGCTTTCACGCGCCAATATCGACCTGAACGAATTTCTGATCCAGTGCCGCAGCGCCGGTTATTTTGATTTAAACCAGCTGACTGCTGCCATTTTAGAGCCAAACGGCCATTTCAGCTTTTTGCCAAACGAAACCAGCCGCCCCGTTTCGCCCAAGGATCTGGGCCTTACGCCGCCGCAGGAGAATGTTTGGTATCCCCTGATCGTAGACGGAAAGCTGCTGCAGGAAAACCTGCACGCCATTGGGTGCGAGGAAAAATGGCTGCAGGCACAGCTGCGAAAATTTTCTCTGCACAGCACCGCCGAAACCTTTTTGGCTGTCAGCGATGGCCGACAGGGCTTTTTTGCCTGTGCGGCTCCGCCCAACGAGAAAAAGCAGAAAAATCTTTGAGTTTATTCCGGATACACCAAACGGTCGGCCGGGATATGATACAGCACATTTTCCAGATAACGCTTTGCCAGATAGTTGGCCATGGGCAGATTCATATCCAGATAGTTACCGCAATCCTTGGGCGATGCACCGGGCACCGGGCCGTTAAAATCACGGATAAATTCAAACATTTCCACCATCAAGGGCATGATATCCCGGCTGCTGAGCGAACCGGCCAGCAGCAGATAAAAGCCTGTGCGGCAGCCCATAGGCCCGAAATAAATGGTTTTATCCTTATATTCGGGGTGATTGCGCAAAAATGTGGCCCCCAAATGCTCAATGGTGTGCACCTCGGCGGTGTTCATCACCGGTTCTTCGTTGGGGCTTGTCATGCGCAGATCAAAGGTGGTGATCACTTCGTTTCCGATTTTGTCCGTGCGTGAAACATAAACACCCGGCTGCAGCTTGATATGATCAATGGTAAAGCTTGCAATTTTTTCCATATGGTTCCTCCTCTATCTCTATTCCGGCCCATGCGCCGCCCAAAACAGGGCTGCGGGGCAGCAGGATAAACTTTCACGATTTTCAGTTTACCACAACTTCACAAAAAACGCTACAGAAAAAGCACTAAAATAACAAAAATCGCAAGATTTTAGCCGTTTTTAAAGCAGCCCTCGCTATCGGGTATAAAAAAATGCACACGCCGCCTCTGTCATTTTCCTAATGCAAAGCTCCGCCCCCATACACAAAGGTATGAGAGCGGAGCCATACATGAATTCATTTTGCGCACCGGAAAGCCGCCAAGCAGCGGCTAAACCGAAAGTTTTCGGCAAAGAGCAGCCCAAGGCTGCCTGTGCGTTGGCCGGGTTTTATATCGTGTTTACCTGATTCTGATAGCGCTTGCGCACAGCACCGTATTCCAGATGGGGCTTGCCGCCGTTCACCGTGTCTTCGTCCACGATCACGCGAATGATGGTGGGATCGCTGGGAATGGTGTACATGACCGGGATCAGGATATTTTCCATCACGCTGCGCAGGCCGCGTGCGCCGCTTTTGCGCTCGATGGTTTTGCGGGCAATGGCGCGCAGGGCACTTTCGGTGAAGTCCAGCTGCACATTGTCCATTTTCAGCAGTGCTTCGTACTGCTTGATGATGCTGTTTTTGGGCTCTTTCATTACACGGATCAGTGCATCCTCGTCCAGTGCATCCAGCACGGTGACCACCGGGATACGGCCGATCAGTTCCGGGATCAGGCCAAACTTTACCAGATCGTGCGGCTCTACCTGACGCAGCAGCTGCTGGCGGGATTCCTCGTCGGTCTGCTTCAGCTTGCCGCCAAAGCCCAGCGAAGAATGATCGGTGCGGCGCTGGATCATTTTTTCCAAGCCGTCAAACGCACCGCCGCAGATGAACAGAATATTTTTGGTGTTGATCTGGATAAACTCCTGCTGCGGGTGCTTGCGGCCGCCCTGCGGCGGCACATTGCTGACGGTGCCTTCCAGAATTTTCAGCAGCGCCTGCTGCACGCCCTCGCCGCCCACATCGCGGGTGATGGAAGGATTTTCACTTTTGCGTGTGATCTTATCGATCTCATCGATGTAAATAATGCCGATCTCTGCCTTGGGAATATCAAAATCCGCTGCCTGGATCAGCTTGAGCAGAATGTTCTCCACATCCTCGCCCACATATCCGGCCTCGGTAAGGGTGGTGGCATCCGCAATGGCAAAGGGCACGCCCAGCATTTTTGCCAGCGTTTGTGCCAGCAGAGTTTTGCCGGTGCCCGAGGGGCCCAGCAGCAGCACATTGCTTTTTTGCAGCTCGACTTCGGTGCCCTCACCGCTCAAAATGCGCTTATAGTGGTTGTACACCGAAACCGCCAGCACTTTTTTGGCTTCTTCCTGCCCCACCACATACTGATCCAGGCCTTCCTTGATCTGCTCGGGCGTAAGCACATTGATCTCGGGCATATCGCTGCCGGCCTTGGCAGCAGCACCGCGGCGGGGGCCCGCCTTGGGAGGCGCAGGAACCTTGCCCTCATTGGCCAGCACATTGTAGCACATTTCAATGCAGTCCTTGCAAATGTTCACACCGGGGCCAATGATGATCTGCTCTACTTCCTGCTGGCTGCGCCCGCAAAAGCTGCAGATGATTTCCTTTTCGTTGTTATCTTTTTTTGCCATTCTGACTCCCCGTTTATCGATGCTCAATCACGGCATCAATCAGGCCGTATTCTGCAGCCTGCTGTGCGCTCAAGAAATTATCGCGTTCGGTATCCTGCATCACTTTTTCCAGCGGCTGGCCGGTGTATTGGCTGAGCAGGGTGTTCATTTTTTCTTTGGTGCGCACCAGATGGTCGGCATGGATCTTGATATCCGTTGCCTGGCCCTGCAGGCCCTGCATCAGAGGCTGGTGGATCATAATTTCCGCGTTGGGCAGTGCAAAGCGCTTGCCCTTGGTGCCGCTGGCCAGCAAAAATGCGCCCATGCTGGCGGCCATGCCCATGCAGATGGTGGAAACATCGCACTTGATATACTTCATGGTGTCATGGATCGCCATACCGGCCGAGATGCTGCCGCCGGGGCTGTTGATATACAGGCTGATATCCTTATCAGGGTCCTGTCCTTCCAGATACAGCAGCTGTGCCACCACCAGGCTGGCCGTGGCATCGTTCACCTCTTCGCTCAGCATAATGATTCGGTCATTCAGCAGGCGGGAAAAAATATCATACGAGCGCTCGCCACGGGCGGTTTGCTCTACAACATAAGGAACCAGACTCATAAGACTATCCCTCCGTTTCAAAAAATAAGGAAAATTGACCGATACGGGTATCCCCGAAAAAGGGCCGCCGTATCGGTCAATTTCAACTTCTCAAAAGCGTAAAGCTTTCGGCCTTGCAGGCTTTAAGCTTAGTTGGCCTTCTCGTCGGTTACATTTTCAACCTTGATGTTGGCCTTTTCCTTCACAAAATCCAGAGCCTTGTTGGCAGCCAGATCCTTCTTGATGTCCTCAACATTGATCAGGCCCTTAACGGCATCCACTTCCATCTTGTAAGCATCGGCGATCTTCTTGATCTCGGCCTCAGCATCCTCGTCGGAAGCAGTGATCTGCTCCTTAGCCACGATAGCCTCCAGAGCCAGACGGGTCTTGACCTGCTTCTCTGCCTCGGGCTTGAAGGTAGCCAGCAGCTGCTCCATGGTCTGGCCGGTGTACTTCATGTACTGGTCCAGCTTCAGGCCGTTCTGCTGCAGGCGGATCTCGTACTCGCGGGCCAGTTCCTGGCAGCGGTTGTCGTACATAACCTCGGGAATATCACCCTGCATACCCTCGACCACCTTGGCCATCAGGGCGTTCTCTACTTCGGCATCAGCCTGCGTATTGCGGCGCTCTTCCAGGTTCTTGCGGATGTCGGCCTTCAGCTCGTCCAGAGTGTCGAACTCGGAAACGTCCTTGGCGAACTCGTCGTCCAGCTCGGGCAGCTCCTTGTAGGTGATCTCGTGGATCTTCACCTTGAAGGTAGCGTCCTTACCGGCCAGATCTTCCTGATAGTCCTCGGGGAACTTGACATTCACATCAAATTCGTCACCGGCTGCATGGCCGATCACCTGATCCTCAAAGCCGGGGATGAATGCGCCGCTGCCCAGCTCGAGGGGATACTTTTCGCCCTTGCCGCCCTCGAAGGCCTTCTCACCCAGGAAGCCCTCAAAGTCGATGGTAGCGGTGTCGCCCATCACGGCTGCACCCTCACGGGTGACCTGACGGCCATTGCGCTGCTGCATACGCTCCAGCTCACCGGCAACATCGGCATCGGTAACAGTATGGACAGTCTTGGTCACTTCCAAACCAGCGTAGTCACCCAGAGTGATCTCGGGCTGCACGGGAACCATGGCCTTGATCACGAAGCCCTCTTCCAGGCTTTCGGAAACCACTTCGGGCACGGGCTGACCCACCACCTGCAGGCCTGCCTCGGCCACAGCGGCCTCGTAAGCCTCGGGGAACAGATCGTTGATGGCGGGGTAATGGAACACATCAGCGCCGAACATCTTTTCGATCATAGCGCGGGGAGCCTTGCCGCGGCGGAAGCCGGGAACATTGTACTTCTTGCACTCACGCTTGAAAGCCTTGTCAACAGCAGCCTTAAAGGTTTCTGCATCCACAGAGAACTGCAGCTCTACCAGGCTGTTTGCCTGCTTTTCAGATTTGATCAGTTTCATTTATTCTTCCTCCAATATAGTGAAGTTCTTTTGCCAACCCGTGTGCCTGCGGCCCGGTGTGGCCTACGCGCCATGCTCTGCCATCGAATCGGCGTCGAGTTCGCGCGCGAAACAACTGCATAATAGCCGTACTGCGCCTATTATATCATGCCTTGTCAAGAAATGCCATACAATTTTAAAAATTTTCCCGGTCAATCTCAACAAAAGCGCTGTCGGCTGCCTTTACCGGCTGCCGACAGCTTTACTTTTGCGGTTTTTATGGGGTTTTCAGCCCTTTTCGGCCTCGCCCAGTGCTGCGTGAAACGCCGCATATTCCTCGGTGCCATAGCAGTATATGCGAATCTCCCTGAGGGTTTCGCCCTGAAAATTGCGCATAGCCTGCAGTGCAATGGGCACAGCCTCTTTGAGCGGATACCCAAAAATGCCCGTGCTGATCGAGCATAGGCCAATGCTGCGGCAGCCGTGTGTGTCGGCCTGCTGCAGTGCGCTTTGGTAGGCGCTGTACAGCAGCGGGGCGCTGAGTGCCGGGCTGCGGTACACCGGCCCCACCGTGTGAACCACCCATTTGGCCTTCAGGGCAAAGCCGGGCGTGGCAACGGCCTGCCCGGTGGGGCAGGGCGACAGTTTATCGCAGGCCGCCTGCATTTTGTCCCATCCGGCAGCGGTGAAAATTGCGCCGCACACGCCGCTGCCGCCCAGCAGCCGTTCGTTGGCTGCGTTGACAATGGCATCGGTATCGGCCTGCACCACGCTGCCGCGGCGCACAGTGATAGTTGCCATATCGCTCACTTCCCTTTCTTTTGATGGGTTTTCCGCTTGCCGGAAATTCAGATTTTATAAGGGCAGAACTGCAGCCCATCGGCGCTGATCAGTTTATAGCGAATGCCCTCCTGCTCGCCCTGCACGGCAAAACGCAGGGAATTTCCGTGCAGGTGCCCATAGTAGCAGCGCTTTATACCGCGCTGCTGCAGGGTGTTCACAATGCCTTCGCTTTGGGCCGTGGGCCACACCGGCGGATAGTGCAGAAACACCAGCCGCTCGGGCTGCTCGGGCAGACCGCCTGCAATGGCATCGGCTGCATCCAGGCTGGCATTCAGCCGCCCCACCTCGCGGTTCATCACCTTTTCGTCCTGCGGCTCGCCAATGTCAAACAGCCAGCCCCGCGTGCCGCAAATCAGCTTATCCTCCACAAGATAGGCGTTGTTATGCAAAATATGCAGCGTATCAAAGCCTTTTTCTGCAAGATAGCGGTTCATCTTGTTGGCGGTCGTCCACCAATAATCATGGTTGCCCTTCGAGATCAGCTTTTGCCCCGGCAGGCTTTGGATAAAGGCAAAGTCCCGTTCGGTATCCTCTAAGCGCATGGCCCAGCTTGTATCGCCCGCCAGCACCACTGTGTCCTGCGGCTTTACCAGATTGCGCCAGTTTTTCTCCAGCTTGGGCAGATAGCCCTCCCATCCCGGGAAAATATCCATCGGCTTGGCCCCACCCAGAGAAAGGTGCAGATCCCCGATTGCAAATATCGACATTCTCCCCTCCTGTGTATTATTTTGATCTATACCGCAAACTTCCGAGTGCCGCAAAAGCACTCGGAAGTTTACTGCATTTTTAAAGCAACACCGCACAATTCCTGCCTGACGGCTCAGGCGCCACTCCGGCGGCTGCGGCACCTCGCGCGCCGTATCGGCACTTAGAATGATGCGGTATTGCCTTAAGATTTTTTGCCCAAAGCCACATCGGCAATTTCTGCCGGATCGATCACAGTGTCAAAGCGCTCGGGCTTGTTTTTCAGGCATGCCAGGCTTTCGGGTGCGGGCATACCGGTTTCGGCCTGCAGCATTTCCATGGCGGCGAAATCGCTTTCGGGGGCTTTCAGGCCTAGTGCCTTCAGCACATCGCAGGGGAACTTGAAGGGGCTTGCCGTGGAAAGCACCACCATGGGTGCCTTGCTGCCCGTGCGGGCACGGTAATTTTCAGCCACTTTAAAGGCCACTGCGGTGTGGGTGTCGCACAGATAGTGATCCTGCTCGTAGCGGGCTTTGATCTCGGCTGCCACTTCTTCATCGCCTGCACAGCCGCAGGCAAAGCTTTCGCGGATCACCGCCAGCACCTCGGGCGAAACGGTGTACACGCCGTTTTGGTTCAGCTCGTTCATATAGCCTGCCACAGCCTTGTCGCTGCCTGCCGCATGGAACAGAAGGCGCTCCAGATTGCTGGACACCAAAATGTCCATGCTGGGCGAAGTGGTGCGGTGGAACTCACGCCGGGCATCGTAGGTGCCGGTGGAGATAAAATCGGTAAGCACATTGTTGCGGTTGGAGGCACACACCAGTGTGCCCACGGGCAGCCCCATGCGCTTGGCGTAATAACCGGCCAGAATATCGCCAAAGTTGCCGGTGGGCACGCAGTAATCCACGCGCTCGCCCATGGTGATCTTGCCGGTGTTCACCAGCTGGAAGTAGGAGGCGAAGTAATACACGATCTGCGGCACCAAACGCCCCCAGTTGATGGAGTTTGCACTGGAAAGGCGAATATTTTCCGCCTCCAGCTTCTGTGCGATCTGCTTGTCGCCAAACACGCGCTTTACGCCGGTCTGGGCATCGTCAAAGTTGCCCTTTACCGCATACACCGCCACATTGCTGCCTTCCTGCGTGACCATTTGCAGGCGCTGGATCTCGCTGGTGCCGTGGCTGGGATAAAATACGGCGATGCTTACGCCCGGCACATCGTGATAGCCGTCCAGCGCAGCCTTGCCGGTGTCACCCGAGGTTGCCACCAGAATTCTGGTATGCTCAGTGCGGCCCAGATTCTTTTTGGCCTCCACCAGCAGCTTGGGCATCAGCTGCAGAGCATAGTCCTTAAATGCACAGGTGGGCCCGTGCCAGAGCTCCAGCGAATACAAGCCCTCGGCTACCTGCGCCACATGGCCAGCCTTGCCGCCGAAAGCCTGCCCGTAAGTAGCTTTGGCTGCATTTTCCAGAAATGCGGGATCATAGTCGGTCAGAAAGCCGCTCAGAACCGTTTTGGCCAATGTGGGATAATCCATATCCTTCATGGCTTCCAGATCGGCCTTCGGGAATTCGCAAGGTACAAACAGGCCGCCTTCGTCCGAAAGGCCCTGTGCGATCGCCTGCGAAGCGCTGACAATTTTTTGGGAATCTCGTGTGCTTGTAAATTGCATAACTACCACTCCTCTGCCCGTTGCGGGCTCCCTCAGGTACTTTCTCTTTCTATTTCTATGCAAAGATCATTCGCACAAAAAAGCATTGGGGATGCAGTGTACGCTCCACCCGCCGTTCGGCAGGGGCTGCACTTCCACCACATCAAACCGCACGGCGGTTTCTTCGGTTTGGGTGCGGCTGATATAATACTTGGCCGCCTGTACAACACGCCGCTGTTTTGCTGTGTTGACTGCCTCGGCAGGGGTGCCCAGGCCGCCGGGGCGGCGGGTTTTCACCTCTGCAAACACCAAAAGCTCTTGCTTTTGCAGGATCAGATCCAACTCGCCCAGCCTGCATTGATAATTGTGCTCCAGCAGCGTATAGCCCTGATTCAAATAATACCGGGCAGCAACGGCCTCGCCTTTTTTGCCCAGCAGCTTATCACTCATGCCAGTAGCCCTGTTTTTTTAAAAAACTGCGCCGGTAAAACGGCTGTATGCCGTATTGGGCGATCAGCTCGTAATGCAGTTTGGTGGGATAGCCCTTGTGCTGCGCCAGCTTATACTGCGGAAACTGCTTGTCCAGCTCGCACATATAGCGGTCCCGGGTCACCTTGGCCAAAATCGAGGCCGCACTGATGCTGGCGCTGCGGGCATCGCCCTTTACCATTGCCTCGCAGGGCATGGAAAGCCCGGTCGGGCAGCGGTTGCCGTCCACCACCACATAATTGGGGGTGATATCCAGTTCTTCCACCGCCTGCCGCATACCGCCCATCGTGGCCTGCAGAATATTATCGCGGTCAATGATCTCAGGGCCAACCAGGATCACCTTCCATGCCAGCGCACGGGAAACGATCTGCTCATACAGAGCTTCGCGCTTTTTTTCGCTGAGCTTTTTGGAATCGTTCAGCCCTTCAATGGGATCATCCGGATTCAGAATACAGGCCGCCACGCTGACCGGGCCGCACAAGGGGCCGCGGCCGGCTTCGTCTACACCGCAGAAGATCCCATGCTGTGCGCGGATCTCGGCATCCATTTCATACAGGGGATTCATTGCAGCTCCTCCGCCTCGTCCTCTTGGCTTTCCGCTTCACGCATCGGGGGCTTTTCCAGTGTGATGCGGCCCCATTTGCTGGCCCGGAATTCATCCACCAGCATAATGGCGGCACGCTCGGTATTCACCTCACCGCCGCTGATCAGCATACCGCGCTTGCGGCCAATGGCCTGCAGCAATTCGTAAGCATCCAGCGTCAGGTCCTGTTCGTTCAGCTTATAGCGTTCCTGCAGCCGCTCGGGATACACCTGACGAATCTGACTCAAAAGGCCCATGGCCAGTTCTTCGATATCCAGTATATCATCTTTGATGGATCCGATAAAGGCCAAATTGGTGGCTGTTTCCAAACTGTCAAACTTTTTCCACAGCACGCCCGGCATATCCATCAGATCGTAATTGTCCACCGTGATCCACTGCTTGCCGCGGGTAACGCCGGGCTTATCGGCAGCCTTGGCGCGCACACTGCCCGCAAAGCTGTTGATAAAGGTGGATTTGCCCACATTGGGAATGCCCACCACCATTACGCGGATCCTTGCACCGGCCATGCCCTTGCTGGCACGGCGGGCCAAAAGCTCGGAAAGCTCTTTTTCGATCATGCCCTTCACCGCACCGCGGCTGCCCTGCTGCTTGGAGCTGATCTCCATACAGCCCGCCCCGGCCGATTTGAAATAGGCAATCCACTGCTTGGTGAGGGCCGGGTCAGCCAGGTCGGCCTTATTTAAAAGGTACAGGTGCGGCTTGGATGCCGTGATGCGCTCGATTTCCGGGTTGAGGCTGGAAAGCGGAATGCGGGCATCCAGCAGCTGCAGCACACAGTCCACATTGCGGATCTCTTTTTCCATCTGGCGCAGCGTTTTGGTCATGTGGCCCGGGAACCACTGGATCATTCTGCGGTTGATCAGTTCATTTTCCATGATTGGATCACTCCTATTTTTTGCAGCGGGAAAATGCGCAATATCGCCTTGCCCAAAATATCCCGCTCGTCAATGCAGCCGATCTCGGGGCTGCGGCTATCCTTGGATTGGCAGCGGTTATCCCCCATCAGAAACAGCTTTCCCTGCGGCACGGTGAGCGGAAAAGTCTGGCCCTCGTCCAGCAGGGTAAGCTCGCGGATATAAGGTTCTTCCAGCGTTACGCCATTCACGGTCACTGCGCCGGTTTGAAAATCGATATCCACCACATCGCCGCCCAGGGCGATCACGCGCTTGACCAGCGGCTTGCCGTAATCGATCAGATCATCGGTGACCACCACATCGCCGCGTTGGGGCGTGTAGCCCACACTTTGCAGCAAAAGGCGGTCACCGGGCTGCAGGGTGTTTTCCATGGAAATGCCGTTTACAGCGGCCACGCGCACCACAAAAGTAAACACCAGCACCAGCACCGTGAGTGCAAACACAATGGATTCAAACCATTCGATCTGATCGCGGCTGCGGCTGTTTTTGGAATTTTCCATGGTAAAATTCCCCCTTGCGAATCATTTTGTTTTGGGAAAAGAAAAAAGGAACGGTGCAAGGCATCGTTCCTTTTTCTTTAGTTCATCAGATGCGAGCCTTGACCTTGGCAGCCTTGCCAGTGCGCTCACGCAGGTAGAACAGCTTAGCGCGGCGAACCTTACCGGCACGGATAACATCAACTTTCTCAACGAAGGGGCTGTTGATGGGGAACACGCGCTCCACGCCAACGCCATAGGAAGTGCGGCGAACGGTGAAGGTTTCTGCAACACCGCCGTGCTTCTTAGCGATCACGGTACCCTCGAAGTTCTGGATACGCTCTTTCTCGCCTTCCTTGATGCGCACAGCAACGCGCACAGTGTCACCAACATTGAATTCGGGCTTGTTTTCCTTAACCATGCCCTCGGTCATAATTTTCATTGCGTCCATGATATAATCCTCCAATTTGTTTGCGACGTTCATACACGATAGTTCGTCAGAGGACCGCCTGTTTAATGTTTGTCATTATCCTGCCGTTTGGAACCGGCAGACACTAACGTCTAAATATAATAGCACATTTCAAAGAGCTATGCAAGCGATTTCAGCAAAATTTTTCGCCATTTTTGGCAAGGAATTCCGTGCGCAGCACATCGCTGTTCACCGCAGGGATCGCATAGTGCTCTTCCACAAACTTCAGCAGCAGGGCAGGGTTCAGATTCAGTGTGTCGCTGGCCGGCAAAAGCAGGGTAAAGCGGCAGCCCTCGGCACACGCTTCGGCATGAATTTCCGGAATGTGCTGCTTCAGATCGATCTCTTTCATGCCTCGCTTGCTTTTTTTCTGCACAATGGCTGACGGCAGGGCGTTGTATTCCTGCAGCGCCCCGGCCATGCGCTCATCACGGCTGGTCACGGTGTAGCGGGCAAAGCCGATATGCTCGGCCTTCAGCCCGGCTTTTTCCACCTTGGTAATGACAATGCCCAGCGGCATCACGCTGTTCAGCGCCTGCTTCCAAGCCTCAAAGTCCGGGGTTTCCTGCTCGGTTTTGCAGTCCACACATTCGGTAAGGCTTTCCTGCCCCAAGGGCAGCGGGCAGGCAAAGGTGAGATAAATATGCGGGTTAAAGCCCATGGTGTACCACACAGGCAGGCCGCTGCGCTTCAGGCAGCGATGCATCACGCGCTGCAGATCCAGCAGAGAGATGTACGATGCCTCGCCTGTTTTAGTGAACCAGATTCTGATCGTATTCAAAGCAGGGACCTCCTAACAGATGATTGGCACCGCAGCCGCTGCAGGCGCGGTTGCACGGGCGCGTGGTAACGCCCTGCATGGCTTTTTGATATTCACGCACCAGATAGTCGTGCGAAACGCCGTAGTCAAGATGGCTCCAGGGCGTCACTTCGTCCAAACCGATCACGCGGCGCGAATAAAATTGGGGGTCAAGCCCGGCACGGTCAAAACATTCCAGCCACTCGGCATATTTAAAATGCTCTTCCCAGCCGTCAAAATAGCAGCCGTGGCGGTAAGCATCCAGAATCACCGGGGCCAGTCGGCGGTCACCCTTGGCAAACACGGCCTCCAGATAGCTTGTATCGCTGGCGTGATAATTCACCTTGATCTTTTTGCTGTGTACGCTTTCCAGCAAATGCTTCTGCTTGGCTTCCAGCATTTCCTTGGTGTCCTGCGGGCAGAATTGGAACGGCGTATCCGGCTTGGGCACAAAGCAGGCCACGCTGATGGTCACCTGTACGCTTTTTCCCTTGGGCTTATCCGGCAGGCTGTAGTAAAGATTCACCACGCGCTGGGCGGTTTCGGCAATGCCCTCGATATCCTCCATGGTTTCGGTGGGCAGGCCCATCATAAAATACAGCTTTACGCTGGTGTAACCCGAGCGGAAGGCGATGGTGCAGGTGCGCTCGATCTCCTCCCAGGTAACATTTTTATTAATGACATCGCGCAGGCGCTGAGTGCCTGCCTCGGGGGCAAAGGTGAGGCCGCTTTTGCGCACACGATTGGTTTTTTCGATCAGGCTTTCGCTGAAATTATCCACGCGCAGGCTGGGCAGAGAAAGGCTCACATGCTCGCCTTCAGCCCATGTGTTCATGCGGTCCAGAATTTCTTCCAGGCCGCTGTGATCACTGGTGGAAAGGCTGGAAAGGCTGATCTCGTCATAGCCGGTGTTGCGGCAAAGGTCATGGGCGGCGCTGTCCAGCAGCTCGGGCGAGCGTTCACGCATGGGGCGATACAAAAATCCTGCCTGACAGAAACGGCAGCCACGCACGCAGCCGCGCAGCACCTCTACGCTGGCACGGTCCTGCACAGCGCCCACCATGGGCACCACAAACCGGCGCGGCGGCTCGTAGGAATTCATATCCTTCAGAATGTCCTTGGTCACCACTGCCGGAATGCCGGGCTCGTTGGGCCGGATCTTCTCAATGCGGCCATCCGGCAGATAGCTCACATCATAAAATGCCGGAATGTATACGCCCGGGATCTTGGCCAAGCGCAGCAGCAGCTCCTTGCGGGGCAAATGCTCTTTTTTGGCTTTTTCCACCTCGGCGCAGATGGACTGCAGCATATTTTCGCCTTCGCCCAGCTGCATCACATCGAAAAACGGTGCCACAGGCTCGCCGTTGCACACGCAGGGGCCGCCTGCGATCACCAGCGGATCGTTTTCATCGCGGTCTTTGGAATAAAACGGAATGCCGGAAAGTTCCAGCATGGCCAGAATGTTGGTATAGCTCAGCTCATACTGCAGCGTAAAGCCTACAATATCGAATTCGCGCACAGGGTCTTTGCTTTCCAGCGCATACAGGGGCATGTGCAGGCGCTCCATCTCGGCCTTCATATCGGTCCAGGGCATAAACACCCGCTCGCACCACCAGTTTTCGTGCTGATTCAAAATATCATACAGGATCTTTTCGCCCAGAAAAGACATACCCACTTCATAGGTATCCGGAAAGCAGAAGGCCATGCGCACATCCACTTTGCTTTTATCCTTGATCACGCAGCCGGGCTCGCCGCCTGTATAACGGCCGGGCTTCTGCACATGATCGAGTGCTTCTTTGAGTTTTGGTGTAAACATTCGCGGTTCCTCTCAATAATATGGTGATTCTATCATACCCTATTTTGAGCGCAAATGCAATTTATCCTGTATAAACAATCGCAGATAGTTTCCGTCCAGCGGGGGCACGGGAAGCAAATTAAACCCCGCCAGCAGCAAATTGCAGCAGGCAAACCCATAGCCGGTATATCCCGCACGGTGCTGCATCGCCAGCAGCACCGCCCCTGCCGCCAGCAGATTGGCCGCCGGGCCCGCCATTGCCAGCCCCAGCAGCCGCAGGCCGGAAAGCTCTTCCTGTTGGCGCTGCAGGCACATTCCCCCAAGCCCCACGCGGATCTGCGGCAGCCGATGCACAAGCAGCACCCACGCCGCTATGTGCCCGCTCTCGTGCAGCAATGCTGCCCAAAGCCCCATGCGCAAAAGCCCTGTGGCATCCCGCGCCAAAAGCCAATAGCATGCCCCGCACAGCAGCACGGGGTCACGGATCTGCACGATCTTTTGTTTTTTCATAAGGGCAAGGCGGGTGCGGGGTCATAGCGCACATCGTTTTGCAGCAGTTCAAAATGTAAATGCGGGCCGGTGGCATTTCCGGTTTGCCCTACTGTGCCAAGGCAGGTCGTTTGCTGCACAAGCTCTCCCTGCGCAACAAACAGATACTGCATATGTGCATACAGCGTTTCCACGCCGTTTGCGTGCAGAATGCGCAAATAGTTGCCATAGCTGGGGTGGCGGCCCGCTGCCCGCACATAGCCGGAAAGTGCCGGAAACACCGGTGTGCCCTGCGCGGCAGCCAGGTCTGTTCCTGTGTGAAAATCCTTTTGCGGTGCTTTTCTCCACCCATAGCCCGAGGTGACCGCCAGCTGCCGCAGCGGGCGGCCCAGCGGCAGCTGCACGGCAGGGCTTTGCAGGCTGCATCCCGCCGGCGGCTGCTTTGTTTTTCGGCCTGCTGCGGCCAGCACCTGCACGGGCTGCGCCTGTTGCGGCTGTAGTTGTGCGGCCTGCTGCAGCTTTTCTGCCGCCGCCATGGCAAAGCGCACCACCTGCTGCTGGCCCATCAGCGGGCTGCTGAGCATGGTGCGGCTTTCGGCTTTGAAGCGCTCGGCGCTTTCCGGCCGCAGCCTTTGCAGCAAAAGCATCCCCAGCACCGCCGCCGCACACAGCACCAGCTGGCAGCGCAGCACACGGTTTTTCTCCGGCTTGCGGCGGCGCGGCGGTGTGAGTGCCCCGGCCATCTGATGCCCTGCGTTTTGCAAACTTTCACTTTTGGCCCACATACTGTTTCACACTCCCCTCTTTGCTTGTGTATGCGCCCGGATAAAATTTGAGAACCGTGCCGTATAAACCCAGCCTATCGGCGCATACTGAAACCAGACGGCAGGAGCAAAAGAACCTTTGACCTGCCGCCTGCATGCACCGGGCGGTGCCGCAAAGGCTGCGCCGCCCCTCGTTGAGAATAAGGAGGATATTGACCATGGAAAATCTTGGCGTTACCTGTGATGTTTCTGCCTGCTGCCACAACATGAGCGGCTGCAAGTGCAACCTTTCTGAGATCAAAGTGACCGGCAACTGCGGCTGCGGCCAGGCCGAAATGCCCAATCCCCATTTCTGCTGCAGCTACGAAGCCCGCTGATTCAGGCTTGCCTGCATGGCAGCCGCTATGCAAACAAGTGCAGCCAGCATAAAAACTGCGCAGAGAAGCAATTTCTCTGCGCAGTTTTTTTGTGCAATATTCTGCTGTTAATCCGTCACGGCCAGCCCCTGCCATTTTTGGATCATGGCTTCGGAAATGCCCGGCACGCGCGCCACCTCGGCAAGGGTTTTGTACGGCCCATTTTGGCGGATATCCTCCAAAATGCGCTGCGCCTTTTTGCTGCCGATGCCCGGCAGGCTGCAAAGCGCCTGCAGGCTGGCCGTGTTGATGTGGATGGGCTCTGCCTGTGCAGCTGCCGAAAAGCTGCCCACCGGCGCATAGTCTTTCTGACGGAGCGGTGCAAAGCAGATCACCGCGCCCAGCAGCAAGCAGCCTATAGCCAACAGCAGGGCCGCACCGTCGCGCCGATTCAGAAACCGGCCCTTTTCGCGGCGGCTCTGCACCCTTTGCTCTAACTTTTGCTGCAATGTTTCCTGTGGGATCAGCAGTTTCACACGCCGCACTCCTTCAGCATGGCATACAGATATTCTCCCACCGCGCCGTCACAGCAGCGGCAGGTGGTCACAACATCCGCTGCCATTTTCACTTCCCGCGGTGCGTTGGCCACAGCCACACCCGTGCCCGCCGCGCGCAGCAGATCAAGATCGTTGAAATAATCGCCGATCATCACCGTGTCTGCCTGCTGCAGCCCGTAAAGGTCACACAGCTCCTGCATGCCGCTGGTTTTGCTTACGCCCTTGGGCATAATTTCAAAATAAGTGGTGTTGGTGGCGATAAATTCGATATCTGTGCCGTATTTATCCGCTCTGGCATATTCGCGCATCTGATCGATGGTTTTGGGATCAGCCGCAAAAAGCACCTTTTCCCAATCCTGCGGCAGGGAAAACACCGGCGCATACTCGCAGCCGATCTTTTCGTTATGCAGATGATACTCCGTAAACCAGCTGGAGCGGACCATATAGATCTGCCCGCCGTTTGCCATCACCTCTACACCGGCCTCCGGAAATTTTTTCATCAGGTCAAACAGTGCCCACTCGGCCTGTTCGCGATTGAGATAGTGCGCACTCAGCGGTGCATCCATTTCAAAATCATACAGCACCGAGCCGCCGCAGCATACGGCCGGGGCGTTCAGCTGAATGCCATCCAGCGCCGCTTTTACCGAAGGCGGTGTGCGGCCCGTGGCCAGTGTGAATCGCCCGCCCATTTTTTGAAACAGGCGGATCACGGCCTTATTGCACGAGGGGATGCCGCTTTGGACTGTGAGCAGCGTGTTATCCACATCGCACAGCACCAGCGTTTTTGTAAGATCGCGCATGGTTATCCCCTTCCCTTTCTGAGTTTTTGCAGATATTTTTCAAAGTACGGCGGCAAATCGGAATCAAATTCCATCCATTGCCCGGTGGCCGGGTGCTCAAAGCCCAGCATTTTGGCGTGCAGGCACTGGCCGTGCAGCTCTGTGATGCAGCTGCGCGGCCCATACACGGGATCGCCCGCCAGCGGATGCCCGATGCTGGCCATGTGTACGCGGATCTGATGCGTGCGCCCGGTTTTCAAGCGGCAGGCAATATATGTGAAATTGCCGAATCGTTCCAGCACGCGCCACTCGGTGTAGGCATATTTTGCATTTTGATCGGTAACGGCCATTTTTTTCCGGTCGTTTTTATCGCGGCCGATGGAAGCCTCCACAAAGCCGGAATCCTCTTTTAAATTTCCATACACCACCGCATGATATTCACGCAAAATATCGTGACGGCTCATTTTTTCCGAAAGCGCACGATGGGTCTCATCGTCCTTGGCCACCACCAGAAGGCCGCTGGTGTCCTTGTCGATGCGATGCACGATGCCCGGGCGGATCACGCCGCCAATGCTGGAAAGCCTGCTGCCGCAGTGATACAAAAGCGCATTCACCATCGTGCCGTCCGGGTTGCCGGGCGCAGGATGCACCACCATGCCCTTGGGCTTGTTGACCACCAGCAAATGTTCGTCTTCATATACGATGGGCAGCGGAATGTTCTGCGGCACTGCCTCGGCCGGGGCTGCATCGGGAATTTCCACCTGCAGCACATCCCCGGCCTTCAGCTTTTCTTTTTTGTCCGCCGGTTTTCCGTTGCGCAGCACCCGCCCTGCCTCGATCAATTCCTGCAGAGCGCTGCGCGAAAGCTGGCCGCACACCCCGGCCAGGGCTTTGTCCAGTCGCTCGCCCTCGTTTTCGGGGGCGGCCGTGTACTCAAAGCGTTCCATTTTTATTTCCCACGCTGTCCAGCAGCACATCCAGGATCAGAAGGCCCACGCCCACACACACGCAGATATCCGCAAAATTGAACACGGCAAAGCGCATAAACAGCAGGTTGATGTAATCCACCACCACGCCGTTGAGGGCACGGTCGATCAGATTGCCAATGCCCCCTGCCAGCACCAGCAACAGCCCGGCGTTGCCCACGCGGCCAAACATTTTTTCGGTAAACAAAAGATAGGCCACCACACACAGCGCCAGGCTGGTAACGCCAATGAGAAAGCCTTGTTTGCCGCTGAGCATACTGAAGGCCATGCCGTCGTTCAGCACAAAGCGCAGTTCCACAATGCCGGGGATCACCGGCATGGCTGTAACCGGCTGCAAAACGCTGCTGGCCCAAAGCTTGATGCCCTGATCGGCGGCCACCAGTGCCGCGATCAAAACCAGTTTTATCACAATAGAGATCATAGAGAAACCTCGCTGCAAAAAGCGGCGCTCTGGGCATATCCAAAGCGCCGCCTGCTGTTTTATAAGAAATTACCGCTTGGCTTACAGGCCCAGCACAGAAGCGCAGCGCTTGCACAGGCCGTCTTCGGCGGCATCGGTGCTGTACTTCCAGCAGCGGGGGCACTTTACTCCGTCGGCATGGGCAACTTCCACGCCAAGGCCGCTCACGCTGCCCTGCACACCGCCCTCGCCCTTGGCCAGAGTGATATGCGAAACGATCATCAGATCAGCCAGTTCGTCCATGGCAATGGCATTCAGCAGATCGTACACGGCATCGCTGCAGTGCAGAACCACCTTGGCTTCCAGCGAAGCGCCGATGGTTTTGTCGGCACGAGCCTGCTCCAGAGCCTTCTTTACATCATCGCGCACAGCCATGATCTGCTCCCACTTGGCAGCAAATTCGGCGCTCTGTGCGTAGTGGCCGGCCTTGTCGATCTCCTCAAATGCCACATACTTCTGCATAGCAGCCGTTTTGGGCAGATGGCTCCAGATTTCCTGGCTGGTGAAGCACAGAATGGGGCTGAGCAGCTTGGTGAGCTGCACCAGGATCTTGTACATAGCGGTCTGGGCTGCCTTGCGGCTCTGGCCGTTGGTGCAGTACAAGCGATCCTTGATCACATCCAGATAGAAGTTGGACATATCCACCACGCAGAAGTTATAAATGGCGTGGTACACCTTGCTGAAGTTGTAGGTTTCGTAGCCGTCCAGGGCATCAGCGGTCAGCTGATCCAGAGCGTACAAAGCCCACTTGTCGATCTCGAACAGCTGATCGTCCGGCAGAAGCTCGGTTTCGGGATCAAAGCCGTTCAGGTTGCCCAAAATAAAGCGGGCTGTGTTGCGGATCTTGCGGTAAGCCTCGCTGAGCTGCTTGATAATGCTCTTGCCCACGCGCACATCCACAGTATAGTCGCTGGAGGCCACCCACAGGCGAACCAGATCAGCGCCGTAATCCTTAATGATCTCGCTGGGCTCCACGCCGTTGCCGGCGCTCTTGTGCATCTGCTTGCCCTGCTCGTCCACCACCCAGCCGTGGCACAGAACTGCCTTGTAGGGGGCCTTGCCGGTGGTGGCAACGCTGGTCAGCAGGCTGCTCTGGAACCAGCCGCGGAACTGGTCGGCGCCTTCCATATACAGATCGGCAGGCCACTGCAGCTCAGGGCGCTCACGCAGCACAGCTGCATGGGTAGAGCCGGAGTCGAACCAGACATCCATGATGTCGGTATCCTTTTCCCAATCGCAGGCGCCGCACTGGCACTTAAAGCCCTTGGGCAGGATTTCGTTGGCCTCATACTTATACCAGGCATCGCTGCCTTCCTTGCGGAACAGATCCGATACAGCCTTGGTGGTTTCCTCGGAAATGGTATACTTGCCGCACTCCTTGCAGTAGAAGGCGGGAATGGGCACGCCCCAGGTGCGCTGACGGCTGATGCACCAGTCGGCGCGGTCACGCACCATGCCGGTCATACGGTCATGGCCCCAGGCGGGCTGCCAGTTTACGGTTTCAATGGCCTTGTAAACATCTTCCTTAAAGGCATCGATGCTGCAGAACCACTGGCTGGTGGCGCGGAAGATGATGGGCTTGTGGCAGCGCCAGCAATGGGGATACTGGTGCTCGATATGCTCCACACCCATCAGATGGCCGCTGGCCTTGATGTCGGCCAGAATAATGGGGTTGGCTTTCCACACCATCAGGCCCTCGTACTTACCGGCCAGAGCAGTGAGAATGCCCTTATCGTTCACAGGCACTTCCACAGGGATCTGGGGGTACTTCTGGCACACGATAAAGTCGTCTACGCCGTGTGCGGGGGCGGTGTGAACACAGCCGGTGCCGCTTTCCAGCGTAACATGCGTGCCCACGATCACAAGGCCGGTGCGATCCAGGAAAGGATGCTGATAAGTCATCATTTCCAGCTCGCTGCCGCGCACGGGCTCGCCCACGATCTCGTAGTCGGCAATGCCGCAGGCTTCCATGGCGCTCTTTACCAGATCGGTGGCCATGATGTGATAGTCCTCGCCAATCTTGACAAAGGAATACTCAAAATCGGGATGAACGCTCACAGCCACATTGGCGGGCAGAGTCCAGGTAGTGGTGGTCCAGATCACGATCCAGGCCTTGTCGGCGGGGATACCAGCCTTGGCCAGCACGCCGTTGGGGTCGCCGTTGATCTGGAAGCGCACAAAGATAGAATCGCACTCGTCCTGACCATACTCGATCTCAGCCTCGGCCAGAGCGGTCTGGCAGTCGGGGCACCAGTACACGGGCTTCATGCCCTTGTAGATAAAGCCGCGCTTGGCCATTTCGCCAAAGATCTCGATCTGGCGTGCCTCAAATTCGGGCTTCAGAGTAAGATAGGGGTTATCGAAATCGCCGATAACGCCCAAACGCTGGAACTGATCGCCCATCACGCCAATGTGCTCGGTGGCAAAGTTATGGCAGAGCTTGCGCAGCTCCAGCTTGGAAATATCCTTTTTCTTATCACCGGCAGCAGCCAGAGCCTTCAGCTCAATGGGCAGGCCATGGGTGTCGTAGCCGGGCACATAGGGTGCCTGGAAGCCGGTCATATTCTTATAGCGAACAATGATATCCTTGATGATCTTGTTCAGCGCGGTGCCCATGTGAATGTTGCCGTTGGCATACGGAGGGCCGTCGTGCAGCACGAAACGGGGCTTGCCCTCGTTATGCTTCATCAAGTTAAAATAAAGGCTGTTCTCTTTCCAGTCCTCCAGAAGCTTGGGCTCCTTTTTGGGCAGGCCTGCACGCATTTCAAAATCGGTTTTGGGCAGGTTGATTGTGCTGTTGTAATCCTGTGCCACTGGTTTGTACACTCCCTCAAATATTTTTACAAATAATATAAACCATCCATCACGACTTTTTAGTCGTCAAAGCTGATTCCTTTAAAGCTGTTGATGAAATCATCGTCCAGCTTGAATCCGGTGGGCTGAGCCGGGGCAGGGTTTGCCTCAGGGGTTGCCTTTACGGCCTCCAGCAAGGCCGCCAGATCGTCCTGCTGCTCGGCAGGGGCTTCGGTGGGTTCGGCGGCAGGGGCCTGCTGCTGGGGCACAGCCTCAGGCTCGCTTGCTTCGGCAGCGGGCGCCTCGGCAGCTTCGGGGGCAGCTTCTGCCTCAGCAGGGGCTGCTTCGGGCTCGCAGGCGGCTTTTTCTGCTTCGGCCTGCTCCTGATCCAGCTCTTCCAAAAGCTTGCTGCCCGTCAAAAGCTCAATATGCGCTTTGTAAAGGCTCAAAATCTCGTTTTTGAACTTGGTCACTTCGGTTTTCATGCGTGCCAGTTCCTGCTTGTTTTCTTCCAGCTCTTCGCGGGAATGCTGAATGGCATCATCGGCCTTGATGGCTGCCTCGCGCTGGATCAGATCCGCCTTCTGGCGGGCTTCACGGATCACATTTTCCCCCATGCGCTGGGCATTGAGCAGTGCGCTCTTCAATGTGTCCTCTTCCTGCTCATAGGCTTCCAGCTTGGCGCGCATTTCCTCGATCTTTTGTGCCAAAACCACCATTTTTTCCTTGCGGGCCTTGTCGGCTGCCTCGGCCTCGGCCTTGGCGGCCAAAGCCTGCTCTAAGGCTTTAGCGGTTTCTTCCAGCAGATCGTCCACATCCTCGCAGCGATAGCCGCGCATGGTTTTTTCAAATGTTACAGAGCGAAGTTCCTCCGGTGTCATGCCTAATCCCCCTTTGAATTCTTTACAGCCCGCCTTAAAAAATGCACGCTGCCGCACTTTCACGGCTTTGGCTTTCTTTGCTATGGCAAAACGAAAACCTGCGCGCCTTTAAACCGGCTGTTTCCTTTTAATATTGAAAATACTCAATGATCACTCGATCTTTTTTGCTTTTGCCTTTGATTTGTGTCAGCTGCCAGCGGCCACGGCCGCGCACCGTGAAAATATCTCCGGCAAACACCTCGGTGTGCTGGCGCTGCTCGGGCAGATGGTTGATTTCCACCCGGCCCGCCGCAATGTATTCGGCTGCCTGGCTGCGGCCTGTGCCCATGATCTCACTCAGCACGGCATCCAGCCGCAGCGAAGGCACGGTGCCGGTTTTCAGCGCACGCTTGGGCTGCGGAACTGCCGCCGCTTTTTCGGCGCTGCACACGCTTGCCTGCAGCGGAAATTTGCCCACCGAGGTAAGCTCGCGGCAGATAAAATCCACTTTATTTTCAAGGCAAAAAAGATATGCAAGGCCCGGTGTGCGAGTGTCGGGCAGAATATCCCCCAAGCAGCTTCGGTCAATGGCAAGGCCCATCAGCGCCCCCAGGTAGTCGCGATGCTCCGGCGCAGCGGCACCGGCGGGCAGCGAAAGGCGCAGCTCAATACACTGCACGGGCTCTTCCTGCCACGGGCAATCCTGCGGCACGATGCACAGCACCTTGCGCTCGGCCCCGGGCCAGCCACCGTTGAAGGCATAGGTTTTGCAGCCGCACTTGTGCATGGCGGCAAGGCAAAGATCCTGCTCACGCGCGGTCAAAAATCCGCTGTGGCGCGGCACACCTCTCGCCTCGGCCGTAGAAAAAAGATCCTGCGCACGGCGCATCATCAGCTGTTCTTCCTCACTGCGGGGCGGCACAAAGCCGCGCTTTGCCTGTGCAGCAGGATCAGAAGAATACGCCATTGGTTTCCAGTTCATCTAAAAGATCGCCCATAATATCCACATTGAGCGGTGTAATGATGAAAGTGCTGTTGGCCACACGCTTCATCTGGCCGTTGTTGGCATAGGCTACGCCGGACAAAAAATCCACCAGGCGGCGCGAAACCTCTTTGTTGGTGGATTCCAGATTCAAAACCACCGTGCGCTTGTTGTTGAGGTGATCGGCAATGGCACCGGCATCTTCAAAGCGCTCGGGCTTGACCAGCACCACCTGCAGCTGGGTGGTTGCATTGATGTTTACCACCTTGTTGCGGCCCTTTTCCGCAGGCCGTGCCTTATTTTCGTCGGCGGAGTCGCGGCTGAAGAGCTTTTCGTTGGAATCGTCGTTTTCGTCGTAATCGTAATCGTCTTCCTCACCGATCCCAAGGCTTTTTTTCAGATTTTCCATCAAAGACATGTGACATACTCCTTATCTATAAGTATGAAGTTCTCATACCTTCTGTAACAAACATTAAAACAGTTTTATTATCTCTTATCTGCGCGGCCTTGTCAAGATATCCGACACAAATCGAAAGAGCGCGACAGGCGGCTTTATGCGGCTGCGCCCCCATCAGGAGGAAAGCAGCTTGTTGTTGAACAGCCCCTTGCCCTGCACGATCACTTCGTCGTACAATTTCACTTCGCTTTGCGTGGCGGCTGCCTGCTCGGCATTCATTTTGCTTTTATCCGGCACCAGAATATATTCTTCGTTTTGATACACCGGCTCGATTTTGCGGAACTTTGCAAGATTTCCGTATTTGACATACACACCCTTAGCGTCGTCCACAATGTGCATGGCTGCCGCCGGCACACGCAAGCCGGAATGGCTGTTCAGCTCGATCTCGATCTCCTGCTGGCCAAGGCAAAGCACATCGGCACCGATGTATTCGCATTTCAGGCAAAACTTTGCAATATCGTTTTCTTCGTTGCGGTCAACCGACACCAGCTGTGCGGGCAGCGGATCTTCGGCCTTGCCCGGGAAACAGATCGTCACCTTGCTCAGCTGCTCCAGCTTGTCGGCCTGTTCCAGCGTACACACGCCGTAATAATTCCAGTGATAATTTGTGATGATCTTGCCCACATAGCTGCCGGTGGTTTCCACGCCATCCTGCAGCATTTGCTGCAGCTGCCCCGGGGATGCCTGCTGCAGTGTGTCCTCATCGCAGTTCAAATAGCGCGCACTTTCACCCGAAATAAAATAGCCTCCCGCCGGGGCATACACGCCGTCCGGGCTGCCCAGCTGCGCCAGCACTTCTTCACGGCGGCTTTGCAGCGCCGACATGGCTGCCGAAAAATCCACGCTCTGCCCGGTAGACACCTGCATACGGTTGGCCGCCAGCAAATAGGACTGTTCGCCCTCTTTCATTTGCTGATAACGCCCGGTGTCCATGGCATCCAAAAGATCGTACAGCGCTGCCTGCATCTGTGAGGTGAGCACGCTCAGATCTGTGCCGTTCACATTCTGCGAACGCTCCAAAAGGCTGATCTTATTTTCCAGATCGTTCAGCTCTTCCCGGCAATACGCCTGCGCAGGGTCGGCATAAATTTCGCCCACCTGCGCCCCGCTGGAAACACGCTCGCCGTTTTGCACCAGATACCCAATGTTTCCGCTGCCCTCGATGTTGACTGAAGGAAAGCACGCCACGCCCTGCGCGCGGAAGCCTTCGTTCATAGTAGCGGCGATCACCACCTCGGTGCTATATACATTATTATAAGCGCGGAACACCTGCAGCGCCACATACAGCGACACCACCGTAAGCACCACGCGAATGGCCATGCGCACGGGGCCGATTCTTCTTTTTTTCATGTTTCGGCCCTCCCTGTTTGTTACTCCTGTAAAAATTTCTGCACCAGCAAAAGTGCTTTGTCGGCTTCGCCGGGCTGTGCCATGTCCAGCCAATGTGCCTGGGGCAGGCGCTTGAACCAGGTAAGCTGGCGCTTGGCATAATTGCGCGAAGCCTGCTTCAGCTTTTCGGCGCACTCCGGCAGGCCGGCGGTCTGCTCAAAATACGGAAAAAATTCTTTATAGCCAATGGCCTGCGCTGCCGTTTGATAGGCTTCACGGTTTTGCCACACGCGCTCGGCCTCAGGCAAAATGCCGTTTTGCAGCATGGCATCCACCCGGCAGTCGATGCGGCGGTACAGCTCGGCCCGCTCGCCCGCGCCCAAGCACAAAACAAGGGCATCATAGGGCTTTTGCTCCGGGCGTGACTGTGCTTTTTGCTGGCTCATGGTATTTCCGGTCAAATAATACAGCTCCAGCGCGCGCAGCACCCGCCCCTGATTGTTGGGGTGGATCTTCTCGGCGGCCTCGGGGTCAATTTTCTGCAGTTCCTGATACAGCGGCAGAATGCCTTCTTGCTGTACGAGCTCCTGCAGCCTGGCACGAAGCGCGGGATCGTTTTTCTGCTCGGTAAAAGCAATGCCGTCCAGCAGGCTGGAAATATACAGCCCCGTGCCGCCCACCAGAACGGGCAGCTTTCCGCGCCGGGTCAGCATACGAATGGTTTCATCGGCCAGCTTTACATATTCAGCCACGCTGAATGCCTGTTCGGGATTGCGGATATCCAAAAGATGATGCGGCACCTGGGCTTGCTCGGCCGCGGTGGCCTTGGCCGTGCCCACATCCAGGCCCCGATAGATCTGCATGGAATCGGCCGAGATCACCTCGCCGCCAAAGCGGCGCGCAACGGCCAGCGAAAGGGCTGTTTTGCCGCTGGCGGTGGGCCCGCCGATCACAACGACTTTGGGTTTACACGATTCTGCCAAAGCGCTTTTCCAGCTCCTTTCGGGTGAGTTTCAGCACCACCGGGCGGCCATGGGGGCAAAACGGCGGTACTTCGCCGGAAAGAATTTGCCCGGCAAGGTGCAGCAGCTGTTCGGGGCTGCTGCGGTCGCCCGCTTTGATGGCAGCACGGCAGGCAATGGAATGCAGCACCCACTCGGTGCGTTCGGTCAGGGCATCCTTGCTGCCCTGTGCCAGCTTGGCCGCCAATTCCACCAGCATATCCTCGGCGTTTTCCACGGCCACATCGGCGGGCACTCCGCGCAGCAGCACGGTGTTGCCGCCAAAATCCTCCACCTCTACGCCTGCATCACGCAAAAGGGCCTCGTTTTGCAAGATTCCTTGCTTTTCGGCGGCAGAAAGCTCGATCTGCAGCGGCACCAGCAGCATCTGACTGGCCACATTGCCGTAATCGGCTGCCAGCTTTTCAAACAAAATGCGCTCATGGGCTGCGTGCTTATCGATCAGGCAAAGCTCGCTGCCGCGCTCGGTGATGATGTAAGTGCGGAACACTTCGCCCACATAGCGCAGCGGTTCGTTTTCCGGCTCCGGCAAAAGGGTGGTCTGCTCGCCGCTGTCCGGCTGGGCAAACACCGGCTCCGGTTTTGCCTCCGGCTGCGGCGCAGGCGTTTCTTCGGGCTGGGGCGCCGGGGCAGCGGCTGCCTGCCGGGGCGGCTCGGGCGGGAGCTCGGGATAAATGGTAAGGTCCGGTTCTTCGGGCAGCGATGCCGCCGGGCGGCCGGGCATAGCCGGGGGCTCGCCGCCTTCCAGCTCGGTGATCAGCGGGCTGCGCAGCTTTCCGCCCAAAAGCGGGCTGTACACCTCGGTCACCACGGGGGCAGGCTTCGGGGGCTGGGCCGCCGGAGCGCCCATCACTTTTTGGCGATATTCCTGTGCGCTCATGCTCACAAAGCCGCCCGCTTTTTCGGCCTGCCGGGGGGCTGCCGCCTGCTGTGGTGCGGGGCCTGCTGCGGGGCGCAGCGCCGAAAGGCCGCTGTTTGCCGCGGGCTTTTCCTCGGGGTCAAAGCGGCATTCGCCAGTGCCCGGGGCGGCCAGTGCCTGCTTTACCGCGCTGTACACTGCATCGAACACTTCGCCCTCACGGGCAAAGCGAACCTCGGTTTTGGCCGGATGCACATTCACATCCACCAGATCGGCGGGCATTTCCAAGCACAGAATGCCCCCCGGGAATTTGCCCTGCATCAGCGTGCCCTTGTAGGCGTTTTCCATGGCGGCCATCATGGTGCGGTTTTTTACATACCGCCCGTTGATATAAAAATATTGTGCGCCGCGGCTGGCACGGCAGGCGCGCGGCGGCGTGATCAGCCCGTGTACGCGGTAAGCCCCGACTGTGTGCTCGGTTTCCACCAGATCACGCGAAAAATCGCGGCCCAGTGCCGCATAGGCGGCGCTGCGCAGCACCCCATCGCCGGGGGTGACAAACTGCTGCTTGCCCTCGCGGATAAACCGAAAAGAAATTTCCGGATGCGAAAGCGCCGCGTGCAGCACCACATCGGCCACAAATGTGCCCTCGCTCACATCCTTTTTCAAAAATTTCATGCGGGCAGGCGTGTTGTAAAACAGATCGTTCACCGTAATGGTGGTGCCCACCGGGCGCGCGCCGATCTCCAGCCCAAGCTCCTTGCCGCCTTCTATGCGGTACACACAGGCAAACTCGTCTTGTTCGGTGCGGGTAAGCACCTCTACGCGGGCCACGCTGGCAATGCTGGCCAGTGCCTCGCCGCGAAATCCCAGCGTGTGAATGCTGTCAAGATCCTGCTCGGTTTGGATCTTGCTGGTGGCATGGCGCACAAAGGCGTTGGCTATGTATTCCGCCTCGATGCCGCTGCCGTTATCGGTGACCTGAATTTGCTGAATGCCGCCGCGCGTGATGGAGATCGTGATCTGGCCGGCGCCCGCGTCGATCGCGTTTTCCAGCAGTTCCTTCGCCGCGCTGGCCGGGCGCTCCACCACTTCGCCTGCCGCGATCAGTTCGGCCGTATGTTGGTCCAATATCCGGATCACAGCCATATTCCAGGCCCCCTTTCTTTACAATGCCTTCGCCCCATCAGGGGTCGAGCGATTTTTTCAGTTCAAACAAAAAGTTCAGTGCTTCCAGCGGCGTAAGCGTGTTCACATCGGTATCACGCAGTTTATCCACCAGCTCGGCGGGCAGGGCCTCGGGGCGGTTCTGCTCCACCATGTCAAAATCCATTTGCACCATGGCGTGCGGATCGGGGGCGCTGGCCTCCAGCGACTTCAGCACGGCACGGGCGCGGCGGGTCACACTGGCAGGCAGGCCCGCCAGCTTGGCCACCTCGATGCCATAGCTGTCATCGGCGGGGCCGCGCACGATGCGCCGCAAAAAAGTGATATCCTCGCCGCGCTTTTTCACGGCAATATTATAGTTTTTCACGCCGTCCAGCGTTTGCTCCAGCTCGGTCAATTCGTGGTAATGGGTGGCAAACAGCGTTTTGCAGCCCAGGCCGTGTTCCTTGGAAGAAATATGCTCCACCACGGCGCGGGCAATGCTCATGCCGTCAAATGTAGAGGTTCCGCGGCCGATCTCGTCCAGAATCACAAGGCTTTTGGCGGTGGCCTTTTCCAGGATCTCGGCCACCTCGGTCATTTCCACCATAAAAGTGGATTGGCCCGCCGCCAGATCGTCCGAAGCGCCCACTCGGGTGAAAATGGCATCCACCACGCCGATATGGCATTCACTTGCCGGAACAAAGCTGCCGATCTGCGCCATCAGCGTAATAATAGCGTTCTGGCGCATATAAGTAGATTTACCGGCCATGTTGGGGCCGGTGATGATCAGCATACGGTTGTCGCCGCAGTCCAAATGCGTATCGTTGGGCACAAACAGTGTGCCCTTGAGCACCTGCTCCACCACGGGATGCCGCCCCTCGGTGATCCGGATGGCATCGCCATCGTCCACCGTGGGCTTTACATAGTTGTTATCCACTGCAGCCTGCGCCAGCGCAGCCAGCACATCCAGCGTGGCCACGGCCTTGGCCGTTGCCTGCACCCGCACGATCTGCCTCGAAATTTTTTGCAGGATCTCTGCAAAAAGCTGATGTTCCAGCGCGTTCAGGCGTTCGCCTGCGCCCAGAATTTTGTTTTCGAGTTCCTTCAGCTCCTGCGTGATATATCTCTCGCCGCTGGTAAGGGTCTGCTTGCGGATAAAACCCTCGGGCACTTGGTTTTTATAAGAATTGCTGACTTCAATGTAATAGCCGAACACCCGGTTGAAGCCGATCTTCAGCTTGGGAATGCCGGTTTCCTGGCGCAGGCGGGTTTCCAGCTCGGAAAGCACACCCTTGCCGCCATGCATGATGTCCCGCAGCTCGTCCACCTCTTGGTTGTAGCCCGCCTTGATCACGCCGCCGTCCTTTAAGGTGGCAGGGCAATCCTCTTCAATGGCGGCAAAGATCAGCTCGCGCAGATCCGAAAGATCGTCCATTTCCTGCTGCATGGCCTTCAGCATTTCGGCGCTCTGCGCCCCCGCCATGGCTTTCAGCGCAGGCAGCTCCCTGCAGGTGCAGGCCAGCGAATAGATCTCACGCGGGGCCGCCGAGCCGTATACCGTGCGGGTCATCAAACGCTCCATATCGAACACGCGGGAAAGCGAGTCCATGATATCGGCGCGGGCCACCGTGTCTTTATACAGGCACTCTACGGCATCCAACCGGCGGTTGATGGCTGCGGGGTCTACCAGCGGCTGCTCCAGCCAGCTGCGCAAAAGGCGCTTGCCCATGGAGGTGCCGGTTTTATCCAGCGCCCACAGCAGCGTGCCCTTTTTTTCGCGGCCTCGCAGGGTTTCGGTAAGTTCCAGATTGGCGCGGGTGACCGGCGAAAGCTGCATATACTGCTGCTCGGCATAGTTCTGCACCGATCTTAAGCGCTCCATACCATGCTTTTGCGTGCGGGCCAGATAGCCCAGCAGCGCTGCCAGCGCCCGGGGCGCCAGCGCACCCTCTTTGGCGCCGCACACGGTTTTCCAGTCATCGCCAAACTGCCCGCGCAGCACCTGTTCACAGTTGGCAGGCTCATATTCGGCGTTGGGCAAAAGCTCGGCGCTGCAATGCAAATGCTGGCGCATATAATTGCCCACGGCCTTTTGATCCAGCATGGCTTCGTTCATCAGCACCTCGCTGGGCCCAAAGCGGCACAGCTCGGTGATGATGGATTCCTCCAGCTTTTCCGATGCCAGCTCGGTGGCGCGGATATCGCCCGTGGAAATATCGGCAAAGCAGATGCCCGCACGGCCTCCCTTTTTGCGTTCGCAGAAAATGCTGGCGATATAGTTGTTGCGGTCGTCCTGCAGCATACTGCTTTCGATCACGGTGCCGGGCGTAACTACGCGGATGATATCGCGCTTCACCAGCCCCTTTGCCTGCGAGGGCAGCTCGGTTTGCTCACAGATGGCCACCTTGTAGCCCTTGGCGATCAAGCGGGCCACATAGGTTTCATAGGCATGAAAGGGCACGCCGCACATGGGGGCGCGCTCTTCCATGCCGCACTGCTTGCCGGTGAGGGTGAGTTCCAGTTCCCTGGATGCAGTTAGGGCATCCTCGAAGAACATTTCGTAAAAATCGCCTACACGATAAAAAAGGATCTCGTTTGGATGCTGCTTTTTGATGGAAAGATATTGCTCCATCATGGGGCTGAGTTCAGCCATGGTTGCACCTGCCTGTTTTTGGAATTGCGTTGTTTATGCGCTGCGGGTTTTGCCGGATCAGTGGCAGCCGCTGCAGCTGGAGCAGCTGCCGGAGCAGCCGCCGGCGGCGGGGGCTTCCACGGTCATGGGGTCGCCGCCGTTCATGGCGGTGTTGATAATGGCATCAATGTGGTTCACCAGCTGCTCGGCTGCGGCCTTGGCCTCGTTGTAGCGCTTCATGCCAGGGTGGTTCATCACCTTCGTGTAGGTCTGGTTGATCTTTTCGTTCAGCTCAGAAATGCGCTCGTCGTTGCGCTCGTCCATGCTCAGCTCGTTGTTCAGGTCCATACGGGCCAGGTTGAAATCACCGATCAGGTTCTGCAGCTCTTCGTCGGCCTCGTTGGCACGGCGGGCGGCATCCAGCTCGATATAGCGCTCATCAGTCTGCATGGCAACGGCGGCTTTTTTAAACATTTCGATACAGGTCATGGTAAATATCTCCTTAATATTGTTTTATTTTTATTGAAAGCCTATCTATAGGCTTTGATAAACATTGTGATTTTATTCATTTGGCCAGTTCGCCCGTAAGCACCGTGGCGCGTGCGCCGGTAAGGCTTACTTTGGCGTAGTGGCCGATCATTTCCTCGGCGGCGGCAAATTCCACCGTCAGGTTATTGTCCAGGCGGCCCGTGAGCATTCCTTCGGTGCGGGCCGCACCTTCCACCAGCACGCGCACGGTTTGCCCCACCATTGAGGCCACCTGCTGCATGGCGATCTTATCCTGCAGTGCCAGCAATCGGCCCATGCGCTCGGCCTTTTCTTTGTGGGTGGCAGGGTCCGGCATCAAGGCAGCGCGGGTGCCGGTGCGCTTGGAGTAGATAAAGGTGAACAGCTGCATATAGCCCACATGCTCCACCAGTTCCAGCGTTTTGGCAAAATCCTCTTCGGTTTCACCGGGGAAGCCCACAATGATATCGCTGGAGAATGTAATGCCGGGCACCCGCTGCTTGGCATAGTTCATCAGTTCAAGATACTGCTCCACATTGTAGTGGCGGTTCATCTCATGCAGAATGCGGTCACTGCCGCTCTGCACGGGCAGATGCAGATGCTTGCAGATCTTGGGCTGGGCAGCAATAGTATCGATCAGCTTATGGCTGGCATCCTTGGGATGGCTGGTCATAAAGCGGATCTGATAATCGCCCGGCACTGCGCACAGCATATTCAGCAGGTCGGCAAAATCCACCGGCACTTCCAGCCCCTTGCCGTAGCTGTTTACATTCTGGCCCAAAAGCGTGATTTCTTTATAGCCTGCCTGCACCAGCTGGGTAAATTCCTTCAGCACATCCTCGGGCAAGCGGCTGCGTTCACGCCCGCGCACATAGGGCACGATGCAGTAGGTACAGAAGTTATCACAGCCGTACATAATGGGCAGCCATGCGCGGAAACCGGAATCGCGGCGAATGGGCACGGCCTCCACCACGGCATTGCGCTCTACCGGGGTTTGCAGCACACGCTTTTTCTGGCCAAGGCGCTGGGCGATCAGCGCGGGCAGAGTATCGATCCCGTCCACACCGAACACCAGATCCACATACGGATAGCTGCTGCGCACCTTTTCCACAATGTGCGGCTGCTGCGCCATGCATCCGCACAGGCCGATCATCAGGCGGGGATTTTTTTCTTTCAGCCTTTTCAGCGCACCCACATTGCCGAACACGCGCTGCTCGGCGTGCTCACGCACTGCGCAGGTGTTGAACAGGATCAGATCGGCATTCTCTGCCGAATCGGTAATGCCAAAGCCGCAGTCCAGCAAAACGCCGCGGATCTTTTCGCCGTCGTTCACATTCTGCTGGCAGCCGTAGCTGCGCACATAGGCCAGCGGCGGCTCATCGTAGGCAGCTGCAATGGCAGCCGCACTGGCGGCATCATGCGTATAAACAGATTTTTCCAAAGGAACACCTCAATACTATTTCTATTCCGTACTTTATGCCAAAACACTTTGCTGTTTTTTATGCAAAGCGCCTATTAAAGACAATTATACAATATAACAGTATACCCTTTTTGCCCCAAAAGCACAAGGGCTATTTGCAGTTTTTTCGCTCTCGACAATTTGCGCGCCGGGTGCTATTCTAATAGCAGTCAGGAGGGTTTGCCGTTATGATGACTATCGACCGCACGCACATCTGCCGGGTGTTTGCCGCTTATGCCGCCCGCTATGATGATACCAACCCGAAAATTCGTTTAAAGATTGATCACACCTATCGCGTGGCCGCCTTGTGCGATGAAATTTCCCAAAGCCTTGCGCTTTCTTCTGCCGATTGTGATCTTGCATGGGTAATCGGTATGCTGCACGATGTGGGCCGGTTTGAGCAGGTGCGCCGCTACAACACCTTCAGCGATGCCGATTCAGTGGATCACGCCGCACTGGGTGTGGAGCTGCTGTTTGAAAAAGGGCTGATCCGCGGTTATCTGCCCGATGCCCACTGGGACAGCCTGATCCGCCGGGCCATTGCCAGCCACAGCCTGTATCGCCTGCCCGCCGGGCTTTCCCAGCGTGAGCTGCTGTTTTGCAAGCTGATCCGGGATGCGGATAAAATCGATATTTTAAAGGCGAATTGCCTTACCCCCATGGAAGAAATTTACGCCACTACCGCCGAGCAGCTGCACAAGGCCGCCATCACCCCCGCTGTGCTGAATGCCTTTTACGAGCAGCACACCGTGCTGCGCTCTTTGCGCAAAACCCCCATCGATCATCTGATCTCGCTTTTGAGCCTGGTTTATGAGCTGGAGTTTCCCATCAGCCTGCAGATCGTACACCGGCAGGGCTATCTGGATCAGCTTTTAAGCTTTTCCTCGTCCAACCCGGAAACCGCCGCCCAGCTGGCCGGGGCCCGGCAGCACATGGCGGAATATATGCAAAAGCATCTGCCATAACCCACAAAAAGCCGATATAGAACCGCAGGGCGTTCCCTCGATTTTTGCGAGAGAACGCCCTGCGGCTTTTATAAGCACTGATTTTATTTTTTGAGCATGGGGGCCAGATATTTGCCCGTGTAGCTGGCAGGGTTTGCCGCCACCTGCTCGGGCGTGCCCTCGGCCACAACGGTGCCGCCTGCCGCGCCGCCCTCGGGGCCAAGATCAATGATATGATCGGCCCGCTTGATCACATCCAGATTGTGCTCGATCACGATCACCGTATTGCCTGCATCCACCAGCGTATCCAGCACCTCCACCAAACGGTGTACATCGGCCATGTGCAGGCCGGTGGTGGGCTCGTCCAGAATATACACGGTTTTTCCGGTGCCGCGCTTGGCCAGCTCCAAACTCAGCTTTACGCGCTGTGCCTCACCGCCCGAAAGCGTGGTGGCGCTTTGTCCCAGCCGAATATAGCCAAGGCCCACATCCTGCAGGGTTTTCAGCTTGCGGTAAATTTTAGGCTGGTTGGCAAAAAAGGCGCAGGCTTCCTCCACCGTCATTTCCAGCACATCCGAGATATTTTTATCCTTGTATTTCACTTCCAGCGTTTCGCGGTTATAGCGCTTGCCCTTGCACACCTCGCACGGCACATAAATATCCGGCAAAAAGTGCATTTCGATTTGCAGAATGCCGTCGCCCTCGCAGGCTTCGCACCGGCCGCCCTTAACATTAAAGCTGAATCTCCCGCTGGAATAGCCGCGCATTTTGGCATCCTGGGTTTGGGCAAACACATTGCGGATATCCGTGAACACACCGGTATAGGTGGCGGGGTTGCTGCGCGGTGTGCGGCCAATGGGCGATTGGTCAATGCCGATCACCTTGTCCACATTTTCCAGCCCTAAAATGGTTTTATGCCTGCCCGGGCGCTCATGCGAATGGTTCAGTTCCACCGAAAGGCGCTTATACAGAATCTCGTTCACCAGGCTGGACTTGCCGCCGCCGGAAACGCCGGTAACGCAGATGAATTTTCCCAGCGGAAAATCCACATCAATGTTTTTCAGGTTATTTTCTGCCGCGCCCACCACGCGCAGCACCTGGCCGCTGCCGGGGCGGCGGGTTGCAGGCACTTCGATTTTTTTGCGCCCCGAAAGATAATCGCCCGTGATGCTGCGCGGCGCGGCACAGATATCCTCCACGCTGCCTGCGGCGATCACCTCGCCGCCGTGTACTCCCGCACCGGGGCCGATATCCACCAGAAAATCCGCTTGGCGCATGGTGTCCTCGTCATGCTCCACCACGATCAGCGTGTTGCCCAGGTCACGCAGCTTTTTCAGCGTTGCGATCAGCTTGTCGTTGTCGCGCTGGTGCAAACCGATGCTGGGCTCGTCCAGCACATACAGCACGCCGGTCAACGCGCTGCCGATCTGTGTGGCCAAGCGAATGCGCTGGCTTTCGCCGCCCGAAAGCGTGCTGGCCCCGCGGGAAAGAGTCAGGTAATCCAACCCCACATTTTTCAAAAATCCCAAGCGGTTTTTGATCTCCTTCAAAATACCGTCGCCAATGCGGTGTTCCTGCTCGGTAAGCTGCATTTCCTTGATAAAGTCCAGTTCCTCGCGGATGCTCTTTTCGCAAAAATCGCCGATATTCACCCCGCCCACAGTCACCGCCAGGCTGGTGGGCTTCAGGCGTCGGCCATGGCAGTCGGGGCAGGTGCGGGCGCTCATCACCCGGGAAATTTCCTCCTTCATCCACTGGCTGCTGCTTTCGCGGAAGCGGCGCTCCAGGTTGGGGATAATGCCCTCAAACGGGGCTTTGTAATTGCCCGAGCCAAAAGCGTTTTCGCGGTGCAGCTCCAGCGTTTCTCCGTTTGTGCCGTACAAAACAGCGTTTTGCCCGGCCTGCGGGATCTGTTCAAAGGGAGTGTCCAGCGTAAAGCCGTATTTATCTGCCAATGCCTGATAATACATTTCGCTCATGCTGCCCTCGGCGTAATACCAGCCGCTGGCCTTGATGGCGCTTTCCCGGATCGAGCGGGTTTTATCCGGCACGATCAGCTCGGGGTCCACCTTCATAAAAGTGCCAAGGCCCGTGCAGGTGGGGCAGGCGCCGAACGGGTTGTTGAAGCTGAACATACGCGGCGTAAGCTCTTCCACGGCAATGTCATGCTCCGGGCAGGCATAGCTTTGGCTGAACTCCATGGCTTCGCCGCCGATCACATCCACGGTGACCAGCGCCCCCGTGAGCTGCAAGGCGGTTTCCAGCGAATCGCTCAGGCGGCCGCGGATTCCCTCGCGCATGACAAGGCGGTCCACCACGATCTCCACCGTGTGCTTTTTGTTTTTCTCCAAAGCAATCTCTTCGTCAAGATCGTACAGGTTTCCGTCAATGCGCACACGGGCATAACCGGCGCGGCGGGCGGCATCCAGCTCCTTTTGCTGTGTGCCCTTGCGGCCGCGCACCACCGGGGCAAGAACCTGAAATTTTGTTCCCTCGGGCAGCTTTAAAACGGCATCCACCATTTCGTCCACCGTTTGCTGGCGGATCACTCTGCCGCACACCGGGCAATGCGGTGTGCCCACCCGGGCATACAGTAAGCGCAGGTAGTCGTGGATTTCGGTCACGGTGCCCACGGTGGAGCGCGGGTTGTGGCTGGTGGTTTTCTGGTCAATGGAGATTGCAGGGCTCAGGCCGGTGATCTCGTCCACATCCGGCTTTTCCATCTGCCCCAAAAACATACGGGCATAGCTGGAAAGGCTTTCCATATAGCGGCGCTGGCCGTCGGCATAAATAGTATCAAACGCCAAGCTGGATTTTCCGCTGCCCGAAAGGCCGGTCATCACGATCAGCTTATCGCGCGGCAGCGTGAGATCGATATTTTTAAGGTTGTTGGCTCTGGCTCCCTTGATTACGATTTTATCATTGCTCATGTTTGTTTATCCCTTTTTCCACTTTGCTTTGCGGGTGCGTTTTTGCTGTTTCAGATCCGCATTTTCCATGGGATCTTCGCCCTTGCGCAGGCGCTCGATCTGGTCACGCAGGAAGGCGGCATGCTCGAATTCCAAAATTTTGGCGGCTTCGCGCATTTCCCGTTCCAGCCGCTCGATCAGTTGTTTGCGCTCGGCCGTGCCCATGCGGCGCTTGCCTGCGCCCAGCTTTTCGTTTTCGGCTTTGTCGCTGATTTCCAGCCCGCCGCGAATTTCTTTTTGAATGGTTTTGGGCGTAATGCCGTGCGCCCTATTGTATTCGTTTTGGATCGCCCGGCGGCGCTCGGTTTCACGGATCGCGCGCTCCATGCTGGGGGTCACTTCGTCGGCATACATGATCACCATACCCTCGGCATTGCGGGCTGCACGGCCAATGGTTTGGATCAGGCTGGTTTCGCTGCGCAGAAATCCCTCTTTATCGGCATCCAGGATCGCCACCAGCGAAACCTCGGGCAGATCCAGCCCTTCGCGCAGCAGGTTGATGCCCACGATCACGCCGATATCCCCCGCGCGCAGATCCTTGATCAGCTCCATGCGCTCAAAGGTGTCCACCTCGTGGTGCATATACTTGGCCTTCACGCCGTGGTCGTTCAAATAGTCGGTCAGATCCTCGGCCATTTTCACGGTCAGCGTGGTCACCAGTGCGCGTTCGCCGCGCTGCAGGCGCTGGTTGATCTCGCCCAAAAGGTCTTCGATCTGCCCTTCCACAGGCTTTACCACGATCACCGGGTCCAAAAGGCCGGTGGGGCGGATCACCTGTTCCGCCGTCTGTGTGCTGTGCTCCTGCTCATATTTTCCGGGTGTGGCCGAAACAAAGATCACCTGATGGATCTTTTCCTCCACCTCCTCAAATTTGAGGGGGCGGTTGTCAAAGGCCGAGGGCAGGCGGAATCCAAATTCCACCAGCGTTTTTTTGCGGCCGTAGTCGCCGCCGTACATGGCGTGCAGCTGGGGCAGCATCACATGGCTTTCATCCACCATCAAAAGAAAATCTTCCGGAAAATAATCCAGCAGCGTGGTGGGGGTAGAGCCGGGCTTTCGGCCCGAAAGCACTGCCGAATAGTTTTCAATGCCCTTGCACATTCCCACTTCCTGCAGCATTTCCATATCATATTGTGTGCGCTGGGCAATGCGCTGGGCTTCGATCAATTTGCCCTGCTGGGTGAACTGCTTCACCTGCTCGTCCATTTCCTGCGAAATTTTCTGCAGACCGGCACGCATTTTTTCAGGCCCCACGATGTAATGGCTCGCCGGGAATATTGCCACATGGCGCACCACATTTTTGCGGGCTCCGGTCAGCGGGTCCATTTCGCTGATGCGCTCGATCTCATCGCCGAAAAATTCCACGCGGATGGCCACATCGCTCATATAGGCAAGGTTGATATCCACCACATCGCCCTTTACGCGAAATTTGTTGCGCACAAAATTCACATCGTTTCGCTCGTACTGCAGCTTTACAAGGCGCTTGCAAAGCTCGTCACGGCTCATTTCCATGCCGGGGCGCAGGCTGATGACCATGCTGCGGTAATCAATGGGGTCGCCCAGACTGTAAATGCAGCTCACGCTCGCCACAATGATCACATTGCGCCTTTCGGAAAGCGCTGCCGTGGCCGAATGGCGCAAACGGTCGATCTCATCGTTGATGGCGGAGTCCTTTTCAATGTAGGTGTCTGTGGAAGGAATATAGGCTTCCGGCTGATAATAGTCGTAATAGGACACAAAATATTCCACGGCATCCTCGGGGAAAAACGCGCGCATCTCGGTGCACAGCTGGGCTGCCAGCGTTTTGTTCGGCTCCAAGATCAAAGTGGGACGGTTGCACCGTGCGATCACATTGGCCATGGTAAAGGTTTTGCCGCTGCCCGTTACGCCCAGCAGCGTTTGGGCTTTTTCGCCTGCCAGCACCCCCTGTGCCAGCTTTTCAATGGCCTGCGGCTGGTCACCCATGGGTGCAAAAGGGGCCTGCAAATGAAAAATACTTTCGGTTTGTTCCATGCTGTTCACCTGTTTTTCCTGTCTGCCTGAAAATGCCGGGCCTTTATGGTTTTGTGGCGGCTTACATATCCACTTCGCCTCGCAGCGGGTCATAATACGGCATTTTGCCGCACTCACGCAGCGAAAGCGCCGTGCCGCCGGCCACAATGATATGGTCTATCAGGCAGATGCCCAGCAGCCCCAGGATTTTGGCGGCTTGGCGCGTTGTGTGTATATCCTCATGCGAAGGCGTCGGCAAACCGCGCGGGTGATTGTGGCTCAGGATCACCTGTGTGCAGCCGCTTGCCACAGCCCGCCGGGCTGCCGCCGTAAGGTCGATCTGGATCGAACCGGGCTGCCCTTCGGCCAAAAGCACCGTTTGCATCGGGCAGTACTGGTCGTCCATCAGCACCATATACAAGCGCTCGTTCATCAGGCCCTCAAACAGCGGTGTCAGATATTGCATGGCATCTTCGCATCTTTGCAATGTCTGCGGCACCTTGCGGCGGCTCATGGCATAAAAGGCTGTGGCCAGCTTGATGCCGTGCAGAAATTGCGCTGTGCGCAGTCCCACCCCCTGCACGGTTTGCAAATCGTCTTCGCTGGCATCCAAAACGGCGCTGAAGCTGCCGAAGCGGTCGATCAGGCGGTGCGCCAAGGGGTTGGTGTCGCACCGGGGGATCACATAAAACAGCAGATATTCCAGCGCCTCATGGTCCGCCATGCCCTCGAAGCCGATTTTCTCCACGCGTTCACGCACACGGGCGCGGCGATTTTCATGGGGGTTCTTTTCTGCCATATACCATTTTCCTCCACCATACAGAGTATATCCAAAGCGGCAGCGCACGATTCGGAAAGCCGCACCGCGCACTTTTCCCTATCCGTGCGCGATGCAAAAAAGTGTGCGGCCCTGCCTGCTATAAAAGGGTGCATTTCGTGCCGTTTTATTATATAATAAGAAACGGATTATTTCAAACCAGACCGAAAGGGGTTCCCACATGAAAAGCTATACTGCCGGTGCCAACGAGGACGGCGTTCGCCTTTCGCGCTTTGTGCAAAGCGTGACCGCCAATTTCCCGAACAGCCTTTTGTATAAAAGCTTCCGCAACAAACGCATCAAAGTCAACGGCAAGCGCGCCGAGGCCGACTATCGCCTGCAAAAAGGCGATCTGATCGAATTGTACATCAACGACGAATTTTTCCCGGAAAAGCCTGCCGTTCCGGTGCGCAAAGCCCCCAAGAGCCCCCGCCTGCGGGTGATCTATGAAGATGCCGATATCGCGGTGCTGTATAAGCCCACGCACCTGCTGTGCCATTCTGACCGCACGGGCGATGCCAATCTGGTGGATCAGTTTACCGCCTATCTCACCGAAAAAAGCGAGTATGACCCCACCGCCGAAAAGCGCTTTACCCCCGCCATCTGCAACCGGCTGGACCGCGGCACCGAAGGGCTTGTGATCGCCGCCAAAAGCTATGCCGCGCTGCGCGATATGAACGAGATCATTCGCAAGGATCTTTTGAAAAAAGAATACTACACCATCACGGTGGGCGTGCCCCCCCGCGGGCGGCATACCGCCTGGTGGGAACACCACGAGGGCAAAAACAAGGTGAGCATTCATGCCCACGAAAACCCCAACCGCAAGCAGATCATCACCGAGGTGGATGTGCTGAAAAACGCCGGGCCCTTTGCCCTGTGCAAGATCGGCCTCATCACAGGCCGCACCCATCAGATCCGCGCACATCTGGCCTATCTGGGCGCCCCCGTGATCGGTGATATCAAATACGGCAACCGCAAAATGAACGAGCGCTGCGGCCAGAAAACACAGGCCCTGTGCGCCTATCGGCTCAGCTTTTTGCAGATTCCGCCCGAAAACACGCTCTCGCGCCTTTCGGGGCTGGTGGTCAAGCTGCCTGAGCCCGCCATTCTGCAGCTGTACGAAAGCCTTACTTCGCCCAATGCCAAGGGCTGATCAGTCCTCGCCTTCCTGCTGGCCGGGGTTGGGAATATCCGGTTCACAGTCCAGAATATTGGGGATCACACTCCATTTTTGTTCCTCGGCGCTGTACTGCGCGGCGATCCAATCTGCTGCCTGCTGCACGCCTTCATCGCTGCCGGGAAAACGCTGCGAAATGCGTTTTTCCGGCGCGGTGTATTCCAGGCCCCAGGGCTCGGGCCAAAGAGTCACCTGTAAGAAGGTCAGCTTGTTTTTGCCGGTTTCATCGCTTGGGTCCGGCTCTTTTACAGGTTCAATAAAATAGCGCATTCCCACATGGCTGCCGCTGTAGTTGTTGCCGTTTTTAAAATAGTGAAAATTGGGATATCCTGTCAGCATAGTATATTTCTCCGTTTCAGGCAATGATTTTTATTGACAGACACCGTAAAATCGGTTACAATAATATTCGTTACGCGGGATTAGCTCATCTGGTAGAGCGTCTGCTTCCCAAGCAGAAGGTGGCGGGTTCGAGCCCCGTATCCCGCTCCACAGCTTATGCCCTGCAACTGCCGGTTTGTAGTTGCGGGGCATTTTTGTTTCGTTTTGCAGAATTTTTTCTTTTTATGCACCCTCGGCAGGCCGCCGGGGCCATGGGATAAATGCCCGGTTTTTCCGGGCTGTTCTTTTGCCGTTTCAAGAGTAACACGATTTTTTTTAATTGTAAAGACGGTTCTCCCCTGCCCATTTACACCGCCCGGGGCAAATGCTATAATCTATTTACCACACTTTCCCGATTTGTGAGGCTTTTTTCATGTATTATGAACTGATTCCCCAAAACGGCGACACACTGGCCGTGCCGCTGCTGGTTTTTTCTAATTTGCCCCGTGCCGATGAAAACTGTATGCGGGTGGCACTGTATGTGCTGCAAACCGGCTGCACAGACTCCACCGTGATCGCACGGGAGCTGGGCCTGCGCAGCGTACACGCCGCCGAGCGCGCACTGCAGTGGTGGGCCGGTGCCGGGCTTTTAAAGGCACACCGGGGCCACTCGCCCGAGCCCGCCGTTTTGCCCGCTGCCGAGCCGGAGCCGGATCTGTCGCTGGTTTTGTGTGACCCGCGCATTGCGCTGATCATGGAACAGGCGCAGTCCTGTCTGGGCGGTGCCCTGAGCAGTCAGGAAAGCCGCAATCTGGCATCGCTGTACACCACCGAGGGCTATGCTGCCGATGTGATCCTTTTGTGCCTTTCGCACCTCACCGGCCAGCCCGGAGTTAATTTGAACGCCGTGCGCAGCGAGCTGAAGCGCTGGAAAAAGGCCGGTGTGAGATCCGGCGAGGATGTTGAGCGCCTGCTGGCGCTGGAAGAGCGCCGGGCCGAGCATGAAGCCTTTGTGGCCACTTTGCTGGGCAAGGGCGGCAGCTCCCTTACCCCCAGCGAGCGCCGTTCGGTGCAGCGCTGGTATGAAAAATATGGATTCAACGATGAAATGGTGCAAAACGCCGTGCAGTATCTGGGTGCCGAGCGCACGGTGTGGGCCATGAACGATATTTTAAAGGGCTGGCACGAAAAAGGCTGGCGCACCCCGCAGGATCTGCGCGGCGGCATTGTGTTTGGCCGCAATATCCGTGTGGACAGCGCCCCGGCTGTGCCTGCAGCCCCCACTGCCCCACGCAGCCCCACCAGAAAGCTGAGATTGAAGCGGGAGGATCGATGATCTATGCAAAGCAAAGACGAATTGCTGCGGGCCGCGCAGCGGGCCGTTTCCATGCGCCGCCAACGCGCCATTATGGCTGCGCGCACCAACCAGCAGCGCGTGCGGGAAGAGATTCCCGGATATGCCGCCGCCGAGGATACGATCTCTCAGGCCGGTTATAAGGCTGCTCATCTGGCCGCCACCGGGCACAGCAGCGAAAAAATTGAAGCCGCACTGGCCGAAAGCGAGGCCGCACAGCGCCGCTGCGCGCAGCTTTTGCGCGAAAACGGCTGGAGCGAGGCCGATCTGCAGCCGCAGTTCACCTGCCCCCTGTGCGGTGATACCGGGCTGGACCACGGGCGCATTTGCAGCTGCATTCACACGCTGGAGCGCGATATGCGCCGCGAGGAGATCGTGAAAGCCTCGGCGCTGAATATCTCTCGCTTTGAAAGCATGGATGTGAACCGCTATCCCAATGCCTATCACCCGCTGCTGGGCTGCACCGTGCGCCAGTATATGGCCGAGCGCCTGCAGGAACTGAAAGAATACGCCGATGCCTTTGATCTGCGCAGCTCCAACCTGCTTTTGTGCGGCAGCGCGGGCCTTGGCAAAACCCATGCCGCCCTTGCCATTGCGGGCATTGTGCTGGATAAAGGCTATGATGTGATCTATATCAGCTCGCAGGAGCTTTTTGGGCATCTGGATAAGGTTCGCCGCAGTTCTTTTTCGGATGAAGAAGCCATGCAGGATTCCATGATGGATGCCGTGCTTTCGGCGGATCTTTTGATTTTGGATGATCTTGGCACCGAGTATTTTTCCCAGTATGTGGCCAGCTGCCTGTACACCGTGCTGAACAGCCGCATCGGCCACCGCCTGCCCACCATTTACACCACCAACATCACCGATGACCGGGTGTTTGAAAGCCGCTACACCGAAAAAATCGCCAGCCGCCTGACCGGCAGCTGCGAGCGTGTGGAGTTTTACGGCAGCGACATTCGTAAAATGGAGCCGGAAAGCGATTCCTGAGCCCCTGCATAAACGCCGATCCGGGGCAGCCGCAAACACGGCTGCCCCGGATCTTTTGCACAAAAAAGCCGCCGAAGCGTTTGCTTCGGCGGTTTTGTATGGAGCGACTGATGGGAGTCGAACCCACGTCCTCAGCTTGGAAGGCTGATGTACTAGCCGTTGTACGACAGTCGCCTATGTTTTACCCTTAATTTTGAGCGCTTTAATAGTATAGCACATCTTCTTCTATTTGTCACGAAGTTTTTTTAATCTTTCGCAGGTTTTTTCTTTGGCCAGCGTATAGCCCGCGCTGAACACCGGGATCATGCCCAGCATTCCCGCCGCACCAAACAGCTTGCCGCCCAGCGTTACCGCCACAAGCACCCACAGCGGCGGCAGGCCCACTTTTCCGCCCACCACTCTCGGATACAAAAATGCGCCTTCCAACTGCTGAATACACAAAAACAGCACCCAGAACCACACCAGCCTTTGCGGCTCCAGCGCCAGGATCACCACCGTGCCGAACGCACAGCCCACAAAAGTGCCGAATATGGGCACCAGCGCCGTAATGCCGATCATCACGCTGATCAGCACCGCACACGGAAAATGGCAGATCCACAGCACCAAGGCAAAAATAGCCCCCAGCAGGGCCGCTTCGAGGCATTGGCCGGAAAAAAATGCCGCAAAAGCCGCCCCAAACACGCTGCCGATGTGCTTTAAGCCATGCGCGGCGCGGGGCGGCAGCCATGCGTCCAGCACAGCCGAAGCCTGTGCCGCAAGCTCTTCCTTGCGCGCCAAAAGATACGCCGCCAGCACCAGCCCCACGCCGAGGTCCGCTGCCCAGCCTGCCGCCTGCGCCGCCAGATCCACCGTGCCGCCCATCCAGTGTGCTCCCCGCAGCTTTTCGGCGGCACGGCACACCAGCGCTTCAAAATTCAAGCTCTCCGCGCCGCCCAAAATCAGTTTGAGCGCTGGTGTGCGCACAAGCTGCCGCTGCAGCGCCGCCTGCACGCGCTGCCATAGCTGCGGGGCCGCCTTTGTCAGCCTGACGGCGCTTTCGGCCAACTGCGGCACCACCATTGCAAACAGGATCACCAACGCCGATGCCGTGAAGATCAGCACTGCGCCCAGCGCCGCTTTGCGCCGGTGCCGCATTTGGGCAGGCAAACGGCGTTCCACAGCGCGCAAGGGGACATTCAGTGCCAGCGCCAGCATTCCGCCAAGAAAAAACGGCCCCCAAAGCGACACTTCTGCCGCCCCCTTCCTGTTTTACGAATCCAGCACCGCCTTGGCTGCCGCAATTTTTTCCAGCGCAGCCGCCAGCTGTTCGCGGCACTCATCACACCCGCCCTCACCGCCCGCTATCAGGCGGTTGCGGTCGGCGATCAGCGCCGTCCAGTATTGCCCGCCGTTATAATCAAATTTTACCCATACATAGCCATTGTATGCACCCTTGGTGCGGGCCAGCACCGGATAAGTGCCCAGCGGCAGATACCCCACCACCTCGTTGACATTGGGGGAATAGAAATATTCGCAGCGCTCGGCAAACACCTCTAACATCGTGTCGGAAATTGCCTCCACAGTGGGGCCCGAGGTGCCGTAGCCGTTTTTGTTGGCTGCCGTGATGGCCGGCAAAAAATTCTTGTAGCTGTAGTCCAGATCCACCGTGCCGGTAATACCGCCGGACGAACCGCTGCCCGAATACTGCCACAGATCATAGCTGCCGCCGTAGCCCACATACCCCCGATAATCGGCGATCCAGCAGGGGTAAGCGGAAAGGCGCGAGGCATCCAGATATTGATTAACGAAATTCGTATAGGAGTACCAGCCCGGATACCAGCCGCTTTGTTCGATCAGCTGCATGGCATACAGCACCAGATCCGTGAGCGCCTTGCGGCCAAGGCTTTGCTGCACCGCCGCTTCCACATCCATAAACACCGGATACTCCAGCTGCAGCCCCTGCAGCACGGCCAAAAAGGTGTTGAGCTCCTGCGCTACTGCGCTGCGTGTGGTGGCATAGGAATAATAATAGGCGCCCACGCGCAGCCCGGCGGCCTTGGCCCCGTTGATATTGCGCTGAAACGCCGGGTCGATATACACGCCGTTTGTATTGCTGGAGCCTATGCGCACAATGGCAAACTGCTTGCCCGCTGCCGCCACAGCGCCCCAGTTCACCGTGCCCTGATAGCGTGAAACATCCACACCGTTCTGGTATACAACAGCCATAAAAATAGCCCCCTTCCCTGCCCCACTCTATGCGGGCGGAAAGAGAGCCGTGTATATTTTTGTTTATGGCACAATACCGCATCATTCTAAGTGCCGATGCAGCGTTCGAGAAGTGCAGGCTGCTAAGGAAAAAGCGCAGATCATACCGGGTGTATGATCGAGCATTTTGGGGGCGCAGATTGTGCTTCGCAGCCGCGGCAGCGGTGCTTAAGCCCTCAGGCGGGAATTGTGCGGGGTTGCCCTATATCACCAAGCCGCCGTTTTGGCCGATCACCTGGCCTGTAATGTACCCTGTGTCCTCCCCGGCCAAATACAAAAGCAGCCCGGCAACCTCCTGCGGTGTGCCAAGCCTGCCCACAGGGGTCTCCTCGGCCAGTTCGGCTTTATCCTGCGCGGTAAAACCGGCCATCATATCGGTTTCGATCACGCCGGGCGCCACACAGTTTACCGTGATGCCGCTGGGGCCTTCTTCCTTGGCAAGTGCCTTGGTCAGGCCGATCAGCCCGGCCTTGGCTGCGGAATAATGCACTTCGCAGCTGCCGCCGGTTTGCCCCCACATACTGCTTACCATGATAATGCGGCCAAATCGGCGGCGGATCATTTCGGGCAGCGCCGCCTGACAGCAGTGAAAAGCGCCGGTCAGGTGCGTATCCAGCATCGTGTGCCACTCCTGCTCGGTGATATCCGTAAACAGCTTTTGCTGGGCAATGCCCGCATTGCACACCAGTGTGTCCGGTGCGCCGAATTCCGCCTGCACACGCTCAAACATAGCCTGCACCTGCACACGGTCGGCCACATCGGCCTGCACGGCCAGCACTTGCCCCGGAAACTCGGCGGCAAGCGCTTCGGCGGCCTGCCGGTTACTGTGCCAGCAGAATGCCACGCGCCAGCCTGCTGCGGCAAAGGCCCGTACGGCTGCTGCGCCAATGCCGCGGCTGCCGCCGGTGATCAGGGCGATCCGTTGTTTCATAGCTGTGTTCCTTTCCATTTTTTCTTCTGGCGTTTTTGCCGCAGCCGTTCAAAAAACTGCTGCATCAGCGCCGTGGCCTGCTCTTCGCACAGGCCCTTTTCGATCACGGGATGGTGGTTGAATGGCAGTGCAAACAAATCGATCAGCCCCCCGCAGCATCCGGCTTTGGGATCGGCTGCGCCATACACCACACGGCGCAGCCGGCTGTTGATAATGGCCCCGCTGCACATGGGGCAGGGCTCCAGCGTAACAAACAGCTCGCACTGCCACAGCCGCCACCCGCCCAGCTTTTCGCACGCACGGCTGATGGCCAGCAGCTCGGCATGATGGGTTGCGTTTTTTTCGGTTTCGCGCGTGTTGTGTGCCATTGCAATGGGCTCACCGTTCAGCGCCACCACCGCCCCCACGGGCACTTCTTCCATATCGGCTGCCAGCTGTGCCTGCTGTAAGGCCAGCTGCATAAGTTCAAGATCCGTCATACATTCATCACCTGTGCCAGTACCATGCAGGCAAATGCCGCCCAGAACACCGGGCTGTGCAAAAGCTGCCCGTGCCCGGTGGAAAGATCCACGGGGTAAAACCGGCTTTGCAAGCGGCGGCGTTTGATGTGCAGCGCCGCTGCCACGGCCCAAACCACAAACACAGCGTCCAGCAAAACGATCACCACCGTGGTGAGCGTGTTGTCTGCATACTGATAGCAATATGTTTCCCAAAAGGCGATTGCATTGTTGATTCCATGCAGGATCATGCCCACGCGCAGATCGCCCGTAAGCGTGTAGATCAGCCCCAGCGCAAGGCCGCTGATCACGGCGGTGAGCATGGGCGCGCCAAAGGAATGCGCCGCGCCAAACAGCAGCGCCTGCCCAACAATAGCCGTCCACGGGCCGCAGGCCTGCAGCATGGGCTGCACCGTGCCGCGAAACAGCCATTCCTCGCCCACCGCCGGAATGATGCAAATGCACAAAAACTGCACCCAAAGCCCCATGCCGTGCCCGAGCACAGACATTTGCGGCCTGCCTGCCGACAAAAGGCCGAACAGCAGGCTGGCCGCAATGGTAACAGCCATAAAAATCGGCAGCAGCAGCGCCACACTTCGGCACAGGGGCAGCCCCTCACGCCGGGCCGGGCGGCTGCGGCGGCCAAAGCGGCTGGCTGTGTACACAGCCAGCCCCAGCGGCAGCGCCGTGTATAGAATCACCGCGCCGTAATGCACCGCCAGCGGCACCCCCACCGGGCTTTCAAGGCTTGCGCCGGGATGCCACAGCTGCATGGCAAAGCCCAGCAGGCTGCGCACCAGCACGGAATAGATCTCGAACGAGATCACCGTCATCACAGCGCCATACACGGCGCGGCTTGTATTCAGTTGTACTTTTCTGCCTGCCGCCATGCCGCTCTCCTTACTGTGCGCTATGCCGCACGGGCACAAAGGCCCGCAAAGGGTCATTCCTGCGTGGGCTCCGGCTCTTGCTCTTGCTCTTGATTTTGCTCTTGATATTCCTCTATGGTCAGCGCCGCCGTGTTATCACGCTCGGCGGCAATATAGATATTGGCAATGCGGGTGTCGGGGTCAAAGCTTTCTCCTGCGGCAGGTTCAGTTCTGGCCACGGTGCCCGCCGCATACTGGCCATCATTGGCCACCATGAGCAGGCTGTAGCGAATGCCCGCCTTGTCCAGCTCTTCAATGGCCTTTTCCTGCGTAAATCCAAAGATCTTCGGCATGGTTGCCAGCTGCGGCCCGCGGCTGACCACCAGCTCCACCGTGCCGTTTTGCGGCGCTTCCGAGCCTGCTGCCGGGCTTTGGCGGATCACCACACCGTTTGCCACCTCCGAGCTGTACTCTTCGGTGATGGTAAAACGATAGGCCAGATACTCTTTTTCGTGCTGGATCGCACTCAGCCTTTTTCCCACAAAACTGGGCAGTGCGGTTTGCTGTGTCTGCACCTGGCTGGCAGCCGGATCGGGCGCAGCGGGCGCCGGCTTTTCCTGCCGATCGGTGAGTTTGATGATACACCAGCCCAGCAGGCACACCAGCACCAGAATGATCACGCTGGCCGTCATTAAAACATTGCGGGTGCTCACCTGTGCTTTTTGCTTGCTCTGGCGCTTTCCACCGGCTGTCATCATGGTATGCGCGGTGGTTTGGCTGGCCAGCATTCCCATCAGTTCCGGCACATTCTGAATGCGCCTGCCGGGCTGCAGCTCCATAGCCGAGCTTAAAACATCCGAAAAATAGCTGGGGATCGCCGAGCTGAATTCCTCGGCAGGCTCCAGACTGTCACGCGTTTGGCGCTGGCGGGCCGAAACCGGCACATGGCCGGTGGCCATACGGTAAGCCACAGCGGCCAGCGCGTACACATCGGTATAGCGCCCCTCAAATTCCGCCATGGAATATTGCTCGGGGGCCATATAGCCTTCGTACATTTGCGGCTTCAGCTCGCTGCCCGTGCTGCGCAGCCCCTGCGTGGCATAACCGGCCAGTGAAGCAGCGCCGTCCTTCGTGACAAAAATGGTTTCCGGGCTGATGCCCCGGTGAATCAGCCCCGCCTTGTGCATGGCGGCGGCTCCTTCCATGACCGGCTGCAGAATGCTGCGAACCTCGGCCGGGCGCAAAGGCCGTTTTCCGCGCAGATACTGGCTGAGGGTTTGCCCGCGCGCGGGTTCCAGCACGGCATAAGTGGTGCCGTTTTCGCGCACAAGATCCAGCACGGCGGTAAGGCCCGTGGCAGGTGTGATCTGCTGCAATGTGGTGTACAGTTCTTCAAAATCCATGCGCAGCGTTTTAAAGGGCACCTCGCGGCCCATTTTTGCCTCGATGCCGCCGTTTTGCAGGCGCGGCGCGCTGAGCGTAAGCGGAAAATATTCCTTAATTACCACCGAAAGCTCGCTGCTGCGCTCTTTGGCTGCATAAAAATAGCCTTCGCCGTCCTGCGAAAGCGTGCGGATGATCAAATAGCGCCCGGCCAGAACCGTGCCCTCGGGCAGGGCATCGTCCATAGCCCAGCGCAGCGGCGTGTGGCACGAAGGACACTCTGTGAGCTTTGCCCCCACATGCCCGCCGCAATAGGGACATACCTTTGGCGTACTCATAAACTGCCCCCCTGTTTCACAATTAAAATTTTATGCACCATCGGCTTTTTATTTTGCAAAAAAGCCAACAGCGCGCAAAGTGCATATCATTACAAGATAAATTATACCCAAACCGCCCGGCAAGGTCAAGTAGACAGCCATTCCCATTAGTTTTGCCGCCTTTCCCGGCGGGAAAACGGGGGCTGTGGTTTTATAAAGCTGAATTGACAAATATTGTGAAGTATGCTACGCTCTATATTAGACAAAATGTAGAAAATCGTATTTTGCAATATAAGGTGATATTTATGAAACTTTCCGAAAGTGAATACAGCATTATGGAAATTATCTGGGCCAAGAAAGCTCCGGTCACCAGCCAGGATATCTGCGAGCTCAGCGATCAGCGCGGCTGGAAGGCCCCCACCGTTTTAACCTTTTTGAAGCGGCTGTGCGAAAAAGGCGTTCTTGAAAGCGAAAAAATCGGCAAGCTGCGCTATTACACCCCGCTTATCAGCAAAGAAGATTACGCCCGTTCCGAAGCAACAACCCTTGTGAACGATCTATACGATGGCAAGATCAGCAATTTGGTTACCAGCATGGCGGGGCAGGTTGCGCTTACCCAAGAGGATCGGCAGGCATTAAAAAAGTTGTTGGAAGGTGATTGGGAATGATCCGGTTCTGGTGGATTGCCCTTCTTTCCGCATCGATCAGCGGAAGCATTGCCACGGCGGTGTTGATGCTGGTTTGCTGCGTGCTTCGTTTTTTCAAAAAAGAGCAGCCCCTGCTGTTTGCCGGCTGCCTTGCGTTGGCGCTTTACCTTTTTCCCTTCGCACTTTTGTTTCCGCAAAAAGGCCTGTCTCTGCCCCCAATCGATCCCAATCTTTCCTCCGGCGTGCTTCCTTTTGTTGAGCCGTTCTCCCCGGCGCTGACAGAGAGTTCTCTTGCCTTTGCCTTTCTTTCTCCGGCAGAACGGATACTGGAAATGATTCCTTTCGTATGGCTGCTGATTTTTTTGCTGCTGGCTTTCCGAAGCCTTTACAAAAACTACCGCTTTGCAAGATATCTTTCCCACAAAAGGATCCTCTGCCGCGCGGGCGAAGCGTACACCGCGCAGGGCAAAGAAATTCCTGTATACCAAATTTCCATGCCCTGCTCTCCGTTTGCTTACGGGCTTTTTCACCCGGCAATTTACTTGCCGGATGGCCACCGGCTTTCAAAAAGTGCTTTGCTGCTTGTGCTGCGCCACGAATCCACACACATCCGGCAGAAGCACCTTTGGATCAAAGCAGCCGCCCAGCTTGCAGCCATGCTGCATTGGTTCTGCCCGTTTGTCTGGCTGATGAAGGTTTATCTGGAGGATGCCTGCGAAATCCGCTGTGACCATACAGTGACCGCCGCAATGAACGGCGGTGAACGAAAACGCTATGCACAGCTTTTGCTGGAGCTTTCGGAAATGCGCGGCGGCAGCGGAAATTCCTTTTCTGTTGCCGGAAAACAGCTTGCACGCCGCATTTGTGCGCTGCGCCGCAAGGCCGATCCCTTTGCCGCCGCCCTCTCGGGCGTTGCTGCGGCACTGCTGCTTATTTTTGCTCCGCTTGCCGCTCTGCCGGGAAGCAGAGCGCTGGAAGGCGTGTCCGGCAATATGGTCATGCTGCGGGAAGCCTTGGTACACACAAAAGATTTTATTCCCCTGCCGGAAGGCAGCGAAGGAAGCCTGACCGCACCGCAAGATCTGGCTGCATTTTTCTGGCCGGTTCCGGAATACCGATATTGCTCGCGTATGCAAACCACCGGCGCTGTGATTGCTGCCGAGGAAGGCTCGTATATTTACGCCCCGGCCGATGGAGTTGTTCTGGCGGTTTCTGAGGAAAGCAGCTGCACAAAGCCGGACGATTTTGGCCTTACACTGGTTCTTTTGCACAGCACCGGCCCGGATATTTCCACCAGCTTTTCCCACTGCAAAGCGCTGTATGTGGTTCCGGGGCAAATGGTAAGGCAGGGCCAGTGTATTGGCATGCTGGGGCAAACGCCGGAAACCAGCGGTGTTCTTTGCCGTTTTCAGATTCGGATCAACGGTGCGCTTTACTCCCCCTCACATTGGTTTCCAAACGAAGCTTTTTTCCCCGGAGCCTTATAAATGCAGGAGCTTGCCCTATGAAAATTCTTCCAAAAATTTCGTTTTCGCTGCTGTACTTTCTGCTGGCAGCTTGTATGCTTACGGCCTGTGCAAACACTGCCGGATTCCCGCAGGCTGCAATGCCGGTGCCCGCCGAACCGGCCATGCCGCAAGCGCAGGAGCCCGCGGGCGATCTGACGGTTTATCTGGAAGCCTCGTTTGCAAACCCTTTGAGCGATCACCCTGTTTATCGGCGGATTCTGGATTTTAAAAAGAAGTATCCCCAAGTAAACCTTACTTTTGCATCCCCCTCGGGCGGCCTTTCTGACTATGAGGCCCGCGAAGCCGAGATCACCCGGCTGAATGCCGAGCTTTTGGCAGGCGGCGGGCCGGATCTGTTTTTGATGGGGCAGCGGCTTACCAGCTGCAATCTGTTTCCGGACCTGCAAAAATCCATGCGCAACGGCGCATTTTTAAATTGCACACCGTGGATGAATGCTTACGGCATTCACCTTGCGGGGAACGATTACTGGCCCTGCCTGATGCAGGCCGGGCAAGTGGACGGCAATCAGTATATCGTTCCGCTTTCCTTTGATTTTCTGGCGGCCCTTGCCGACGGCGGCACGCTTTCTGAATGCGGATTTTCTCAAAAAAGTGCCGAGAAAGACACCCAAAGCTTTTTGCTGCAATGCTTTCAGGCGTATCAAAAAACCGGTACGACAACCAATCTGGAAGAAGACCTCAGCGTATATCTCGCCCAGCCCCTGCTGGATTATAACAGCGGTACCGTACATCTTGGCGATGAAGCGGTTCGCAATATGCTGGAGCTGAACCGAAATGTGCATACCAATGCCGATTGGATACAGGGAATGGCCGATTTTCTGCAGGAAAGCCGGAACAGCGGAATGCAGGGTTTTGCCCCCTGTGAAGCAAGGCGGCTTCACGATGGGAAACGCCTGTTTGAGATCGGCCCTTATTCCGGCATCGCTTCGTCCGCATGGGCTTTGAGCGCCCTGAGTGATCAGGCTCAAATTTTAGTGCCCTCCAATGAAAAAGGCGGCGTTACCGCCCTGGTAAAAAGCTGCGGGATGATCAATGCCAACACGCAAAATGCCAACGCCGCAGCCGCACTGCTGGCTTGGCTGTTGGAAGAAGACGGGCAAAGCATGGGCGCATGGCCGGGCACGCTGCTGCAAGCCCCTGTTTTGAAAAGCGCCTTTCTTCCCTCTGCCGCAGCTTATTATGAACGGCAAAAAAACATCTGGTGGCTATCGCCCACTCCTGAACAAAAGCAGCTGTTTAAGAAACAAACCGGAAATGATTTTATCGAAAAAAACGATTCTGAAAAACAGGAATACCTGCAGTGTCTGGGCCAGCCCCTTTCAAAGGAATGTATGCAGGCCTTACTGCACCGCCTGGAAAAGATCAATGCCGCACATTTACAATCTTTTTGGTACGATTCGGTAAGCACTGCCCAAACCGCCGGGGATATGCCCCTATCGCAAGTTTATCAAAGCTACTTGAACGGTGATATTGAGCTGGACGAATTGATCCGCACGCTTACGCCACTTTTGGAATTATATCTCTATGAATAACAAAACTGCTTTCGCACGCTCACATCGGGCGGGTGTTGTGCTCTGTATTCCGCTGATCGCTGGCGTCCTTATGTTTTACGCAATTCCCATGGCGATGCTGCTTTGGCAGAGTCTGCGCACACCGGGCGGCTCTTTTTGCGGACTGCAAAATTACAAAGAGCTGTTATGCAATCCCGCCTTTCAGCTTGCT
>SFIE01000035.1 GCA_004555405.1 Subdoligranulum sp.
ACACAGGCTCCTCCGGCAACACCCATCTTATACAGCTGAATCGTGAGCTTCTGGAGTTTACCAGGATTCTCAACAGGAGTGCCCAAACCAGTTACATTCGGAAGATACGGAATTTTTAACTGCTGACAGGCCATGCCGCCATACACATTGGGCTTGATGTTATATGTGAGCACAACATCAGGCTTTTCAGCTTTCAAAATTTTCTTGTAGGTATGCATCAACTGTAAATCAGAGAAAGGATTCGTGCCGTGGCGGCCGGTTTCAACGCCGATCAATTTGGCCCCCAGCGATTTCAGCTTATCCTGATGCTTCAGCAACTGCCCCACGATAACAATTTCAAAGCCCTCACTTACCAGCTTTTCGATAATAGCGCCACGCAGGTTGAACGCATAGGTGGTGTCGTTGATCAGCATAACCGCCTTTTTCATGTTATAAATCCTCTCTACACATCAAAGATTACAGCCCAGACTCATTTTAAAGAGTCTGAGCCGTTTTTTTAGCGCTGCAAATCCCCCATCAGCATAAATATTATATCATGCCGCCGGGGTTCTGCGATATTTTATTTTTGCCATGATATGGCATTTTCATTTTCCATCACGATCTTAACCTCTCGGCCTATGCAGGCCGCAAGGCAGCGGGCCGCCGCTTTTCTGCCAAAAATCTGCCAAAAAATAATTTAAACCACGGTTTTATCGTTGCTTTCCACTTGCATCGCCGTGGTCTGCCCCTCGGCAACGCCCTCGGTGCTTTCGGGCATAAACAGGATCTTCACGGTCGCCAGCATGATCTTGATATCCTCGATCAAGCTGGGATGCGCAATGTACATCAGGTCCATCGAAAGCTTATCATAGGGCGTGGTGTTGTATTTTCCATACACCTGCGCATAGCCGGTAAGGCCCGCCTTTGCCTGCAGGCGAAGGGAAAATTCCGGCATTTCTTCGCAGTATTGCGCAGCAATTTCGGGGCGCTCGGGGCGCGGGCCCACAATGCTCAATTCGCCCCGCAGAATGTTGATCAGCTGCGGCAGCTCGTCCACACGGCAGGCGCGGATCACCTTGCCCACCGGCGTGATGCGGCTATCGTTTTCACCGCTGGAAAGGCGTGCCACGCCATCTTTTTCGGCATCCACACGCATACTGCGGAATTTTAGGATGGCAAACTCTTTTCCATCCTTGGTAAGGCGGATCTGTTTGTAAAACACCGGGCCGTGATCGGTGGCCTTGATGGCGATCGCCGTTACCAAAAATACAGGGCTCAGCACCACCAGTGCCATGGCAGAAACCACAATATCGATCAGGCGCTTGATCATCAGATATTCCGGCGGCGGATTATAGCGCCCCACCTTGAGCATGGGCAAGTGGAACATATGAATGGCATACGCGCCGGACATAATGGTATCGCCAAGGCGCGGGATCACCAGCACATTGATGCCATGCTCCACGCAGTATTTCAGGATCACATTGCGGTCATGGCTGTGGATACCGCTTAAAAATACGGTTTCCAGCCCGTTCAGCATGGAAAGATCCTGAATACACTCGCTCACCTCGGCCGTGAACAGCACATGATACTTTTTATCCAGATTATACTGGCCGATCAGGTTTTCCATGCCCTGACGGGTATCATAGATCACAGCCGTAGGCTGCGGCGGAAACACCGAAAAATACCAGCGGTTTGCCAAAAAAGACCATGCAGCGGTCAGCACTGTCTGTGCAGCTGCCGCCGCGAGCATGGGCAGGCAGTTGGGCATGTGCCGGGTGAGCAGCCATGTAACGACATACAGGATCACATCCGACGCACAAATGGCCAGCATCTGGCTGTACATAAGCTCCGAGGCCCGCTGCATGGAAAGCTGAAAGGCATCATACACCCGGCCAAAGGTGATATATAACACGAAAAGAAGCGCAATAACGCCATAGTTACCCTTTTCATAAAAGGGCGTATAAATTCTTTGCGCATAATACAGATACCAGCATAATGCAAACGGGATCGTAACCAGCACCACATCTAAAATTTTCACGATTCTAAGCGTTAAACCGTGTTTAAAGGTTGACATTGTTTTCCTCATTTCCCACGCAGACTTCTTTGGGTCTGCTTCGATATGGTTTTGTTTTTTTGCATAAGCAATTACAATTAAGGCTATATTACCACATACAACTGTAAAATTCAACATTTCCTCCATGAAAACACGAAAAAGCCCCGCAATCTCGGATGCATTGTCTGCGCCGAAAATTCCGGGGGAAATTTATTGCGTTATAAAATAACAGCTTACAAAAGCCGTGTGTTTTTGTGCAGGCCGGTTACGCTGAACTCTGCCCAGTCGGCCAGATTGACGGCATGGTCAGCCACACGCTCTAAATATTTGGCCAGCATCAGCCAGTCCAGCACTTCGTCCATGTCGGTGGGGCTGGTGGTCAAATGGCTTGCCAGCAGCGATTTGATCTTTACAAAATCTGCATCCTGTGCATCGTCCCACGAGCGCACGGCCTGCGCCTTGGCCACATCCTGTGCGCGAAAGCTTTCCATGGCGGCAGTGATCATTTTCTGCGCGGTATCCGCCATGCGCTGCACCACAGCCAGCCATTCGGGGTGATTTTGCGGCAGCGGCATGGCAAGGCTCAGCTCGGCAATGTCCTGCGCATGGTCGCCAATGCGCTCCAGGTCGGTGTCCATTTTCAGCGCTGCGCTCACCCTGCGCAGATCCCCTGCCACGGGGGTTTGGCGCAAAAGCAGTGTCAGGCACAAATGCTCGATCTGCTTTTCGGTTTGGTTCACGCCCTCATCGGCAGCCATAATGGCCTTGGCCTTGTCTTTATTGCCGTTTTGCCACACCAGAATGGCACTGTGCAGGGCATCACTCACGGTTTTGCCCATGGCGCTTACCATTTCGTCCAGATTTGTCAGTTCCTGTTCGTAAGCGGTTCTTACTTTCATGGTCCTTCTCCCTTTTTTAGCCAAAACGGCCGCTGATGTAATCTTCGGTGCGCTTATCCTGCGGATGACCGAAGATCTGGCTGGTTTCCCCCATTTCAATCAATTCGCCCACCAAAAAGAAAGCGCACCGATCACTGATACGCGCAGCCTGCTGCATATTATGGGTCACGATCACCACCGTGTAGTTCTGGCGCAGCGAATCCATCAGCTCCTCCACTTTCATGGTGGAAGCAGGGTCCAGCGCGCTGGTGGGCTCGTCCATCAAAAGCACATCGGGGTTCACAGCCAATGCGCGGGCAATGCAAAGGCGCTGCTGCTGGCCGCCCGAAAGGCCCAAGGCGCTTTTTTTCAGGCGATCTTTCACTTCGTCCCACAGGGCTGCGCCGCGCAGGCTTCGTTCCACGATCTCATCCAGCTCGGCTTTGGAATGGCCGCCGTGCAGCTTGGGGCCATAGGTGATATTGTCGTAAATGCTCATGGGAAACGGATTTGCCTTTTGAAACACCATGCCAATGTTGCGCCGCAAAGCGGTGACATCCAGCTTGGGGTCCAGAATATTCTGGCCGCGGTACAGTGCTTCGCCGGTGATGCGCACGCCGGGCACCAGATCCTGCATACGGTTAAGGGTTTTCAGAAAAGTGGATTTTCCGCAGCCGGACGGGCCGATCAGGGCCGTGATCTGCTTTTCGGGAATATCCATGGTAATGCCTTTTAATGCCTTGAAATTGCCGTAATACAATTCCAGATTTTTACTTTGGATCACTGCGTTCATATCGTTATACCTCAAGTTTTTTGTTTCAAAGCCTTGCGGGCCCACTTGGCAGCCAGATTGATGGCCGTCACCAGCACCAGCAGCACCAGTGCAATGGCATAGCCCACCTGGAAATTGCCTTCCTCGAACACATACAGATACAGTGCCACCGCCAGCGAGGCGCCGCTGCGGCTGTAGGCCGCCAGCAGGCTTTTTGCCACCAGCTTGCCTGCGCCTGCCGTAAACAGCAGGGCAGCGCTTTCGCCCACCACACGGCCTGCGGCCAGAATGCAGCCGGTAACAATGCCGTCCAGACTGCATGGCAAAACGATGGTGCGCACAATATGCCATTTGGTTGCGCCCAGCCCCAGCGCCCCCTCACGGTAGGAGATGGGCACGGTTTTCAGACTTTCCTGTGTGGTGCGGATAATGGTGGGCAGCGTCATGATGGTAAGGGTAAGGCAGCCGGAAAGCAGGCTGGTTTGCAGGCCCAGCTTTTGGCAGAACACCAGATAGCCCACAAGGCCGTACAGAATGCTGGGAATGCCTGCCAGCGTTTCGGTGGTGAATTCGATCACACGGATCAGCTTTTTATTGGAAGCGTACTCGTTCAGATACACTGCGGCCCCCACGCCGATGGGCAGCACGATCAGCAGCGTGAGCAGGATCATGTACAATGTGTTGAGCAGAAACGGCAGAATGCCCTGTGTGCCCTTGGTTACGCTGGGCACACCGGTGATCAGCTTCCAGCTGATGGCCGGCAAGCCCTTGATCACCACATAGCCAATGATGCCCACCAGCACGGCCAGACACAGCGCGGCGGCCAGATATACCGCCCCTGTGAGCAGCATTCCGGTGATACGGCGTTTCTCAGTCATCGTCGCGGCCTCCCTTCAGCACCAGATTCAGCACGGCATTGATGGCCATGATGAACAGGAACAGCACCAGACCGATGCTGAACAGCGCCTGCCGCTGCAGGCCGCTGGCATAGCTCATTTCCTTGGCAATCGCCGTGGTAAGGAATGTTACACTTGTGAAAATGCCGGGCATATTGGCCACATTGCCTGCCACCATCATCACAGCCATGGCCTCGCCCACGGCACGGCCAATGCCCAGCACAATGCCGGCGGCAATGCCGCTGCGGGCGGCGGTGAGGCTTACTTTAAAATAGGTTTCCACCGGGGTGGCCCCCAGGGCCAGACTGGCCTGCTCATACTCGGGCGGCACAGCGTTCAGCGCCGTAACAGCCACCGAGATCATGCTGGGCAGGATCATGACCGCCAGCACTAAAATGGCTGCCAGCAGGCACGCACCGCTGTTGAGGTGAAACACATCTGCCACAGCAGGCACCAGCACCAGCATACCGATCAGGCCGTATACCACGCTGGGAATGCCTGCCAGCAGCTCGACCGCTGCGCTGACCACCGCCGCCAGCCTGGGCGGTGCCATTTTGGAAAGAAACACCGCCGTGAGCACGCCCACCGGCACGCCGATGACACAAGCGCCCACCGTGCCGTATACGCTGGTGAGGATAAAGGGCAAAATGCCGTAACTGGGCTCGGCAGCTGTGGATTTCCACACCCGGCCCAGCAGAAAGTCGCTCAGACCGATCTGACGAATGGCCGGCAGACCGGCACTGAAAATATAAACCGTGATCAGCAGCACACAGGCCACGGCTGCCATGCCGCACACGAAAAACAGTGCGTTCATGGTTTTTTCCATGGCATCCTTCAGCATACGGCCTGCGCTGCGCTTTTGCAAAAGCACCTGCCGCCCGGGGGCTTGTTTGGTGCCCAACTGCGGGCCAGAGGTTAAAATTGCTTCCTGTTTCATACTTTTTCACCCAATTTCAAAATAGAGCGGCCCTTTTGCTTTAGGGCCGCTCTATCAAACAAGTTTGTTTAGGCCACAGGCACAGCACCGGCGTTGCTGATCAGGCTTGCAGCATCCGCACTGGCGGCAAAGTCGATAAAGGCTTTCACGGCAGGGGTCTGCTCGGCACCGTCTTTGGTTACGAACACGAAGGGGCGCTGCACGGTGTAGCTGCCATCCTTCACGGTTTCTTCGGTGCAGTCAATGCCGTTCACCTTCAAAGCCTTTACGCTGTCGTCCAAAGCAGCCAGAGAAGCATAGCCAATGGCGTTTTCGTTGGCCTGCACGGCGGCGATCACAGCACCGGTAGCGGTGAGCTCCTGTGCATATTTGCATTGATCCGAGACCTTCAGAATGCTTTCAAAGCCATCGCGGGTGCCGGAACCAGCCTCACGGCCGATCATAACGATCTCGGCATCCGGGCCGCCCACTTCTTTCCAGTTGGTCACTTCACCGGTGGCGATCGCAGCGATCTGATCGGTGGTCAGATCCTCTACCGTGTTGGCATTGTTCACGATAATGCCAATGCCATCCAGTGCGATCACGGTTGCGCTCACGCCGGTTTCGCCGTCCTTCAAAGCACGAGAGGAAAGGCCGATATCCAGGCTGCCCTCCTGTGCGCCGGTGATGCCTGCGCCGGAACCGGTGGGATCATAGGTCACATCCACGCCGCTGTTCTGCTCCATAAAGGCTTCCTGCAGTGCGCCGATCACTTTTTCCATCGAAGTGGAACCGCCGGTGGTCACTTTGCCGCTCAGCTCGGTGGCGGCAGGGGCTGCTGTAGCGGCAGGGGCGGCAGAAGCCGGAGCCGCAGAAGAGGAAGCTGCGCTGGAACCGCAGCCGGCAAATGCAACACAGGCGAACGATGCTGCCAAAGCAGCAGAAATCAGTTTTTTCATACGATTTTTCTCCTTTTTACACTCTCTCAATCCGTGTATTTTTGATTTCCCTCTTTGTTTGGGTACGGCCTTAGTATAGCGCCCGGTTTGTAAAACTCACAACCAAGGCAGAGCAAAGCTTTGGTAAAAGATTTTGCACCGAATGTAATGCATTTGTACTGTGTGTAAAAACCAGGTAAAATCGGCTTGATTTTATGCACTGATGCAGTTTTTCACCGTTTTTGCCAAAGCTGTGTTCCGCAGGCGTGCAAGCAAAAAAAGCATATACAGCCTTGCTTTTGCCGAAAAACGGATGGTTTTCAGGCAAGAGTGCTGTATATGCTTTTTGTATCGGAGGACTTTTTATCCGTCCCTGTAATATCCGATCATGTTTATGGACAGAGCTGCCTCAAATTCCCGCCACGGAATCAATGGGCATCGAGAGCAGAATTCCCTGTGCCTCGCTGTGCATACCGCAGCTTTCGCCGATGCACTTCATAATCGGCACCTTGTTGGCACAGGCTGTTAAGATCAGCACGATCGCTTTTTCGTCCTGAACGCTCAGGCCCCAAAAGCTGGTGGTTTCCTCGTTGCCTATGCGTCGGCTGCGGATCACCATGCCGCCTGTTTTGCCCTATCTGCAGCCGCCATATCAGCGATGTGCAAACAAAAAGGGCGTTCTCATACCAGTGTATGGGAACGCCCTCGAAAGAGACTTCTTCCGAAAGTCTTATGCTGTTTCAGGCCGGTTCGGCTTTCGGCATGAACACTGTTTTTTCAACGCAAGCATCGGGTTTGAACGCCATTGCCCTGTCACCACGGGCAGCGCTCGGCAGCCGTGGTGCGGGGGGTGATCTCCAAGGCATCCGGCACAGAGCCGCTTTCGATCTGCTGCAAAATGGCCGGCACCCCCGGGAAAAACTTTTTGAGGCCGATATCCTTGCAGTGCAGCCCATCAAAGAAATCCATTTCCTCCATGCCCAGCTGCAAAGGATCATAGCTGCCGTACAGCGGCACCTGATTGTCATGTGCATATTGGCGGATCCAGTTTTCCACCTGCAAAAATCCCTGATGATCGTCCTCCTGCCACAGCAGGAAATCGTACAGATACGGGTGCCACGGGCACAAAACCAAAATCACCGTAGTGCCGTTGGACTGCGCATAGCGGATAAAGGCATCAAACGCCTGCTCCTGCTTGGCAGAAAGCTCGGTAAAGCCTTCCATGTGAACGCTGTTGAAGGTGTTGCAGGCGCTCATGGCATTGAACAGGATCTGATCCTGATTCTGTTCGCGGAATTCCTTGCTGTACAGCACACTGCCGTCGCTGCGCTTGATGCTGGCATCGTTATCATACACATCGCCGGTAACAGCTTTAAACGGGATCTCGTTGCCTTCGTCATCCGTAACGGCCGCGCCGCTGCGAATGGCCATATAATAATCCATATTTCCCTGAAAATAGGCCGGGTCAGCCAGTGCTTTCCACAGTTCCACCTTGTCGGGCTCTTCGTAATCGGTTTCCACGCCGAGAACCTTGGTTAAAAACTCGTTGTACAGCTCACTGTCGGCACGGGAATCAAAGGCCTTTTCGCTGCCGTACAGCACCCAGGGGTCTACGCTCCACACCAGCACATCCGGGGCTTTGCCTGCGCGCACCATCACATAGTAGCTGGTCATGTTGTCGCGCACATCTGCGCCGGTAACGCCCATGCTGAAATAGCTGTCGGTGCCGATCACCTCGCGGTTAAACTGCAGCACGCGGCTGCTGCCGATGCCGATCACACTGGGGCGCTCGTTCTCAGGAACATCCTGTGCGTACAAGCTCACCACGCCGCGTTCGTCCATCTGCTCAAAGTTGGTCACATCGTGGCCGCTCAGCATCAGATCCACCACGGTGCGGGGCCCCAGCGCCCCCTGAAACAGGCCGCTGCGGTCCACTTTATAGCTAAAATACACCATAAAAAGCAAAATGGGGCTGATCATCGCAAATTTGCACAGGATCTTCGTGCCGTAATACAGGCGGCGGAGAATGGTTTTCGCCATGTGGTTCATATCTCTGCCTCCCTTTTAATATTGCTGGTAAATGAATACCGATTGCCCGAATGCGCCATAAAACAAAATGCCAAGGCCCAGCGCATAATAGAGTGTCCACCGGATGGACCAGTTTTGCCGGCGAATCCATGCGGCAATGTTGCCGCGGCTTTCGGCGGTCAGCACGGCAGCCGTGCCGAAGATCAGCACGATCAGCTTTCGCCCGCCCAGCCCAAAGGCGGAAAGCCCTGCGCAAAAGGCGTTGGGGTCAGCAAAAAAGGTATTCCAACCCAGCGTGATATTGGTGGTAAGGTAGCTCCAGTCCACTCCGTACAGGGCCGACATGAAAAATGTGAGGGAAAGGCTGAACAGCACATAGGTGCCCACACGCTGCAGCCACACCACTGCAAGCGGGGGCTTGGCGTGGGAGTTTTTGGCAAAGCTTTTCTGCCAGATCACTTCGGCGGCACTCAGCACACCGCTGACAAGGCCCCAAAGCACATAGCCCCAGGCCGCGCCGTGCCAAAGGCCGCTCACCAGAAAAACGATTACCAAATTGATATAATGGCGCACCTTTCCATGGCGGCTTCCCCCCAGGGGAATATACAGGTAATCGCGGAACCAGCCGGTCAGGCTCATGTGCCAGCGCCGCCAGAAGTCCGAAAAGCTGGTGGCCATAAAGGGCGCGTTGAAGTTTTCCAAAAGATCGAAGCCCAAAATGCGTGCGCCGCCAATGGCAATATCGCAGCAGCCCGAAAAATCCATATACAGCTGCATACTGAAGATCAAAATTGCCAGCAGCAGCTGCGGTCCGGTGCTGTTTTCGGGCTTGGAAAAGATCGAAGACACAAAAACGGCCAGATTATCGGCCAGAACCATCTTTTTAAAATAGCCCCACAGCATTCGGAATGCACCGCCTGCACAGCGATTGTACGAAAAGGGGCGCGGGTGCCTGAACTGGCGCGACATACGATCGTACCGTTCGATGGGTCCCGTGAAAATGCAGGGGAAAAAGCTTACGAATACGCCATACATCAGCGGATTTTTTTCTGCCGGATACTTGCGGCGATACTGGTCCACCACATAGCCAAGGCCGGCAAAAATAAAATACGAAAGGCCCAGCGGCGCAACCAGATCCAGCTGCAATACATTCGCCTTGCCGCCGAGCAGCGATAGAAAAGAGGAAAATATTTCGTCAAAAAATCCGAGATATTTAAAATAAAACAGAAATCCGCCGCAGCTTAAAAAGGATGCCGTCACGATCGCTACACGCACTGCACGGCGCTGTATTTTTTCCAGTGCCAGGCCTGCTGCCCAACTGATGGCCGTGGTGGTCAAAAGGATCCACACCAAGGCGGCATTGTCGGGGTCATACAGATAAAAAGCATAGCTGGCGATCAGCAGAAAATATGGCCGCAGCATTCGGGGCAAAGCATAGTTGATCACGGCCGCCGCCGCAAAAAAGCCAAGAAACAGCGGGGTGTTAAACTCCATGAAACGATTCCCTCTTTTTCGTTAAAATCATTTGCCGAAACCGGGCAGTGCGTGCAAAAATCGCAGCTTAAGGCAATACCGCACAATTCCCGCCTGACGGCTTAAGCACCGCTCCGGCGGCTGCGGCACGGCATCTGCGTTGCCAAAATGCTCGATAATACATAAAGTATTATCTGCGCTTTTGGCTTAGCAGCTGCCGCACCTCGCTCGCCGTATCGGCACTTAGAATTATGAGGTATTGCCTAACGAGCCCATCGTTTGGCCCGCTTTTGGCCGATTGCCTAAAGGGCGGCGATCAGTGCTGATCCAGCTTATTTTCCAGCTCGCGCACCCGCTTTTCCAGCAGGGCATTGCTTTGCGCCAGCCGTTTTGCCTTTTCCGCCAGCTGGCTGATGGCCACACTGACGCTCAGCAGCACGAGCAGCACAAAGCAGAACAGCAGCACAAACACCAGATTGACCGGAATTTCGATATTTAAAATATCCCGCAGCACATACACCACATAGGGCACAGCCGCAAACAAGATCAGTGCTGCTGCAAAAAACAGCCACAAAAGGCTGTATTTCACGCTTAACAGATTCTTTTTCAGCATATAGAAAATCACAGCCAGCAGGCACACCGAGCCCAAAAGAAGCTCAAGCTGTAATGTAACGCTCATTTGCAGGCACCTCCCTTGCGGCTGAAGGCCAAGCGGTCAACGATCAGGCTCAAGCTCACCTTGATCATAAAATAAATCGGCTTAAAGCCCACAATGCTGGAGGTTCCCCCCTGGCGCTCACGCATCAGCACCGGTGCCTCCCCCACGCGAAAGCCGTTCAGCGTGGCCGAAAGAATGGCTTCGGGCTCGGGATAATCGCTGGCGTAGTGATCTGCAAAAAACGCGATCATACGGCTGTTGCAGGCACGAAAGCCGCTGGTGACATCCAGAATGCGCTTACCGCACAAAATGCGGATGAGCGCACTTTCTATGCGAATGCCCAGCCTGCGCATAAAGCTGGTTTGAAAGCCCTCTTTTTCCAAAAAGCGGCTGCCGATGCACATATCCAATTCGCCCTTGGCCACCGGCTCGATCACCCGGTGCAGATAGGCGGGGTCATGCTGGCCATCGCCATCCATTTGAATGGCAATGTCATAGCCGTTTGCCTGCGCATAGCGATAGCCGCTTTGCACGCCGCCGCCAATGCCCAGATTGATGGGCAGGCTTAAATAATTGAATCCGTTTTCGCGCAGCACCTGTTCGCTGCCGTCGGTGGAGCAGTCATTGATCACCAGATAGTCCACATCCGGGCAGGTGGCCTGCAAACGCTCCACCACGGATCGAATATTTTCCTCTTCGTTGTAACAAGGGATCAGTACCAGCGTTCTCAAAAGGTGTACCTCACAAAATAAAAGTTTCGATCTGCCGCAGCAGTTTTTCGCGGCAGTAATAGGCCTCGTAATATGCCTTTGATTTTTTGCCCATGGCCATTCGTTCTTCTTCACTCATGGCGGCCAGGGCCAGCATATTTTCGGCCAGGGCCTCGGCATGGCAGGCGGGCGACACCAGCCCGCCGCCGCTTTCGGCCACAGCCCGGGCACCCTCGCCATTCATGCTGGCCAGCAGCGGCTTTCCGGCCGCCATACAGCTGGCGACCTTGGCCGGCACGGTAAGGCCCAGATCGGGTGAATCCGACAGGCTCACCAGCAGTGCATCCGCAAAGCCGTTGATCGCCGGGATCTTTTCCGGCGGAACGCTGCCGTAAAAGGTAACGCTTTTTTCCAAGCACAGCTCCCCTGCCAGTTTTTCCAGTGCAGGGCGGCTCATGCCATCGCCCACCAGCAGCAGATGCAGGGGCTTTTGCCCGGCCTGCCGCCGCTCGTTGGCAAGCTTGAGGGCGTACAGCACCGTATCCAAGCTTTGGGCCGGGCTGAAATTGCCCGCAAAAGCCAAATTGAAATACGGCTCGTACTGTGCCGCCAAGGCCGCTTCACACTGCGGCACGGCATAATGATCCTCACAGTACTGCGGGATCACGGCAACGCTTTCCGGCTGCTTGCCGGTGCGCTGTAAAAGGCGCTCACGCAGGCCGCTGCTCATGGCGATCAGCCGGTCGGCACGGCGATAGTTCCAATCGCTCACGGCCTGTGCGATCCCCCGCAGAAGTTTGTTTTTTACAGGCAGCACACTGTACAGATTTTCCGGCCAGATATCCAGCACATAGCTGCTCACCGGGGCTTTGAATTTTTTCCCTGCGGCCAATGCAGGCCAGTTCATCAGCACCGGGCTGGTGTTGTAGCACAAAATGGCATCATAGCCGCCGGGCAAGCGATGCAGACTAAACCGCGCAAACAGCGGCCAGCTGCAATAGTTGGCAAAAATGCGCAGCCCGGTGTTGCCTTTGCGGCTGATTTCACGGCAGCGATATACATTGGCGCCTTTGTAGTTTTCGCGCCATGGGCCCCTGCCGCTGTAGCCCGGGAACCATTCTCCCTTGGGATAGTTGGGCAGCCCGCACAGAACATCCACCTCCAGCCCATCCGCCAAAAAGCCCTCTACGATATCGTTGATGCGGAAATTTTCCGGCCAGAAATGCTGGGTGACTACCAGAATTCGTTTTTTCTGCATGGCTGCCTTTGCTGCTCCTTAAAAAATCAATATTTGCGCCACACCATCTTGTTTACCACACCGGTGTAGCTCTGAATAATTTTAACGACCTTGTCCGAAACATTTTCGTCGGTGTAGTCCGGCACCGGAGTACCGTAATCGCCGTTTTTGTTCATCTCTACGGCCACATCCACCGCCTGCAGCAAATGGTCGCCGTCAATGCCGGCCAGCACAAAGCAGGCTTTGTCCAGCGCTTCGGGGCGCTCGGTAGAGGTGCGGATGCAGATGGCCGGGAACGGGTGCCCCACGCTGGTAAAGAAGCTGCTTTCCTCGGGCAGCGTGCCGGAGTCAGACACAACGGCAAAGGCGTTCATCTGCAGGCAGTTGTAATCGTGGAAGCCCAGGGGCTCGTGCTGGATCACACGCTTGTCCAGCTGAAAACCGCTTTGCTCCAGCCGCTTGCGGCTGCGGGGATGGCAGGAGTACAAAATGGGCATATCGTATTTTTCGGCCATTTTGTTGATGGCGGTAAACAGAGAAACAAAGTTCTTTTCCGTGTCAATGTTTTCTTCGCGGTGGGCCGAAAGCAAAATATATTTGCCCTTTTCCAGCCCAAGGCGAGCGTGAATATCCGATGCCTCGATCTTTTCGAGATTCTGATGCAGCACTTCGGCCATGGGGGAACCGGTCACATAGGTGCGCTCTTTGGGCAGGCCGGTATCGGCCAGATAGCGGCGGGCGTGCTCGGAGTAAGCCATGTTTACATCCGAAATGATATCCACGATGCGGCGGTTGGTTTCTTCGGGCAGGCACTCATCCTTGCAGCGGTTGCCGGCTTCCATGTGGAAAATGGGAATGTGCAGGCGCTTGGCACCGATCACGGAAAGGCAGCTGTTGGTATCGCCCAGCACCAGCACGGCATCGGGCTGAATGGCAGCCATCAGCTTGTAGCTTTCGGCAATGATATTGCCCATGGTTTCGCCCAGATCTGCGCCCACAGCGTTCATATACACCTCGGGGTCTGCCAGCTGCAGGTCATGGAAAAACACACCGTTCAGGTTGTAATCGTAATTCTGGCCGGTGTGCGCTAAGATCACATCAAAGTATTTGCGGGTTTTATTGATCACGGCTGCCAGCCGGATGATCTCGGGGCGGGTGCCCACAATGATCAGCAGCTTGAGCTTGCCGTTGTTCTTAAAAGATACATTACTGTAGTCAGCCATTTTTATAATTCTCCTTTTACACCGGCTCAAAGAAGGTGTCCGGATGATGGGGATCAAAAATCTCGTTGCAGGTCATCACCGTTACCAGATTTTCGGTTTCGGAAAGATTGATGATATTGTGCGTCCAGCCGGGGATCATGTGTACCGCCTCGATCTTATCCCCGGAAACCTCAAATTCCACGGTTTCCCCGGTGTTGATGTTGCGCTCACGGATCAGGCCGTGACCCGCCACCACGATGAACAGCTCCCACTTGGAGTTGTGCCAGTGCTGGCCCTTGGTGATGCCCGGGCGGCTGATATTGATGCTCACCTGCCCGCAATCGGCCGTGTGAACCAGCTCTGTGAAGGAGCCGCGGTCATCCACATTCATTTTCAGTGCATACTTGAATTTGTCAGTCGGCAGATAGGTCAGATACAGCGAGTACAGCTTTTTGGCAAAGGACCCTTCCGGCATTTTGGGCATCATCAAAGTGGAAGGCTGCTCTTTAAACTGCTGCAGCAGATCAACGATCTCGCCCAAGGTCACCTTGTGCGTTACGGGAACAAAGCAATAGCGGCCCTGCGGGCTGGGCACTGTCTCCACACCGTCAAACTCGCAGTGCTGTTCCCTGCCTTCCAGCAGGTCGAACATTCCTTCCACCAGATCGTCAATATACAGCAGCTCCAGCTCGGTGCTGCGGTCATTCACGGTAAACGGCTCATCGTTGGCCACCGCCCAGCAGAAGGTGCTGACAGCGCTGTTGTATTTGGGGCGGCTGTGGCCCATCAGATTGGGAAAGCGATACACCGCCACCTTGGCGCCGGTTTCCCGGGCATAGTCAAAAAACAGCTCTTCCCCCGCCTGCTTGCTGCGGCCGTATTCGCTGTTGCCAAAGCGCCCGGCCAATGTGGCCTGAATGGAGGAGGACAGCATGATGGTGGCCTTATTGTTGTGCTTTTTCAGGCAATGCAGCAATTCAGAGGCAAAGCCGAAATTGCCCTTCATAAAATCTTCCGGGCTTTCGGGGCGGTTCACGCCCGCCAGATTGAACACAAAATCAGCTTTTTGGCAGTATTCGTCCAATTCAGCGGGGGTGGAATCCAGATCATACTCGAAAATTTCTTCGATCTGCAAATTCGGGCGGGTTTTGTTTTTCCCGTCACGGATATTTTTCAGGTTGTTCACCAGTGCGGTGCCCACCATGCCCTTGGCACCCGTTACAAGAATCTTCATCGGCAGCAGCTCCATCAATCGTTGGGAATTCCCTTCAGTGCATTCTGCACATACTCGGTGGTGAGGATCTTTTTCACCGTGCCCTCCACATCCAAACGGGTGGTGTTGTGGCTGGTGTAGGATTCATCGGCCATGGTGTGTACCTCGCCGTTCACCACAAACTTATCATAGTTCAGGTCACGGTTGTCAGCTGCCACACGATAGTAGCCACCCATATCCTCGCTGCGCAGGCGTTCCTCGCTGGTCATCAGCGTTTCGTACAGCTTTTCGCCGTGGCGAGTGCCGATAATGTTGGTGCCGGTGTCGCCAAACAGCTGCTGCACAGCCTTGGCCAGATCCCCAATGGTGGAAGCATCTGCTTTCTGAATGAACAGATCGCCGGGGTTAGCGTGCTGGAAAGCGAACATGACCAGATCCACAGCCTCGTCCAGATTCATCAGGAAACGAGTCATGTTGGGGTCGGTGATGGTAATGGGGTTGCCCGCCTTGATCTGGTCAATGAACAGAGGAATGACGGAGCCGCGGCTGCACATGACATTGCCGTAGCGGGTGCAGCAGATGGTGGTGCCGCCGCGCTCGGCTGCCACGCGGGCGTTGGCATAGATCACATGCTCCATCATGGCCTTGGAAATGCCCATGGCGTTGATGGGATAGGCAGCTTTATCCGTAGAAAGGCACACCACGCGCTCTACGCCTGCATCAATGGCGGCGTGCAGCACATTGTCGGTGCCGATGATGTTGGTTTGCACCGCCTGCATGGGGAAAAACTCACAGCTGGGCACCTGCTTAAGGGCGGCAGCATGGAAGATATAGTTTACGCCGGGCATGGCATCCCGAATGGACTGGGGGTTGCGCACATCGCCAATGTAAAATTTCACCTTGTTGGCGTTTTCAGGGTGCTTGGCCTGCAGCTCGTGGCGCATATCGTCCTGCTTTTTCTCATCGCGGGAGAAAATGCGGATCTCTTTGAGGTCCGAGTCCAGAAAATGCTTTAACACAGTGGAGCCGAACGAGCCGGTGCCGCCGGTGATCATAAGGGTTTTATCTTTCAAAATCGTATTGTTCATGGAGTTCCTCCTAAAAAAGCGCAGTGCGCTCTGATTCCATATCAGCGATTCAGCCGGGCTGCACGGAAATTCGCCGCTCAAGGCCCAGCAAATCATATATACTCAAAGTGTATCACAAAAGTAACAAAAAACCAATAGATTTCGGGGAAAAAGTGAAAAATCCACAGGAATGCCAAAATATGCAGCAGCCCCCTTGCCGCAGGAAGCTTTTGAAAAATGCTGCAAGCTGTGGTAAACTGAAAGCAACACACCATCAGGAGGATGCATTTTATGCGAGCATACGAACGCCTTTTGCAATATGTCAAATTTCACACCACCTCCAGCGAGGAAACCCACACCCACCCAAGCACCGAGCGCCAGTTTGCGCTGGCAAAATATCTTGAGCAGGAAATGCGGGCGCTGGGCCTGCAGAATGTGCTGCTGGACGACCACTGCTATGTGTACGGCACGCTGCCTGCCACCCCGGGCCATGAAGCTGCGCCCGGGCTTGGCTTTATTGCACACATGGATACCTCCGATGAGGCCAGCGGCGAAAATGTGCAGCCCATCGTGCATTCCGATTATAACGGCGAGGATATTGCCCTGCCGGCCGGCGTTACGCTGGACACAGTGCGTTTTCCGTTTTTAAAAGACCTGAAGGGCCAAACGCTGATCACAAGCGACGGTTCCACCCTGCTGGGGGCCGATGATAAAGCGGGCATTGCCGAGATCCTTACCATGGCCGAACGCCTGCAGGCTGAAAAGATCCCCCACGGAAAAATCTGCATTGCCTTTACGCCGGATGAGGAAATTGGGGAAGGAAGCGACTTTTTTGATCTGGAACGCTTTGGCGCAGCCTATGCCTACACGGTGGACGGCGGCGATGTGGGCGGGCTGGAATATGAAAACTTCAACGCCGCCTCGGCAGTGGTCACGGTGCGCGGCTTTTCGGTGCATCCCGGCGAGGCAAAGGATGTGATGGTGAATGCGCAGCAGGTAGCCATGGACTATCACCAAAGCCTGCCCCAGCAGGATCGCCCCGAGCATACCGCCGGGCACGAGGGTTTTTATCACCTTACCAGCATGATGGGCCAGGTTTCGCTGGCAAAGCTGGGGTATATCGTGCGTGACCATGATCTGCAAAAGTTTGAGCAGCGCAAGCAAACCATGCGGGCACTGGCCGAAAAGTTCAACCGGCAATACGGCCCCGGCACCGTGACCGTGCAGCTGTGCGATACCTATTATAATATGCTCGAAAAAATTCGGCCGCATTGGCACCTGATCGAAAACGCGCGCAAGGCGATCCAAAAAGCCGGGCTTACCCCTGTTGAAGAGCCTGTGCGCGGCGGCACCGACGGAGCAATGCTCAGCTTTAAGGGGCTGCCCTGCCCCAATCTTGGCACGGGCGGATTCAACTTTCACGGCGTGTGCGAGTGCATCACAGCCGAAAAGATGGACAAGGCCGTAGAGATCCTGCTGGGTCTTGCCGAAATTTACAAGGGCTAAAAAAGCAATGGGCAGTGTGATTTTTTACACCACACTGCCCATTTTCGATTTCAATCGGTTTCGCCCGTGCCAATATACAGGCCCAGCAGCGGTGCATAGTGTACCGGGGCGCTGCTGTTTGCCCAGATCACTCCCTGCACGCCGGTTTTCAGCCCCAGGCCGTCCAGCCCATACCACATGGCGCGGGTAATGCTGATCCAGTCCTCCCCTTCGCGAATATCCGGCAGCCCCCACGCGGAACAGTATACTGTGTTGGGGGCAATGGCCCAGGTTTCGATCTCGGTGCAGCCCTGCGCCACCTCGGCGCGAATGGCGGCATCACGTTCGGCATAAAGCCGGCTGTAGCGCACAATATCATACCCCGCAAACACCAGCACCACCAGCGCCCACGCCCCGGCAGCCATGCACACAGCGCACAGTGCCCGGCGAATGCTCCCCTGCGGCAGCTGCACCAGACAAGCACAGCAGGCAGCTGTGAAAAACGCAAAGGGGCCGTGCGTGCTGCGCAGATAATAAACCGGAGAAAGCACCATGGCAAAGTGTGCCGCCAGGCCCGAAACAAACAAGATGCCGGGCCAAACCAGCGCCTGCCAGCTTTTTTGGCTGCGCTGCACCATAACCGCCAGCACCACGAACGCCAACAAAAGCGGCCAGCCGTGCCGGAAAAGGATCAGCACCGCTTTTTGAATGCGCAGCACATACACCCACACCGAGGCTGTGATCACCCCGGCGGAGTCATCGGTGCGCACCGAGTTGCCGGGGGCTAAGATCAGCAAAAGATACCCGATACAGCTGCCCGCAAATGCGGCAAGCGCCCAGCGGGGCAGCGGCTGTTTGCGCAAAAGCTGCCACACAAGGCACAAAGCCATGGCCGCCAGCATGCCGGCGCTGGTGTTTTCATACAGCCAGCCTGCAAGCACGCCGCCTATAAGCAAAAGCGGAGCATTGTAATGCGCGGGCGTTTTTGCAAACAATGTGCTCCACGGCAGCAAAAAGGCCATGCAGCCTGCGGTGCTCCACAAATTGTTGCAGCTGCCGCACATCCAAAGGTTGGTTTGGCCAAACACCGGCGACACTATCCAAAGGCTTAAAAAGGCAAATCCAAGGGAAAGAGCGCTTTGTTTTTGCTGCACATTGCCCAAGCGGCACAACACCCAGCCCAGCAAGGCAAACATTGCCGCATTGCACACATCAAAAACCCATTTGGGCGGAATCGTAAACAGCTGCGCAAAAAATTTTACCACTACTCTGCCCGACCATTCCATATAATGGTAGTACAGGCTGCGCAGCAAAATAAACGGGCTGGAAAGCACATCACGATCCGCAAAGCTATAGCTAAAGGTAAAATCGTCGGCCAGGTACGGCGTAAAATGGTTCAGCACCAGCATAACGGCAAATACGAACAACAAAAGGCCGTATCGCACCGTGCGGGAAGATGGTTGGCTTTTTTTCACAGAGAAAGTCTCCTTTTCCAATGAAATAAACAATTTTCAATGCACAAAAACCTTGCCATACGGCAGGAGAATGCGGTATAATAAAAAAGCTGTATCCGAAAAATGGATACAGCTTTT
>SFIE01000061.1 GCA_004555405.1 Subdoligranulum sp.
TGTTATAAGAATAACCACTGCGTTCTTATACGGGCAGGGAAGAGGGTCCTGTCGATAAACGGATTACCCTATAGGGAAAGGATTAGGTGGTTTTCATGGCCGACTACTTTAAGATGAGCGATGCCGAACTGATCAAAGAGCGCGACGAATTGCGTGTGCAGTATCAGCACTACAAGAATATGGCGCTGAATTTGGATATGTCTCGCGGCAAGCCCTGCACAGAGCAGCTGGATCTTTCCATGGAAATGCTCAAAATGAATGATTACATCGGCGAAAACGGCTTTGATGCCCGCAACTATGGCTTGCTGGAAGGCATGCCCGAGGCTCGCCGCTTTTTTGCTGAACTGCTGGGCGTGCAGGCCGAAAATGTGATCGTTTGCGGCAACAGCAGCCTGCAGATGATGTATTATCTGATCGATCTTGGCTGGCGTCAGGGCTTTGTGGACAGCCAGCGCCCCTGGCGGCACTACAACAGCATTAAGTTTCTGTGCCCCGTGCCCGGATACGATCGCCACTTCCGCGTTACCGAGTATTTCGGCTTCCAGATGATCAGCATTCCCATGACTGAAAACGGCCCCGATATGGATATGGTAGAGGAAATGGCGGCCAAGGACGACTCCATCAAGGGCATTTGGTGCGTGCCGGTTTACAGCAACCCCGATGGCTATATTTACAGCGATGAAACGGTGCGCCGTCTGGCCGAAATGAAAACCGCTGCCCCGGATTTCAAGATCATCTGGGACGATGCCTATTGTGTGCATCACCTTACTGATGAGATCATTGAGATCCCCAACATTCTCACGGAGTGCAAAAAGGCAGGCAACTCCGAGCGCCCGCTGATCTTCTGTTCTACCAGCAAGATCACCTATCCCGGCGCAGGCGTGGCCGCTGTGGCTGCAAGCAAGCGCAACATTCAGCACATTGTTACCAATATGCATCCCATGATCATCAGCTTTGATAAGCTGAACCAGCTGCGCCATGTGCGTTATCTCAAAAACAAGCAGGGCGTTTTGGAGCACATGAAAAAGCACCGCGCCATTCTGGCACCCAAGTTCCGCATGGTGCTGGATCATTTTGAAAGTGAGCTGACCCCCTGCGGCAACATTGCCCACTGGACCAACCCCAAGGGCGGCTACTTCATCAGCCTGTATGTGATGCCCGGCACCGCAAAGCGCACGGCATTCCTGTGCCGTGATGCAGGCCTGCAGCTTACCGGCGCAGGCTCGGCATTCCCGTATCAGCTGGACCCGCAGGACACGCACCTGCGCATTGCGCCTACCTATCCTTCGCTGGAGGATCTGAAGCTGGCTTCCGAGCTGCTGTGTGTGGCAGTTCGTCTGGCAGTGGCCGAAAAGCTGCTGCAGCAAAAGGGTTTGAACGCGGTTTAATACGCGTTTTCCCGCACAAGCGGGAAAGGCTGACAAGGGCTGTGCCTTAAAGGGTGCAGCCCTTGTTAGACCGAAATATATTGGAGGTTCCGATTTCATGAAAAAAAGAGCAAAGGCATGGCAGTTTGTGGCTGTAGCTTTGCTGATCCTGGCGTTTGCATACAGCGCTTTCTTCGGCTTTAAGCGGCAGTACGGCGATACTGTTACCACCTACATCAAGGGTGCAGAAGACATTCGTTTCGGCATTGATATCAAGGGCGGCGTGGATGTCACCTTTATGCCTGCGGATGGCTTTGATGCCACCGACGAGCAGATGGATGCCGCAAAAACCGTTATTCAAGACCGTTTGGTTCGCCTGAACATCACGGACAATGAAGTGTATGTGGATTATAACAAAGACCGCATCATCGTTCGTTTCCCGTGGCAAGAGGGCGAGGCTGAATTCAACCCCGAGGCTGCCATCAACGAAATCGGCACCACGGCTCACATGGTGTTCCGCAAGGGTTCCAGTGCAGACGGCGAAGAAATTCTGGAGGGCAAAGATGTGGCCTCGGCTGTGGTGGGCTACACCCAAACCTCGCAAACCAGCGCCGCACAGTATGTGGTAAGCCTTGAGCTGAATGCCAGCGGCAAGCAGGCATTTGCCGATGCTACCACCGAAGCATTCAACAATAAAACGCCCATCAGCATCTGGCTGGACGATGAGTGCATCAGCACTGCCAATGTGAACGAGCCTATCACGGATGGCAAGGCACAGATCAGCGGCAGCTTCACGCAGGAAAGCGCCTCCACGCTGGCAAACCAGATTAACTCGGGCGCACTGCCTTTTGCTCTGTCGGCAGAAAGCTACAGCACCATCAGCCCCAGCTTGGGCGCCAATAGTCTGGATGCCATGGTAAAGGCCGGCTTGATCGCATTTGCGCTGATCGCCGTCTTTATGATCCTGATCTATCGTTTGCCCGGCTTTGTGGCGGCCATTGCTCTGCTCGGTCAGGTGGCTGCAACGCTGGCTTTTGTTTCGGGCTACTTCCCCGTGTTCAACAGCTTTACCATGACCCTGCCCGGTATTGCCGGTTTGATTTTGGCCATTGGTATCGGCGTGGACGCCAACGTGATTACGGCCGAGCGCATTAAAGAAGAACTGAACAGCGGCAAAACGCTGGACAGCGCTCTGCGCAGCGGCTTTAACCGCGGCTTGGCACCCATCATCGACGGCAATGTTACCATCGTGATTGTTGCCATTGTGCTTATGGGCGCTTTTGGCCCCACCGACAGCGTGTTTGCAAAACTGCTCACGCCGCTGTTCTTTGCCTTTGGCCCCTCTACGGCCGGCACCATTTATTCCTTTGGCTACACGCTGCTTACAGGCGTTTTGCTCAACTTTGTATTTGGCGTGTTCCTGGCCCGCGTTATGCTTCGCGGCGCATCGGCCATCAAGGCCCTGCGCAACCCTTGGCTGTATGGCGGCGTAAAAGAGCCTAAGGCCCCGGTTGTGCGCAGCATTACCGGCAAGCGCAAGATCTTCTTCAGCGTTTCCGCCTGCATCATTGCACTGGTTCTGGTAAGCAGCGTGGTGCGCGGCGTAAACATGGATGTACAGTTTAAGGGCGGCTGCCTGATCACCATGAGCTATGAGGGCGAGCCCGATATGGCAGCGGTGGAAAGCAGCATTTCCGAAAAGCTTGGCTCCGGCGCAGCATATCAGACCGGCAGCAATGTGGCAACCGGCGAAAACACCCTTACCGTTACGCTGGCAGGCAACCAGACCCTGACCACCGATGAGGTGGCCGATGTGGTGGCCGTGCTCAACGAAAACTTTGCCGAAAACAATTTCCAAGAGCTTTCCATGAGCAATGTCAACCCCACCATCGGCAATGAATTCCTGGCAAAGAGCCTTGTGGCAGTGGCTGCTGCACTGGTGCTGATCCTGGCCTACATTGCATTCCGTTTCCGCAACATCGGCGGTTTGGTGGGCGGCGTATCCGCTATTGCTGCTTTGGCAAACGACCTGCTGGTTGTATTTGGCACCTTCGTGATCTGGGGTGTGGCCCTGAACGGCAACTTTATTGCGGCCCTGCTTACGATTTTGGGCTACTCCATCAATGATACCGTTGTTGTGTATGACCGTATCCGTGAAAACCGCACACTGTTCCCCAAGATGCCTTCCGAGGAGCTGGTGAACCTGAGCGTCAACCAGAGCCTGCGCCGCACCATCAACACTACGGTGACCACGGTTATGGCACTGGCAGTGATCACCATGGTTTCCTTCCTGTACGGCCTCGACAGTATTACCACCTTCACGCTGCCGCTGATGATGGGCATGATCTCGGGTGTGTTTACTTCGCTGCTGCTGGCAACTTCGATTTACACGGTATGGGAAAACAAGAAATTGACAGCCAAAAAATAATTTGCCTGTGCTGTAAAGCATAAAGGCGCTGCCAAAACCGTTTTTGTATAACACCATGGGGGATCGGGCCTGATGCCTGATCCCCCCATGCTGATTTTAGAGAGGTATTACTATGAAATGCCCTTTTTGCGGAGAAATTGATTCCAAAGTGATCGATTCGCGCCCCACCGAGGACGGTGAAAAAATTCGCCGCCGCCGTGAATGCCTGCGCTGCAAAAAACGCTTTACCACCTACGAGATCGTGGAAACCGTGCCGATCATGGTGGTGAAAAAGGATAAGTCGCGCCAAGCCTTTGACCGTCAAAAGCTGTTGGGCGGTATGCTGCGTGCCTGTGAAAAGCGCCAGGTGAGCTATCAAACCTTAGAGGCTGCCGTGGATAACATTGAGCAGCAGCTGATGAATTCGTACGACCGCGAGGTTACCAGTATGCAGATCGGCGAGTTGGCCATGGCAGAGCTGAAAAAGATCGACGATGTGGCCTATGTGCGCTTTGCATCGGTTTACCGCCAGTTCAGCGACATCAACACCTTTATGGAAGAGCTCAAGGAAATGCTTGGCAGCCGCTCAAAAAACATTCAGAAATGATTGGCGCAAAAACATGATATCGCTTCGCAGCATATCGGCTGCATAATAATACTCATTGG
>SFIE01000007.1 GCA_004555405.1 Subdoligranulum sp.
AGCGTTTCAAAGGTGAATGGGCTGATGTTATAGAACTGATAGCCGGATGCTTTCCGCAGAAACCCATCCTTAACGGCAAGATGCTCCACTTTTTTATAGGTGTTCAAAACAGCATCATGCGTCGGAAGCAAGCAGTCATGAAAACGCTTTATGACCACCATGGGAAGGATAACAAGGCCATACTCGTGAGGTTTAAATGCACCAAACAGCGTATTGGCAACATTCCAGATCAAGTTTGCCTTTTCCTGAATATTTTTACCGACAGATGCAATGCGCTCATCGCTGGTCAACATATAAATCTTCTCCCTTTTTCAGAAGAGGCAGCCCGCTGCTCATTCGCAACGCAGAAATGATTTCAGAAGATATCATTCTGCGGTATCGCAGAATGAGGAGGACGTCCTCCTCGCATTTTGTTTATTATACCTTTTTCCGATTGAAACAGCAACATAATTCGCCGCAAATCAACTGCTATCGGTAATATTCTCCGGCGAAAGCTTTCTTACTGTTCAGTCGATAGTTTTTTCTTTCATCAGCATCTCTGCTTCGCTGGCAAAAAATGCCCCCGGTTTCAAAAATGAAACCGGGGGCACTCTTATATGCTTATGCTTTCAGGCTAATCGCGGGAAGATTACTTGCGGGGGTTCTTGATGGCAGCCTGAGCGGCGGCCAGGCGTGCGATAGGCACACGGAAGGGAGAGCAGCTCACATAGTCCAGACCAACATTGTGGCAGAACTCTACGCTGCTGGGGTCGCCGCCGTGCTCGCCGCAGATACCCAGACCCAGCTTGGGGTTGGCAGCGCGGCCATCGGCTGCAGCCATCTTCACCAGCTTGCCCACGCCGTTGGTGTCCAGATGCTGGAAGGGATCGCTCTCGTAGATCTTCGTGTCGTAGTAAGCGGTCAGGAACTTGGCAGCATCGTCACGGCTGAAGCCGAAGGTCATCTGGGTCAGGTCGTTGGTGCCGAAGCTGAAGAAGTCAGCTTCCTTGGCGATCTCGCCTGCAGTCAGAGCTGCACGGGGGATCTCGATCATGGTGCCCACTTCGTACTTCATGTCAACGCCGGCCTCTGCGATCAGCTTGTCAGCGGTAGCAACCACCACAGACTTCACATAGCGCAGCTCCTTGGCCTCGCCCACCAGAGGAATCATGATGTGAGGAACGATCATCTTGCCGGTTTCAGCAGAAACCTTCAGAGCAGCCTTGATCACAGCGTTGGTCTGCATCTCGGCGATCTCGGGATAGGTGACAGCCAGACGGCAGCCGCGGTGGCCCATCATGGGGTTGAACTCATGCAGGCTTGTAACCACATTGCTCAGCTCTTCGGCGGTCATGCCCATATCCTTGGCCAGGCTCTCAATGTCCTCGGCCTTGGTGGGCAGGAACTCGTGCAGAGGGGGATCCAGATAGCGGATGGTCATGGGACGGTCGCCCATGATGCGGTACATGGCGGCAAAGTCAGCCTCCTGGAAGGGCTCAACCTTGGCCAGAGCGGTCTTGCGCTCTTCCACAGTGCGGGCGCAGATCATCTCACGCACGGCCTTGATACGGTCGGCAGCAAAGAACATATGCTCGGTGCGGCACAGGCCAATGCCCTCGGCGCCCATATCCACAGCGTTCTGTGCATCGGTGGGGTTGTCGGCGTTGGTCAGCACCTTCAGCTGGCGGTTTTCGTCAGCCCATGCCATAAAGCGCTTCAGGTTGGGGTTCTCGGTGGCAGCCACAGTGGCGATCTGGCCCTTGTAGATGTTGCCGGTAGAGCCGTCGATGGAGATCCAGTCGCCGCCCTTGAACTCTACACCGTTGATGGTGAAGGTCTTAGCAGCTTCGTTCATCACAACATCGTTGTCGTTGCCGCAGCCGGAAACACAGCAAACGCCCATGCCGCGAGCCACAACGGCTGCGTGGCTGGTCATGCCGCCGCGCACGGTCAGGATGCCCTGAGAAACCTGCATGCCCACGATATCCTCGGGGCTGGTTTCCAAACGCACCAGCACGCACTTGGGCATGCTGCCGTTCTTAACAACTTCCTCGGCCTCTTCAGCGGTAAACACGATCTGGCCGCAGGCAGATCCGGGAGATGCAGCCAGGCCCTTGCCCACTGCTTCGGCTGCCTTCAGGGCAGCAGCGTCGAACTGGGGATGCAGCAGGGTGTCCAGCTGCTTGGGCTCTACGCGCAGCACAGCGGTCTTTTCGTCGATCATGCCCTCGTCCACCAGGTCGATAGCGATCTTCAAAGCGGCCTGTGCGGTGCGCTTGCCGTTACGGGTCTGCAGCATGTAAAGCTTACGATCCTCGATGGTAAACTCCATGTCCTGCATATCCTTGAAGTAGTTTTCCAGACGGGTTGCGATCTGCACGAACTCGTCGTAAACCTCGGGCATTTCCTCATGCAGCTTGCTGATGGGAGAAGGCGTGCGGATACCGGCCACAACGTCCTCGCCCTGTGCATTGATCAGATACTCGCCCATCAGGCACTTTTCGCCGGTAGCGGGGTTACGGGTAAAGGCAACGCCCGTGCCGGAGTTCATGCCGGAGTTGCCGAATGCCATCTGCTGCACGTTTACAGCGGTGCCCCACTCGTAGGGGATCTCGTTCATCTTACGGTAAACATTGGCGCGGGGGTTATCCCAGCTGCGGAACACAGCCTTCACAGCGCCGATCAGCTGCTCTTTGGGGTCCTGGGGGAACTCGGAGCCCTGCTTTTCCAGATAGATGGCCTTGAACTGAGCAACCAGCTCCTTCAGGTCATCGGCGGTCAGCTCAACATCCAGCTTCACGCCCTTGGCTTCCTTCATTTCGTCGATCTTCTCTTCAAAGAAGCTCTTGCCCAGCTCCATAACAACATCCGAGTACATCTGGATGAAGCGGCGGTAGCAGTCGTATGCGAAACGGGGGTTATTGGTCTTCTTGGCCAGGCCCTCAACAGCCTGATCGTTCAGGCCCAGGTTCAGGATGGTATCCATCATGCCGGGCATGGACTGACGAGCGCCGGAACGCACGGAAACCAGCAGCGGGTTGTTCACATCGCCAAAGGTTTTGCCGGTGATCTTTTCCAGACCCTTCACATGCTCAAAAATGTCAGCGGCAATCTCGTCGTTGATCTGACGGCCGTCGGCGTAATACTGCGTGCAGGCCTCGGTGGTGATGGTGAAGCCCTGAGGAACAGGCATACCGGCTGCGGTCATTTCTGCCAGACCGGCGCCCTTGCCGCCCAGAATGTTCTTCATGGTGGTCATGTCACCATTGAAGGCCTTGGTGCCTTCGTCAAAGTAGTACAGGTACTTTTTGCTCATTAAAGTTTACCTCCATCTTTACTTGGCGCCCTTTCCGGGCACCCCGTTCGCATTTCATGATCTCATAATTGTTCCTTCTCAGAATGCGTTAATATTATAACATAGTTTTCTCATAAAATCCATTCTTTTTGCTAATCATATGTAAAGATTTTTCCCAATTTTTAATGCAATTCGCACAAAAATCTATTGCAAAGATCAAAAAATACGATAGAATTAAAATGGGAATAGAATCGCCTTTTGATTTTTTCCCGCCTGATGAAACCCCACAAAATACTGCTTTTCTGCTTTTGCCGGAAAAGCGCGGAGGAAATATACAATGGAACTGACAATGCAGCAGCGCGAGGCTGCCCGTGCAAGCCTTGCCGCCCGGCGCGAAGAACGTCTGGCCGTTTTGGAAGAGCTCATCGCCGCCGGTGTGCAGGTGATGAGCGAGGATATTTATGTAGAGCGCGGCGTGCAGGTGGCCCCGGGTGCCACTTTGCTGCCCGGCACCATTCTGCGGGGCAAAACCATCGTGGCCGAGGGCTGCGTGATCGGCCCCAACACCCTGCTGGAAAACGCCGTTGTGGGCAAAAACACCACTGTGAACGCCAGCCAGGTGTATGACAGCACGCTGGGCGAAAACAACAAGATCGGCCCCTACACCCATGTGCGCAAAGACACCGTTACCGGCTACGGCGTGCATTTGGGCGCTTATGTGGAAACCAAAAATTCCAACTTTGCCATGGGCAACACCGTGAGCCACCTCACCTACATCGGTGATTCGGATGTGGGCAAGTACTGCAACTTCGGCTGCGGCACCGTTACCTGCAACTACGACGGCGAAAACAAATTCCGCACCACCATCGGCGACTATGTGTTCGTGGGATGCAACACCAATCTGGTTGCACCCGTAACCGTGGGCGACGGCGCTTACACCGCCGCAGGCAGCACCATCACCAAGGATGTGCCCGCCGGGGATATGGGCATTGCCCGCGAACGCCAAACCAATCTGGAGGGCTGGGCCAAGCCCAAAATGCAGGCTTACATTGCCAAAAAGCAAAAGCTGGAAGCCGAAAGCAAGTGACCTCTTACATTTAAAATATATAAATAAAGCATACAAGATAAATAAAGCATACAAGTCAAAACAAAAGGACGGTTCTTTTACACCATGTTTTTCAAAAGCAATTCTGCCGCTGAGGGCGATGTGTGGCTCATCGCCGGGCTGGGCAACCCCGAGCCCAAATACGATGGCACCCGCCACAACATCGGCTTTGCCGGGCTGGACAAGCTGGCCTCGTGCTGGAACGCCGCCCCCAACAAAAGCAAATGGCAGGGGCTGTACAGCCAAACCACCGTGGACGGCCATAAGGTGATCCTGGTAAAGCCCCTCACCTATATGAACCTGAGCGGCGACTGCATTGCCCCCGCCGCCGCATTTTTCAAAATTCCGCCGCAGCAGGTGATCGTGATCTGTGATGACATTGATCAAAAGCCCGGCAAGGTGCGCATTCGCCCCAGCGGCTCGGCCGGTGGGCACAACGGCTTAAAAAGCATCATTGCCCGCCTTGGCAGCCAGGAATTCACGCGCATCCGCATGGGCGTGGGTGCCAAGCCGCACCCCGACTATGATCTGGCCGACTGGGTGCTGGGCAAGCCGCAGGGCGAGGATAAAACCGCCATTGAAGGCCGCCTGGCCGATCTGGAGGATATCTGCCGCCTGATCATGAACGGCAAGCTGAGCGAAGCGCAGAACAAATACAACCACTGATAGTTTCGCCTGTCGGCGGGGCCGTGCCTGCCCCGCCGAGGTTTTTTACCCTTGCAAAGGCATTTTACGAAATCACACCCTGCCCTGTGCTGACTTTTCGGGCGCAGGGCGCAAAGAATCATTTTCTGTTTGAAAGGAGCGGCCATGGAACAGGCACTTTTTGCAAAAACCGGCGAATACAAGCGATTGCTTGCCGGGGCAGACACCCCGGGCACGGCGGCTCTTTTTGGGCTGCCCCCGGCAGGCCGCGCCCAGATGCTGGCAGCGCTGGCCCGCGACACCGGCCGCCCGCTGTGCGTGGTGACCCCCGGCGAGGCCGAGGCCACGCGCTTTGCCGCCGATCTGAACACGCTGGGCATCGCCGCAGCCGTGTTTCCCGCCCGGGATCTGGTGCTGCGCCCCATTGAGGGCACAGGCCGCGAATACGAATACCGCCGCCTGGCCGTGCTGGGCGATCTGGCCGGCGGGCGGCTGCAGGCCGTGTGCCTGCCCGCCGAGGCTTTTTTGCAATACACCGTGCCGCGCGAGGATTTTCGCGCCAACACCCTCACACTGAAGCCCGGAACCGTGATCCCCTCTGAGCAGCTGATTGCACGGCTGTACGGCGCAGGCTATCACCGGCGCGACAAGGTAGAGGGCCCGGGCCAGTTCAGCGTGCGCGGCGGCATTGTGGACCTGTTTGCCCCCGATATGCGCCAGCCCGCCCGTATTGAATATTGGGACGATGAGATCGACACCATTCGCAGCTTTGATCTGCTCACCCAGCGCCGCGATGAAAATCTGAAAAAGATCTTCATCAGCCCGGCGCGCGAGGTTTTGTTCGGCGATGCCGCCCAAACGGCCAGTGCCCTGCGCGAGTTTCTTTCCCAGCGCAAGGGCGCCAAAAAAGAAAAGCTGGCCGAGGTGATGCAGGTGGATCTTGCCGCGCTGGACGGCGGGCTGATGCCCGAGGCCATGGATAAATACTACTCTGTGCGTTACCCGGCCCCCGGCCTGCCGATTGACCATCTTGACGATCCCATTCTGGTGCTGGATGAGCTTTCCGGCATTCGCGATGCAGACCGCGCCACCCAGTTCCGCCGCCGGGAAGAAGTGCGCAGTCTTTTGGAAAGCGGCGCGCTCACCGGCGATCTGGCCGAGCTTTGGCCCGAGGAAGCCGTGCTGCTGCAGGCCGCACAGCAGCGCACCTGCATTGCCTGCGAAAGCTTCACCCGCAGTATGCCGGATGTAAAGCTGAAAGAGATCGTGGACGCCCCCGCCCACGCCCTGCCCGGCTGGAGCGGCGAGCTTTCGGCCCTTACCGAGGATCTGCAAAGCTTCACCCGGCAGGGCTACGCCGTAACCGTGCTGGCCGGAACCGCGCGTGCGGCCGCCGCGCTGGCCAAGGACCTGACCGACCGTGGCTTTTCGGCCACCAGCGCCCGGGATGCCGTGGCCGCGCCCGGCCTTGTGAATGTGCTGCCCGGGCAGATGACCGGCGGCTGCGAGTATCCCTTTGCGCGCTATGCGCTGATCACAGGCCGCCGCCAGGCCGACACTGAGGGCCAGCGCCGCCCCGCCAAAAAGGCCAAGGATGCGCTGGCCAGCCTTTCGGACATCAAGCCCGGCGACTATGTGGTACACCAGAACCACGGCATCGGCCTGTATCAGGGCATCAAGCGCATTGACCTGCAGGGCGTTGTGAAGGACTATCTGCAGATCAACTACGACAAGGGCGATGTGCTGTATGTGCCCGTTACCCAACTGGACCTTTTGAGCCGCTACAGCACCCCCGGCGAGGACAACAGCAAAAAAGCCATCAAGCTCAGCCGCTTGGGCGGGCAGGAATGGGCCAAGACCCGCCGCAAGGTAAAAACCGCCACCGCCGAAATGGCCAAAGAGCTGATCACGCTGTACGCCAAGCGCCACGAGGCCAAGGGCTATGCTTTTCCCTGCGATGACGATTGGCAGCACGATTTTGAGACACGCTTTGCCTACGATGAAACCCCCGACCAGCTGAGCAGCGCCAGCGAGATCAAGCACGATATGGAGCAGCCCTGGCCTATGGATCGCCTGCTGTGCGGCGATGTGGGCGTGGGCAAAACCGAGGTGGCTCTGCGCGCCGCCTTTAAGTGTGTGATGGGCGGCAAGCAGTGCGCGATTCTGGCTCCTACCACGCTTTTGGCTTGGCAGCATTACAACACGATCCTGAGCCGCATGGAGGCTTTTCCCATCAAGTGCGAGCTCTTGAGCCGTTTTCGCAGCGCGGGGGCCATCCGGGATACCATCGCCCATTTGAAAACCGGCGATGTGGACATCGTGGTGGGCACGCATCGTTTGCTTTCAGACGATGTAAAGTTTAAAAACCTGGGCCTTGTGATCATTGACGAAGAACAGCGCTTTGGCGTGAAGCACAAGGAAAAGCTGAAAGAGGCCTTTATCGGGGTGGATATGCTCACCCTTTCGGCCACCCCCATTCCCCGCACGCTCAACATGGCCATGAGCGGCATTCGCGATATGAGCACCATCGAGCAGCCGCCCTTTGAGCGCCAGCCCATTGAAACCTATGTGCTGGAATACGACCCCGTGATCCTGGCCGAGGCCCTCAAAAAAGAGCTGGCGCGCGGCGGGCAGGCCTATTACCTGTACAACCGGGTGGACAGCATCTACCAGTGCGCCGAAAAAGTGAGCGCCATGGTGCCCGGCGCGCGCATTGGCGTGGCCCACGGCAAAATGACCGAGACCGAGCTTTCCAAGGTGTGGAAGCAGCTTCTGGAAAACGAGATCGACATTCTGGTGTGTACTACCCTCATCGAAACCGGCATTGATGTGCGCAACTGCAACACGCTGGTGATCGAGGATGCTGACCGCATGGGCCTTTCGCAGCTATACCAGATCCGGGGCCGCGTGGGGCGCAGCGGGCGCAAGGCCTATGCCTATTTTACCTTCCGCCGCGATAAGGTGCTCACCGAGGTGGCCGAAAAGCGGCTTTCGGCCATTCGCGAATTCACCAGCTTCGGCAGCGGCTTCCGCATTGCCATGCGCGATCTGCAAATTCGCGGTGCAGGCAGCCTTTTGGGGCACAGCCAGCACGGGCACATGCAGTCGGTGGGATACGAGCTGTATATCAAAATGCTGAATCAGGCCATTGCGCTGGCCAAGGGGGAATCCCCCGCACCGGACAAAAGCGACTGCCTTGTGGATATCACGGTGGATGCCTATATCCCCGAAACCTATATTCCGGACCCTGCCGGGCGCATTGAAGCCTACAAGCGCATTGCCGCCATTCAAAGCGCCGAGGATACAAGCGATGTGCTGGATGAATTGGTCGACCGCTACGGCGAGCCGCCCGACAGCGTGAACGGCCTTCTGGATGTTTCGCTGGTGCGTGTTACCGCCGCCAACGCCGGGTTTACCGAGATCACGCAGCGCGGCGATATGCTGCTGCTGTACAGCGAGGCTCTGGATGTGGAAAAAATGCGCCCCCTGCTGGCCGCATTGCCGGGCCGCGTGATGATGAACACCAAGGCGCGCCCCTATGTGGCCGTGCGCGTGGCAAGCGGCGAAAAGCCGCTGGAGGTTTTGCGCCGCGCGCTTACCCCGCTGATCCAGCAGCCGCAGCCTGCCCCCTCCCCCGAAACCACAGCCTGAAGCACAAAATCACCGGCAGCGCCTTGCATTGGTGCTGCCGGTATATTATAATTTTAGTATATTGGCATTTTGCCTATGATTTTTTCAGAAAAAGGGAGACCGTTTCTCATGAAGAAAATTGCAAGCGCCGTGCTTGCCTGCACCATGGCTGCCAGCCTGGCAGGCTGCACGATCACAAGCCCCGAAAGCGTGGGCAGCATTGGCGATACCACTTTCAGCGCCGGTTCCTACCTGCTGGCCCAGTACAGCGCCGTGAACCAGCTGATGGATCTGGTGGACGACAGCTCTGCCACCGTTAAGCAGGCTTTGAAAACCGATGTGACCACCGACGAGGGCGAAACCATGCCCGGCAGCGAATTTGTGGCACAGAAAACCCTGGAGAATCTGGAATACAGCGCCGGTCTGGATGCCGCCCTGACCGCCCGCAGCATTCAGCTGACCGACGATCAGCTTTCGCAGATCGATTCTCTGACCCAGCAGACCATGCAGAACTACGGCGATCTGTATGCTGAAAACGGCATCGGGGAAGCCACCATTCGCGATGCTTACCGCCGCAACCAGGCTTACAGCTCGCTGTTTGAAGCCATTTATGGTGCAGATGGCGAAACCCCGGTTACGGACGAGGAAAAAAAGTCCTGGCTGAACGATAACGCCGTGGCTGGCGATGTGCTGGTGCTGCCTCTGACCAACACCGATGATACCGACCACGAAGTGACCGATGACGATAAAGATGCCGTGAAGGCTCTCGCTCAGGAAGCTGCCGACAAGGTGAACGGCGGCGAAGCCTTGGACGAACTTGCAGACGATACCCTTTCGGCTGCATTCAAGGTCGTTGGCATGGACTACGATTCCGAAAGCGATCTGGCTGCCAACCGCAACAGCGTGGTGATCATGCCCAGCGAACTGTCCTATTACGGCTCGGATTTTGAGAATGCCGTAAAGGATCTGGAAGTCGGTAAAACCGCTGTAATCGAGCGCGGCAATACGCTGTGGGTGTTCAGCCGCAGACCTGCCAGCGAAGTGAAAGACCTGAGTGAGCTGGAAGCAAACTATGACCTGGCCCGCCTGATCAAAGGCGAGGACTTCACACAGGAATTGACCGATGCTGGTGCTGCCATGGAAAATCATCTTGACCAGGGCGCCATGAACGCTTATAAGGCAAGCAAGGTCAAGCTTTCCAAGTAATTTTTCCCCTGCTATTTTGATGTAGTGCCGGGGGCGCTGCTTTTTGGCCTGCGCCCCCGGTATTGCTATATGCTATATATGGAACTATAATACTGGAACAGGAGAATCGTGTTATGAAAAAAGTCTTGCACAGCCTGCCTGCCAAGTTGCTTCTTGCGATGGTAGTGGGCATCCTTTTGGGCTTCGTTTTGCCCGAAAGCGTGATGGAAGTCATTGTTACGGCCAAGTACATTATGGGCCAGGTCATCACTTTCTGTGTGCCGCTCATCATTATAGGCTTTGTGGCACCTTCTATCACGCGGCTGGGCGCGCACGCTTCGCGTATGCTGGGCGTGGCGCTGGTTATTGCCTATACCTCCAGCGTATTGGCCGCTCTGCTCAGTGCCGGGGCTGGGTATGCGCTCATTCCTCATCTGAATATTGCGGATCAGGTCGAGGGCTTGAACACACTGCCCGAGGTCGTTTTTGAACTGAATATTCCCCAGATCATGCCCGTGATGAGTGCGCTGGTGCTCAGCGTGCTTGTGGGCCTGGCATCGGTCTGGACGAACAGCAAAACCATGATCCAACTTTTGCAGGAATTCCAGAACATCGTGCTCGAAATCGTACAGCGGGTCATTATTCCCATTCTGCCGTTCTTCATCGGCTGCACTTTCTGCTGCCTGAGCTGGGAGGGTTCCATCACGCGCCAGCTGCCGGTGTTCCTGAGTGTAATTGTGATTGTGATGATCGGGCACTTCCTGTGGATGACCGTGCTCTATGCCGTTGCCGGTGCTTATAGCGGCCATAACCCCTGGGAAGTAGTTCGCCACTATGGGCCTGCCTACCTGACTGCCGTTGGCACCATGAGCAGTGCAGCAACTCTGGCTGTGGCGTTGCAGTGCGCCCGCAAGAGCAAGGTGCTGCGCAAGGATATGGTCAGCTTCGGCATTCCGCTGTTTGCGAATATCCATCTGTGCGGCAGCGTGCTGACCGAGGTATTCTTTGTGATGACCATCAGCAAGATTCTGTACGGCTTCATTCCCTCGGCGGGCACCATGGTACTGTTTTGCGTGCTGCTGGCTGTGTTTGCCATCGGCGCACCTGGCGTGCCCGGCGGCACGGTCATGGCAAGCTTGGGCCTGATCACGGGTGTTTTGGGCTTTACCGATACCGGCACGGCGTTGATGCTGGCCATCTTCGCCCTGCAGGATTCCTTCGGCACGGCCTGCAATGTAACGGGTGACGGCGCACTGACCCTGTTCCTGACCGGCTACGCTGAAAAGCACCACATGGCCGAGCAAACCGAAACCGAAGTACTGTAAATTCCCATTTATGGCTACTCCCCGCAGCCCCAAGGCAATTTTGCTTTGGGGCTGCTTTTTCTATGCCTTTTACTTGACAGGCCTTGTGTGTTATGCTATGCTCTAACTGTACCAATTAGAATAATACAGTTAAGACAGTGTAGTACTTTCAAAATTCTATGCAAAGGAGGGCCGATGGTTTGATCACACTGGATTATCAAAGCAAAGATCCCATCTATCTGCAAATCAAAAACCGCATTGCCGAGCTTGTGATGCTGGGCGTTTACCCGCCGGGCACACAGCTGCCCAGCGTGCGCAGCCTTGCCGGTGAGCTGGGCATCAACCCCAACACCATTCAAAAGGCTTATCAGGAACTGGAAGCCGCCGGGATCACCTGCTCGGTTTCGGGCAAGGGCAGCTTTGTGGCCGAGAGCAACAGCGCCCGTGCGCTGATGCTGGCCAAGTGCCAGCAGGCCGTGCGCACTGCCGTGCAGCAGGCACGGCTGGCCGGGGCCGATCTACCAACGATTCTTGCATGGGTGCAGGAAGAATGCAACGAGGAGGGCTTACAGCCATGATCGAAATTCAAAACGCCACCAAGCGCTTCGGCAGCCTTGCCGCACTGGAACACCTGAATCTGCAAATCAAGCCCGGCTGCATCTATGGCCTGGTGGGCCCCAACGGCAGCGGAAAATCCACCTTGCTGCGCCTGATCTCGGGCGTATACCGCGCCGATGAGGGCCGGGTGCTGCTGGACGGCTCACCCGCCTGGGAAAACCCCGCCACCAAGGATAAGATCTTGTATCTGGCCGACGATCTGTATATTCCCCCCAAAAGCACCACCGAGGATCTGCTGAAATTCTACCGCACCATGTATTCGGGCTTTTCGGATATGCTGTGCGCCCAGCTGAAGGCGGTTTTTCCCATCGACACCACCCAGCGGCTGAGCAGCTTTTCCAAGGGAATGCGGCGGCAGGCAGCGCTTTTGGTTGCCCTGTCGTGCTGCCCGCAGTATCTGCTGCTGGACGAAGCCTTTGACGGGCTGGACCCTGTGATCCGCCTGCTGATCAAAAAGCTGCTGGCGCAGCAAATTGCCGACCGGGATATGACCGTGGTGATCACCAGCCACAATCTGCGCGAGCTGGAGGATCTGTGCGATCACATTGGTCTGCTGCACAAGGGCAGCGTGCTGTTTGAGCAGGAGCTGGACGAATTGAAATTCGGCCTGTGCAAGATCCAGGCCGTGTTCCGCGAAAAGATCGATTGGAGCCGCAGCGGGCTGAAGCTTTTGCAGGTGCAGCAAAAGGGCAGCATGGCAACGCTTTTGGTGCGCGGTGATGCCGAGGACACGCTGCGCACGGTGCAAGGCCTTGGCCCGGTGTTTGCCGAGGCCCTGCCCTTAACGCTGGAGGAAATTTTTATCGGAGAAATGGAGGCTGTGGGCTATGACTGCAAAAACATCCTGCAATAAAAGCCGTTTTTGGGCTTTTCTTTGCGGCCTTATGCGCAAGAATCTTTCGCTGGCCGGGCTGATCCTCGGCATTGGCTTTGTGTGTATGCCCCTGCAGTATCTGCTTGGCGCATTTTCGTATAATGAGCTTGATCCCGCCTATTCCATGAGCGGCGTATTCGGGCTGGGCGGGCTGTTCACCTGTACTTCGATATACCTTGTGCCGCTTTTGTGGGTGGCTGCTGCCGCGGTGGTAGGCCTGAGCCAAACGGCCTATATGCAAAACCGCCGGGCCGTGGATGTTTACCACAGCCTGCCCCTTACCCGAAAGCAGCTGCTGTGCGCCCATTATATGGCTGCCTTTTTCACCGTGGCCCTGCCCATGGCGCTGAACTACGGCGCAACGCTCTTGCTTTCGGCTGTGCGCCAAATGCGTTTTCCCACGGCGGAATTTGCCCCCGGGGCAGCCGGGTTCGGCCTTGCGCTGTGGCTGGTTTCGCTGGCGGGTATGCTCAGCGTGGCGTTTCTGGTTTCCACCCAAACCGGCAGCGTGTTTGACACGCTGATCTTTGCGGGCGTGCTGCTGTGTGCGCCGCTGTTCCTTTTCCTTGTACACGAAATGATGTGCAATGAATTTCTGTATGGCCATGTCACGGGCCTGCCGCTGATTGTGGTGGCTCGTTTCAGCCCGCTCACGCTGGGCCTGACCGACTTTGCCACGGTTCTTTTCCTCGGCTCAGACAGCGCCGTGCAGCTTCCGTGGTGGCTGTGCCCGCTGTGGGCCGTGCTTTCTGCGGCGATCCTTGCCGCCGCGTGTGCGCTTTATGTGCGCCGCCCCAGCGAGCGCGCCGAAGCCCCCTCGCGCACCGGGCTGCTGGCGCTGATCATTCGCGTTTTGGCCATGCTGATCCTGTGCCCCACCGGCGGTTATGTGTTTGCGTGCTCCATCCGCAGTGTGCCCACCCTTGGGATGCTGCTGCTTGGCACAGCGGTTTGCGGCATTTTCGGCTTTTTCATTCTGGAAACCATTTTGAATCGCGGCGCCAAAGGGCTTTTCAAGGCGTTTCCCCTGGGCCTTGCCTTAACGGCGGTGGTCACGGGCTATATGGCGGCCATGTGTACGGGCGGCCTTGGCTATGAGAGCCGCCAGCCCGCCGCCGACACGATCGCCGATGTGATCGTGAACTTCCGCGGCCAGTTCGATTATGTTGACCGGTATGTTTACACCGGCCACAACACCACCTCGTATCTGTACGGCAATGTGACCCTGCAAAGCCCCGAAGCCATTCAGGCGGTTCTGCAGCTGCAGGCCGATGCCGTGGCCGAGCACCGCGCAAGCGGCCAGCTTTTGGCCAATTCCTACAACAATTCCGATTATCCCGATATCGGCCGCCAGACCCTGAGCATCACCTACACCCTGAAAAACGGGAAATGCATTCAGCGCGATTACGGCGTGTGGCTCACCCCTGTGATCGTGCAGGATTATATCGCTCTTTCCGACTGTGCCGAAATGGATGCCGCCTGCAGCCCCCTGCTGAACATCCGTGACGCGGATTATTCCCTGATCCGTGCCGCAGGCGCTTTCAGCCTGGCCAACGAAACCATTTCCGATCCCGATGCCATTGCCCGCATTCTGGATGCCCTGCGCAGCGACACCGGCCGTTTGGGTCTCACCGGCCGACTGGACGAACACGCCCGTGTGCTGGCCACGCTGGAGCTGTGGCCCCCTCAGTTTCAAATTCAAAGCGGCACGCCCTACGGCAAGGAATTTCAGAGCACCTACACGGTGCAGGTCACCGAAAGCTTCCCCGATACCATCGCCGCGCTGCGCGCCCTTGGGCTGGGAGCGATCGTCAGCACCGAACCCCCTGCCCTTTCGCGGGTATGGCTTTGCGAAAGCGACTATTTCTGCTACTGCAGCTCGCAGCTGAACACCGTTTTTTCGGATTGGTTTGACCAAAACACCCTGCACAGCTTTATTGATGCCGACGACCGGAACGGCTATCGTGCAGATTTCCCGCTGGCGCTTTCCGCCGATGAGTGTGACCTGCAATCCCTGTTTTCGCTGGGCAGACTGCGCACCAAAAAGCACGACGATTACATGATCTGGATGATTTTTGAAGCCGAAGACGGCACCCTCAGCCTGCCCATGTGCGTGAGCGAAAAATCGCTGCAAGCCGCCGGCTACGGCGATCTGCCCGGCCGCATTGAGCAGCTGCAGGTGTAAAGCCATCTTTATAAAATTGATGCACACGGCCCCGCCGCGGATCTACCGCAGCGGGGCTTTCTTGTGTCTTGTTCGCCCTTGTACATCGTGCTATAATGACAGCATACAAGCTAAAAAAGGGAGGTGCCGCCGATCATGCCGAAACCCCAGTCGCAGGCCCAATGGCAAGAGCAAATGGCCCGCCGCATTTTAGAAGTGGTGCGCAGCGAGCTGTATCTTGAGCTGCGATTTTTAAACCCGGTGCTGTCGGCGCTGCCGTGGCAATGCGCCGAAAACGGCACCGCACTGTATACCGATGGCCTTTCGCTGCGCTTTTTGCCGCCGCACATCATTGAGCTGTGGCAGCACAACCGCAAGGCGCTCAGCCGCGCCTATCTGCACACCGTGTTTCACTGCCTGTTCCGGCATTTGTGGCTGCGCGGTGCGCGCAGCAAAGACCTTTGGGGCCTTGCGTGCGATATTGCCGTGGAATATTCGCTGGACCACTTAGGCGTTGCCAGCCTTTCGCGCCCCCTCAGCTGGACGCGCACCCAGCTGTATGAGCAGCTTCGCGCCGCCGGGCCTGTGGCCGCCGGGCCCATCTATCGGCATTTGGCGCTGCACTGCACCCCCGAACAGCTGCAAAAGCTGTTCCGCGAATTTTTTGTGGACGAGCATGGCCTTTGGCCGGGCGAAAAGCCCATGGCCCCGCCCATGGTTTCGGCCGGGCAGGATTGGGAAAAACGCGGGCGGCAGGTGGAATCCGAGCAGCAGCGCCAGCAAAGCGAGGCCGGGCAAAGCGGCAAGGCGCTTTCGGCCCAGATCAAGGCCGGGCAAAGCCGCCGCAGCTACCGCGATTTTCTGCGCCGCTTTGCCGTGCTGCGGGAAGAGCCTCACCTTGACCCGGATTCCTTTGATTTAGGCTTTTACAGCTACGGCTTGCAGGTGTATGGCAATATGCCGCTTTTAGAGCCGTTGGAAACGCGCGAATCCAGCAAGATCCACGATCTTGTGATCGTGCTGGACACCAGCCAGTCCACCAGCGGCGAGCTGGTGAAGGGGTTCCTCACCGAAACCTTTACGCTGCTGCGTTCCACCGGCAGCTTTTTCAGCCGCTGCCGCCTGCGCATTCTGCAATGTGACGATGCCGTGCGGCAGGACACCGCCCTGCAAAGCCCCGACGAGCTGGACGCCTATCTGCACAGCTTTACGCTGCTGGGCGGCGGCGGAACCGATTTTCGCCCTGCCTTTTGCCATGTAGACCGGCTGGTGGCTGCCGGGCAGATGGCCCTGCCCCGGGGGCTTTTGTATTTTACCGACGGCAAGGGGATCTTTCCCGAAAAGCCGCCCAAATACGACACCGCCTTTCTGTTTTTGGGCGAGGGCCCCGAAACGCCGCCCTGGGCCATGCGCCTTGTGCTGGACAGTGAGGAATTTGCCCCCGCCCCGCCGCCAAGCACCCCTTTTTGGGAGGATGACTGGCAGCCGGACGAACATATTATGTGAGGATAAGAGGAACAGCCTATGAATATCAAACGCGCCAAGGAAGAGATCAAAAACACGCTGCGCGCCTACCTGCAAAAGGACGAGCTGGGCGAATATGTGATTCCGCCCCTGCGCCAGCGCCCCATTTTGCTGATGGGCCCTCCGGGCATTGGAAAAACCCAGATCATGGAGCAGGTGGCCCGGGAATGCGGCGTGGGGCTGGTTTCCTACACCATCACCCACCACACCCGCCAAAGCGCCGTGGGCCTGCCCTTTATCCGCCAAAAGCACTATGCCGGGGCCGACCGCAGCGTGACCGAATACACCATGAGCGAGATCATTGCCAGCGTGTACCAGAAGATCGAGGATACCGGCCTGCAGGAGGGCATTCTGTTTATTGACGAGATCAACTGCGTAAGCGAAACGCTGGCCCCCACCATGCTGCAGTTTTTGCAATGCAAAACCTTTGGCAACCAGCCCGTGCCCGAGGGCTGGCTGATCGCCGCCGCAGGCAACCCGCCCGAATACAACCGCAGTGTGCGTGATTTTGATATCGTCACGCTGGACCGTGTGCGCCGCATGGATCTTGAGCCCGATCTGCCCGTGTGGCGCGAATATGCCCGTGCCCAGCAGATCCACCCGGCGATCCTTGCCTATCTGGAGCTTCGGCCCAAGCATTTTTACTCCATCACCGCCGATGTGGGCGGCCCCAAATTTGTCACCGCCCGCGGCTGGGAAGATCTTTCGGTGCTGCTGTTCAGCTACGAAAGCCTTGGCATTGCCGTGGACGAAGGCACGGTGGGCCAGTATTTGCAGGATGAGGAGATCGCGCGCGATTTTGCCGCCCATCTGGATCTGTATGCCAAATACCGCGATGATTACGGCGTGGAAAAAATTTTTGCGGGCGAGGTTTCCCCCACGGTATACCAGCGCGTGCTGAAAGCCGGTTTTGATGAGCGCATCAGCCTTGTCAGCCTGCTGATCAGCGGCCTGAACGCCCGCTTTGCCGCCGCACACGATCAGGATTCCATCACCGATGATTGCTATGCCCTGCTCAAAAGCTTCCGCACCGCTCTGGATGCTGCGCCGGATGCCGAGGCCTGCTATCACTCGCTGGTTTCGGCCTACGCCGAAAAGCTTTCGCATGATCGCGCCGCCGGGCTGCTGACCCGCCGCCAGATCGCCGCCGGTTCCCATGCGGCTGCCCTGATGAAGGACTGGCAGAGCCTTTTGGGAAACGGCGAGCCCTTTGCCGCGGTGCGTGTGGGCTTTAATGCGCAGGTGCGCCGCCGCGAGGAATCGGTGGGGCAGGCCAGCGAGGCACTGGAACATTGCTTTGACTTTATGGAAAAGGCGTTCCCGGCCGGGCAGGAGCTTGTGGTGTTTGTGACCGAGCTCACGCTGGGCGAGGACAGTATGCGCTTTATTCGTGAAAACGGCTGCGACCGCTATTATCACTACAGCCAGTCGCTGCTTTTGGACAGCCGCAAGGCCGCCATTGATAAAGACCTGGGCGACGATGCCGCCCGCCAGGAAGATTTTTACACCGAGCTGTAAAACAGCACAAAAAGCTCCCGCCAAAGCCTATGGCTTTGGCGGGAGAATTTTTTATCTCATGCAGTTTTTTGCCGTTCAGTCCATGCCTCAGGCAGCCGTTTTTTTGCGGCCCGGCAGCTGCAGCACGACCATTGCGGCCAGAATGCCCACGCCGATCAGGTCGGTCACGGCACCGGGGATCAGCATGGCCAGGCCGCCTGCTGCCAGCAGAATGCGCTCAAGGGCATTCAGATTGCGCAGCATATAGCCTTCCAGTGCGCTGGCAATGGCGATCATGCCGGCAAAGCTGGTGATGATGATCAGCACCACATCGATCGGTGTGGTATCAATAAACAGCATGGCGGGGTTCATGCAGAAGATATAGGGCACCAGGAAAGCCGCAATGGCCAAACGGGTGGCGTTGAAAGCGGTTTTCATGGGGTCGCTCTTGGCAATGGCCGAGCCTGCATAGGCAGCCAGTGCCACGGGCGGGGTGATATCGGCCACAATGCCGAAGTAGAACACGAACATATTGGCGCAGATGGCGTTCAGGTGCATGCCGGTGGTCAGAATCGGCGCGCAGGTGGTGGCCATGATGATGTAGTTGGCGGTGGTGGGAACGCCCATGCCCAGCAGAATGCAGCACAGCATGGTGAGCACCAGAGCGATCATCAGCTGGCCGTTGGCAATGCCCACGATGGCGCTGATAAAGATCTGGCCAAGGCCGGTCATGGTGACAACGCCTGCAATGATGCCGGCAATGCCGCAGGCCACGGCAATGCTCAGGGTGTTGCGGGCACCGGCTTCCAGCGCTTTGATAAGGCCCTGCAGATCCATGCGGTGTTCTTGATCCACCATGCTCACGGCAATGCACAGAAGGGTGGCAATAATGGCGCTGCGGCTCATGGTGAAGCCGCGAACGATCATAACCACCAGCACCACCAGGGGCAAAAGCAGATAGAACTTGGGCAGCAGGTTTTTAAACTTAGGCAGGCTTTCGCGGGGCAGGCCGCGCAGGCCCAAACGCTTTGCGCGGAAATGCACCATCAGGAAAATGCCGCCAAAGTACAAAATAGCGGGCAGAATGGCGCGCACAACGATATCGGCATAAGGCACGCCCACGATCTCGGCCATCAGAAAGGCCGCCGCACCCATGATGGGGGGCATGATCTGGCCGCCGGTAGAGCTGGCAGCTTCCACCGCACCGGCAAACTCGCCGGGATAGCCGGTTTTCTTCATCATGGGAATGGTCACCGAGCCGGTGGTAACGGTGTTGCCCACCGAAGAGCCGGAAACCATGCCGCACAGTGCCGAGGAGATAACGGCCACCTTTGCAGGGCCGCCGGTAGAGCTGCCCGCCAGAGCGTTGGCGCAGGAAATAAAGAAGTCGGCAATGCCGGTGGCTTCCAGAAAAGCGCCGAAAATAACAAACAGAACAATGTAGGTGCTGCACACGCCCACGGGAGTGCCGATCACGCCGGTGGTGGTGTAGAACAGGTTATAGATCACGATGCGCAGGCTCTTGCCCGCACCCAAAAAGGCATAGGCCACAAAGCATCCTGCCACCACCAGAATGGGAATGCCGGTAACCCGGCGGCAGCACTCGGCCAGAATCAGAATGCCGATGATGCCCAAAACCTGCTCAAGCTGGCTGATACGGGTGGCGTGGTTGATGATGGTGCGGTAGTTGAACACATAATAAAAGAAACAGCCGCTGCCCATCAGGGCCAGAATGATATCATAGATGGGAACATGGTTCACCTTTTGCTTCATGCCCTTTTTGATGGGGAACAAAAGGAACACAAACAAAACCACAATGCCCAGAAACAGCGGGCGGCGAATGCGCTCGTCCCACACGGCAAACAGGTTCATGCAGATCATGAACAGCGAGAATGCCGCCAGCAGCAGCTGGATCACTTTTGCGGGCTTTCCCTCCCACGGGCGCGTGTTGGATTCGCGGTCATACTTTTTCATAATGGCGTCCACATCGGCCTGCGTGCCCACATCGGCAGCCTGGCTTTCGGTGACGGCATTGGTTTTTTTCTCGTCCAACGCTAATTCCTCCTTTTTTCCTTAGGCAGCACCGCACAATTCCCGCCTGACGGCTCAAGCACCGCTCCGGCGGCTGCGGCACTTAGAATGATGCGGTATTGCCCTTACTGCCTGCCCAAAGCCCATTGCTCCAAGATATGCTTGGTCCCCGGGGGCAGGCCTTTATCCATTCAGCGGGGTCCCGCTGGAATGTTCAAAACCAGAAATGCTCGCAGTGAAAGCTCACCACGGCATTTTTTCCGCACAGATCCCGCAGACTGATCTGCTGGCCGCCGTTCACCACCAGCCAGTGGTCCGACACGGTGCCCACAATGTATTGCAGGTGATCCATGCGTTTGTGGAATCCGGTCACGATCATGCTTCCGTCGTCGCCGTAGGTCAGTTCCTGCCCCGGTTCGATCTCGGTCTGTACACCGGCGCCAAAGCCGTAGTAGATCGTTTTTTCCACATAAATTTGGTGATCCTGGATCTGATAACAATCGGTAAGCGGGCTTTTATTCACCGAATGAATAAACTCCACGCTGAACCATTCGCCGTTTTGTATGGGATAGCGGGCATACAGCTCTCCGTTTGTATCGCGCAGCGTTAAATACCATCCGCTGCGGCTCCATACCAAAAAGGCGGCTGCAACCGCCAGGAGCGTGATTGCAGCCGCCGCAAGTATTGCTTTTTTGCCGGGGCGCAGCTGATCAGTCAACCTTGATGCCCTGCTCAGCATAGTACTTGGCAGCACCGCTGTGGAAAGGCACGCTCATGCCCTTAACGGCATCCTCGAGGTTCAGCAGCTCAAACTTTGCATGGCCTGCTGCCAGCTCGGGCTGGTTGTCAAACAGGGCCTTGGTCAGCTCGTAAACCGCATCCTCGGAAACACTGTTGGAAGCGATCAGAGTAGCGCGAACGGAAACGGTGGTGGCATCCTCGTCCAGACCGGCATAGGTGCCTGCGGGGATCACAGTTTCGGTGTAGAAGTTGTAGGTGCTCTGCAGCTTGGCAATATGCTCAGCATCCAGCTGAACCAGACTTACAGGCTTGCTGGTGGCCAGGTCAACAACGGCGGTGGTGGGTGCGCCTGCAACCACGAATGCAGCGTCGATCTTGCCATCCTTCAGGCTGTCGGCAGAATCGCCAAAGCCTGCGTTTACAACCTTGATATCCTCGAAGCTCAGATCATAAGCTTCCAGAACCTGCTTTGCGTTGAACTCAACGCCGGAGCCTGCATCGCCAACGGAAACGGTTTTGCCCTTCAGGTCAGCCACAGTCTTGATGCTGGGATCGCAGGTGATGATCTGCACGGTCTCATCGTACAGGCCGGCGATCACAGAGAAGCTTTCGATCTTGCCCACATCCTCAAACAGATCGGTGCCGGTGTAGGCATAATACATAACGTCGTTCTGCACGGTGGCCAGCTGAGAAACGCCATCGTCCACATCCAGAATGTTTGCCTTGGAAGCGCCGGTAGAGGTAACGGTCAGGTTCGATTTTTCCAGCTTGTCGTTCAGCACGGTGGCCATCACGCCGCCCACTGCATAGTAGGTGCCGGTGGTGCCGCCGGTGCCCAAAACAAGCTGCTCTTTATCACCGGTTGCTGCAGGTGCAGGCGCTGCTGTGGAAGCAGCGCCGGAAGCTGCGGGTGCAGCAGAAGAAACGGTGGAACCGCCGCAGGCTGCCAAAGAGGTTGCCATTGCGCCGGCGAGTGCAAGTGCGACAAACTTTTTCATGGTGATCTACCTCATTTCCTCATTTATGGATTTTTGTACCGCAGCAGTGCGCCGCGGAACCCTCATACTCCACGCGGGAAATCACAGAACCTACCGTGTGGTCTGGTTTTAGCGTGTTCCCCACGCAGGTACAAGATCGAAAATTTATTTTTCTCTTTTTATTTCCAAAATTTTTTAAAATCTATTTGTGTGACTTGCTGATTTAGTTTATTTTTTTCGATAGATTCTGCCTTTTGCGTAAAAGTGCAGAACTCAATCCACCGGCCACTCCCCGGCAGTTTCGGCCAGTGCTGCCGCCTCGGCGGCTTCGGCCTCCTCGTCGCCAATGTCTGCACTTACGATTTCTGCTTCCTCCTCCGGTGCGGCTGCGGCGGCCTCCTCCCCCTGCTGCAGCGCGGCCTCGGCCATGGTCTGCCGGGCCGACTCCACGCCCGTCACCTCGCCGCCGGGCTGCGTGAGCAGATACACCCCCACCGGCTTTTCTTTATACAGCAGCAGCACGCCGTAGGTCTGCCCCTCTGCGCCGGAAAGTGCCGGGCACAGCAGAGTCCATTTTTCCACCTTGCGCCCTTTGTATTTTTCCAGACTCAGCCCGCTTTCGGCGATCACGCCGTTAAAGGCGCGAAAACTATCGTCCCATTTGCGGGGGATCTTCACGCGGTCGGCTGCCGCCGTGGTCACATCCACCTCCATGCCCAGCCCCGTAAAATACTCGGCCATTTCCTGCACCGAGCCAATGCGCGCCTGCGCAGATGCCCCGGTGGTCACGGTGCCGCCGCCCAGCCGGTCGGCTGCCGCCAGCACCCCCGCAATACACGCCATACAGGCAATGGCCGCCCCTGCCCGGCGCAAAGCGTTTTTTCCCATGGTAAGCACAAACATATCCTGCCTCCTGTTCCGGCAGGGCCAGCCTGCCGATGGTTACATGATCCGTTATATGCTATGCATTTTTTCTTGCTCCCATGCCCCCCGAGGGAGTAAAATAAAGGCAGCAGCACCCCAAACGCTGCAATTTTCACATTTTTCCCATGATTGTGTGCTATCATCACAAAATAAAATTCTGCGCTGGCCCACACAGCGCTGCGCCGAAATATACAATTTGTATTATATAGGGAGGATATACACTATGGCCACCATTCTGATCGTTGACGATGAGCAGCGCATTCGCGAACTGATCCGCGAGCATCTGGAATTTGCCGGCTTCACCTGCCGCGAAGCAAGTGATGGCAGCGCCGCCCTGACCGCCCTTGGCTCTGAAGGGGCTGACCTGGTGATTTTGGATATTATGATGCCTTTTATGGACGGCATGACCTGCCTGCGCGAAATGCGCGCACGCCATATCCAAACCCCCGTGATCATGCTCACCGCCCGCGGCGAGGAATATGACAAGCTTGCCGGGCTGGAATGCGGTGCCGATGACTATGTGGTAAAGCCCTTCAGCCCGCGTGAGCTTGTGGCCCGGGTAAAGGCCGTGCTCTCCCGCACCATGCCCAAAGCTTCCGAAAGCGGCGACCGATTTGTATTCGGCAAGCTGAGCATCGACACTGCCAGCCACACCGTACACGTGGCCGGAAAAGAAGTGGCGCTCACCCCCAAGGAATTCGATCTGCTGGTGTATCTGGCCACCAACAAGGGGCTGGCGCTGAGCCGCGAAAAAATTTTGCAGAATGTGTGGCATTATGACTATTTTGTCGAGGACCGCACCGTGGACACCCATGTAAAGATGCTGCGCAGCCATTTGGGCGAATGCCGCGGCTATATCACCACCGTGTGGGGCATCGGTTATAAGTTTGACCCCAACGCCGAGGCCGAATAAGGAAGCGCACTATGTCTACTCCACTATACCGCCGCACCCCGGCCGCCGAGCGCAGGCTCAGTATGCGCGCCCGCCTTACCGTGTTTTTGTGCGGCATGACCGCTCTTATTCTTTTGCTGGTGTGGGGGCTCACCACCTTTCTTCTGCAGCCCCGCTACAATCGCTTTATCCGCACCCAGCTGAGCCAAAAGGCCGACACTCTGGTGAGCATGATTGATTCCTCGCCCGAGCCCATCAGCGAGCGCACCTTCTGGAAATTAAAGCTCAACCCGGAATTCTGGGAGCAGGTGAACATCGCCATGAACGACGGCACGCTGGATGTGACCAACACCTGCGTGGAGGTGAGCGATGTCAGCCTGCAATATGTAAACTATGCCGAAAACCTGTATCCCTGCCTTGTACACGAAAACCGCCCCGCCGTGGGCTGGAGCACCAGCAATCTGACCGACCGCGACACCGATGTGGCCGTGAAGCTGCGCGAGGCCGTGTTTGACAAGGGCGAGCTGTATGAGATCGTAAGCACCAGCAGCGATGCCGCCCAGATGGTGGTAGGCCGCCTGAGCGCCGACAGGCAGTATGCCGTGCTGGTAAGCACCAACCTGCATCAGATCCGCATTGCGGGCATGGTGATGAACCAGCTTCTGCCTGTCATTTTGGGGCTGGTGCTTCTGATTAGCCTGGCGGCCAGCATCTGGTTCGGCGATTGGTTCACCCAGCCCATCAGCGAGCTTTCCGCCGCTGCACGCCGCATTGCCAAGGGCGATTACTCCGCCCGCGTAAGCCGCTCCGGGCAGGACGAAATGGGCCAGCTGGCACAGGATTTCAACCACATGGCCGCCGAGGTGGAGCGCACCAGCCAGCTGCAGCAGGAGCTTTTGGCCAATGTGAGCCATGATCTTCGCACCCCGCTGACCCTGATCAAGGGCTATGCGGAAACCATTCGCGACCTGACCGGCAACAGCGCCGAGCGCCGCAACGCCCAGCTGGGCATTATCATTGACGAAACCAACCGCCTGAGCGGCCTTGTAAACAGCGTGATGGAGCTCAGCCGCGTGCGCAGCGGCAGCCAGAAGCCCCAGCTGGTGGAATTTGATATGGCCCAGCTGTGCAGCGAGGTGGCCGAGCGCTACGAGGCCGTGTGTGCGCAAAACGGCTGGACGCTGGAGGTGCAGGCCGACGATGTGTGCCCCGTGCAGGCCGACCCTGCCATGATGGAGCGCGTTTTGCACAATCTTTTGGGCAACGCCAGCCATCATCTGGGTGCTGACGGCTGGTTTGCCGTGCGCTGCCTGCCCACCCCCCGGGGCTGCCGCGTAGAAGTGCAGGACCATGGCCCCGGCATTGCCGCCGACGATCTGCCCCGCATTTTTGACCGCTACTACCGCAGCCGCAGCGACAGCGGCAAAACCGGCACCGGGCTGGGGCTTTCCATCACCAAGGCCATTCTGCAAAGCCACAGCGCCGATTTCGGCGTGGACAGCACCTTGGGCCGCGGCGCCACCTTCTGGTTCGTTCTTTCCTCCCCCGCCGCCAAGCCTGCCGCAAAGCTGCCCGCCCCCGGCAAGGGCGGCGCGCCCTCGTGAGCGCACCGCGCAAAGCTTGGGCAACGCCGCATAATTTCCGCCGCCCCAAAGTGAGCAATCACTTTGGGGCGGCTTTTTGTATATCGATCTGAATCGGGATCATTCTTTATTATATAGAAGCCGCCTGCACAGTGCCTTTGCGCTGTTCGTCAATTTTTTTCTGCGTTTTCAAAAGTGTTTTCTGCCGCCGAGCGCCGTTTTGAAAAGTATTCTTGCGGCAAAACCGATAAATTGTTTCCAAAACGCTCGAATTTGTTCATAAAATTGTAAAATCTGTTACAGCATGGCCTATCGTGTTACTAAAATTTTGTGTAATCTGTCTTGTTTTTTGCTTTTCTTTGTGGGATAATAAAATCAGCGAAGAGCTGAAGGAGAATTCCGGAGAAAGGCGGCTTGGCGGAGAAGCAAGGGGGTTTTGTGCCCGGCTTCCGGCACAACAGCCGCCTTTATATTTTTCGGAGATCTTCGATCGAATTTTATAGAAAACGGTGGTGAGATCATGATTCAGGAAACCCTTGAAGCTGTACGCCGGGCCGAGCGTGAAGCGCAAACCACGGAAAAGCAGGCCGCCGAGCAGGCACAAAGCCTTGCCGCACAGGCCAAAGCCGATGCCCGCGCACAGGCAGACCAAAAGATCGCGCAGGCCAAAGCCCAGGCCGAGCGGGCCCTGGCCGAGGCCAAAGCACAGGGCGAGGCGCAGGCCGCCCAGGCGGCGCAGGCTGCCCAGGCCGAGCTTGCCGCCCTGCGCGAAACGGCGCAAAGCCGCCAGCCTCAGGCTGTGGAACAGCTGATCCGCCGCCTGCTGGGCTAAGCCGCACGGAAAGGAGGAAACGCCTGTGGCTGTTGTTTCCATGATGCAGATCCGCATCATTGCCCTCACCGAATACCGCAAGCCCCTGATGGAGCTGCTGCAGCGGCGGGGCGTGGTGCAGCTGCAAAACGATCTGCCGCACGACGATGTGTTCGAGCGGCTGGATATTACCGCCCCCTGCGCGCAGTTTCAGCGCGGCGCGCAGGCTGCCGAACAGGCGCTGGAAATTTTAAGCCGTTATGCGCCGCAAAAAGCCGGGCCGCTGGATTCCCTGAAAGGCCGCGCACCGCTGGCCCCCGGCCAGCTGGAGCAATGCGCCGCCCGCCGGGATGAGCTTTCGGCGCAGGCCGCCGAGATCCTTCAGCTGGAAAAACAGCTGTGTGAGGCCAAGGCCGCCATTCCCAAGCTGCAGGTGCAGATTGGCGCATTGAGCCCGTGGATGGGGCTGGAGGTTCCCTTCAATTTTGCGGGCACGGCCAGCACGCGGGCTTTCATCGGAAGCTTTTCGGGCGATCATACCGCCGATGCGCTTTTGCAAAGCATCCAGCTGCCCGCCGATGTACCGCTGGATTTGACCATTCTGAGCCACAGCAAAGAGCAGACCTGCGTGTTTGTGCTTTGCCCCAAAAAGAATGCCGCTGCCGTCGAAAACGCACTGCGGCACGCAGGCTTCAGCCTGCCGGCTCTGGCGGGCAGCCTGAACCCGCAGCAGCAAAAAGCCGCCTGGGAAGAAGAAATTCGCCGGTGCGAAGCGCTGATCCAGAAAAACACCCGGCTTTTGGCGGGCTTTGGGCCGCGCCGGGCCGATCTTGAGCTGCTGGCCGATTATTACAGCGTGCGGCGCGAAAAATATTTGGCCATGGGCAAGCTGGCCCAAACCCGGCATGTGTTTGTGGCCGAGGGCTACGCCCCCGCACCGGATGCCGCTGCACTGCAAAACGAGCTGCGGGAAAAGTTTTTTGCCGCCGTTGAGCTGATCCGGCCTGACCCCAAAGGGGAGCAGCCGCCCGTGGAGCTTCGCAACGGCGGGTTCTCGGCCCCCATGGAGGGTGTGCTGGCCAGCTACAGCTTCCCCGGCCGCGGCGAGTTTGACCCCAGCTTTATGATGGCGCTGTTCTACTATTTTCTGTTTGGCATGATGCTCAGCGATGCGGGCTACGGCCTGCTGATCGTGCTGGTGTGCGGCGTGCTGCTGGCAAAGTTTAAAAATATGGATAAGGGCCTGAAAAAAAGCCTGACCATGTTTTTCTTCAGCGGCATTTCCACCGTGTTCTGGGGCATTTTGTACGGCAGCTGGTTTGGCGATGCCCCCGATGTGATCGCGCACACCTTCCTGCACAGCGATTTCACGCTGAAGCCCCTATGGGTGAACCCCATCAACTGCCCCATGCAGATGCTGATGTTCTGTTTGCTGATCGGCCTGATCCACCTGTTTGCGGGCCTTGCCTGCAAGGCCTATCTGCTGATCCGGCAAAAGGACGGCATGGCCCTTCTGGCCGATGTGGTTTCGTGGTATCTGCTTGTCGGCGGCCTGATCCTGTTTGCACTGGCCTCGCCCGCCTTTATCAAGGTGGTGCAGCTTGGCTTTGTGCTTCCCGCTGCGGTGGGCGCCGCAGGCAAGTGGCTGGCCATTGCCGGTGCGCTGCTGGTGCTGCTGTTTGCCGGGCGTGAAGCCAAAAATCCGCTGATGCGCCTTGTGAAGGGCCTGTACGCCCTCTATGGCTCCACCAGCTGGCTGGGCGATCTGCTCAGCTATTCCCGATTGCTGGCGCTGGGCCTGGCCACGGGCGTGATCGGGCAGGTGGTAAACCAGATGGCCAGCATGGGCGGCGATACGCCCCTGGGCATTGTTCTGTTTATTGTTGTATTTCTGGTTGGGCACGCGCTCAACATTGCCATCAATCTTCTGGGCGCGTATGTACACACCAACCGACTGCAGTTTGTTGAATTCTTCGGCAAGTTCTACGAAGGCGGCGGCCAGCCCTTTGAACCGCTGGCAGCCCACACCAAATACTATCAGATTTCGGAGGTAAAGTGAGTATGTTTACAAACGGATTATCTTGGGCATTGTTGGGCGCTGCTCTGGCCGCACTGGGCGGCGGCATGGGTTCTGCTGCGGGTGTCGGCATTGCAGGTCAGGCAGCCGCCGGTGTGGTGGCCGAGGACCCCGGCAAGTTCGGCAAGGTTCTGATTTTGCAGCTTCTGCCCGGCACACAGGGCATTTACGGCCTGCTGGTGGCCTTTATCACGCTTTCCAGCACCGGCATTCTGGGCGGCACCGCCGATGTGAACATGACCATGGCCAAGGGCCTTTTGTATCTGGCAGCCTGCCTGCCCATTGCCATTGTGGGCTATGTTTCCGGCAAGCGCCAGGGCGAGGTTTCGGCTGCTTCCATCGGGCTGGTGGCCAAGCGCCCCGATCAGTCCGGTAAGGCCATTATTTTCCCCGCCATGGTAGAAACCTACGCCATTCTGGCTCTGCTGGTTTCCATTCTGGCCGTTACCGGCGCAACTGCGCTGCCCGTTTAACGCCAATACGCCATTTCAGATAGGAGTGTGGCCGTTATGAGCGAAGCCATGTTTACCGGAAAGGTTTCCGGATTAGAAGGTATCCTTGCCCAGATCGAGGGCGAGGCACGCGCCGCCGCCCAGCAAACGCTGGCCGCAGCCAAAGCCCGGGCCGATGAGGAGTGCGCCGCCATTGCCGCCGCTGCCGACGAGGAGTGCGCCGCCATTGCCGCCAAGGGCAGGCAGCAGGCACAGGATGCCCTGCGCCGCGCTGAATCGGCGGCCCAGCTGCAGCGCCGCCGCGGCCTTTTGGCCGCCAAGCAGGCCCTGATCGCCGAAACGCTGCAGGCTGCCCTGCAAAAGCTGCAGGCTTTGCCGGACGAAGAATATTTTGCAGCGCTGCGCACACTGGCTGTGCGCTATGCGCAGCCGGGGCAGGGCACGCTGTATTTCGGCAGCCGGGATCTGGCCCGTGTGCCGCAGGGCTACGAGGCCGCTTTGAATGCCGCGCTGGGCGAGGGCAAAAGCGTGTGCATCAGCCCCGAAAGCCGCCCCATTGCCAACGGTTTTGTGCTGGCTTACGGCGGTATTGAAGAAAACTGCTCGCTTTCGGCTTTGTTTGCAGCCGACCGCGACGCCATGCAGGATCTGGCCGGAAGCATTCTGTTTTCAGCCGAGTAAGGAGGGATCACAATGTCCGAAGAGCGTTATACTTATGCGGTGGCGCGCGTGAGGGCAAAGGAAAGCACCCTGCTGAACAAGGCTGCTTTGGATCAGCTGCTGGCCTGCAAAACTTCCGAGGATTGCCTGCGCGCTTTGGCCGAGCGCGGCTGGGGCAGTGAAAACACCCACACCGCCGAGGAAATGCTGAAGGCCGAAACCGAAAAAACCTGGCAGTTTTTAAACAGCGTTCTGCCCGATGCGCACACGCTGGATGTGTTTCGGCTGAGTGCGGATTTTCACAATCTGAAGGCGGCCATCAAGCAGGTGTGTACCGAGCAGGAAACGCCCAATGTATTCTGTGAGGGCGGCACGATTCCTGCCGCGCAGATCCTGGCCGCCGTGCAGGAGCAGCGCTTTGAAAGCCTGCCCGCTGCCCTGGCAGCGCCCGGGCGGCAGTGCTTTGACATTCTTTTGCACACCCGCGATGCCCAGCTGTGCGATCTGGCGCTGGACAAGGCGTGCCTGGAGGCCATTGCCCAAAAGGGCCGGTGCGAAAAAAACGAGGCGCTGCGCCTGTATGCCGAAACCACGGTGGCCTGCGCGGATATCCGCATTGCGGTGCGCTGCTGCAAAACGAAAAAATCCGCCGAGCTGATCCGCCAGAGCCTTGCCGAGTGCAGCAGCATTTCAGTGCCGCTTCTGGCCAAGGCCGCTGCGGAAAGCACCGAGGCCATTGCCGCCTATCTGCTGACCACCGCCTATGCCGACGGCGTGGAAGCGCTGAAAACCAGCCTGAGCGCCTTTGAGTGCTGGTGCGACAGTTTTCTGATCCGCCGCCTGCAGCCGCAGCGCTACAATCCCTTTACCATCGGCCCTTTGGCCGGGTATCTGCTGGCGCGGGAAAGCGAGATCAAATCGGTTCGTCTGATCCTTTCGGCCAAGCGCAACGGGCTGGCCGAGCAAACGATCCGGGAAAGGCTGAGAGAGTGCTATGTATAAAATCGCAGTGATGGGCGACCGTGACAGCATCTACGGCTTTGCCGCCGTGGGGCTTGAAACCCGCCCTGTGGCCGATCAGGCCGAAGCCGCCAAAACCCTGCACGATCTGGCGCAGGGCGGCTATGCGGTGATCTATATCACCGAAAATTATGCCAGCCTTCTCGGGCGCGAGATCGCCCACTACAGCGAGGGGGCGCTGCCTGCCATTATTCCGCTGCCCGGCGTTTCGGGCAACACCGGCCTTGGCATTGCCCGCGTGAAAAAAAGCGTGGAGCAGGCCGTTGGCTCCGATATTATCTTTGGCGCACAGGGCAAATAACGCCGTGCGCCCCAAAACAGTAAATTTCCGGGCGGCACACCGCCTGATAAGGATAAGGTGATAGAAATGAGCAAAGGTACCATCCGAAAAGTAGCCGGCCCTCTGGTGATCGCCGACGGTATGCGCGATGCCAATATGTTTGATGTGGTGCGTGTTTCGGACGAACACCTGATCGGTGAGATCATCGAGATCCACGGCGATCAGGCCTCGATCCAGGTATACGAAGAAACCAGCGGCCTTGGCCCGGGCGCACCGGTGGAATCCACCGGTATGCCCATGAGCGTTGAGCTGGGCCCCGGCCTGATCAAGAGCATTTACGACGGCATTCAGCGCCCGCTGTTCAAGATCATGGAAGCCACGGGCAGCAACCTTTTGCCCCGCGGCGTAGAAGTCCCCAGTCTGGACCGTGCGGCCAAGTGGCATTTTGTGCCCGTGGCCAAGCCCGGCGATGCTCTGGTTCCCGGCGATGTGCTGGGCACCGTGCAGGAGACCCCTGTGATCGTGCATAAGATCATGGTTCCGCAGGGGGCAGGCGGTGTGCTGGAAAGCATCGCCGAAGGCGATTTTACCATCACTGAAACCGTGGCCGTAATGGTTTTGTCTGACGGCAGCAAAAAAGAGATCACCATGCTGCAGCACTGGCCCGTGCGCCGCGGCCGCCCCTATAAGCAAAAGCTGAGCCCCGATGTGCCGCTGATCACCGGCCAGCGCGTGATCGACTGCCTGTTCCCCATTGCCAAGGGCGGCGTGGCAGCCATTCCCGGGCCCTTCGGCTCGGGCAAAACCGTTACCCAGCATCAGCTGGCCAAGTGGGCCGATGCCGATGTGGTGGTGTATATCGGCTGCGGCGAACGCGGCAACGAGATGACCGACGTTCTGAACGAGTTCCCCGAGCTGATCGACCCCAAAACCGGCCAGAGCCTGATGGAGCGCACCGTGCTGATCGCCAACACCTCGGATATGCCCGTGGCCGCGCGTGAAGCCTCTATTTATACCGGCATCACCATTGCCGAATATTTCCGCGATATGGGCTACTCGGTGGCCCTGATGGCCGACTCTACCTCCCGCTGGGCCGAGGCTCTGCGCGAGATGTCGGGCCGACTGGAGGAAATGCCCGGTGAAGAAGGCTATCCCGCTTATCTGGGCAGCCGTCTGGCACAGTTTTACGAGCGCGCAGGCCGCGTGATCGTAAACGGCTCCTCCCAGAAGGAGGGCAGCCTTTCGGTGATCGGCGCCGTGTCGCCCGCAGGCGGCGATATTTCCGAGCCGGTCACCCAGGCCACGCTGCGCATTGTAAAGGTGTTCTGGAGCCTTGACTCCGCACTGGCCCAGCAGCGCCACTTCCCCGCCATCAACTGGCTTACCAGCTACAGCCTGTATCAGGATACGCTGGGCCCCTGGCTGAACGAGCAGCAGCCCGGCTGGATGGAGCTGCGCCAGCGCATGATGAGCCTTTTGCAGGAGGAAAGCGAGCTGGAGGAGATCGTAAAGCTGGTGGGTCAGGACGCTTTGAGCGCCCCCGACCGCCTCAAGATGGAAGCTGCCCGCAGCATCCGCGAGGACTTTTTGCACCAGAACTCCTTCCACGAGATCGACACCTACACCCCGCTGCACAAGCAGCTGCGCATGATGCAGCTCACCGTGGCCTATTTTGACGATAGCCTGGCCGCTTTGAATCAGGGCGCCGATATAAACGGCCTGATCCGGCTGCCGGTGCGCGAGGCCATTGGCCGCTATAAGTACACCCCCAACGACCAGATCGATCCTGCCTATGAAAAGATCCGCGAGGAAATGGCCGCCCAGATCAGTGAGCTTCTGCAAACAAAGGAGGAGTTCTGATGCCTAAGGAATACCGCACGATACAAGAAGTTGCCGGCCCGTTGATGATGGTGCACGGCGTGGAAAATGTCACCTACAACGAGCTGGGCGAGATCGAGCTGGCCAACGGCGAGATCCGCCGCTGCAAGGTGCTGGAGGTGGACGGCAGCACCGCCCTTGTGCAGCTGTTTGAATCCTCTACCGGCATCAACCTGGAAAGCAGCAAGGTGCGCTTTTTAGGCCACTGCATGGAGCTGGGCGTAAGCGAGGATATGCTGGGCCGCGTGTTTGACGGCCAGGGCCGCCCCATTGACGGCGGGCCCGAAATTCTGCCCGATGCCCGCATGGATATCAACGGCCTGCCCATGAACCCCGCCGCCCGTGTGTATCCCGCCGAGTTTATTCAAACCGGCGTTTCGGCCATTGATGGCCTGAACACGCTGGTGCGCGGCCAGAAGCTGCCCATTTTCTCGGCCTCCGGCCTGCCCCATGCCCAGCTGGCTGCGCAGATTGCGCGCCAGGCAAAGGTGCGCGGCACCGACGAGCCCTTTGCCGTTGTGTTTGCCGCCATGGGCATTACCTTTGAGGAATCCAACTATTTTATTAACTCCTTCAAGGAAACCGGCGCCATCGACCGCACTGTGCTGTTCATCAACCTTGCCAACGACCCCGCCGTTGAGCGCATCAGCACCCCCCGCATGGCCCTTACGGCCGCCGAGTATCTGGCCTTCCAAAAGAATATGCACGTGCTGGTGATCCTGACCGATATCACCAACTACGCCGACGCCCTGCGTGAGATTTCGGCGGCCCGTAAGGAAGTGCCCGGCCGCCGCGGCTATCCCGGCTATATGTACACCGACCTTGCCAGCCTTTACGAGCGCGCAGGCCGCCAGAAGGGCTGCACCGGCTCCATCACGCTGATCCCCATTCTTTCCATGCCCGAGGATGATAAAACCCACCCCATCCCGGACCTGACCGGTTATATCACCGAGGGGCAGATCATTCTGAGCCGTGAGCTGTACCGCAAGGGCCTGATGCCCCCCATCGATGTGCTGCCCAGTTTGAGCCGACTCAAGGATAAAGGCATTGGCAAGGGCAAGACCCGTGCCGACCATGCCGACACCATGAACCAGCTGTTTGCCGCCTATGCCCGCGGCAAGGACTGCAAGGAGCTGATGACCATTTTAGGCGAGGCCGCCCTGAGCGATGTTGACCTTTTGTACGCCAAGTTTGCCGATGAATTTGAAAAGCAGTATGTGAACCAGGGCTACACCACCGACCGCAGCATTGAGGAAACGCTGGACATTGGCTGGAAGCTGCTGCGCATTCTGCCCCGAAGCGAACTCAAGCGCATCCGCGATGAATATCTGGATGAGTATTACGACCAGAAGTGAGGTGAAGCGGCATGGCAACTACATTGCCCAACCCTACCCGCATGGAGCTTACGCGCTTAAAACGCAAGCTGACCACGGCCCTGCGCGGCCACAAGCTGCTGAAGGATAAGCGCGATGAGCTGATGCGCCAGTTTCTGGATCTGGTGCGCGAAAACAAGGCCCTGCGCGAGCGTGTGGAGGCCGGGCTTGCCCAGTGCAACCAAAACTTTGTGCTGGCCCGCGCCGGCATGAGCGACGAGGAGCTGAACACCGCCATGATGGCCCCCAAGCAGGAGGTGCTGCTGGAAGCCGACAGCCGCAACGTGATGAGCGTGGATGTGCCGGTGTTCCGGTATAAGACCCGCACCAGCGACCCTGCCGACATTTATGCCTATGGCTTTGCCTTTACCAGCGCCGATCTGGACGATGCCGTGCAAAGCCTTGCAGACCTTTTGCCGGATCTTCTTCGCCTGGCCGAGGTGGAAAAAAGCTGCCAGCTGATGGCTGCCGAAATCGAAAAGACCCGCCGCCGCGTGAACGCACTGGAACACGTGATGATCCCCGAAACGCAGCAGCAGATCCGCTATATCACCATGAAGCTGGACGAAAACGAGCGCAGCACCCAGACCCGCCTGATGAAGGTGAAGGATATGATGCTGGAGCAGACCCACCATTACCGCGAGAAAAACGAAGAAAAATACGCCGCCGGGTGATCCCCTGCGGGGCGTGCAGCAGGTGCTTTTGGCCAAAAAGCACCTGCTGTTTTTTTGAGCCGCCGGAAAAAACGGCTCTGGGTAAGCGATCTTTCTTGTTCCAATTTCAATTTATAATTCATATTTTTGAACAAATTTTCTCAAAGTAAGATTTTTGTGTCAAAAGCGGGCATTGCTGCAAAAGCATGTCCGCTTTACCTTTTTTTCACATACTCTTGACGAATCTGCAATTAGGGTTTAAAATTCAAATATTGAATATTCTCACTGTTTTTTGAACACAAAACCCAAACAGGAGGTTAAGTATATGGAATTTCCCAGCATCAAGCGGAACATCCTTTTGAACCCCGGCCCCTCCACCACCACCGACACGGTAAAATACGCTCAGGTGGTGCCGGACATCTGCCCCCGCGAAAAGGAATTTGCGGGCTTAATGAAGGGCCTGCGCGAAGATCTTGTTCGCATTGTACACGGTGATACGCAAAAATACACCAGTGTTTTGTTTTGCGGCTCGGGCACGCTGAATATCGATGTGTGCCTGAATTCGCTTTTGCCCGCCGGCAAAAAGATCCTTGTGGTGAACAACGGTGCCTACAGCACCCGCGCCGTAGAGATCTGCGAGCACTACGGTATGCCCCACATTGACCTGAAATTCCCGGTGGATCAGCAGCCCGATCTGGCCCTTGTGGAAAAAACGCTGCGCGATAACCCGGACATTGCCCTGGTACATACCACCCACAACGAAACCGGCACCGGCATTTTGAACCCCATTCGTGAGATCGGCGCTCTGGCCCACCGCTACGGCGCTGTGTTCACGGTGGATACCACCTCCACCTATGCCATGCGCCCCATTGACATTGAGGCCGACAATATTGATTTTTGCATGGCCTCGGCCCAAAAGGGCTTAATGGCCATGACCGGCCTTTCGTTTGTGGTGGGCAACCGCGCCCTGATCGAGGCCTCGGCCGCCTATCCCACACGCTCGTATTACTGCAATTTGTTCCTGCAATACGACTACTTTGAAAAAACCGGCGAGATGCACTTCACCCCGCCCGTGCAGACCATTTACGCCGCCCTGCAGGCCCTGAAGGAATACTGGGCCGAGGGCGAAGAGGCCAAGTGGGCCCGCCACACCCGCGTGTTCAACGCCATTCATGCCGGGCTGGACGAGCTGGGCTTCCGCGATGCCGTGCGCCGGGAGTGGCAGTCCGGGTTGGTGGTTTCGGTGGTATACCCCGACGACCCCAACTGGAACTTTGAAAAGGTCCACAACTATTGCTATGAGCGCGGCTTTACCATTTACCCGGGAAAAATTTCCACCACCAACACCTTCCGCCTGTGCGCACTGGGTGCCATTGACGAGGCCGATATCCGCGATTTCTTTGTGGTGTTCCGCGCAGCCCTGAAGGAACTGGGCGTGCAGACCCCCGCCCTTTATAACAACTGAGTGAGGTTTTCCGACAAGATGAAGAGAGTTTATACCTGTTTTTGCACCGATGTGATCCACGAGGGCCACATGAACATTCTGCGCGAGGCCCGCAAATACGGCGATGTGACCGTGGGCGTGCTGAGCGATGCCGCCATGATCCGCTTTAACCGTTTTCCCACCATCAGCTTTGAAGAGCGCGTGCAGCTGGTGCGCGACATTCCCGAAGTAAGCAATGTGGTGGTGCAGGACGATGTGTTCTACGACAAGATCATTCACGAGCTGAAGCCGGATTATGTGATCCACGGCGACAACTGGCTTTCCGGCCCCACCAAGGCCATTCGTGACAATGTGGCGGGCCTTTTGGCTGAATACGGCGGCCAGATCGTGGATGTGCCCTACACCTACAACGAAAGCGTGAAAAACATTGATGCCCGCATCAAGGCCAAGCTGGCCATGCCCGAATACCGCCGCAAGCGCCTGCGCCAGCTGCTGGAGATCCGCCCCATCGTGAAAGCGCTGGAGGTTCACAGCGGTTTGACCGGCCTGATCGCCGAAAAAACCATTGTGGAGCACAATGGTGAGCTGGACCAGTTTGACGCCATGTGGATCAGCTCGCTGTGCGATTCCACGGCCAAGGGCAAGCCCGACATTGAGCTGGTGGATATGACCAGCCGCTTCCGCACCATCGACGATGTGACCGAGGTGACCACCAAGCCCATCGTGTTTGACGGCGACACCGGCGGACTGACCGAGCACTTTGTATACACGGTGCGCACGCTGGAAAAAATGGGCGTTTCCGCTGTGATCATTGAGGACAAAACGGGCCTGAAAAAGAACTCGCTGTTCGGCACCGAGGTGGCGCAAACGCAGGACACCATCGAGAATTTCAGCGCCAAGATCGCTGCCGGTAAAAAGGCACAGCTGACCGATGACTTTATGATCATTGCCCGCATTGAAAGCCTGATTCTTGAAAAGGGCGTTGAGGATGCTTTGGCCCGTGCCCGCGCCTTTGTGGCCGCCGGTGCCGACGGTATTATGATCCACAGCCGCAAAAAGACCCCCGACGAGATCTTTGAATTCTGCGATAAATTCCGCGCCGAGAACACCACCACCCCCATTATAGTGGTGCCCACCTCCTACAACGCCACCACCGAAGCCGAGCTGGCAGCCCACGGCATCAATCTGGTGATCTACGCCAACCAGCTTACCCGCAGCGCTTTCCCCGCCATGCAGCAGACTGCCGAGGATATTCTGCGCTATCACCGCGCCAAGGAAGTGGATGACCGCCTGATGCCCATCAAGCAGATCATCACCCTGATCGACGAGCTGTAAGGAGGGCCACCCATGCAAGCAGAAAAACTGATGGAGATCTTAGGCGCCGATTTTTACACCGGCGTGCCGGATTCGCAGCTGAAGGCACTGTGCAACTGCCTGATGAACACCTACGGCATTGACCCGCAGCATCATATCATTGCCGCCAACGAGGGCAACTGCGCCGCGCTGGCTGCCGGTTATCATCTGGCCACCGGCAAGGTGCCCGTGGTGTATATGCAGAACAGCGGCGAGGGCAACATCATCAACCCCGCTGCCTCGCTGCTGAACGATAAGGTTTACGCCATTCCCATGATCTTTGTCATCGGCTGGCGCGGCGAGCCCGGCATCCACGATGAGCCCCAGCACATTTATCAGGGCGAGGTGACCCTGAAGCTGCTGGAGGATATGGGCATTGCCAGCTTTGTGATCGGCAAGGAAACCACCGATGCCCAGCTGGCCGAGGCCATGCAGCGCTTCCGCCCGCTGCTGGAAAAGGGGCTGGATGTGGCCTTTGTGGTGCGCAAGGGCGCACTGAGCTATGACGGCAAGGTGAAATATCAAAACGATTACCCCTTAAAGCGCGAGGAGATCATTCGCCGCATCACCGCTGTTTCGGGCAATGACCCCATTGTGAGCACCACCGGCAAGGCCAGCCGCGAATTGTTTGAGATCCGCACGGCTGCAGGCGAAACCCATGCCCGTGACTTTTTGACCGTGGGCTCCATGGGCCATAGCAGCAGCATTGCCCTTGGCGTGGCCCTGCAGAAGCCCGAAACCAAGGTGTGGTGCATTGATGGCGACGGCGCTGTGCTGATGCACATGGGCGCCATGGCCATTCTGGGCAGCCAGAAGCCCAAAAACCTGATTCACATCGTGATCAACAACGGCGCACACGAAACCGTGGGCGGTATGCCCACCGCTGCCGCCAACATGGATCTGCCCGCCATTGCCCGCGCCTGCGGCTATGCCTATGCCGCCAGCGTTTGCGATGCCGATGCGCTGGACAAAGAGCTGGCCGCCGCCCGTGAGCGCGGTGCGCTGAGCCTGATCGAAGTAAAATGCGCCATCGGTGCGCGTGACGATCTGGGCCGCCCCACCACCACCGCACTGGAAAACAAGCAGAATTTCATGCAGTATCTGCGCACGCTGTAACGGCTGCTTAAAAAATTGCAAACAAAAATTCCCCCTGCACCAAACTGGATCGGTGCAGGGGGATCTTTGTTTTCAGGGGGTTATTTTTCAGCCCTTGCTCTGTGTTTCCAAAGCGGCCTGATAGTTTTCATCGTTGTGCAAAAAATCGTTGGGGTCGCCGTCTTCGCCGTTGTCAATGCTGCCCAGATATTTGCCTTCGTCGATGGCCTCGCCGTACCGGCTATAGTCCCATCCGCCGATCACGCCCAGCTTTTCGGCTGCTACCGGCAGCTCGGGATCACGGAAATATCGGTTCAGGATCTCTGCCAGCTTTTCCTTGTCCAGGCCGTAGGCCCAGTTATGCTCGGGCTGTGCGCCGCCGGGGGCGCGGATCACAAAAATGTTGCCTGCATCCATGCCGGTCATGGTGCCGTACAGGCCCCAGATCTCTTTGATATTCAGATCCGTGTTCACATAGGCGGCAATGCTCTTGCAGGCATCGTAGTAATCCCGCAGGTTATAGTCCTCTAAGAAGGTGCGCACCAGTGCGGCATAGAAATACTGCTGGGTTTCCAGGCGCTGGAAGTCTGCGCTGGCGTAGTTGCGGTTGCGCAGGATCACCTCGGCGGTGTCGCCGCTCACGGCATGGTTGCCCGCGGTCACCAGCACTGCGCCGGTTTCTTTATCCACGATATCCCATGGCACATGCATGGTAATGCCGCCCATGGTGTTGAGCAGGGTTTTAAAGCTGGCCATATCAATGGTCACATAGTTATCCACAGGCAGCTTGAACTGATCGTAGATCACCGTGGCCAGATTGTTGATATAGTTTTCCTGATCGGGGCCGTAGGCATAGCAGCCGTTGATCTTGCCGTGGGGGATAAAAGTGCCGTCGCCAAACGGGTCTTCGCCCACAAAGCTATCGCGCGGGATCTGCAGAATGTGAATGGTGTTCTCGTCACGGTCGATCTGCACATACATGATCACATCGGTCAGGCCCTTGCCGTCCACATAATCGTGCAGGCCGTCGTCGGCATCGGGGTCATAGTCGATGCCCACCACCAGCAGGTTATAAAAGCGTTCGCCGTTCTGTAAAATGTCGGGGTCTTCCTGCACATGCAGCGAGCCGGCCTCGCTTGTGTCAAACACACCCGAAACCTCGCGGTACATCTGCCACACCTTGGCAATGGCGGCAATCAGCAAAATGGCCGCCACCGCTGCCGCAGCCAGCAAGATCTTCTTTTTGCGGGGCATTGTTTTATGATCGTTCATACTATAAAAATCCTCTTTAATTTTTTACGGTTTGCCCGGGCCGCCGCTTGCAGCCAGCCGCCCGGCAAAAGATTGCAAAAGTATTACAATTCTTATATTGTACACTATTTTGCCGGAATTGTCTGCCCATTTTACAGATTTTTTTCCTTTTACACAAAATTTCTTCAATTTTTTAGGTTGGTTTGCCACAAAACAGCACAGCACGGCCCCTGCCCGAAAGCCTATGGGCAAAGGCCGTGCTGTATTTTTTATGCCGATACAGCGCACTGCACACGCAAGGCGGCAGTGCCTTAATACGATACAAGCTCTGTGCCGGTATAGTAATGCGTTAAGATCTGGTCATAGCTCCAGCCGTTATAGGCATAGCCGATTGCGCCCCACTGGCTCATGCCAACGCCGTGGCCGTAGCCGTACACATCAAATACAAAGCAGTCCAGCTCGCTGTTGTACTGGCTGGTAAAGGCGCACGAGCGCAGCGTGCGGCCATCCACGCTTTGATAGATCAGCAGGTTTTCGCGGAACCACCGGCCGCTGCAGGTGGTTTGGCCGCTTTGCTCGTTGCCGATCTGCATTTGCGTTACATAGCCGAAGGCATTGGTGGAAAGCACTTTAAACCACTCGTTGGGGTCCTCGATCACCGAAAGATCGATGCCCAGCTTTTCCTGCACCCGGCTGCGCACGGTTTCGCGGCTGTAGCGCGCCGTGCCGCTGGTGCTGCCGTTTGTGTTCCAGTTGCGGGAATACTGCTTGTCATAGGGGCTTTCCACCGCCTGCAGATAGGGGCGGTCCACGCCCCACACATCCTTGCAGTTCACCGTGCCATAGCTTACCGAGGCACAGTAGGGCGTAAAGCACACCTTGCCGTTGTAGGTCACCAGCACGGTGGCCACCTGCGAAACGGCCTCCCGCACGGCGCTGCTGGGCGAAACGCCCGAAACGCTGGGATAGCTGCCCTGGCTCAATATCCAGCTGTGGGCGGCCACGGCCTGCGCCTTGTAGGCTTCGGCGGGCTGGTTGTTGCCCAGCTCGTTTTGGGCGATCATGGCCAGACATTCCGTAAGGTCCATGGTTTGCGCCACACCGTTCATGGTCACATTGATGGTGCGGCCCTCGGCGCTTTGGATCTGATCCGGCGCGCCCTGCTGGCTGCTGCCGTCCAGATTCACATCCCCATCCGGCTTTTGCTCGGTGGAATGGTCCTGGTCCAGATCCGGCTTTTTTTCTTCGCCCGCCAGGGCATCGTTAAAGCTGATATCCGTGCTGCCCACGCTGCCGGCTGCGCCCTGCCCCACATCCGATTCCACGGTAGAGCCGCTGCCCGCCACATCCGTCAGGCCCTTCAGGGCGCTGTCGGCCTTGCTCAGCAGCTCGTTCATCTGGGCATCCAGCTTGCTCAAATCAATATTCAATGCCGGGTCCGTGCCGGCAGGCGTGGTTTGCTCGGGCACTTCGGGCGGCGGGTCGTTGCGGGTATCATACCAGTTGGCCCACACGCTGTACACCGTGGCGGCATCGGGGGCGGTTTCGCCCATGGCGGCATACTGCGCCGCCGTATACAGCGGTGCCTCGGCAGGCTGAATGGCACTGGCTGTCAGCGCGGCGCTTTCGCCCTGCCGGATCAGCCGCCCGGCCACCGCCAGTTGTGCGCCGGTATCGTTTTCTCCCAGCAGCAGCGTGATAAAGCCATCGCCCCAGTCCACCGACACGCCGGTGTCCACCAGGCTGCGCTCCTTCATGCCGATCGCAAACTCCCGAAGCGCCTCGTCCTCGCCAAGGCCCTCGTACTGCATGGGGGAAAAGCCATCGGCTTCATCGTAATAATACACGGCAAACACCTTGCAGCGATACACGCCCCTTGGGCGGTACAGCGTAAAGCCCGGGTTATCCCGCACGGCCTGCTGCACTTCGTCCGCATTGGGTGCGCTGCCCTGCGGCAGCTGAATGATGCTGTTTCCGGGCGAAACCGCCGTATCCTGCGCCCAGCGGGCAACATTTTCCTTTTCGCTGTTCCCGGCATACACCAGCTGGCTTTGCCCGCCGGGCAGCGCCAGCCATGCCGAAACATCCGATTCCTTTTGGCGCAGCGTTTGCAGATAGGCCGAAGCCGCCGTGTCAAAATCGGCTGTGCCATAGCCCTTGCTGTCCGGCTCAAGAGGGGTGCGCCCAAAAACGCCATGCACGGCAGCCCCCAGCACAGCCACCACCGCCAACACGGCCAGCACCAGCCCCACACGGCGCACGCCGCGCCCATGGGGCGAGGAATGCGCCGCCGCGGCACGGCCCAGACTGCGGGCACGGTCCGGCTCTTTCTGTGCGCTGCCCGGCTGAAACTCCAGCGTTCCCTCGGGCCATTGCAGCCCGCGCGCATAGCGGCGTGCAAGATCCAGCATGGCCTTGGTGCGGTATTCCGCCTCTGCCCCCGCCGGCAGGGGGCAGGCCCATGCCCGGTGCCCCGTACACAAAACGGCATGGCCGGGCGTGCAGTGCAGCGCCAGCTGTGCGCCGGTTTCATGCACGGCGCATGCGGCCTGCCAGGCTGCAAAGCCCAGCTCACTTTTGTGCTTATTTTCGCCGGTGCGCTGCCGGATGCGCCCGGCCACGGTGCGGTCGGCATAGGTTTTGTTGCCAAAATCAAACACGCGCTCGCTTTTGGGCTCCGGCCCCAGTGCCTTGATCAGCAGCTTGGCGCTTTCGGCGCTGCCCGCCACCGCGAACAGCCCGGCCTCCTGCAGGGCCTGCACCGCCGCCTGCGGCAGGCTTTGCTGGTCAATGCCCACCACGGCATCGCCGAATTCACCGCACAGGCGGTTTTGCCAGCGCTGGCAGTCCCGGCGGGCCTGCTGCTCGGTTTCACCGGTGCAGCGGATCAGCACCGCGTATTCACCGCCGCTTTCCATCAGCTGCAGGCCCTGACACCCCGCCGCCTTGGCAAGGCGCAGCGACAGCTTTACCTTATCCGGCGCAATGCCGAACAGGCGCAGGATCGTGTAGCATTCATGTTGCTGCATAACGGCATTTCCTTTCTTTTACTGCGGCAGCTGCACGGTACGGATCATTTTGCAGAAAAGCCGCGCCCGCATTTTTCGGTGATCATGCGCCACAGAGGTAAAAAATACAAAAAACAGGCAAACAGCATACTCTTCGTGGGCGCGCCCACCGAGGCGAGCGGCACTGCGCCCGCAATGCTCCACGGCACCAGCCCTGCGATCACCACGGCGCTGTCTTCCAGATCAATGGCCGCCTGGCCTGCATGGCTGCGCAGCTTGCCGCACAGCTGCTGCACCAGCATAATGGCCAGCGTTTGGTTGCAGGCGATCATACCGGCCACCACCGATGTGGCGGCATACGCGCCAAATGTGCCGATGCGCCCGGCCAGCGCCCCAATGCGGCTTTGCACACCGTTCAGCAGGCCGGTTTTCTGAAACATTCCCGAATAAGTAGAGGAGATCATCACGATCGAGCACACCTTGACCATGGAAATCACCCCGCCGCCGTTCATCATGGCGGCGATTTCGGGGTCTGCCGAATGGTAGCCCCGCAGCACCAGGCCCGGCAGCTCTGCCGGCGGAATGTTTTGCAGCCAAACGCACACGCCCAGGGCCATCAGGATGCTGGCCCCCAGCGTGCAGCGGGTGCTGGCCTTGCAGGCCGAAAGCACCAGAATGGCCGCTGCCGGCAGGGCCGCCGCCCAGTGCAGGCGGAACCCGCGGGAAAACAGCGCCGCCAAGTCCGGCACGGCGCCGCTTGTGCTGCCCCTGCCCAGTAAAAAGAACACAACGCAGGCGGCCAGCGTGGGCACTGCCGCCGAGCGCAGCATGTTGCGGATATTTTTCAGCACCGCAGTGCCCGTAAGCTCCGCCACCAGCAGCGCACTGGTGGAAACCGGACTGCAACGGTCCCCAAAAAACACGCCGGACAGCACCGCACCGCCCACCAGAGCCATATCCAGCCCCATGCCCGCGGCCATGGTGGAGCAGATCACCCCCATGGTGGCCGCCGTGCCAAAGGCCGTGCCCGTAAGCACCGACACCATGGCATTGAGCAAAAAGGTCATCAGCAAAAAGATCTGCGGCTGAATGGCGGCGGCTGCCCACGAAACGATGACCGGAATGGTGCCCGCTGCGCGCCACAGCGCCGTGAGCATACCGATCATGGTGAGGCAGATCAGAATATTTTTGATGGTTTTGACGCCCGAAACTGCTGAATCCAGCATTTCACGCGCGGTAAAGCCTTTTCGCAGGCCATACGCAAAAAACAGCACAAAGCCTGCCGCCAGCGCCCACAGCACCGATTTTTCCAGCACTACACACACCAGCAGCATGGCCGCAAAAAGGCCCAGCGTTGCCAATTCCATGTTTGTTTCCCTGCTTTCGTTCCGTTTTACTTTTTGTATAGTTCCGCTTATCTATACGATTTGCGATACAATTCGTAGCCAATCTCTTTCAGATAATCCGGCACATTGCGCACGCTGGCGCGAATAAACTCCCGGGTGCTTTCCTCCAGCTCGCTGTACGGCACCATATCCGGGCTGATCTTCAGCTGATGGTCTTTTTTGCCGCAGCGCCAGCCGTCGGCCAGCTTGTCCTTCAGCCAGCGCTCATGCTCCAGCTCGGAAAGTTCTTCCAGCACCGGGCCGTACAGCTCGGTGATGGTATCGCTGGCGCCCTCCAGCACGGGGCGCAGGCCCACATCGAAATCAAAGGACTGCAGCTGCTCGCCCAGATAGCGGATCTGCGAGCGGTGGCCCTCTTTAAAGAATTCGTCCAGCTGGGCCCAATCGGCCATTTCGGGCTCATGGTAAATTTCTTCCAGCTCCTCGGGCCCTGCGCCCAGGCGCTTGGCCTCGGCCAAATGCTGCTCGCGATATTTTTCGTGCGCCGTCCATGCGTACTGCTCCACCATATCGCCCATCACCTGCTCAAAGCTGAGCTTGCGCATAAAGTCCTTCACATCCAGATGAATGTCCAGCTGGGCGGCCAGCGGCAGGCAGCTGGGGGTGTAGCGATTGGCCCCGGCCAGGCGGCTCATGCCCAAAATAAATTCGATGGATCGGCTGCCGTGGCGATATTCCGAAACCCGCAGCAGCGACGAAAGCAGCCCCCGGGAAATTTCGGCCATGCCGTCGTGGCAAATGCCGGGCACGCTTTTCAGCACCAGATCGCGCAGCAGCATGGCGCGGCGGATAATGTGCTTGCGGTCGGTCACTTCGTTCATGTTGGGGCCCTTGATGTTCAGAATGCCCTTGAGGCGGCTTACAAAATCGGGGCCCTTTACGGCCTTGAACGCGGCGATAGCCTCAGCATCCTCGCCCGGCAAAAAGCTTTGGAACGAGCTTGCCGTGCCGCCCGCAAACACAAACACAGCGCCCTGCACCGGGTACTGGCAGCCGTCCATGGTGTATTCGCCGTCCTGCATGGGGGCCAGGAAATACCGCAGCCAGCCGCGGCTGATGCCGCCAAGCTCGCTGTCGAATTCATCAAAGAACACCAGCGGGATCTTTTCGGGCGGGCACTGCAGCGCCTGATGCATGGCCGTAAACAATTCGCTCACCGAGCTGTACTGGGAAAGATTCAGCGAAGAAATGGCATAGCGCCCGCGGCTGAGGGCGATCTGGCGCACGCCAAAGCTTTTGCCCGAGCCCGGAGGGCCGAACACCGCCACCGAAATGGGCTTGGGGTATTCCCCTTCGGCGCGATGGTCGTAGTGATAAATATACTCATCCAGCAGGCCCTTGATGGTGTGGTAGTTTTCGATTTCGTCACGGTCCACCGTAGAAAGGGCGCGGTAGCGGCACACCGGCACATGGCGGAACAATTCGCCGGTGCCCATCAGCACAATGCGCTGGGCCACAGCCAGATAGCCGCCGGGCTGGCTTTTGCAATATTCATCCAGAATGCTGAAGGGTGCCACCCCGCTGATCAGGGTCTTGGTGCTGCGCTCGGGCACACGCACACGGCTCACCTCGCCCAGCTCCAGCTTTTCATACAGGCGCTGCAGCACCGGATACAGCGGCGCATCCGGGGCCAGGGTGCGCTGTTCGCTGCAGTTGGGGGTGAAGATCAGATACCACTTGCCGTCCTCACATTCCAAAACGCCCTGCTCGTTGAGCAGCACGGCCATATCCTTGCGGGTGTGCAGCGTGCGCAGGCCATCGCTGACGGCCAGCTGCATCAAAAATGCATCCACCGTGTTTTCATACGAAATGCCGCGCCCAATGGGATAGTCCAGCTGGCGCAGATGCTCCATCTGCAGCAGGGGGATCTTATCCCCGCCAAAGCAAATGCTCATGGGCTGATCGGCACGATATTGCACATACGAAGCTTCCGATTTCATGGCATGGGTTCCTTTCTCATGGCATTGCCGCACAGTGCCTGCCCCAAGGGCCTGCGTTTTGTTTTTGTGATCTGCGGCAGGTGCCTTATTTTCAGAGATTTGTGATCTCGTTTGGATTTCATGGGTTTTCCTGTTGTTTTTAGAGTATCATTTTACTATAATAAAAGCAATAAAAGCAAATCATTTTCTTATGCTTTTAGATTTTTACCGGAGGGGAGTGTTTCTGATATGAGGATCGTTGTAAAAGTTGGCACCAGCACTCTGGCCCACGCCACCGGGCGGCTGAATGTGCGCCATGTGGAAGAGCTTGTAAAAGTGCTGAGTGATCTGAAAAACGCCGGCCATGAGGTTTTGCTGGTTTCCAGCGGTGCCATTGGCATGGGTGTGGGCAAGCTGGGGCTGTCCGCCCGCCCCGCCGATATGCCCGGCAAACAGGCCGCAGCCGCCGTGGGCCAGTGCGAATTGATGTACACCTACGATAAGCTGTTTGGCGAATACAACCACACCGTGGCCCAGATCCTGCTCACGGGCGACGATCTGGAGCATGACGACCGCCGTAAAAATTTTGAAAACACGCTGTTCCGCCTGCTGGAGCTGGGCGCACTGCCCATTTTAAACGAAAACGATACCATGGCCACCGCCGAGATCGCCGTGGGCGACAACGACAGTCTGGCCGCCATTGTTTCCACCTGCGCCAAGGCCGACCTGCTGGTGCTGCTGAGCGATATCGAAGGGCTGTACACCGCCGATCCCCGCAAGGACCCGAACGCCAAGCTGATCCACACCGTTGAGCGCCTTACCCCGCAGATCATGGCACTGGGCGGCGGGGCAGGCAGCAGCCAGGGCACCGGCGGCATGGCCACCAAGCTGAGCGCTGCCGCCACCTGCACCTCGGAGGGCATTGACATGGTGATCACCAACGGTGCAAAGCCCTCGGTTTTGTATGACATTGTGGAGGGCAAGCCCATCGGCACCCGTTTTCTGGGCATAAAGGGGGAACACAACACATGAAAACCACACAGCAGATCTTACAGGCCGCCAAGGCCGTTTCGCTGGCCCTGCCGCTGACCACCGATGCCAAAAATCAGGCATTGCTGGCCATGGCCGACCTGCTGGTGGCACAGCAAAATGTGATTCTGGAAGCCAACGCGCAGGACATGGACGCCGCCCGCGGGCATATCAGCGAGGTGATGCTGGACCGCCTGCTGCTCACCTCGGCACGCATTGCCGCCATGGCGCAGGGCATTCGGCAGGTGGCCGCCCTGCCTGACCCTGTGGGCAAGGCGCTGGCCACCCACACCACCCCCGGCGGCCTGCTGATCGAAAAAACCGCCGTGCCCATGGGCGTGGTGGCCATCATTTACGAAAGCCGCCCCAATGTGACCAGCGATGCCGCCGCTCTGGCGCTGAAAAGCGGCAATGTGTGCGTTTTGCGCAGCGGCAAGGAGGCATGGCACAGCGCCAACGCCATTGTGAATGTGCTGCAGGAGGCTTTGCGCAGCCGCGGCCTTGCCCCTGAGTATATCCAGCTGGTGCAGGACACCACCCGCCAGAGCGCTGCCGAGCTGATGACCGCCGTGGGCCTTGTGGATCTGCTGATCCCCCGCGGCGGCGCAGGGCTGATCCGCGCCTGTGTGGAAAACGCCCGGGTGCCCTGCATTCAAACCGGCACCGGCATTTGCCATGTGTATGTGGATGCCGCCGCCGATCAGGACATGGCGCTTGCCATCATTGAAAACGCCAAAACCAGCCGCCCCAGCGTGTGCAACGCCGAGGAAGTGTGCCTGGTGCATCGGGCGATCGCCGCCGAGTTTTTGCCCAAGCTGCACCAGCGCCTGGTCACGCAGCGCACGGCGCACGGCCTTGCCCCTGTGGAGCTGCGCCTGTGCCCGCAGGCAGCGGCCGTGATCCCGGGCACACCCGCCGGGCCGCAGGACTTTGACACCGAATTCCTGGATTACATTTTGGCCGTAAAGGTTGTGGAGGATGTGTTTGAGGCAGCGCGCCATATCGCCGCCCATTCCACCCACCACAGTGAAGCCATCATCACCCAGGACGAATGCGCCGCACGCTACTTTACCCAAGCGGTGGACAGCGCCGCCGTGTATGTGAACGCCAGCACCCGCTTTACGGACGGCGGCGAGTTCGGCCTTGGCTGCGAAATGGGCATCTCCACCCAAAAGCTGCACGCCCGCGGCCCCATGGGGCTGGCCGAGCTGTGCAGCTACAAATACATCATTCGCGGCAGCGGCCAGATCCGCTGAGCATTTTTACAGAAAAATATTTTAGCGCATTGCCGCACACGCCCCCAACGCGAGAGCCGTGCGGCAATGCTTTGGGATAGGAATGGAAAAGAAGGAAACCGAATCTATGACACTGGCTGATTTACAAGTAGGGCAGGACGCTGTTTTGCGCGCCATCGGCGGCAAGGGCGAACTGCGCCATCATTTGCTGGATATGGGCCTTACCCCGGGCACCGAGGTAACACTGCGCAAAGTGGCCCCCATGGGCGACCCCATTGAAGTGGAGCTGCGCGGGTACGAGCTTACCCTGCGCCTGGAAGACGCCGCACAGATCGAGGTGGAAAACATCCACGAAACCGACCGCGCGCAGCGCAGCGAATCGCGCCATGCGCCCATTCCCCACCCCGGTGTGGGCGAATTGCACCGTGCCCCCAGCTATCGTGACCGCAAGCTGGGCGCTGAGATTGCCAAGGGCCAGCCCCTGCATTTTGCCCTGGCAGGCAACCAGAATTGCGGCAAAACCACCCTGTTCAATCAGCTTACCGGCTCTAACCAGCACGTAGGCAATTTCCCCGGCGTTACGGTGGACCGTAAGGACGGCGTGATCCGCGGCCATGAAGAGGCCACGGTGACCGACCTGCCCGGCATCTACTCGCTTTCGCCCTATTCCAGCGAGGAGATCGTGACCCGCGATTTTCTTTTGAACACCCACCCGGACGGCATCATCAACATTGTGGATGCCACCAACATTGAGCGCAACCTGTATCTCACCATGCAGCTGATGGAGCTGGGCATCCCCATGGTGCTGGCCCTCAACATGATGGACGAAGTGCGCGCCAACGGCGGCACCGTGATGGTAAACCAGCTGGAGGAATTGCTGGGCGTGCCCGTGGTGCCCATTGCCGCCGCCAAAAACGAGGGCATTCACGAGCTGATAGATCATGCGCTGCATGTTGCCCGCCACCGGGAATGCCCGGGCCGCATTGATTTCTGCGATGCCGCCGACGGCCAAAAGGGCGCAGTGCATCGCTGCATCCATGCGGTGACCCACCTGATCGAAGACCATGCCCAGCGCGCCGGGCTGCCCGTTCGCTTTGCGGCCACCAAACTGGTAGAGGGCGATATCCTGATCGAAAAGGCGCTGGAGCTTGACGAAAACGAGCGGGATCTTTTGGGCCACACCATCGCCGAGCTGGAAAGCGAGACCGGGCTGGACCGGGAGGCTGCACTGGCGGATATGCGCTTTAACTTTATTGAGCGCCTGTGCGAAAAAACCGTGGTGCATCCCGGGGAAAGCCTGGAGCACAAGCGCAGCGTGGCCATTGACCGGATTCTCACCGGAAAATACACCGCCATTCCCTGCTTTATGTGCATTATGGCGTTTGTGTTCTGGATGACCTTTGGCGGCATAGGCGCTTTGCTGAGCGATGCCATGACCCTTGGCATCGACACCCTCACCCGTGTTGTGGACAGCGGCCTTACCGCATGGCAGATCAACCCCGTGGTACACAGCCTTGTGATTGACGGCGTGTTTGCGGGCGTGGGCAGCGTGCTCAGCTTTTTGCCCGTGATCGTAACCCTGTTCTTCTTTCTTTCGATCCTCGAGGACACCGGTTACATGGCGCGTGTGGCCTTTGTGATGGATCAGCTTTTGCGCCGCATCGGCCTTTCGGGCCGCAGCTTTGTGCCCATGCTGATCGGTTTTGGCTGCTCGGTGCCCGCCATTATGGCCACCCGCACCCTTTCCAGTGACCGTGACCGCAAAATGACCATTCTGCTCACACCGTTTATGAGCTGCTCGGCCAAGCTGCCCATTTATGCGCTGTTCACCTCGGCGTTTTTCCCTCGCCCTTTGCGCCCGCTTGTAATGATCGGGCTGTATCTGGCAGGCATTCTGTGCGGCATTCTGTATGCGCTGATCTTAAAGATCACGCGCTACAAGGGCGAGCCTGTGCCCTTTGTGATGGAATTGCCCAACTATCGTTTTCCCTCGGCGCGCAGCGTGGGCCAGCTGATCTGGGAAAAAGCGCGCGACTTTTTGCAAAAAGCCTTCACCATTATCTTTGTGGCCACGGTGATCATCTGGTTTATGCAAACCTTTGATGTGCGCCTGAATGTGGCCCAGTCGCCGGATTCCTGCCTGCTGGCGCTGGTGGGCAGCTGGGTAGCGCCCGTGTTCCGCCCCTTGGGCTTTGGCGACTGGCGTGTTTCGGCTGCGCTGATCACCGGCTTTACCGCCAAGGAGAGCGTGGTTTCCACCCTCACGGTGCTGTTGGGCGGCGATACGGCCAGCCTTTCGGCCATGTTCACCCCCGGCACCGCATTGGTGTTTTTGGTGTTCACGCTGCTGTACACCCCCTGTGTGGCAGCCATTGCCGCCGCCCGGCGTGAGCTGGGCAGCAAGCGCGCCGCCGCCGGTGTGGTGCTGATGCAGTGCGGCATTGCCTGGGCGGCAGCCTTTGCCGTACACACCCTGCTGCTGGCTGCCGGCGTGGTGTAAATCGGTTTTTCCTGCAAAAAAAAGTATGTGCTGGCGGTTTTCAGCCGCAGGCACATACTTTTTGTTTTATCTGTTCTCTTTTTCGCTCAGGCGGCGGTATAAAAAGCCCGGCCCATTCAGAAGTTTCCTTCATTATAAGGATTTCAGGCTTCGGTTGCAATATTTTTACGGGCTTGGTATACTGATTTTGTTGATGAAATCCGGGCCACTGCGCCCGATCCCATAAAACGGAGGCAGCCAATATGGAAAATCTTGCCGGAAAATGTGTGGTGCTGGGCATCACCGGCGGCATTGCAGCCTACAAAATGGCCAATGTGGCCAGCGCCCTGCGCAAAACCGGGGCCGAGGTGCGCGTGATCATGACCAAAAACGCCACCAACTTTATCACCCCCATCACCTTTGAAACCCTTACCGGGCAAAAGTGCATGGTGGATACCTTTGACCGTGACTTTAAATTTGAAGTGACTCATATCGAAACCGCCAAGGCCGCCGATCTGATCCTGATCGCCCCGGCCACCGCCAATGTGATCGCCAAAATGGCGCACGGCATTGCCGACGATATGCTCACCACCGTGGTGCTGGCCGCCCGCTGCCCCAAGCTGGTAAGCCCCGCCATGAACACCGGTATGCTGGAAAACCCCATCACTCAGGACAATCTGAAAACGCTGGAAAAATACGGCTTCGGCATTATTCCCAGCGAAAGCGGCGTGCTGGCCTGCAAGGATAAGGGCTCGGGCCGCCTGCCCAAAGAGGAAGTGCTGCTGGACTATATTTACCGCGAGCTGGCACGCCCCAAGGATATGCAGGGCCTTCGCGTGACGGTTACCGCCGGGCCCACCCAGGAATCTCTTGACCCCGTGCGCTATCTCACCAACCACAGCACGGGCCGCATGGGCTATGCCATTGCCCGCGAGGCCATGCTGCGCGGTGCCGAGGTAACGCTGATCAGCGGGCCGGTTTCCCTTGCGCCGCCGCCGTTTGTAAAGGTGGTACCCGTTGTAACGGCACAGGATATGTTTGAGGCTGTGGCCGCCCGCCTGAACGACACCGACATTCTGATCAAAGCGGCTGCCGTGGCCGATTACCGCCCCGCCCATGTGGCCGAGGACAAGATCAAAAAAACCGGCGCGGGCGATTTGAATCAGCTGGCGCTTGAGCGCACGCAGGATATTCTGGGCTGGGTGGCACAGCACCGCCACGAAGGGCTGTATGTGTGCGGCTTCAGCATGGAAACCCAGAATATGCTGGAAAATTCGGCTGCCAAGCTGGAAAAGAAAAAGCTGGACATGGTGGTGGCCAACAACCTGAAGGTGGCCGGGGCCGGCTTTGGCGTGGATACCAACGTGGTGACCCTGATCACCAAAAACGGCGCGCAGGAGCTGCCGCTGATGAGCAAAAACGAGGTGGCAGGCCAGCTGTTGAGCGCCATTCTGCGCCAGCGCGGCGGATGCCCCGCCTGATAAACACGCCTCAAGGCCACCCGGCGGCTGCTGCGGCAGCCGCCCTTTTGCCGCAGGCTTCGCAGCACAAACCAAAAACACCCCGAAGCAAACGCTTCGGGGTGTTTGATGGCTGCTCCTGTCAGGCTCGAACTGACGACATCATGATTAACAGTCATGCGCTCTACCGACTGAGCTAAGGAGCAATGTGGTGACCCGTACCGGAATCGAACCGATGTTAACGGCGTGAGAGGCCGCTGTCTTAACCGCTTGACCAACGGGCCGCAGAATCCCGGTGAAACCGGGAATTTATATAAAAAAGCACAATGTGCTTTTTACAGGGGTGTTCTCCAGAGCAAAGCCCCGGAAAACTATATCAAATGCAGGGCGATCTGTGCGCCGCAGCATTTCAAAAAAGGTGGCTTCCTCAGAAGCCGTTGACTATAATACCACAGCGTTTTCATAAAGTCAAGCATAATTTTCAATTTTTTTACTCTTTTTTTATTTCTCCTCTGTTTTGCCCCTCGTGTTTTTTATTGCCATTCCCGGGATAAGCTGGTACAATAAAAGCATATCGCTTCACTTTATTATAAGGAGGATCCTTATGGCAGCAACCCTTGCCCCCAAAATCAAGCGGCTCTACTGGATGGGCCGCTACATTGAGCGCACCTACACCAGCATTCGCGCCGTAAGGCTTTTGGCAGATGATTATGTGCATGGCGAAGAAGCCGAGTATGCCGAATATTGCCGCCGCCTTGGCATTCCCAACAGCTATAAGGATACCGCCGATTTTATCCTGCGCTATCTGTTTGACGAAGCCGATCCGCACAGCGTGATCTCCACCCTGCACCGCGCCTGCCTGAACGCACGCGCTTTGCAGGATGTGATTCCGGATGAAACGCTGGTCTATATTCGTATGGCGCGCACCGCCATGGATGCGGCAGCCCACAGCGCCGCCGCCGAGGTGGAGCTGCAGTGGGTGCTGGATGATATCATGGCCTTTCGCGGCAGCTGCTGCGAATATGTAGAGGATAAGGTGGGCCGTAATGTGATCAACACCGGCACCAGCGTAGAGCGCCTTACTTTGTATCTGCGCCTTGGCTATTCGCCCGAGCTGCGCCGCAAAGAGCTGAGCAAGCTGCTGAACCGGGCCTACAAAAGCCAGCTCACGCTGAACCAGTGTGTACGCAACCGCCTGATCGAACATGTGCTCAACAAAGAGACCCCCACCATGCCGGTTTCAGAGCAGCTGCAATGCGTGGAAAATCTGGTGCAGGGGCTGTGAATGTCAAAAATGCTTTGTGATCGAGAGAAAGGGTGTGCAAAGAGTATGGAAAAAATCGGATTTATCGGCTGCGGCAACATGGGCGGCGCGCTGGCAAGGGCCGCGTGCAAAAGCGGTGCGCCCGGCAATGTTGTGCTGGCCAACCGCACATTGGCCAAAGCGGAAGCACTGGCCGGTGAGCTTGGCTGCGCCGTGGGCAGCAACCAGAGTATTGCACAGAACTGTGAATGGATCTTTTTGGGGGTAAAGCCCCAGATGATGGCCGATATGCTGGCCGGGATTGCCCCCGTGCTGAAGGCACGCCAAGGCGGCTTTGTGCTGGTAAGCATGGCCGCCGGGCTTTCCTGCCAGAGCATTGCCGACATGGCGGGCGGTGACTATCCGGTGATCCGCATTATGCCCAACACCCCCGCCGCCATTGGGCAGGGCGTGGTGCAGGTTTGCGGCCGCGGCGTTTCGCGCGCGCAGCTGGATGCCTGCAAGGCCATTCTGGCCCCCGCCGGTCTGGTGGATGAGATCGACGAAAAGCTCATTGACGCCGCCAGCTGCGTTTCGGGCTGCGGGCCTGCCTTTGCGTATCTGTTTATGGAAGCCCTGGCAGACGGCGGCGTGGCCTGCGGCCTGCCGCGTGAGCAGGCCTTGCGCTATGCGGCGCAAATGGTGGCCGGAAGCGCCGAAATGGTGCTGCAGAGCGGCCGCCACCCCGGGCAGCTGAAGGATGCTGTGTGCAGCCCCGGCGGCACCACCATTCAGGGAGTGCGCGCACTGGAGGCAAACGGCTTCCGCTCGGCAGCCATGGAGGCTGTGCTGGCAGCCTATGAAAAAACATTGAAACTGGGCAAGTAAAAATTTCAGCCCCGCAGGCGGCCCTTCCGCTGCGGGGCTTTTTACACGGGGGAAACAGGCATGAAACATTTGGCAGCGGGCATTCTGGCCCATGTGGATGCGGGCAAAACCACGCTTTCCGAGGCTCTTTTGTACCATAGCGGTGCCATTAAAAAGCTGGGCCGGGTGGATCATCAGGATGCCTTTCTGGACACACAGGCCCTGGAGCGCCAGCGGGGCATCACCATTTTTTCCAAACAGGCCGTGCTGCCGCTGGCACAGGATCTTCAGCTGCATTTGCTGGACACCCCCGGCCATGTGGATTTTTCCGCCGAAGCCGAGCGCACACTGCAGGTGCTGGATTTTGCGGTGCTGGTGATCAGCGGCACCGATGGGGTGCAGGCCCACACCGAAACTCTGTGGCAGCTTTTGCACCGCTATCAGATTCCCACCTTTTTGTTTGTGAACAAAATGGATCTGCCCGGCGCAAACCGCGAGGCCCTGCGCAGCGCCCTGCAAAGCCGCCTGGGCGCAGGCTGTGTGGATATGGCCGCCCCCGACTGGGCCGAGCAGGCCGCCCTGTGCGACGAACAACTGATGGAAGCCTACCTTGCCGGTAAAGAGCTGCCCGCCGCCGAGCTGCGGCGCTGTGTGGCCCGCCGCAAGCTGTTTCCCTGCTATTTTGGCTCGGCCCTGAAGCTGCAGGGCATCTGCGAGCTTTTGCAGGGCATGGCCGCGCTGGCCCCGCAGCCCGAATACCCCGCCGAATTTGCTGCGCGCGTGTTTAAGATCAGCCGCAGCGAGCAGGGCGAGCGCCTTACCTGGCTTAAGGTGACCGGCGGCAGCCTGCAGGTGCGCAGTCTGCTGCACCAACAAAGCGGCGGCGAACATTGGGAAGAAAAAGTAAATCAACTCCGTGTATATTCCGGCACGAAATATACAACTATAGAAAAAGCCGAGGCAGGCAGCATCGTGGCTGTTACAGGCCCCGAAAAAACCTGGGCCGGGCAGGCACTGGGCAGCGAACCCGAGGGGCAGGCCCCGGCGCTGGAGCCCGTGCTCACCTGCCGTGTGCTGCTGCCCGAGGGCTGCGATGCCCGGGTGATGCTGCAAAATCTGCGCCAGCTGCAGGAAGAAGACCCTCAGCTGCACATTGTGTGGCAGGAGGCCTTGGGCGAGATCCACTTGCGGCTGATGGGCGAGGTGCAGCTGGAGGTGCTGCAAAGCGTAATCGAAACACGCTTTGGTGTGCGCGTAGCATTTGGCCCCGGCAGCATTTTATACCGCGAAACCATCGCCGCCCCCGTAGAGGGCGTGGGCCATTTTGAGCCGCTGCGCCACTATGCCGAGGTACACCTGCTGTTGGAGCCTGCGCCCCGGGGCAGCGGCCTGCATTTTGAATCCGCCTGCAGCGAGGATAAGCTGGACCGCAACTGGCAGCGCCTGATTTTAACGCATCTGGAAGAAAAAGAGCATCTTGGCTGCCTGACGGGCTCTCCCATCACCGATATGAAGATCACTTTGGTGGCAGGGCGCGCCCACGCCAAGCACACCGAGGGCGGCGATTTTCGTCAGGCCACCTACCGCGCCGTGCGGCAGGGCCTGCGCAAGGCACAGCCGGTGCTGCTGGAGCCTGTGTATCAGTTTTCGCTGGAGGTGCCCGCCGAGCAGGTGGGCCGCGCCATGAACGATCTGCAGCGCATGGGCGCACAGTTTGAGCCCCCCGAAACTTTGGGAGATACCGCCCGCCTTTCGGGCAGCGGCCCCGTGCGCACCCTGCAGGACTATGGCCGTCAGGTGGCGGCCTACACCCACGGGCTGGGCCGCTGGAACGCCTGCGCCGCCGGGTATCAGCCCTGCGCCGATGCCGAGGCCGTGGCCGCCGGGATCGGCTATGAGGCTGACCGCGACACCGCCAACCCCGCCGATTCGGTGTTTTGCAGCCACGGTGCCGGAATCGTGGTTCCGTGGAACGAGGTGGAAAGCCATGCCCACCTGCCCATGCTTTCGCTGCACCCTGCGCCGCAAGAGGATGCCCCCGCCCGCACGGTGCGGCGCAGCAACACGGGTTACACCGGCACGCTGGAAGAGGACAAAGAACTGCTGGCCATTTATGAAAAGCGATTCGGCCCCATTCGGCGGCGCGATCTGCTGAGCAATGGGGCGCAGCGCGTGCAGGAGCAAAATCACCCTGCCGAGCCCCTGCCGCCCGTGCAGGCCGCCGGGCTGAATCTGGAAGGCGCGCAGGAATATCTTTTGGTGGACGGCTACAACATTATTTTTGCCTGGGAAGAGCTGCAGGCGCTGGCACGGCAGAATCTGGATGCCGCGCGCCGGGCGCTGATCGACCTTTTGTGCAATTATCAGGGCTTTCGCAAATGCTGCCTGATTCTGGTATTCGATGCCTACCGTGTGCGCGGCAATCCGGGCAGCGTAACGCGCGAGGGCGGCATTCATGTGGTGTACACCCGCGAAGCCGAAACCGCCGACAGCTACATTGAGCGCGCCACCTACCAGCTGGGCAAAAACCGCCGGGTGCGGGTGGCCACCAGCGACGGCACCGAGCAAATGATCATTCTGGGCCACGGCAGCCTGCGCGTAAGCGCCCGGGCCTTCAAGCAGGAAGTGGAGGCCGTGAACGGCGAGATCCGAAAAATTCTGGAATCACAAAACAGCCTTCGCTGATCCCGGCACTTACAGCAGCCGGGGGCCCCGCACTGCGGAGCCCCCGGTTTTTGCTTATTTCATGCAGCCCCGCAGCAGCTCCTGCGGCTCTGCGCCAAACAGCTTGGCCAGCGCGATCAGGTTGGTGGTGTTGGGCTCGGAGGCACCGGATTCCCACTTGCTCACAGCCTGTCGGCTCACGCCCAGCTCTGCAGCCACAAAGTCCTGCGTCATGCCGCAGGCATTGCGGTGCTCTTTGATGGATTCTCCCAGGGGCTTTCGCATGGAAATGCTCTGGGCGCTGCCCTCGTTCACCTTAATATAGGTGCGCAGCGCCTTGATGATCAAAAAAGCAATGTAAATAATCCCGCCGTAGATCACGATTGTCAATGCCAGTGCAAGCGCACCGGCCAGTATTGCCATAAACATGGTATGTACTCCTTTTTTTGGGCAAAGCCGTGGGGCTTTGCGTTTTTCCTATGGGCCTTCCGCCCTCGGTTTGTTTTAGGGCAATACCGCATCATTCTAAGTGCCGATGCAGCGAGCGAGAAGTGCAAGCTGCTAAGCAAAAAGCGCAGATAATACTTTGTGCTGCAAAGGTGAGCGCCGCCAGTGGCGGATACAGCGAACCGATTAAGCCGTCAGGCGTGAATGGTGCGGTATAGCCTTAGTATACACAGATCGGGCGGTTTTGTCTGCCAACCTGCGCGCAACTTTTCGGTTGCCCCCGCATTTTTGCCCCAAAAGCCTATTGACAACGCCCTGCAGAGGGCCTATACTATATTCAAACAAATGAACACCTGTTCATATGAAAGGAGAATCCTATGGCGCACACCCACCCCGCAGGCGCACCCTGCTGCGAATTTCTGGCCGTGCATGAGGACACTGTGCAGCGCGTTCGCTCGCTTTTGCCCGGTGAAGACGATCTGTACGATCTGGCCGAGCTGTTCAAGGTGTTCGGCGATTCCACACGCATCAAAATTTTGTATGTGCTGTTTGAAAGCGAGCTTTGCGTGTGCGATATTGCCCAGCTTTTGGGCATGACGCAAAGCGCCGTGAGCCATCAGCTGCGCATTTTGAAAAGCAACAAGCTGGTGAAATTTCGGCGCGAGGGCAAAACGGTTTTTTATTCGCTGGATGATGACCATGTGCGCAGCATTCTGAGCCTTGGCATGGAGCATCTGGACGAAGCCGACTCCATCTGAAGCACCGCACGATCCTGCACCCAATGATTATTTACTAAACAAAGGAGCATCCTTATGAAAAAGACTTACAAGATCGAAGTTGACTGCGCCAACTGCGCCAACAAGATGGAACAGGCTGCCCGCACCACCCCCGGTGTGGCCGAAGCCACGGTTAGCTTTATGACCCAGAAAATGAGCGTGACCTTTGCCGAAGGGGCTGACCCCAAGGCTGTGATGCAGGACGTGCTGAAGAACTGCAAAAAGGTAGAGGACGACTGCGAAATTTATCTGTAACCGGTTTTCACTCTGAGCCAACGGGAGAAACTGCCATGAACAAAAAGCAAAAAAAGCTGCTTACCCGCATTCTGGTTTCGCTGCCCATGGTGGCGGCCTTGCACTTTGTGCCCGTTCACGGGCTTTTGCAGCTGGCGCTGTATCTGGTGCCCTATCTCATCGTGGGGCATGACATTTTAAAAAAGGCCGTCAAGGGCATTGGCAATCATCAGGTGTTTGATGAAAACTTTCTGATGGCGGTGGCCACCGTGGGCGCTATGGCGCTGGGCGAATATGCCGAGGGCTGCGCCGTTATGCTGTTTTACCAGATCGGTGAGCTGTTTCAAAGCTATGCCGTGGGCAAAAGCCGCCAGAACATCAGCCAGCTGATGGATATTCGCCCCGACTACGCCAACATGGAAAAGGACGGCCAGCTGGAGCAGGTGGACCCAGACGAAGTGCCCGTTGGCAGCATCATCACCGTGCAGCCCGGTGAGCGCGTGCCCATCGACGGCATTGTCACCGAAGGTGAAAGCACCCTGAACACCAGCGCTTTGACCGGTGAAAGCCTGCCGCGTGAGGTGAGCGCCGGGCAGGAAGTGATCAGCGGCTGTGTGAACATGACCGGCCTTTTGCGCATTCGCACCACCAAGGAATTCGGCGAGTCCACCGTGGCGCGCATTTTGGATCTGGTGGAAAACAGCAGCATGAAAAAGGCCAAGGCCGAAAACTTCATCACCAAGTTTGCCCGCTACTACACCCCCGCCGTGTGCTGCGGCGCGCTGGCGCTGGCCTTGATCCCGCCGGTGTTCCGTTTGCTTACGGGCAGCCCGGCGGCGTGGAGCAGCTGGATCTTCCGGGCGCTCACCTTCCTGGTCATCAGCTGCCCGTGTGCGTTGGTGATCAGCATTCCGCTTTCCTTTTTCGGCGGCATTGGCGGGGCCAGCCGCCTGGGCATTCTGGTAAAGGGCAGCAACTATCTGGAAGCCCTTGCCAAAACCAAAACCATCGTGTTCGACAAAACCGGCACCCTCACACAGGGCGTGTTTGAGGTGAGCAGCCTGCACCCGGTGGGCTGCACCGAGGCCGAGCTGCTGGAAACCGCCGCGCTGGCCGAATGCTACTCGGGCCACCCCATCAGCCAGAGCCTGCGCAAGGCTTACGGCAAGCCTATAGACCAAAGCCGTGTGAGCGAGGTGAACGAGGTGGGCGGCCACGGCCTTACCGCCCTTGTGGACGGGCGGCGCGTTGCCGCCGGCAACGCCCGCCTGATGGATAAGCTGGGCATTGCCTGCGATGCCCCCGCCGCCCCCGGCACGGTGGTACACATTGCCATCGACGGGCGCTATGCGGGCTATGTGCTGATCAGCGATCAGCTGAAGCCCCACGCCAGGGCCGCCCTGCAGGCGCTGAAGGCAAGCGGCATCAAAAAAACCGTGATGCTCACCGGCGATTCGGCTTCGGTGGCGCAAAGCGTGGCCTCCCAGCTGGGGCTGGATGAATTTCACGCCGAGCTTTTGCCCGGCGACAAGGTGGAGCGGGTAGAGCAACTGCTGGCACAAAATGCAAAGGGTGAGCTGCTGGCCTTTGTGGGGGACGGCATCAACGATGCCCCCGTGCTTTCGCGCGCCGATATTGGCATTGCCATGGGCGCGCTGGGCAGCGATGCCGCCATTGAAGCCGCCGACATTGTGCTGATGGACGATGACCCTGCGCGCATTGCCACCGCCATCAAAATCAGCCGCCGCACGCTGGGCATCGTGTATCAGAACATTGTGTTTGCGCTGGCTGTAAAGGCCGCATGTCTGGTGCTGGGCGCCATGGGCATTGCCAATATGTGGGTGGCCATTTTTGCCGATGTGGGCGTAATGGTGATCGCCGTGCTCAACGCCGTGCGCGCACTTTCCACCAAAGGGCTGTAACTCTTTCTCCGGCTTTCCCGGCCAAACGGGAGGGCCGGATTTTTTTGTCCGCCGCCCCTTGCATAAAGTATTGCACATATTGGGGGGCGGGTGTAAGATAAAAGTAATATCCCGGCTGCCCGGCAGCCGATCATGGAAAACCACCTTGGAGGAGCCCATGCGCCAACCGTTCGTTACCGCCCAATACACCCTGCCCGCTCCGGTTTCGGGCGAAGTGCGTCTGGCGCTGGTTTCGGATCTGCACGAGCATGATCCCGCACCGGTGATCCGCCGCCTTGCCGCACTGAAGCCGGATGTGATCGCCGTGGCGGGCGACACCTTTGAGCGCCACGACCAAGGCACCGACCCTCGCTGGCACGGCCGCAAAGAGCCGCCGCGCCTGCTGGCCCCGCTGAAGCGCACGGTGAACCGGCTCACCTACGCTGTGATGGGCAGCGGCGAAAAGACCTGCCCGGCATACAGCTATGCGTTTCTGCACGCTGCCGCCAAAATCGCGCCCGTGTATGTGAGCCTTGGCAACCATGAATGGTATCTTTCCAAGGCCGACCGCGCCCAGCTGCAAAGCGCCGGGGCCGTGCTGCTGGACAATGCCGACTGCACCGCCGAGATCCGCGGCTGCCGCCTGCGGCTGGGCGGGCTTTCCAGCGCAGCCGACCCCACTTGGCTGGAGCGTTTTCGGCAAAAGCCCGGCTGCAAGATCCTGCTATGCCACCAGCCCGAATTTTATGACCGGTTTTCCCTGCAGGGCTTTGACCTGATCTTGTCCGGCCATGTACACGGCGGGCAGTGGCGCTGGAAAAACCATGGCATTTTTGCCCCCGATCAGGGCTTTTTGCCGCGCTATCACCACGGTGTATATCACGGGCACATGGTGGTGAGCGCCGGATGCTCCAACACTTCGCTTTTGCCCCGTTTCGGCAACCCGTGCGAGGTGGTGCTGGTGCGCCTGGTCCCTCAGTTTTCCACACGCGGCCGGTAAATTGTTGAAAAACCTGCCGCGTTTTCTTATTTCACATTTCGTAAGGAGGCCTGATTCATTTATGTCACAGAATTATTATGAACCCCTCAAGCAGCTCAGCGACCGGATATGGGATCTGGCCGAACTGAAATTCTGCGAAACCCAGTCGGCGGCGGCACTGGAAGATTTTATGCAGCAGCAGGGCTTTCGGGTAGAGCGCGGCGTGGCCGGAATTCCCACAGCCTTTCGCTGCACCTTTGGCAGCGGAAAACCCGTGATCGGCTTTTTGGGTGAATACGATGCCCTTTCCGGCCTTTCGCAGCAGGCAGGCGCTGTGCAGCCCTGCCCCCGCCCCGAAACCGAAAACGGCCACGGCTGCGGGCACAACCTGCTGGGCGCAGGCGCAGCCGGTGCGGCGCTTTTGCTGCGTGACTACCTGCAGCAAACGGGGCAAAGCGGCACCGTGGTGTTTTTGGGCTGCCCCGCCGAGGAAGGCGGCTCGGGCAAGGCTTATATGGCGCGGGCGGGCCTGTTTGATGATCTGGATGCCGCCCTCACCTGGCACCCGGGCGGCGGCAACGCCGTGATGACGGGCTCCATGATGGCAAACTGTCAGGCCTATTTCCGCTTTACCGGCAAAGCCAGCCACGCCGCCGCAGCCCCGCATTTGGGCCGCAGCGCACTGGATGCCGTGGAGCTGATGGATGTGGGCGTAAACTATATGCGCGAGCATATCGAGCCCACCGACCGCATTCATTATGCCGTGCTGGACACCGGCGGCACCAGCCCCAATGTGGTGCAAAGCCACGCCGAGGTGCTGTATCTGATCCGCTCCACCGATGCCGCCAAGGTGCGCGCCCTGTACGACCGTGTGTGCAAAATTGCCCGCGGCGCCGCTATGATGACGGAAACCGAGGTGCAGATCGTGTTTGACAAGGGCTGCTCGGAAACCCTTTCCAACCCGGTTTTGGAGAGTGTGCTGTACGACAGCATGAAAAAGATCCCGCTGCCCGCCTACACCCCCGAAGAGCTGGCCTACGCCGCGGCCATTCACGAAACCTGCCTGGCCTTTGACCCCGCCAGCGATCTGAGCCTGGGCTTTTTGCCCAACCGCCAAAAGCGCCATTATGCCGAAATTTACCGCACCAAGGCCATGGCCGATCTGGTGGTGGAGCATCAGCATCTGGATGTGTTTGTGCCGGGCTCTTCGGATGTGGGCGATGCCTCCAAGGTGGTGCCCACGGCACAGTTTATCGCCGCCACCGCCACCCCGGGCACCCCGGCGCACTCCTGGCAGATGACCGCCCAGGGCAAAAGCGGCACCGCCGCCAAGGGAATGTGGTATGCGGCGCAGGTGCTGGCCGATGCCGCCATCACGCTGGTGCAAAACCCTGCACTGATACAAAAAGCCCAGCAGGAATTCCGCGAGGCCACCGAGGGCAAGCCCTATGAATGCCCCATTCCCGCCAACATTCCGCCCCACCGCAATGTGGAAGAGCTTTTGGCCCTGCAAAAATAAACCCGAGCCCTTTTCGCGCCGAGGAACTGCTTCCCCGGCGCTTTTTTTGCCGAAACTTCTGCAAACCGGGTATCCTTTTGCAGCGCTTCGTGCTATAATGGCTACCGGCGTTTTTTGCCGTTCCGCATATTTTAAGGCGTCGTCGCCTTTAAAAAAAGAAAAGAGCCATCTGTATGAAACACAACATAACACTCAAGAACTGCATCCGGAAAGAACCCGTGCTTTGCACGGCGGCATTGCTGGCCGCCCTGTCGGCTCTGGTGGTTTTGCCGGATCCCTCCTACGCCGGGTATATCGATTTCCGCACGCTGGCCATTTTGTTTTCCTTGATGACCGTGATGGCCGGGCTGCGGGGGCAGGGCGTGTTCAGCCGCATGGGGCAGGCGCTGCTGGGCCGCACCGGCGGGGTGTTTCCCTTGGTGCTGGTGCTGGTGGGGCTGTGCTTTTTCGGCAGTATGCTGATCACCAACGATGTGGCCCTGCTCACCTTTGTGCCCTTCACCTTTGCGGTGCTGGGCCGTTTGGAGCCAAAGCTCTGCCGTGCGCTGGCCGTGCCCGTGGTGTGTATGCAAACCGTTGCCGCCAACCTTGGCAGTATGCTCACCCCCATTGGCAACCCGCAGAATTTGTATCTTTACGGCAAAAGCAATATGCCCCTGGCGCAGTTTGTGCGCTTAATGCTGCCCTATTCGCTGCTTTCGCTGGGGCTTTTGCTGGTGTGGGCCTTTGGGGTGTGCCGCACGCTTTCCCTTGGCGCTGCGCCCCGCACCCTCAGCACCGGGCACACCCCCATAGAAAGCCCGCGCCTTGTGGGAATGTATGCTGTGCTGTTTTGCGTGTGCCTTGGCACCGTGGCACGCCTTGTGCCCTGCGGCGTTTCCTTTGCCGCCGTGCTGCTGTGTACATTTTGGGCTGACCGCAAGGCCCTGCGCCGGGTGGACTATTCGCTGCTTTGCACCTTTGCCGCCTTTTTTATTTTCATTGGCAATCTGGGGCGCGTGCCTGCCTTTTCGGCATGGCTGCAGGGCATGATCGCCGGGCGTGAGGTGCCGGTTGCGGTGCTGGCCTCGCAGCTCACCAGCAATGTGCCCGCCGCACTGCTGCTTTCGGGCTTTACGCAAAACACCGCCGCGCTGATCATCGGCACCAATCTGGGCGGCCTTGGAACGCTGATCGCCAGCATGGCCAGCCTGATCTCTTACCGGCAGATCGCACAGGAGCTGCCGCAGCAAAAGGGCCGCTATTTTGTGCAGTTCACCGTTTCCAATCTGGTGTTTCTGGCCATTTTGATGGCCGCATGGCTGATTTTCGGCTGATTTTTGCGCATATAAGTAAAAAAAGGCAGATGCAGGCTTTCGCTTGCATCTGCCTTTTGGTTTTTTATGCCTTGCCCTCAAACTTATCTTTCAGGCTTTTAAAGAAACCCTTGCGCTGCTCGTAGTTTTCGTCCTTCATGCAGGCATCAAAGGTTTTCAGCGCCTCGCGCTGGGTGCGGTTCAGCTTCTTGGGAATCTCCACCGTGACCACCACATACTGGTCGCCCCGGCCGCGGCCGTTCAGATACTGCACACCCTTGCCGCGCAGGCGGAACTTGGTGCCGCTCTGCGTGCCTTCTGGCACGGTGTATTCCACCTTGCCGTCCACTGTGGGCACCGTGATATCAGCGCCCAGCACAGCCTGCGTATAGGTAATGGGCACATTCACCCAAATATCGTAGCCGTCGCGCTGGAACATACTGTCGGGGCGCACGGATACGGTTACGATCACATCGCCGCTGGGGCCGCCGTTCATACCGGCATCGCCCTGGCCGCGCAGTGCAATGCTCTGATCGTCATTGATACCGGCCGGAATCTTGACCTCCAGCGTAGAGCGCTGGCTGGTTTTGCCGGTGCCATGGCACTCCTTGCAGGGATTTTTGATGATCTGGCCCTTGCCGCCGCAGCGCTGGCAGGGCTGCTGGGTCTGCATCACGCCAAAGGGCGTGCGCTGCTGGCGCAGCACAAAGCCTCGGCCGCCGCAATCGGGGCAGGTTTCGGGGCTGGTGCCCTTTTCGGCTCCCGAGCCGCCGCACTTTCCGCAGGGCTTCTGGCGGCTCAGCTGGATCTTTTTCACACAGCCGTGTACGGCCTCGTTAAATTCCAGCGTGATGCTCACCCGCAGATCGCGCCCTTTGCGCGGGGCGTTGGGGTTTGCACGGCTGCTGCCGCCGCCAAAGCCGCCGAAGCCGCCGCCGAACAGATCGCCAAAAATATCGCCAAGGTCCACGCCGCCTGCGCCGCCGAAGCCGCCGCCAAAGCCGCCTTGCCCCGCGCCGTAGCTGGGGTCAACACCGGCAAAGCCGTACTGATCGTAGCGCTGGCGCTTTTCGGGGTCACTCAGCACCTCGTTGGCCTCGTTGATCTCTTTAAATTTTTCCTCGGCGTTTTTATCGCCGGGGTTATAGTCCGGGTGATACTTCATAGCCAGCTTGCGGTAGGCTTTTTTGATCTCCTCCGCCGTGGCTCCTTTGCTCAAACCCAGGACTTCATAATAATCGCGTTTTTCAGCCATAAAAGTTCCTCTATACTTTCCACAAAAAAGAAGTCAGGTTTCGGAGCTTCCCTGCCGGGAAGCACGGCGCGCTTTTCCCACAAAGCCGCCCCACGGACAGTGCCGGGGGCGGCTGCATGATTTTTTGGAAAAACGCTCAGGCCTTATCAGACCTCTTTAAAGTCGGCATCCACAACGCCGTCATCGTTCTGGCCGCCCTGAGGATTCTGGCCGGCACCGGGCTGTGCGCCTGCTGCCTGCTGTGCCTGTGCTGCCTGCTGATACAGGTTCTCAAACACCTTCTGCAGATCCTCCTGCTTTGCCTTGATCTCATCGGTGGTGCCGCTCTTGATGGCTTCCTTCAAAGCGTTCAGCTTGGTTTCGGCCTCGGTCTTGATCTCGGCGGGCACCTTGTCGCCCATTTCCTTCAGGGCCTTCTCGGTCTGGAACACCATGCCGTCGGCGCCGTTGCGCACATCCACTTCCTCGCGCTTCTTCTTGTCATCGGCGGCAAACTGCTCGGCTTCCTTCACAGCCTTGTCGATGTCTTCCTTGCTCATGTTGGTAGAAGCGGTAATGGTGATGTGCTGCTCCTTGCCGGTGCCCAGATCCTTAGCGGAAACATTCACAATGCCGTTGGCATCGATATCGAAGGTAACTTCGATCTGAGGCACGCCGCGGGGAGCGGGAGCAATGCCGTCCAGATGGAAGGTTCCCAGGCTCTTGTTGTCCCGGGCAAACTCACGCTCGCCCTGCAGAACATTCACTTCCACGCTGGGCTGGTTGTCGGCAGCCGTCGAGAACACCTGGCTCTTCTTGGTGGGGATGGTGGTGTTGCGGTCGATGATCTTGGTGCAAACGCCGCCCAGAGTTTCAATGCCCAGGCTCAGAGGAGTCACATCCAGCAGCAGCAGGCCCTTCACATCGCCCTGCAGAACGCCGCCCTGAATGGCAGCGCCCACAGCAACGCATTCGTCGGGGTTGATGCCCTTGAAGGGCTCGCAGCCCAGTTCCTTTTTAACAGCTTCCTGCACAGCGGGAATACGGGTAGAACCGCCCACCAGCAGCACCTTGCTCAGATCCGAAGCCTTCAGGCCGGCATCCTGCAAAGCCTTGCGCACGGGGGTCATGGTGCGCTCCACCAGATCGCTGGTGAGTGCATCAAACTGTGCGCGGGTCAGGGTCATATCCAAGTGCTTGGGGCCGGTGGCATCGGCGGTGATAAAGGGCAGGTTGATGTTGGTGCTGGTGGCGCTGGAAAGCTCGATCTTGGCCTTTTCGGCGGCTTCCTTCAGGCGCTGAGCAGCCATTTTATCCTTGCGCAGGTCAATGCCGTTTTCCTTCTGGAAGTCATCGGCCATCCAGTCGATCACGCGCTGGTCAAAGTCGTCGCCGCCCAGATGGGTGTCGCCGTTGGTAGCCAGAACCTCGGTCACGCCGTCGCCCATTTCGATGATGGAAACATCGAAGGTGCCGCCGCCCAGGTCATACACCATGATCTTCTGATCGTTTTCCTTATCCACGCCGTATGCCAGTGCAGCGGCAGTGGGCTCGTTGATGATACGCTTTACATTCAGGCCGGCAATGGTGCCTGCGTTCTTGGTTGCCTGACGCTGGCTGTCGTTGAAGTAAGCGGGAACGGTGATCACAGCTTCGGTAACAGGCTCGCCCAGATAAGCCTCAGCATCGGCCTTCAGCTTAGCCAGGATCATAGCGCTGATCTCTTCGGGGGTGTAGTCCTTATTGCCAGCGTGTACCTTGTAAGAAGTGCCCATGTGGCGCTTGATGGAGGAAATGGTGTTTTCAGGGTTGGTGATAGCCTGACGCTTTGCCACCTGACCCACCAGACGGTCGCCGTTCTTAGCGAAGCCCACCACAGAAGGGGTGGTGCGTGCGCCTTCGGCGTTGGCGATAACAACGGGCTCGCCGCCCTCGATCACAGCCACACAGCTGTTGGTAGTACCAAGGTCAATACCAATAATTTTGCTCATAAAAATTGCTCCTCTCTGAATCGAAACGATGTTTTCTGATTTTGTTCTATATAGAAAAAGTGAAATGCTTTGGAAAACTTATTCTGTGACCACCACAGTGGCATGGCGGATGATCTTATCCCCCAGCATATAGCCCTTTTGGAACACATTGGCTACAACGCCGCTTTTCTGGCCGTCCTGTGCGGGTACCTGCTGCACCGCGTTCATGGTGTTGGGGTCAAACTCTTTGCCCAGCGCCTCGATCTCGCTGATGTTCAGCTTTGCCAGTGCCTGCTCGGCCTTATCCAGGGTCATGCACACGCCCTTTTTGTAGTTTTCATCGGCACACGGGGCGTTGGCGGCCATATCCAGCGTATCCAGGATTCCCAGGATCTGGTTTACGGCATGGCTCACGCCGTCGCCGAACTTCTGGTCAGCCTCCCGGGCGCTGCGCTTGCGGAAGTTTTCATACTCGGCAGCGGTGCGCAGCAGCCGGTCTTTGGCTTCGGCAGCCTCTTTTTCGGCGGCCTCTGCCCGGGCCTTAGCGGCCTCCAGCTCGGCAGCGTGCTTTTTGCTGCCCTTTTCTTTTTTATCCTTTTCGGGGGCAGCTTCGGGTTTTGCTTCGGCTGCCTGCTCGGCGGGCGCTGCGGCCTGTTCGGGCTGCTGAGCTGCCTTCTTGATCTCTTCGCTCATTCAAGTGCCTCCTGATTTTTCCCGGACATACACTGCCCGAGTTTGGTAGAAAAATAATCCATAATGGGGATCAGCTTTCGGAAGTTCATGCGGCTGGGGCCGATCAGGGCCACCGTTCCGGTCAGGCCGCCGCCTGCCAGATACCGCTTGCTGATAATGGAAATTCCCGGCATGGTGGGCTCCATTTCATCGCCCAGCTGCACGGTAAGCTTGCCGCCGTCCGGTGCGATCAGGTGCGAAGCGTTGGCGCTGTCGGCAAAAATTTCCAGCAGCGTTGCCAGATTGTGCCTGCTTTCGGGCCACTTTACCAGATTCTGTGCGCCCTCCAGCTGGGCCACAGGCTCGGTGCGGATCAGCGCCGCCGCCGCACCCAGAACGGGGGTAAGCTGCGGGCTGCACTGGCGCGCCAGACCGATCAGCATGGCATCGCTCAGATCCGCCGGGGAAACAAAGCTCAAATGCGCATTCAGCAGCTGCGCCATCGCAGCGGCTTCCTGGCGGGAAAGGCCGGTGTCTACGCGGGCCACACGGGTTCGCACACCGCCCGCGCTGGTCACGGCCAGCACCGCAGCGGAATAGCGCCCCACCTGCACCACCTCAAAGTGGGCGATGCAAAGATCGTCGGCCCGGGGGGTGGTGGCTGCGGCAGCCACGCCGGTCACATCGGCCAAGGCTCTGGCAGCGCTTTGCGCCAGCTTTTCGGGCTCGATATCCATATTATAAAAAAGGGAATCCACCATGCGGCGGCTTTCGGCATCCAATGCGGGGATATCCTGCAAAAGGTGATCCACATAATACCGATAGCCCTGCGGGCTTGGCACACGGCCTGCACTGGTGTGAGGCTGTGCCAGCAGCCCCAGCTTGGTGAGCGCTGCCATTTCGTTGCGCAGCGTTGCACTGCTGACGGCCATGTCCAGATACTCGCTGAGAAGGCTGCTGCCAACCGGCTCGCCATCCATTCCGTACAGCGCCACGATTGCTTCCAGCACCCGGCGCTTTCGATCATCCACAGTCATTGTATCCGGCTCCCTTTCGTTTCGTTTAGCACTCTTTATCTCTGAGTGCTAAAGATATAATATCACAATCCCGGCCGGTGTCAATAGATTTTCCAAAAAAATTTGAAGTTTAACATTTTGGTCACAATCCGGGCACAATTTGTTTGAATTTGCCCCCGCCCCGCTTTTGCGCCGCCGTTTTGGGGCTGATTATAGATGTATATATATTACCCTATAGTGCCTCGCCCATACGGTTCTGCCGCTGCCCTGCGTGTGCAAAATTGAATTTTCCGCTCAAAGCGGCTATAATGGCAGCAGAAGCAACAGCCCTTTTTACACTATGAAACGAGACGAGCTTATGGCTTTTTGGTGTTTTATGCTGCTGTGTGATCTGCTGATCCCCCTTACCATGATCCTTGCCGGGGCGGTCATGTGCCGCCGCAGCCCCCGCAGGATCAATCGCTTTTTCGGTTATCGCACAAGGCGCTCCATGCAAAACCCGGACACCTGGAGGTTTGCCCAGGCCTACTACGGGCGGCTGTGCCGGAAAATGGGCTGGCCTGCCGCTGCTGTGACCGGCTGTGCGCAGCTGCTGTTTTTGCATAGCAGCCCGGATATGCTTGGTGCTTTTTCCGCTGCGGCAGTGTTGGTGCAGTCTGCGCTGCTGGTGCTTTCGATCTTTTTCACCGAAAAAGCGCTCAAAAAGAAATTCGGCGATCTCTGACCGGCCTTTTCCGCAGCATTCCCTATATGCAAAGACAGCCGGGGCTTTTTGCCCCGGCTGTCGGCCGTTTTTTATACTGTAATGTCTGCAATGTGCCGCCGCATGGCAAGCACCTGCCCGGGCGGCACCGAAAGGCCGTCCACCCCCAGGGCCAGCAGCGCCCGGGTGGCCGCCGGGTCGGCTGCCAGCTGGCCGCACACATTCACCCTGCAGCCCTGGGCATGGGCCGCCTGCACAGTCATGCCCACAAGGCGCAAAAGCGCCGGGTCAGCCGCTGCATACAGCACCTCGCCCTCCCGCTCGCTGGCAAAGGTGTATTGGTGCAGATCGTTGGTGCCGATGGACAAAAATGCGCAGCGCCTGGCCAGCTCGGCTGCATACAGCACCGCCGCCGGGGTTTCCACCATGCACCCCACCGAGGCCTTGCCAAAGGCGGTGCCTTCGGCGGCCAGCTCGGCCCGGCATTCCTCCAGCAGTGTTAGAGCTTTGTCCAATTCATCGGGGGTACACACCATGGGAAACATGATGCCCAGCGGGCCGCAGGCCGCCGCACGCAGCGCAGCCCGCAGCTGCGTTTTCAGCAGATGGGGGTTTTGCAGCCCAAAGCGCAGCCCGCGGCAGCCCATTTCCGGGTTGGCACAGGCGGGCAGGTGCATATACGGGGCGGTTTTATCCGCGCCCAGATCAAAAGTGCGCAGCGTGACCGGCTTGCCGGGCAAGGCCCTGAGTGCGGCGCAATAGGCCGCATACTGTGCGTTTTCGGTGGGCCAGTTTGGGCTTTCCAGATACAAAAACTCGCTGCGCAGCAGCCCCACGCCCTCGGCATCGCTAATTTGCAGCGCGGGCAGATCGGCCATGCCCCCAATATTGGCCAGCAGCGCCACGCTTTGCCCGTTGGCGGTTTGGGTGGGCTTGCCGCGATAGCTTTCCAAAAGCGCGGTCTGCCGGGCCAGCGCACGGGCGCTTTGCGCATACGCAGCCTGCCGGGCCTCGTCGGGGTCCAGCACAATGCCGCCTGTGCCGCCGTTCAGCAGGGCGGTGCGGCCGTGCCAGTCAGGCCCGGCCTCGGGGCAAAAGATCAGCGGAATGCCCATGCTGCGCGCCAGAATGGCCATGTGGCTTTGCGCGCCGCCCTTTTGCAGCACCACGCCCAGCAAAAGCCCCTTCGGCAGGCTGACGGCCTGCCCGGGAAACAGCTGCTGAGCGGCCAGTATGGCCGGGCGGCTGAGGGTGGGGGCCGCGCCGCCCTCAATGGCAGCCGCCAGCTCTTCGCCCAGCTCGGCCATATCCTCGCTGCGCTGGCGCATATAGTCATCGTCCAGCGCGGCAAACAAAGCCCCCACTTCTCTCATGCCAAGGCGCGCGGCCTCGGCGGCGGGCTTGCCCTGCTCGATATAAGGCCGCACATATTCCTCCAGGTCTTCCTGCAGCAGCATTCCGTGCAATTCAAAAATGGCTGCGGCTTCTTCGCCTGCCTGCTCCCGTGCTGCCTGATACAGCTGCGCCTGACGGAGCGTGCAATCCTCACGCGCAAGGCGGAATTTTTCCAGCTCCTGCGCAGGGGTGCCCTGGGGCGTTTTGCCGCAGGCTGTTTCGGCAAACCAAACCACGCTTCCCTGCGCCAGCCCCGGCGCAGCGGCCCTTCCGCTGAATTGCTGCATCTGTGTATCCCTCCGCTTGCAGGCAGCGCCCGGTGCAGCGCCGCCCTGTAAAAAAGGCTGCCCACTGGGAGCAGCCTTGATATGTTTAAAAATCCTGCTGCATGGCCTTTTCCAGCGCAGCGGCGCAGGCTTCTTCGTCCATGCCCGAAACCGTAATGCACACGGTTTCGCCCTGCTTCACAGCGGCCAGCATCAGCTTGATCAGCTGCTTCACATCGCAGCGGCGCTCACCGCATTGCAGCATGACAGTGCTTTGATACTGCTTTGCCAGCTTGACAAGCTCGGCGGCCGGGCGGCCATGAATGCCCTGAGGCGCGGTAACGGTATACTCAAATCGTTTCATACGCAGGCCCTCCCTTTAGAAAAGATCAGTTTTCCCACAAGCCGTCGGGATACAGCCCCTCGGCGGTTTTGGCAGCCAGCGCAGCCACCACCACGGGCTTATCCTGCTGATAGGTAACGCCATACCATTTGTCGGGGCTGGTAAGCACCTTTACCCGGGCCTTGCCCTCGCCGATCAGGCGGCTCACCACGCTGGGCAGAAAATATTCGCCCTTGAGCGGATTTTCCGCCATGGCCCCCTTCAGGAAGGCCGGGAACCCCGCCCGCACCTCCTGCACAAAGCTGGGCGTAAAGCCAAACAGGTTCATGCTCACGGTGGTATCGCCGGGCAGATCCTGCCAGCTTTCGCCGCCGTTTTCGGTGTAGTGGATGCCGCCCGCATACTGCTCAATGCGGGTGCGCTCGGTCACGCTGGCAAGATAGCCGCCCTCGTCGGCCACGCATACGCCGCGGCTCACGCTGCCGTTTTCGCTCACGGTGTTTTCCAGCCGGAAGCCCACCATGGCGTATTCGTAATACTCGCCGTCGGCGTGGGCGCTCAGATAGGCAAAAATTTCGCGGTATGCCGCCGGGCCATAGTAATCATCGGCGTTGATCACGGCAAAGGGCGCATCGATCTGCTCCTGCGCGCACAAAATGGCGTGTGCCGTGCCCCACGGCTTCACACGGCCTTCGGGCAGGGTGTAGCCCTCCGGCAGCATATCCACCTGCTGAAACGCATAGCGGATCTCCATGCCGCTTTTTTCGGCGCGGCGGCCCACCGTGGCCTTAAAGTCGGCCTCGATCTCGTGCTTGATGATAAATACAACGGTTTCAAACCCGGCGCGGCGGGCATCGTACAGGCTGTAATCCAAAATTGCCTCGCCGTGGCTGCCCACAGGGTCGATCTGCTTCAAGCCGCCGTAGCGGCTGCCCATACCGGCGGCCATCACTACCAGGATCGGTTTTTTATCTGCCATAAATCTGTTCCTCCCGGCGGCAGAACACCTGCCGCTTTTCTTTGGCAGCAGCGCAGGATTTTTTTGTGCGGCGCCGCCTTTGTTACTATTACTATAACTCTTTTTTCTGCACATAGCAAGGCAGAGAAAAATGTGCTATACTGAAACCATAAAAAAGATCATCCACCCTGTTTTTGGGGAAGGAGGCTTCTTGTATGCGCAGATTCAAGGGGATCGTAAGCTCCTCGGGGCTTGCGGCAGGGCAGATCGTTCTGCTGGACCACAGCGGCGCCATGCAGCACCGCCTGGTGCGCACCCGCGGGCGTGAGGAAGCCATGCTGCAAACGGCCCTGCAGCAGGCGCGGCGTGAGCTTGGCCGCCTGCGCCAGCGCGCCAGAGAAGACGAAAAAGAGATCTTCACCTTTCAGCAGATGCTGCTGGAGGATGAGGATCTGTTAAACCGCGTAAACCAGCTGATCTCGCAGGGCTGTTCGGCTGCATCGGCCATGGAGCAGGCCGCCGCGCAGGTCGCCGCCGATTTTGCGGCGCAGTCCAGCGAGTATTTGCAGGCGCGCAAAGCGGATGTGGTGGACGCCTGCCGCCGGGTGGTGGATATTCTGGATGGCCGTTCGCGTGAAAAGCTGGTGCTCACCGAGCCCGCCATTTTGGTGAGCGATGATTTTTATCCCAGCGATATCGTGGGCATTGGCCGCGGCATGATCCTGGGCTTGGCGGCAGCGGGCGGCAGCCCCCACAGCCATGCCTCCATCATTGCGCGCAGCTTTGGCATTCCCATGCTGGTGGGGCTGGGAAACGCCGTGTTAAAAGTCAATGAGGGCGCGCCCGCCGTGCTCAATGCCGAGGCCGGCACCCTGACCCTGAACCCCGGCAAAAAGCTGATGTTCGACACCCATCAGCGCATGGAAACCCTGAGCGCCCGCCGGGCCACCAGCCGCACCGCCCAGCCCAGGGTTTGCCTTACCCGTGACGGCACCGAGATCGAACTGTGCGCCAGCGCCATGAACCCGGCCACCGTGGCCGATGCCGTGCAAAGCGGTGTGGGCAGCATTGGCCTGCTGCGCAGCGAATTTTTGCTGGATCTGCACCGCCTGCCCGGCGAGCGCGCCCAGGTGGAGCTGTACCGCCGCTGCCTTGCCGAGGCGCGCGGCCGCCCCATTACGGTGCGTACCTTCGATTTGAGTGCCGACAAAGGCGAGGAGCTTTTGCCCCCGGCCCCCAACCCGGCGCTGGGCCTGCGCGGCATTCGCATTGCCGCCGTGCGCCCCCGCCTTTTGCGTGACCAGCTGTGTGCGCTGCTGCGGGTTTCGGTGGGGGGCAATTTGCGGGTGGCGTTTTCCATGGTCACCTGTGCCGAGGACTGGAACTGGTGCATGGATCAGCTGGAGCAGGCGCGGGAGATCCTGCGCACACGCGGCGCCCCCTTTGATGAAAAAATGCCCGTGGGCCTTGTGATCGACACCCCCGCCGCTGCGCTGTGCGCCGAAGAGCTGGTTCTGCATCACCCGGATTTTGTGCTGATCTCGGTAAGCGACCTTACCCAGTACACCTATGCCGCTGACCGTATGAACCAGTCGGTTTTGAATTACTACAAGCCCCAGGGCCGCGCCGTGAGCAGCCTGATCAGCACGGCGCTGGAAAGCGCCCGCAAGTATGCCATTCCGGCCAGCCTGTGCGGCGTGGGGCTCGTCAGCCCCGAGCTGTGCAAATGGTTTGTGCAGCTGGGCGCGCGCAGCCTTGTGCTGCCCGCCGGGGCCATTCCCGAAGTGCGCGAATTTTTATCCGGGCTGGACCTTCGCCAGAAAATGCCCCCGGTTTTTCAAAAATAAGCGGCCTGTTTCGCCCGCAGATACTTGCGCAAACGCCCAAAATGCGGTAAACTATTAAGTTAGTATGCCAAAAAAGCAGTCCCTGTGCTGCCTTAGAATACAGCCACCCATTATAAAGTAAGGAGAACAACACCCCTATGGATCTGCGGGAACAAATTGAGCGTCGGCGCACATTTGCCATTATCAGCCACCCCGACGCCGGTAAAACCACACTGACCGAAAAGCTGCTGCTGTACGGCGGTGCCATCAATCAGGCAGGCTCGGTAAAAGGCAAGCAGAGCGCCCGCCATGCGGTGAGCGACTGGATGGATATTGAAAAGCAGCGCGGTATCTCGGTTACCAGCTCGGTGCTGCAGTTTGAGTATCAGGGCAAGTGCATCAATATTCTGGACACCCCCGGCCACCAGGACTTTTCGGAGGATACCTACCGCACGCTGATGGCCGCCGACAGCGCCGTGATGGTGATCGACGCCGCCAAGGGCGTGGAAGCCCAGACCATCAAGCTGTTCAAGGTATGCACCCTGCGCCACATTCCCATTTTTACCTTTATCAATAAGATGGACCGTGAGGCGCGCAGCCCCTTTGATCTGATGGAAGACATTGAAACCGTGCTGGGCATTAAAACCTACCCCATGAACTGGCCCATCGGCTGCGGCAAAGAGTTTAAGGGCGTGTATGACCGCGCCAGCAAAAAAATTCTGGCATTTGAAAGCGATGGCCGCGCCAACGGTGTGAACAAGGTAAACGAAGTGACCGCCGAGCTGGGCAGCCCCGAGCTGGAAACCCTGATCGGGCCTTACCTGCACCAGCAGCTGCGCGATGACATTGAATTGCTGGACGGCGCTGCCGAAGAATTTGATCTGGATGCCGTGCTGCGCGGTGAGCTGAGCCCCGTATTTTTCGGCTCGGCCCTTACCAACTTTGGCGTGGAGCCCTTCCTGGCCGACTTTTTGCGCCTCACCCCGCCGCCCCTGGCCCGCGTGGATGTTGAAACCGGCGATGCGGTTGACCCCGCCCGCCAGGATTTCAGCGCATTCGTGTTTAAAATTCAGGCCAACATGAACAAAGCCCACCGTGACCGCATTGCCTTTATGCGCATTTGCTCGGGCAAGTTTGAGCGGGGCATGGATGCCTTCCATGTGCAGGAGGGCAAAAACATCAAGCTGGCCACCGGCACACAGCTGATGGCGCAGGACCGTGCCATTGTGGACGAAGCCTGGGCGGGCGATATCATTGGCCTGTTTGACCCGGGCATTTTCTCCATTGGCGACACCCTGTGCACCGGCAAGCACCATGTGCGCTTTGCGGGCATTCCCACTTTTGCTCCCGAGCATTTTGCCCGGGTGGAGCAGGTGGATACCATGAAGCGCAAGCAGTTTGTCAAGGGCATGGAGCAGATCGCACAGGAAGGCGCCATCCAGATCTTCCGCGATCTGGGCGCCGGCATGGAGGAAGTGATCGTGGGCGTTGTGGGCGTGCTGCAGCTGGAAGTGCTGGAATATCGCCTGAAAGCCGAATACAATGTGGACATTCGTATGCAGCAGCTGCCGTATGAGCATATCCGCTGGATCGAAAACGACCCCGACACCCTCAACCCCCGTGATCTGGACCTGACCAGCGACACCCGCTGCATTGAGGACCTGAAGGGCAACCACCTGCTGCTGTTCACCACCGAGTGGAGCATCAACTGGGCCGTGCAGCACAACAGCGAGCTGCGCATGAGCGAGTTTGGCAATGTCTGATCTCCCGCCGCGCCCGCCAGCCGCTTTTCTGCATAAAAAAGTATCCCCTGTGCATTTTTTGCACAGGGGATTTTTTGTATCGCGGTCAATCTTCTATCAGCATTTCGGCCAGCGCCTGCACATCGGCTGTGTTCAGCGTGCCGTTTTTATCCACATCCGCCGCGCGGCGCTGGCGGTTGGTGGTGTCCATTCGGCCTGCCAGCATCGTTGAGATCAGCAGCACATCCCGCAGATCGCTTTCGCCGTCCTCGTTGATATCAGCCGTGCCCCGGGTCATGGGGTCAAGATAGCCAATGTTGCCGTCAAAGCCGCGCCCAGCGATATTGGCCGTGCCGAACTGCCACAGATCGTAGCCGCTGCGCGAATAATCCAGCCCGGTTTGCCAATGCGCCAGCCAAAGGCTCCAGCCCCGGTTTTTCAGCGAGGGGTCGGTCAGCTTGGTGTCCCACATATTTTTAAAGGTGTAAATGCCGGGGGTGTAGCCCGCCTTTTCAATGGTTTCGCAAAAGGTTTTGGCAATAGCCGAAAGCTCGCCCGCGCTCAGCCCGGTTACGGTTTTATCCTCAATATCAATGTAAATGGGGTAATCCAGATCGTATCCCTTCACCAGCCGCAGGGCGTGCTCGGCCTCGCTTTTGGCCATGGCGGTGTTCGTTGCATAGGAATACACATAGGTGCCGAAGGGAATGCCAAGGCGCTGGCATTCATTGGCGTTCTGCCGCCAATAGCGATCGTCCTGTTCCATAAGATCCAGTCCGTACCCGCAGCGCGGAATGGCAAAATCGATCTGGTTTTGCAGCGCCGTCCAGTTGATGTCTCCCTGATGATGGCTCACATCGATGCCGCCGTACACCCGGCCCGAAACGCTGAACATCGCTGCGCCGTCCCCATCCTCCGGCAGGGCGTTTTCATCCTCCGGCAGGTCCAGCTGCGGAAACTCGCCGCCCTCATCGGCATATTCCTCACGCAGCTCGCCGTTTTCATAGCGCCAGCTGTTTTCCTGCTGGGGGTTGGCGTTGGGGTCAAGCCCTGCATCCAGGGCTTTTTGCACCAGCTGCTGCTCCAGCTGAGCATCGGTTTGGGGCTGCTGCGCATCCTCGGCGGCAGCAGGCATTGCAAAGCCCGCCAGCAGTGCGGCGGCCAGTGCGGCCGCGGCGGCGCGGCACAGAAAAGATTGCTTCATGGTTTTTTCGCTTTCCTTTTTTCTTACAGCACAAATTTTTCAATGGCAGCGGCCACGCCGTCCTCGTTGTTGGTGAGGGTGATATAGTCGGCTGCCTGCTTCACATCCTCGCTGGCGTTGCCCATGGCCACGCCCAGCCCGGCTTTTTGGATCATGGCCAGATCGTTGCTGCTGTCGCCGCAGGCCATCACATTTTCCGGCCCCCAGCCCAGCACCCTTGCCAGCTGCAGAAGGCCCTCGCCCTTGTCCACGCCCTTGGCGCTGATCTCAATATTGTTGGGAAAACTGCTGCACACCTCACACGGCAGGGCCGAAAGTGCAGCGGCGGCGCGGTTTCGCTCTTCCACGCTGTGAAAGATCCCGCTGATTTTTTCCACATGGCCCAAATGCGCCTGCACAATGCCCAAGGGGCTCAGCTCCGGGTGGAGAAAGCTGCGCACATAGCTTTCCAGCCCGGTGTTGCCGTACCATTCGTTCAGCTGGGCATACACGGCGTTGCTGGCGTAGCCGCAATCGTCAATAAAGGCATTGGCCGCGCAGGAAAACCCGGCCAGAATGCGCATGATCTCGGCCGCCGTATCATCGGGCAGCATTTGCGAAACCAGCTTTTTGCCGGTGGCAAGCTCGGTCACCACGGCGCCGTTGCTGGTAAGCGCATACTGCACGCCCGGCAGCCCCACAAAGCTTTGGGGCAGCCCCACCAGAAACCGGCCCGTGGCGGGCAGCACGGCCACGCCCTTTTGTGCCGCGGCCTGAATGGCCGCAATGGTTCGCGGCGAAATATTTTTCCGGTCGTCAAACACGGTGCCGTCCAGATCCAGGCCGATCACCTTGATATCATATCGTTTCATACCGCTCATCTCCAAAACATGACAGTTTGCTATGGATCCGCATACAGCAAAGGGGCCTTTGCACCCTATGCAAAGACACAATTTCCATTTTACTATCAAAAATATTATAATCTTTTTCGTCAATGCTTGCAATCCTTTCCGGCATGGGCTACAATAAATTGTCTTATTGTATTTTTAAGGCAATACCGCATCATTCCAAGTGCCGATACAGCGATCGAGAAGTGCAAGCTGCCAGGCAAAAAGCGCAGATAATACTTTGTGTATGATCGAGTATTTTTGCAGCGCAGATTGTGCTTCGCAGCCGCGGCAGCGGTGCTTAAGCCGTCAGGCGGGAATTGTGCGGGGTTGCCCTATGGGCCGAACACGCCCGGAAAGGACTTTGCACGCCATGAAAAAGCCCCTTTGGCTTCGGCCCCACCTGCACTATCAGCTGCTTTGGGTGGTGTATCTGATCTGGTTTTTCTGGCTGGATGCCACGGCCCGGCCCCGGTATATCATTCATGCCGCGCTGGACGATGCCATTCCCTTTTGCGAGTGGTTCGTTTTGCCCTACAGCAGCTGGTTTTTGCTGCTGGCAGGCGTTACGGCGCTTTTGTGGTGGAACGACACCGAAAGCTATGACCGCCTGGTGCTGAGTATGTTTTCGGGTATGTTTTTCTGCCTGATCGTGTATATGATCCTGCCCAACGGGCTGGATATCCGCCCGGCCGATCCCGGGCGGCAAAACCTTGCCATGAGCCTGATGCGCATGATCTGGGCTGCCGACGGCCCTGTGAATGTGTGCCCCAGCATCCACTGCCAGAGCAGCGGCGCCATGGCACTGGCCTTCAGCCACAGCAAGCTGGCCAAAAACCGGCCCGGGCTGCAGCTGTTGGCCTATGCGTGGGCCGGGCTGATCTGTGTTTCCACGCTGTTCACCAAGCAGCACAGCGTGTGGGATGTGGTGCTGGGCCTTGCGCTGGCCGCCGTGTGGGTGCCTGTGCTTTACCGCCCCCTTCGCCCGGTCGGGCACCTGTTTGCCCGCTCCCGCACACGCTGACCCTTGCACAGCCGTGCGCTTGGATTTATAATGTAATATTATAGCTTTAATATTATAGCTTAGTGAAGAAAGGCGGTTATACCCATGCTGATCAGCCTGGTGGTACCCTGTTATAACGAAGAAGAATCCATGCCGCTGTTTTATGCCGAGGCCAGCCGTGTGGCGGCTCAGATGAAGGAAAGCCACGGCGCGGAGTTTGAATTTATTTTTGTGGACGACGGCAGCCGTGACGGCACGCTGCGTGTGGCCCGTGAGCTGCACGCCAAGGACGAACGCGTGCGCTATATTTCGTTTGCCCGCAACTTTGGCAAGGAATCGGCCATTTATGCAGGCTTACAGGCCAGCAAGGGCGACTATGTGGCCATGCTGGACGCCGACCTGCAGGACCCCCCTGCCCTGCTGCCCGAAATGCTGGACACTCTGCTGACCGGCGAGTATGACTGCGCGGCCACCCGCCGCACCACCCGCCAGGGCGAGCCGCCCATCCGCAGCTTTTTTGCGCGGCTGTTCTACCGCATCATCAATAAAATGAGCGACACCGAAATTGTGGACGGTGCCAGAGATTACCGCCTGATGTGCCGCAGCATGGTGGATGCCGTGCTTTCCATGGGCGAATACAACCGCTTTTCCAAGGGCATTTTCAGCTGGGTGGGCTTTCGCACCAAGTGGTTTGAATATGTGAATGTGGAGCGTGTGGCCGGGGAAACCAAGTGGAATTTCTGGAAGCTGTTTTTGTACAGCATCGAGGGCATTGTGGGCTTTACCACCGCCCCGCTGGCACTGGCGGCGCTGGTGGGCCTGGCATTCTGTATGCTGGCCTTTGTGATGATCCTTGTGGTGGTGGTGCGCGCCGTGCTGTTTGGCGATCCCACCAGCGGCTGGCCCAGCCTTGTGTGCATTATTTTGCTGTGCAGCGGTGTGCAGCTGTTCTGCACAGGCATTGTGGGGGAATATCTGGCCAAAACCTATCTGGAAGTTAAGCACCGCCCCATTTATATTGCCCGCGTGACCGAGCAAAACGACCCCGCAGCCAACCGATGATGCAATAACCGATATCCTGAAATGCGCAGCGCCCCTTTGGTGTGGAGAATCACCAAAGGGGCGCTGCTGTTTTTATAAAGAGAGAAGTAGGAAATATCAAAAAATATTGCCGTTTGCATCACAGGTGAAGGAAAGGCTGACCGGCACCGGTTTTGCCGTTGGTGTGGGCTTTTCAGAAGCTTATCAGCCTTTTTGCTGTCCCTCTTCTTGTGCCCTGCTCAGCATGAGTTCTGTGATTTCTTCACATGTCAGATCAGAATCCGTAAAATCCGTGATCGTGGTTTTTGTGTTCACGATCATAACGCCGTTTGTTTTAAAGTAAAACGCCACGATCCCGGCCAGGAGCAAAACCAGCGCCGCCATGGCGGCAAACACGCACTTTTTGCGCCGAACGGCCTGCGCCTGCCATGCCGTTACTATTTCCGGGGGCTGGCTTTCCAAAAAGTCCTGCACAGCCTCGTAGGGCTTGCCGCCGATTTGCTCTGCCGCCTGTGCAAAGGTGCAGCCCGGGCAGTTGCCGCAGTAATCCTCTATGGCTGCCCGCGCATAAGCCTCAAAGGCTTTTCTGGTGCCCCGGCCGGGCAGATATCCCGCACAGGCCTGAAAAAAGCGCTTTTGCTCATGCTCGAATGCTCTGGTTGTTGTCATCAAAGCGCACCGTCCTTTTCCAGCAGGCCCTTTAAAATATCCGTAAAGGCAAAAAATTCATCGTGCAGGGCCCGGTAATATTCCAGCCCCGCCTCAGTGGGCGCAAGATAGATGCGTGCGCGCCCATCCTCGATGCGCTTTTCAGCTTCATAGATATAGGCGTTTTCCAAAAGACGGTGAACGGCAAGATATAAGGTGTTGTAGGTTAGCTTTCCATCGGTGGCCTGCTCGATGCTGCGGGTCATCTCATAGGTATACATGGGTTTTTGGCGCAGCATAAATAAGACCAGCATTTCCGTGGTGGCCTTTTTTAAAGTATCGCGCATTCCCAGCGGCGTGCCGCTGCGATCGGTTTTATCAAGCTGTTGTTTTGCCATTTTCTTTTCCTCAGGGGGTGTACACCGTTACTATACCATTATATTTTATTTTACGCAATACTATTCATTGACAAACATAGAAAACCTGATAAAATAAAATTAAGGATCGGGCGTTTTTTCGGATAAAACCGTAAAAATTTACAGAAAAGCCAAAATTTCAAAGGCGGTCGCCTGCCGCTGTTGCCTTGCTGCTTTTCGAGGGCGCACACCGATCCGTAAGGAGGAAATGATGGATCTGGGAATGCTGATTGCAACGCTGGCGCTGACCATTGCCTACCAGCTTTGGGGAAAAAGCTACGCCATGCAGAATTTTGATCTTACCTTTACTCTGATGTATCGGGCTGTTATCCTGCCGCTGTTTTTGTTTTATCTGGGCCGCGTGATCGTAAAATGCCTGTCGGCAAAGCACCTGCCGGCCATCTTCAGCCGCAAAAGCTGTCGGCTGCTGTGCGTGCTGATCTGGGCGCTGCATTTTGGCCTGATTTTGGGTGTTCGGTATTTGCAATGGAACTATCACGCCGCCCTTGGCATTACCTGCCCGTGGATATTTTTGCTGGTGGGCCTTGGCAGCCTGCTGTATGAAAACGAGAATCTGTGATAAAGGAGAACCGCTATGGTTTATCGTTTTTGGAAAGCCGCCGGTTGGCTGGGCTGCGCCGTGACCGGTGCGCTGTTTGTGCTTGCTTTTTTGCTTTGCAGCCAGCCGATCTGGCCCGAGCATTTTTTGTTCCCCGGCTACAGCTATGCCCAGTGGCAGGCGATGCTGGCCGGGCCGCACCCCGCCGGGCCTGCCCTTTTTGTGCAGAACTGCGTTTTTCTGCTGGATCGGTTTCTGCTGGCAGAGCTGGGGCTTTGCCTGATGATCCGGCTTTCGTGGCGCGAGCTGCCGCTGAAATACAGCCTGAGCCTTGTGGCCGCCGGGCTTTTGCTGGGCTGCGGGCTGCTGTATTACAACTATCAAACGGTGTGGTATAAAACCCACATGCTGCTGAGCCTTCCGCTGGCTCTGGCGCTGGTGTGGCCCGTGTATTCGCTGATGGTTTTCTGCAAAAACAGGGCCCGCCAGAATTCACAGTGAAAAACATAGAATACTATAAAGAATAAGTGCAGCACCGCTGCGGAAGTTGCCTTCCCGGGTGCTGCACTTAGCTTTATTTTATGCAAAGGTTACTCAGCAAACTTTACGGCAGTGCCGTAGGCAATGCACTCGGCTGCGCCCTGCATCACGCTGGAAGAGCCATAGCGCATGGCCACAATGGCATCGGCCCCCATGGCCTCGGCCTCCTTCACCATGCGGCCCGTGGCGATCTGGCGTGCCTCGCCCAGCATTTCGGTGTAGGCGGTGATCTCGCCGCCCACCAGCGTTTTCATGCCGGACATAAAATCCTTGCCAAAGTTTTTGCTCTGCACGGTGCTGCCCTTTACCAGGCCCAGAACCTCGAGCTTTTTGCCGGGGATATTCTCAGTAGTTACGATAATCATTTTCTTCTCCTCCTTTGATTTCTTTAAACCGGGTATACAGGGCGGCCAACACGCCCGCGATCGGCACAAGGATCACAGCAAACAAAAAAACGGCAATGGGCAGCGGCGGCGCATTTTGCGGGTCGGTCACGAAAGCCCAGATCAAAATGGCCAGCACAAAGAGCATGATGACCAAAAAGCTGCCCGCCCCCAGCAGTGCGCCCAGATACTTTTTGCGTTTGGTATCCTGTTTTTTGATATCCACAAAACAAACCCCCTTTTTCTGCTGCTGCATAGCAGCGGCCAGGCATTCATCGGGGTCCAGCTCAGCCAGCGAGGCCGCGCCCGCAGCCAGATGATCGCACAGATCCCGCGCGGCGTTCAGGCTTCGGCTGCGGTCCTCCAGCAGGGTCTGCTGGCGGCCAAGGCCGCTTTGCAGGCTTTGCTCCCCCGCCAGCATTGAGCGGATCTCCGCAATGGGAAAATCCAGCATACGCAAAAGGCGAATGATCTTGAGCGTGCGCACATCGGCATCGGAATAGGTGCGATAGCTGTTGCCCTTTTCCCGCGCCGGTGTAAGCAGCTTTTCCTGCTCATAAAAGCGGATGTTTTTGGCGGTAACGCCTGCCTGCTCGGCGGCTTCGTTGATGCGCATGGCTGCGGCCCCCTTTGTTTCTGGCCTTACTATACACCTTCCAGAAAGGGGAAGGTCAAGAGGAAAAATAAAAATCGTACAATATAATAAATTTTCAAGGCTGCCGCAGCGCTTTAGAAGTACATTTTGATCTGGAATTTATCCTCGGTCTTTTTTTCCTGCACCACGATATGCTCGTGGTTGAAATCAAATTTCACATCCAGACAATCCTCGGTGTTGCCGGTCAGGCGCAAAAGATCCTCTACACGGCGCTGCTCTTCCTTGGTGTAAAACAGATAGCTGCTGCCCTCGCGCTTGGCGCGGCCGGTGCGGCCGATGCGGTGGGTGTAATGTTCGTTTTCGCTGGGCACATCATAGTTCACCACGGCATCCACATCCGAAACATCAATGCCGCGGGCCGCCACATCGGTGGCCACCAGCATGGCGATCTGCCCTTCGCGGAAGCGAGTCATAATGCGGTTGCGCTCGGCCTGGCTTAAATCGCCGTGCAGGCAGTCCACGCTGAAATTCAGGCGCGCAAGCTGATTGCACAGCGTGGCCGTGGTGAACTTGGTGTTGCAGAACACCATCACGCGCTTGTAGCCCTCGCCGATCACCAGCTGCGCCAGATCCCCCAGCTTGTCGCGGTTGGTTGTCAGCAGCTTATACTGGGCGATCTTGGGCATACTTTCCAGCTTGGGCTGCACGGTCACCTCGGCGGCATCGTGCTGATACAGCCAGCCGATGTCCATCACTTCGCGGCTGATGGTGGCGCTGAACATGGAAAGGCTTTTGCGGTTTTTCATCAGGTCAATGATATGCCGCACATCCTTGTAAAAGCCCATGTTCAGCATTTCGTCGGCTTCGTCCAGCACCACGGTTTCCACGGCGCTCACATCAATGGTGCGGCGCTTGTAATGGTCCATCAGGCGGCCCGGCGTGGCCACAATGATCTGGCAGCCCTTTTGCAGCTTTTCGGCCTGCCGCTGCATATTTGCGCCGCCATACAGGCACGCAATGCGCACCTCGGGCATAAACTGGCACAAATTCTGCAGCTCGGCTGCGATCTGCTGTGCCAGCTCACGGGTGGGGGCCAAAATCACTGCCTGCGGCACCTTTTTCTCTTTTTGGATGCGCTCGATCACCGGAATGCCGAAGGCACAGGTTTTGCCCGTGCCCGTGGGGGCCTTGGCGATCATATCGTGGCCTGCCATCATTAAGGGAATGGCCTTTTCCTGCACCTCGGTCATTTCCGTAAAGCCCATTGCCTCCACCGCACGGCGGATCTCGGGGCTGACATTGAGTTCTGCGTATTTCATGGATCTTTTATACCTTTCTGTTGATGCCCAGCCGCTTTTTTTTCAAAGCCCGGGCGCATTCCTGCGGCAGAAAGCCGCGTGGGGTCACATATAGAATAAGTATAGCATATTTTGGCTGCAAGCGCCATACAAGCGCGCAAAAAGGCCGCCCGAACACACTTCGGGCGGCCTTGCGGGCAAAGAGTTTACAGAATGTCGATATGCTCGCCGTTCAGGGCTTTGTTCATGCTGCGCACGGCGCAGAATTTGCCGCACATACTGCAGGTGTCGCTGTGGTCATCCTCGGGCAGGCGGTCATCTCGAATGGCCTTGGCGGTTTTGGGGTCAATGGCGCAGGCAAACTGTGCATCCCAGTCCAGTGCGCGGCGGGCATCGGCCATTTTATCGTCGATATCACGCGCATGGGGAATCCCCTTGGCAATGTCGGCGGCGTGGGCGGCGATTTTCGAGGCCACAATGCCCTGGCGCACATCCTGCACATTGGGCAGGGCCAGATGCTCGGCGGGGGTGACATAGCACAGGAAGGCTGCGCCGCTCATGGCCGCCACAGCGCCGCCGATGGCTGCGGTGATATGGTCATAGCCCGGGGCGATATCCGTTACCAGGGGGCCCAGCACATAGAAAGGAGCCCCCATGCAGATGCTCTTTTGCACTTCCATGTTGGCAGCCACCTGATTCAGAGGCACATGGCCGGGGCCTTCCACCATCACCTGCACATTGTGGGCCCATGCGCGCTTGGTCAGCTCGCCCAAACGCACCAGCTCTTCGATCTGGCACACATCGGTGGCATCGGCCAGGCAGCCGGGGCGGCAGGCATCGCCCAGCGAAATGGTGACATCGTGCTCTTCGCAGATCTCCAGAATTTCATCGTAATGCTCATAGAAGGGGTTTTCCTCGCCCGTCATGCACATCCATGCAAACACCAGCGAGCCGCCGCGGCTCACAATGTTCATCTTGCGCTTGTGCTTGCGGATCTGGTCAATGGTTTTGCGGGTGATGCCGCAGTGCAGGGTCACAAAGTCCACACCGTCCTCGGCGTGCAGGCGCACCACATCCACAAAATCCTGGGCAGTAAGCTCGGAAAGATCGCGCTGATAGTGGATCACCGAGTCATACACAGGCACGGTGCCGATCATGGCAGGGCACTCGGCGGTGAGCTTCCGGCGGAACGGCTGGGTGTTGCCGTGGCTGGAAAGATCCATAATGGCCTCGGCGCCCATTTCCACGGCGCTCATCACCTTTTGCATTTCAATGTTGTAATCCTTGCAGTCGCGCGATACGCCCAGGTTTACATTGATCTTGGTGCGCAGCATACTGCCAACGCCCTCAGGGTTCAGGCACTTGTGATGCTTGTTGGCCGGAATGGCCACCTTGCCCTCGGCCACCAGCGCGCGAATTTCCTCGGCGGTGCGGTATTCTTTTTGGGCCACAGCCTCCATTTCGGGGGTGATGATGCCCTTGCGGGCGGCGTCCATCTGGGTGGTATAGCTTTGCATGGGGAATTCTCCTTTCCTTATGATCCCTGTGAAAACAAAAAACAGGAGATGACCCGTTACGGCATCTCCTGTAAAAACTCATAGCACAGATGACTTCCTACGGCGGCATTATCCGCATCAGGTTAAAGGGTCGAAGTTGGATCACTTCCTCTCAGCCTGCTCTCACAAGCTCCCCTGTTTTTGATTTATTTATATTTTACTGCAGCTTACGGCAAAGAGCAAGCGTTTTTTGCCGGGGCTTTGAAAGCTGTATAGGAAACAATCGCACAAAAGTCCATATTTTTAAAACCCCGGTTTTCTTATTTTTATAGAGAAATTTGTATTTTTCTCTTGTATCCCACGGCTGATTCCTCTATAATAATAAAAGAATAAGTAAAATTGTATGCTGTTTGCTTTTTCATAAATTTATCAAGCCGGAAAGGAGGATACACTCCCCTATGAATATCGCTCTCATTGCTCACGATTCCCGCAAAGAACTGCTGGGGCAGCTTTGTACGGCTTATGTGCGTATTTTTTCCAAGCACAATCTGGTGGCCACGGCTGTTACGGGCCATTTTCTGCATGAGGCCACCGGCTTAAATATCACCAGTCTGTATCCCGGCTCGCGCGGCGGTGCGGAACAGATCGCTGCCAAGGTGGCCTGCGGTGAAGTGGATCTGCTGTTCTTCTTCCGTGATCCCGTAAACGCCAAACCCAGCGAACCCAACGATCAGTTTTTGCTGCGCCAGTGCGATATGTACAACATTCCGGTTGCCACCAACATTGCCACGGCTGAGGTGCTGATCCACGGCCTGGAAAACGGCGATCTGGATTGGCTGGCGGCGCTGCATCACTCCGGCTGATCCCCCACAAACACAAAATTCCCCCGGCTTTCTGCTTTTTCAGGCGAAAGCCGGGGTTTTCTTTTACCTTATCTTATGCTCAGCCCATTTCGGCCAGCACCTTGCCCAAAATATCCAGCGCCTTGTCCACATCCTGCTCGCTAAGGATCAGCGGGGGCAGCAGGCGCAGGCGGGTTTTGGCCGTCAGGCACAAAAGGCCCTTTTGCCGTGCCGCGGCCAGCACATCGGCGGCCTGCAGGGGTGCTTCCAGTCTGATGCCCACCATCAGCCCAAGGCCCGAAACCTCGGCCACATGGGGCAGTGCAGCCAGCCCGGCCCGCAGCTGGGCGGCGCGCTGGTTTACATTCTGCAAAAATCCGGGGGCCAACAGCTTATCCATCACCACATTGGCACCGGCGCACACCACCGGGTTGCCGCCAAAGGTGCTGCCGTGACTGCCCGGGCCCATACCGGCGGCCACGGCGGCGCTTACGCCCACCGCGCCAATGGGCAGCCCGCCGCCCAGCCCCTTGGCCATGCTTACAATGTCCGGCATAAAATCGTACTGCTGATAGGCAAACAGCGTGCCGGTGCGCCCCATGCCGGTTTGCACCTCGTCCACAATCACCAGCACATCGCGGCTGCGGCAAAGCTGCACCGCCTTGGACACATAGTCTTTGTCCAGCGCCATCACGCCGCCCTCGCCCTGCACCATTTCCATGATCACGGCGCACACATTACCGGCATCCAGCGCGGCCTTTAAGGCGTTTTCATCGTTGGCAGGCACATACACAAAGCCTTCGTTGAAGGGGCCGAAATAGTTGTGAAACACATCCTGGCCGGTGGCGGTAAGCGTGGCCATGGTGCGCCCGTGAAAGCTGTTCACAAGGCTGACCACCACATTGCGCCCTGCACCGTAGCGGTCAAAGCTGTATTTGCGGGCGGCCTTGATGGCCCCTTCGTTGGCCTCGGCGCCGCTGTTGCCGAAAAACACCTTGTCAAAACCGGCGGCCTTGCACAGCTTTTCGGCCAGTGCAGCGCAGGGCTGGGTGTAAAACAGATTGCTGGTGTGCTGCAGCGTGGCTGCCTGCCTGGCCACGGCGGCGGCCCAGTCCGCATCACAATAGCCAAGGCAGTTCACGCCGATGCCGCTGGTGAAATCCAGATATTCCGCACCGTCTGCATCCGTGGCCACCATGCCCTTGCCGCTTTCCAGCACCAGTGGGCCGCGCTTATAGGTGTGCATTACATACTGTTCGTCCTGCTGCATTACTTTTTGTGCATTCATGCTCATCGTTCCCCTTTCCGCGGCTTACTCCGCCTTTTTATACAGCAGCGTGCCGCTGCCCTGATCCGAAAAGTTTTCCAGCAGCACGCTGTGCAGCACGCGGCCGTCGATGATGGATACCTCGTGTACCCCCTGATTGATGGCGTTCACCATGCCCTTCACCTTGGGGATCATGCCGCCCGCAATGATGCCCTTTTCCATCAGCTCGGGCACCTTGCCGATCTCGATGCTGCTGATCAGCGTGCTTTCATCGTTTTTGTCCATCAGAATTCCGGCAATATCCGTCATGCTCACAAACTTTTCTGCCTGCAGCGCAATGGCGATCTCGGCGGCGGCGGTGTCGGCATTCAGATTATAGGCCGTGCCGTCATCCCCCAGGCCCACGCTGGCGATCACGGGAATATAACCCTTGTCCATCAGATCGTTGATCAAATCGGTATCCACCTGCTCGATAAAGCCCACATAGCCAAGGTCGGTGCCGTCGTTGGTGATCTTTTTGGTGCAGTGCATCATCTGGCCGTCCATGCCGCAAAGGCCCACGCCCTTGCCCTTCAGGCGGGCCACCAGATCCTTGTTCACCTGCCCGGCCAGCACCTGCTGCACCACCTTGATGGTAACTTCGTCGGTGTAGCGCAGGCCGTTGATGAACTTGCTTTCGTGGCCGATCTTTTCCAGCATTTCATTGATGGCCGGGCCGCCGCCATGCACCAGGCACACGCGCACGCCCAGCAGGCACAGCGTGACCAGATCGTTCATCACGGCGCTTTTCAGTTCCTCGTTGATCATGGCGTTGCCGCCGTATTTCACCACCATGGTTTTGCCGTGGTACTTTTGGATATAGGGGGTCGCCTCACTGAAAAGCTTGGCCATTTCAACATTTTTCATCATTCTCTTACTCCTTTTCCCGTTTTCCCCTCGGGTGTTCTTGATACTACTTTCCTTACTCTCTATCCTCTGTCTTTACTCAAGGCCTGCGGTTTCGGGGCGGCCCAGCAGCACATTCATACACTGCACCGCCGCACCGCTGCTGCCCTTGCCCAGATTGTCAAACACGCTGATCAGCAGCATTTCATTGCCTGCGCTGTTGACTGTCATGTAAATTTCCAGCTCATCGCTTCCGGCGCGCTGGTTGCTGTACAGGCCGTTTTCGGGCAGGGCCTCGTTCAGCTCATGTACGGTGATCTGGCTTTCACCCCGGTAATACTGCTGCATTCCCTGGGCCACTGCCTGCGCAGTGGTGCCTGCGGCGGCAAGATCCAAGGGCACGATCACCTGCATGCCGCTGTAATAATCGCACACCACCGGCACAAAGGCGGGGGCCTTGGCAATGCCGCCGATCACCTGCATTTCGGGCAGATGCTTATGGGCCAGCGAAAGGCCGTAGCTTTTGGGGGCATCCAGCTTGCTGTGGGCAGGGCGCTCGGGGCTTTCGTAGTCCGCGATCATTTTTTTGCCGCCCCCCGAATAGCCCGAAATGCCCGTGCAGCTGAAAAAGGTATCCTTGGGCACAAGGCCAAGTTCCACAATGGGATGCACCAGCGTGATAAAGCCGGTGGCATAGCAGCCGGGCACCGCCACGCGGGCCGAGGCTTTGATCTTGTCGCGGTATCCGTGCAGCTCGGGCAGGCCATAGGCCCACGCCGGGTCGGTGCGGAAGGCGGTGCTGGTGTCCAGAATTTTCACCTCCGGCTTTACCAGCGGCATCACCTCACGGCTGGCGGCATCGGGCAGGCACAGAAAGGTCAGATCGCTGGCGTTGATCACCTTGGCGCGCTCGTTCACATCCTTGCGGCCCTCCTCGCTGATGCTGAGCAGCTCAATGTCCGGCTCTTTGGAAAGGCGGTCGAAAATGCGCAGGCCGGTGGTTCCGGCGCTGCCGTCAATAAAAACCTTAAATTTGCTCATGGTGCTGCTCCTCCCAGTTTTTGATCTGGGCCTGCGCGGCGGCGATCTGTGCCTTTACGCTGGCCTTGCTGGGGCCGCCCTGGCTGCGGCGGCCCTCGCAGCAGTTGATCAGATCAATGGCTTCAAATATATCGTTTTCAAAAATCGGGCTGAAGCTTTTGAATTCCTCCAGCGTAAGCTCTTCCAGCGTTTTGCCGGTTTCAATGCAGTGCGCCACCATGCTGCCGGTAAGCTTGTAGGCATCGCGGAAGGGCACGCCCTTTTTGGTGAGATAGTCGGCGCAGTCGGTGGCATTGATAAAGCCCTTGGCGGCTGCGGCGCGCATATTGGCGGGCAGGGTGCGCATGGTTTCCAGCATGGGGGTGATGGTGCGCAGGCACAGCGAAAGGGTATCCACCGCATCAAAAATGGCCTCTTTATCCTCCTGCATATCCTTGTTATAGGCAAGGGGCAGGCCCTTCATCATGGTGAGCAGGGTGGTAAGATCGCCGTACACACGGCCGGTTTTGCCGCGGATCAGCTCGGTGACATCGGGGTTCTTTTTCTGGGGCATAATGCTGCTGCCGGTGGTGAAGGCATCGTCCAATTCAATAAACTTGAACTCCCAGCTGCTCCACAGAATGATCTCCTCGGAAAGGCGGCTCAGGTGCATCATGCACAGGCTGATGGCCCCGGCCAGCTCAATGCAGAAATCCCGGTCCGACACGCCGTCCAGACTGTTTTCGCAGGGATGGTCAAACCCCAGCGACAATGCGGTGTACTCACGGTCCAGCGGGTAGGTGGTGCCGGCCAAGGCGCCGCTGCCCAGCGGGCACTGGCTGTTCATGCGGGCAGTGGCATCGCCGAAGCGCTGCAGATCGCGCAGCAGCATCCACACATACGCCATCAGCGCATGGCCAAAGGTGATGGGCTGCGCGCGCTGCAAATGCGTGTAGCCGGGCATCACGCTGGCGGTGTTTTCGGCGGCCTTATCGCACAGCACCAGCACCAGATCGGCGATCTGCGCCTGCAGGCTCTCGCTCATTTCCCGCAGAGTAAGGCGGATATCCAGCGCCACCTGATCGTTGCGGCTGCGGCCCGTGTGCAGGCGCTTGCCTGCATCGCCCACGCGCTGGGTAAGGGTTTGCTCCACAAAAGTATGCACATCCTCGGCGGCGGGGTCGATGGTCAGCTTGCCGCTGGCCAGATCCTCGGCAATGCCGGCAAGGCCGGTGAGGATATCCTCGGCATCCTTTTTGCTGATAATGCCCTGATTGGCCAGCATCACGGCGTGTACGCCGCTGCCCCGCATATCCTGGCCGATCATGCGCTGGTCAAACCGGATACTGCTGTTGAAATCGTTCACGCGGGAATCCACCGCTTTTGAAAAGCGGCCCTTCCAAAGTTGTTCTGCCATAACTGAATTTCCTATTTCCTTTATAAAATGCCGCAAAGCGCCAGAGGGCAATGGGCTCGCCGGCGCTTTGCGGGTGAATGTGCGGTTTACAGGGCGGGCCAGTTTTTCGAGAGCTTTGCGCGCTCCTTGATGCTCAGGCCAAACAGGTTGATAAAGCCTGCGGCATCGGCCTGGTTGTAGTCCTCGTCCTCGCCGAAGGAGGCAGTCTGCTCGTCGTACAGGGTGAAGGGGCTGGTAACACCGGCCAGCACAATGTTGCCCTTGTACAGCTTCAGGGTCACATCGCCGGTCACGGTTTTCTGGGTGGAATCCACAAAGCCGTCCAGCGCTTCCTTCAGCTGGGTGAACCACTGGCCGTTATACACCAGCTCGCCGTATTTCTGGGCTACAATGGCCTTAAAGTGGCTGGTTTCCTTATCCAGCGTAATGGTTTCCAGCGCCTCGTGCGCCTTATACAGAATGCTGCCGCCGGGGGTTTCATACACGCCGCGGCTCTTCATGCCCACAAGGCGGTTTTCCACGATATCCAGAATGCCCACGCCGTTTTCGCCGCCCAGCTTGTTGAGTGTTTCCACGATCTGCACAGCATCCAGCGCCTTGCCGTCGATGGCGGTGGGCACGCCCTTTTCAAAGTGGATCTTCACATAAGTGGGCTGATCGGGAGCCATTTCGGGGGAAACGCCCAGTTCCAGAAAACCGGGCTGGTTGTAATGAGGCTCGTTGGCGGGGTTTTCCAGATCCAGCCCCTCGTGAGAAAGGTGCCAAAGGTTTTTATCCTTGGAATAGTTGGTTTCCCGGTTGATCTTCAGCGGAATATGATGGGCCTCGGCATAGTCGATCTCCTCGTCACGGCTCTTGATGTTCCACTCACGCCACGGGGCAATGATCGCGCAGTCGGGTGCATAGGCCTTGAGGGCCAGCTCGAAACGCACCTGATCGTTGCCCTTGCCGGTGCAGCCATGGCAGATGGCGTCTGCGCCCTCTTTGTGGGCCACCTCGGCCAGCGCCTTGGCAATGCAGGGGCGGGCATGGCTGGTGCCCAGCAGGTATTCTTCGTATTTGGCGCCCGCCTTCAGGCAGGGCCAGATGTAGTTTTCCACATAATCTTTTTTGAGATCCATCACATACAGCTTGGAAGCGCCGGTTTTCAGGGCCTTTTCTTCCAGCCCGTCCAGCTCGGTGCCCTGACCCACATCGCCGGAAACTGCGATCACCTCGCAGTTGTTATAGTTTTCCTTGAGCCACGGAATGATGATGGAGGTATCCAAACCGCCGGAATATGCCAGCACGACCTTTTTGATGTTTTCCTTTTTCATACTATATTCCTCTTTCCACACTCAGCGCTGCGGGGCCTGTTGGCAGGCTTGCGGGCGTCTGAATAAATATTCATTAAGTATGCATTTATTATACACCCCTCTATGCATTCGTCAAGCATGAAAACTGCACAAACATTGTGCGCTGCTCTGGGTTTGTTTTTTGCATAACAAACAAACCCGCCGGAAAACCTCCCGGTTTCTGCCAAATTGTTTTTCTGCGGCATACAAAAAGCCCGGCAGAGCGCTCTCTGCCGGGCTTTGCACAAATATGCATTTGCAATGAATATTATACAGTTTTTTCATCAATCGCGTTCTGCGCCGCCTGCAGCAGCTGCGCCTGCCGATGCGCAGGCAGCATCGCCACGGGCTCGGGGGCTTTTTTGCCCCGGTGCAGCACATAGCGCCATGTGGAAATGCCCAGCCAGCGGCCAAACTTAAAGCCGCAGCGCGGGTTGCGCCCTTCACACACAAAGCCCAGCCGCTCATGAAAGCGCTCGCTTTCGGGGTTTGGGTCAGCCAGAACGGCATAGGCGTTCCAGTAGCCCATTTCTGCCAGTGCGCCCAACAGCAGCCGATAGGCAGGCCCGGCCACGCCGAAAGCGCGGAATTCGGGCGCGGTGTACACGGTGGTTTCCACATCCCACTGGTAAGCCTCCCACGCGCCGCGCCACGGGTGGGCGCAGGCAAAGGCCATCAGGCGGCCCGAGCGGCTGCGCACCGTGATAACAGGCCCCACGGCCTGCGCCGCCGCGAACCAATCGGCAAGCTCCTGCCCGGCCAGCGGTGCAAAGCGAAAGGTGGCCGTGCCGTAGGCAACATACCAGTTGTAGATCTGGGCGATCTCGGCGGCATCGCCGGGCCCGGCATAGCCCAGCCGGGGCGTGTATTCCCGGGCCCACCCGGCGCACAGGGCCTCCTTTTGCGCCTTGGAGAGTTTTTTCAGCGCCGCCTCGCGCCGCATGGCATCGCTTTGCCCGGCGCACAGCTCGGCGTAGGCCAGCCTGGCTGCGCCGAAGGCCTTGGTGTACTTTGCCCCGCCCTGCCCGGTTTTATGGGCAAAGGCACGGTGGGGCAGATCGTTCGTCCACCCGGCATACAGGCTGCCGCCCCGGCAGCGCATCAGATAGGCCCAGCACAGCGGAGCGGGCTGCACCGGCGGGCGGGCCACCTCGGCGCCGCTCATTCGCTTACGGGGCGGCCGTTGTTGCGCAGCACCTGACGGCAGGCCTCCACCGCAATCTGCTGCGTGTCGGCGGTGATCAAAAACTGGCTGGCATGGCAAAAGCGAATGCCCTTGATGCCGCTTTTGGCCTCGATCACCTCGGCAGGCTGGCCCGCCCACGAGCGCGGGAAGGGCAGCTTATTCTTTTTGGTTTTGCGGTCGGTGCAGCACTGGGCGCTCCACCCGCCGCGCTGGCTGGGATACACCACAAACAGCGCATCGGTGCGGTACAGGCCGTTTTTCCACGGCAGATAGGTGGGCAGCACCACAATGCCGTCACGGCTTTCCTCGTAGGCCTTGCGCACCAGATCGTCGGCGCGGTTTACGGCCTGCGCGGCATCCAGCTGCTTTTGCAGGATCTGCTTGGCCACCGCCACCGCCTGCATAAAGCACTCGTCGGCGCTTTCGCCGCCGTCCCACACGGGGTTGAAGGCGCCAATGGCATCGCACAGGCTGTTCTGCTCGCCGGTGTTATCGTTGAGGTCCAGGGGCTGAATAAAGTTTTCGTCCAGCAGGCGGGCCTGATTTTCGCCCACCAGCCCTGCGCCCAGCTCGCGCCACAGCTTGCCGAAGGCGGCATACGGAACGCCGTTGTAGCGCTCTTCCCGGGGCTCGGCGTGATGGTCAAACTCGCCGCCGCCCACATCGTACACGATGCCGTCAAAATCATCGGGCACTGTAAAGCCGCGCTGCACCGTGAAGTCGGGGCGAACGATCTGTAAAAGCGCAGTGGAAAAAACATCGTCGGCGTGGAATTTGCCGCCGTGTGTAAAGCCTTTTGCGGGAACCTGCATGATATGATCTCCTTTTTTATGCTCAGCCGGGAGGCGCAGCACGCAGCTGCGCCCTGCGGCGTGAAGGGTTGGTATGGGCAGCTTTGCAGCTGCTTATACATTATAGCACGAAGCAAAGCGGAGTGGTATCCTTTGTCATGTTTTTCGGCGCAGCGCCGTAGCCGGAACAAAAAAGTTCACAATTCAGTGCTTTATTCTGTCTGTAATATCCTGTATAATAAAGTAAGGTTTTGCAGGATCGGCTCGATTTTTGCAAGCAGACCGCGCCGTGACGAAGCGCAGTGCAAAAGCCCAGCCCGCAGCGCCCCTCGATGCTTCCAGGGGCTTTCGCGCTGCTCTGAGGAGCATTTGGCCATCGGCCAACCGTGACGAAGCGCAGGGCAAAAGCCCGGCCCGCAGCGCCCTTCGGTGATCCCAAGGGCTTTCGCGCTGCTCTGAGGAACATTTGGCCATCGGCCAACCGTGACGAAGCGCAGGGCAAAAGCCCGGCCCGCAGCGCCCCTCGATGCTTCCAGGGGCTTTCGCGCTGCTCTGAGGAGCATTTGGCTATCGGCCAACCGTGACGAAGCGCAGGGCAAAAGCCCGGCCCTTTCTATTATAATGTATCCGTTTCTTTTTCCGCAGGCCGCCCCTTCGGCGCTGCTGTATTTTTGACCGTGAGGAGAATCTCTATGAAACAAGATCCCAACCGCCGTGTTTACCGGCGTGAGCCTCAGCCCGCTGCGCGGCAGGCGGCATGCACGCCCACGCGCCGCCGCAAAAAAGCATCGGCGCTGCCCCTTGTGCTGGCGCTGGCGCTTATGGTGGCGCTGGTGGGCACACTGTTCATGCTGCTGGCGGGCAGCGGCCATGCCAAGGCAAAAAGCAATGCCACCCGCCTGCTGGTGCTGGACGATGCCTGGTCCGCCTCGCTTTTAGAGCGCTCTGCCGATGCTGACCGCACGCAGTTTTTGCAGGACACACTCACCGAAGCCCAAAGCTACGGCGCCGACGGCGTTTTGTGGACAGCCCGCACCGCCGACGGCAGCTTTTTGTTCCGCCCCGAGAAAAACGCCAAGGATCAGGTGAGCCAAAGCCTCACCCAGACCGATCGGCTTTTTCATCATTACGACCCCTTGAACGAGCTGATCAAGGCCGCCAGCCGCAAGGGCATGAGCGTGCTTTTGCTGCCCACCGATGCAGCCGGGCAGGTGCTGGAAAAGGCCGATCTTTCCCAGTGCGCCCCCGCTCTTTTGCACACGGCCAGGCAGCACGGGCTGTTGCTGTGCGCCCAGGGCGAGGCATGGAGCGAAAGCGTGCAGCGCTATTCCTCCTGCAGCTATAAGCTGGATAACGACAAGGCCGTGTATCTTCGCTGTGACAGCAGCGGCCCCGCCCTGGCGGCGCTGATGGAGCAGCAGGGCTTTGACCGTGTGATTCTTGGCAGCATCACCGACCTGCGGCAGGATTCCTCCAACGCAGAAATGCTGAACCTGCTGCTGCAAACCGATGACGGCAAGCTGCCCAGCCTCAGCAGCGCCATGCGCGATCTGAGCATTTCGCAGCAGCTGGCCGTGAGCTATCCCACCGGCAATGTCACCACCGACACCTGCTTTTTGATGGGCACCAGTGACTCTGCCCTGCCCCTGCGCATTCAGGGCGGCACCGTGGGCGAGGATGCCGCCGAGATCCAACGCCGCGGCACAAAGGGCGTGTGGGGATTTCTGGTAAGCCTGAACGAGGGCGACAACACCTTTACACTCAGCCAGCCGGGGGGCGAAACCATCAGCTGCACCGTTACCAAGCCTGCCCCCAGCAGCTCTGGCGGCGCAGGGCGAATTTCTTCGGACGGTTCGGTGCCTGCCGTGTGGGGCCAGATGGTGCGCATCACCGCCGATGGCTGCGCCAGCGCGCTGAGCGAATATGGCAACCCCGACACCATCGCCTCTACCCTGTACACCGGAGCCACCGCCGCCGTGTATAACAGCGAGCGCTTTGTGCACAGCGGCAAATATACCTACGCCTACCAGCTGAGCAACGGCAGCTATGTGCTGGCCAAGGATGTGGAGCTGTTGGATGTAAACACTCCCGTGCCCACGCTGACGGGCGGCGAAGTGAGCTATGATGCACTCACCCGCTGCACGGCCATCACCTATCAGGGCGGCACACCGGCGATCACCCATGAATGGGAGGACAACACCCTCACCCTCACCTTCCTGAACAGCAGCTATCAGGGCGAGGCACCGGTTTCCAGCGGCTTCATCACCGACAGCTCGGTGGAAAATCTGGACGACGGCATGGGCTTTGTGCTGCGCATCCGCTTTAGCGACAGCGACCCGCTGTTTGGCTGGACGGTGGACTATGACTCTGAATCCGGCACCACAACGGTGTATCTCAAGCACCGCCCCACGGTTTCCACCGAAGCCAACAAGCCGCTTTCGGGCGTGCGTGTGCTGCTGGACCCCGGCCATGGGCAGGACGATAACGGTGCCATGGGCAGCGCCGGGTTTACGGCCCCCGTGGAAAAGGACGCCAACCTGGCCGAGGCCCTGGCCGCCAAGCATCGCCTGGAGCAGCTGGGCGCCACCGTGATGATGACCCGCAGCGATGATACTTTCTACACGCTGGCCCAGCGCCTGCAAATGGTAAACGAGCTGCGCCCTGATTACTTTATTGCTGTTCACCACAATTCGGCTGCCCTTACCAGCGATCTGAATGAAAACGGCGGCACCGAATGCTATTGGTTCTACACCGAGGGCAAGGCGCTGGCCGAAGCCCTCAGCACCGGCGTGAGCGCGGCCACCGGGCGGCAAAACCGCGGTATTTTGTACAATTATTTCTTTGTGACCCGCAGCAACATTTGCCCCTCGGTGCTGCTGGAAAGCGGCTTTATGACGGTTCCCGCCGAATACGAAAACTGTGTGGATCAGGATATGCTGTGGGCCGAAGGCGGCGCCATTGCCAAGGCGGTGCTGCAGTGCGTAAAGGCGGGCAAATAACCCGGGTTTCCGCTTAAAGCCCCGGCAGATTTTGGCCCTGCGTTTTGGCTTCTCAATTACATGGTCAATGATTTTTTGAACAGCCGTCCGGGCTGCCCCTCGCTGGGGCAGCCCGGACTTTTTGCATGCAGCAGCGCCGGTTTTATATAGCAAAACTCCGCCCCCTGCCGATCTCTCGGCAGGGGGCGGAGCCTATGTCTGTGCTATTTTATGCGCTTATGCGGTTTGCCCCAAAAGGCTTACTGCATGGCCAGCACGTCGGCAAATGCCTGAATGGCGGTGCTTGCCTGGCCAAAGTCGCGCATCTGCTGGTTCACGCCCAGCTTCACATGAGGAATACCGGCGGCATCCAGAGCCTTCTTCAGGTAGGGATACTCCATTTCCTCGGGGTCGCAGAAGGTCTGCATGAACAGCACCAGACCCTGTGCGCCGCTCTCCTTGATCTTGGCAACAACATCCTCGGCACGGCGGTTCTTGTTGGAGAACTTGTCGTACAGCAGGATATCGTAGTCCATGGAAGAGAACTGCAGAGCCAGAGCCAGCAGGCCGTCATCCACATTTTCGGGAGCGTCGAAGCGGAAGCTGCGGCTTTCGTGAGCCACATCGTCAGCCGCGATGGCAATGTTGTTGTCGATAAAGATCTGCAGCAGCTTGGGGTTGTCGCAGATGATACCGCTGGTAACAACCTTGGTGCCGTTCCACTTTGCAGCGGGCAGAGCCTTCAGCTCTTCGTTCAGAGCAACCAGCTTTTCGGTGTACTCGTCCTTCAGCATGAAGTAGCTTGCCTTCAGCACGGCAGAACGCTGGATGGGGTTCACCACATCGCAGTGCTCGTTTGCCAGCTTCACGAACTCGCGGCGGGCAGCACGGCTTGCGTTGTAAACCTTGATGGCGTGCAGAATGTCCTTGTTGGTCACATCGTGGCCGGCCAGGAATGCCAGCTTGTCCAGCACGCTGCGGTACTGGTCCTTGCAGAACTCAACGCCCCAATCGGCGAAACGGTTCTGGGGATGTGCCAGGAAGATGCAGGGGATCTTAGCACCAACAGCAACACGGAAGTTCTGGCTCATGGGGCGCAGAGTATCGCAGATGGTGGGGGTGATCAGAGCATCCAGCTGATCCATGGTGCCGTCCAGCAGCATTTCCAAAGCCAGCTGTGCAATGTCGCAGTAGAAGGTTGCGCAGTATTCCTTGCTGCGCATAACTTCCTTGTCGTTGCTGCCCCAGATGCCCATGGGCACCATACCGGCAGCGTAAACCAGCTCTTCGGGAGCGTAGTAGGGCAGAACGCCTACAACCTTTTTGCCCTGAGCCTTAAACTTCTTCAGCTGCTCAGCAGGGTTGATGGCAGCGAATTCCTGAATTCTTGCTTCAATGCTCATCGTATTAGCCCTCCTTATTCTTGGCGTTTTCAGCCATAGCTTCTACCAGGCCCTGAACGCGGGTCTCGTACTGAGCTTCGTTGAAGTTACGGGGGTCAGCCTGGTCACCGTCAAAGCCTGCGCAGGGAATGCCCAGGTCAGCGGTGAAGCGGCGCTGCATTTCGGCCATGTAGCCAGACCAAGGCTTGCAGCTGCGGTTGTAGTGAACCAGAACGCCGTCAACCTTGTTCTCGCGGCAGATGCCTTCACGCCAGTCAACGCCCTGCTCGATGCACACGCTGTTGGGTGCCTTGTAGTAAGCGCGGGCCATTTCGTCCAGGCCGTTGTACACAAAGCCGAATGCAGGTGCATACACAACGGCGGTAACGTTCACGCCGTTCTGCTTCAGGGGCTTGAACAGGTTAGGCAGCTTGGGCCAGCAGGGAATGCCCTCGAACATTACACGGTACTGCTCGGGGAAGGGCAGGGTGCTGGTGCCTTCCTGAATGTTCTTTTCCAGGTCCTGTGCCAGCAGCTCGAAAGCATCACCGGCAGCAGTGCGGGCACGGGCGGTAACCACGTCAGCCATGTGGTTGAACAGGTCAAAGCCGCTCATGGGCGAGGGCTTGTACTGCAGATAGTCGCAAACCTTCAGCCAGTTCTGAGCAGTGCGGTTTGCAGAAGCGCAGGCATCCTCAAACTTCTTCTCGTCGAACTTCTTGCCGGTCAGCTCCTCGAGCTGCTCGATGCAATGGTCGAACTGAGCGCGCACATACTTCACGTTGGAGTCATGTACTTCCACGCTGTTGTTGTAGGGGATATCGATCATGATCAGGGGAATATTGCACATACGGGCAATGTTCTCATACCACTTGGTCATGCAGTTGCAGATGTTGTTGCAGCACAGCACGAAGTCGGGCTGGGGAATACGCATCTGCTTGTAGGGCTTGATAGCCTCGCGGCGGAAGTTCTTGTAGGCGATTTCCTTCTCGGTGGTCTCGGGCAGAGCCTCGATCTCGTGGATATCGTCCAGCACAGTGTAAGGAACCTGAGTCTTGGGGTCCTTCTTGGGCTTGCCGGTGGCCTCGTCGATGATCACCTTGCCGTTTTCGTCCTTGAGGGGCTTGCCGGAGTTGGGATCGATCACGAATTCCAGAGTTTCGGGATCAAACTTACGGGCAGCGCGCTTGCCGGCAGCATAGGCCAGGCTGATACGAGCGTAACCGCAGATATCGTTGTCAAAGCCCAGATCCTCAGCGGCCTGGCACATGATCTCGCCGTCACGCTGTGCAGCGATACCGGCAGCCTGGTTTTCGGGGTACATAACGTTCAGGTCGAATGCAGCGGCCAGTTCGCAGGGGAACTTGGAGCTGGACCAACCAACCAGCTTACCCTGCTTCTTTGCTTCACGGGCATCAGCGTATACATCGTCAACAACCTTACGCAGAGCCAGTACGCCAGGGCTTACTACTTTAGCCATTGTTCATTCCTCCATATAATTCTATATTTTGGGTCTTTCTATAGGTATCCCGCCGCATTCACGGCGGGGCCCCAGCCTGTTGTCACACGGAAACAGGCAAAAGAAACAAAATCGTGCGGGGTGCTTGCCCCGCGGCTGCTTATTTTACGCCTGCAGCCCTGGCGGCCTTCTGATAGGCAAACAGTGCTGCACCCAAAGCGCCGTTATACTGGGTCAGCTCGCTGGTGTGCACCTCATGGCCCAGGCCTGCAGCCAGTGCCTGCACTACGCCGCTGTTCTGTGCCACACCACCGGTCATCACCACAGTGTCCTGCACGCCGATGCGGTGGGCCAGGCCCACAACACGGTTGGCAACGGCACGGTGAATACCGGCAATGATATCGTTTTTGTTGGTTCCCTGTGCCAGCTGGCTGATCACTTCGCTTTCGGCAAACACCGTGCAGGTGCTGCTGATGGCAACATCCTTGGTGCTCAAAGCGCCCAGCTTATCCAGGTCATCCACACGCACTTCCAGAACACGCGCCATCACGTCCAGAAAACGGCCGGTGCCTGCAGCACACTTATCGTTCATGGCAAAGTTTACCATAGCGCCGTTTTCGATGTGCAGGATCTTTACATCCTGGCCGCCGATGTCGATCACTGTGTGAACGTCGGGAAAAAGAAAGGTTGCGCCCTTTGCATGGCAGCTCAGCTCGCTCATCTGCTGGTCTGCAAGGCCCATCAGACTATTGCGGCCGTAGCCGGTTGCCAGCGTGTAGGCCATGTCTTCCTTTTTCATGCCGCAGCCGTCCAGCACCTGCTTGATCGCGCGCTCCGGGCCACTTGTGCCGGCGCCCACACCGATCAGGGATTTACTTACAATCTCGCAGCCATTCTTCAGAATGATGCACTTGGAAGCAGTGGAGCCGACATCAATGCCCAGCGTGTAAATATCGCTCATTGGATTATCCTCATTTCTTGTCTTCGTCGCTCGTTTATTACAGTTTGCCCAAAAAACACAATGTTTATCAGGCATACTGACGATATGTTCGGGGCTTCACACCCTATACCGCGGCCGGCTGTGCCGCCCGGTGCTCTTTACCCCTACTGGGGTATACCCCGGCCGGAAAGCCCGGCCGGGGCACCCAAAAAGATTGAGAAAAGATTACTTGGTGTAGAGCTTGTTGAAATCGCGGATGATGCGAGGCAGCAGCATCTGATGCACGGGGCAGATGCTCTCGGGGTTCTGGTACACAGCATCGGTGAATGCCAGCATGTAGTTACGCAGCATGGGCATATTCACGATCTCGTCCACAAAGCCGTTCTTTGCGCAGAACATGGGCTTGGACTTCTCGGCGTACTCCTGGATCAGAGCGTTCATCTGGCTGATCAGATCGTCCAGAGGCTGGCCGGCCTTCTTAGCCTTAGCCAGCTTGCTGGTGTACAGAGCAGCAGCTGCGGTTTCGCCGTTCATAACGTTGATCTCGGTTGCAGCGGTACCAATGCTGAAAGCATTGTTGTCGTTGCCCTGAGGGCCGCCCAGCACGTAGTGTGCAGCAGCAGTGCCCTTGCGCAGAGTGATCTCCATCATGGGCAGGCCGCTGCTCTGGATGGAGTAGATCAGGCTCTGGCCCAGACCCAGCAGCTCGGCCTTTTCGGCGTCGTCACCAACGTCGATACCGGTGGTATCCTGGATCCAGATCATGGGGATACGGTCACGAGAGCACAGAGTGACGAACTCGTTCATCTTGATCAGGCCCTGGCGATACAGCTTGCCGCCGGCACCGATGGACTGGCCGTAGGTTTCCATCTTATACTCGGGGTAGTTGGGGAAGAAGCCCTGCTGGTTAGCAACGATACCCACCAGCAGACCATCGACCTTTGCCAGACCGGTGATCATTTCGGGGCCGTAGCCCTTCTTGAACTCCATGAACTCGGAAGCGTCGACCAGACGGGCGATCACATCGTACATATCATAGGGGCGCTTGGTGTTCTGCTGAACGATGCTGTACAGCTCGTTAGCGTCCTTAGCGGGAGCCTTGGGATCATCAACACGGAAGAAGTTCACATCGTATGCGGGCAGCATATCCATGTACTTCTTGATGCCGGCGATAACGCCTTCCTCGGCCTGGTAGACCTCACGGAAGAAGCCGGTGGTGTTGTAGTGGATGGCAACAGATCCCGGAGGATCGGCACGCAGGCCCTCGGTGCCCTTGATCAGAGCCTCGGCGCCTTCCTGGTCAACATAGCCCTTGGGGTTCATGCCGCCCACGATGCCAGCGCCGCCAACAGCCATGTTAGCCTTCTGATGTGCGATCAGAATGGTGGGGCTGATGGAGTGGTAGCCGCCGCCTGCGGGGTTGGTGCCGTAAATGCCAACGATCACGGGAACACCCAGCTGGTTCAGCTCGCTGTTGCGATAGAAGGGGGTGCCGCCGCCGCGACGGTTGGGGTAAACCTGCTCCTGCTTGTCCAGCTCAACACCGGCGCAGTTCAGCACATACACCAGAGGAATGCGCAGGCGCTTAGCAGTGTCGGAGCCACGCAGCAGGTCATCAGCCTGACCGGGAACCCAGGTACCGGCGTGCTTCTTGTTATCGGAAGCAATGATCACAGCCCACTTGCCGTTGATGCGGCCCAGACCCTTGATGATGGTGTCGGTGCCGGTTTTGTTATCGCAGGGGTTGTAGATGCTGTTCAGAGGGCACCAGGTGCCGGGATCGACCAGCAGAGCAATGCGCTGCATAGCGGTCAGCTGACCCTTGGCGTTCATCTTTTCGTCGGAGGTGCCGTTTGCCAGAGACTTTTCGGTAAATTCCTTCAGCTCTGCCTCGATCTGCTTCAGAACGGCCTCGTTGTTGGCGTCGACCTTACGCAGGGCCTTGCCGATGACGGGCATATTCTGGAAGTAACCAGGCATGGAATAATTGCCCATTGTAGTTGCTCCTTTCAAATTGAAAAAGAAAATGTATGGCTTTGGGAATAGGCTTTATCTCTTTGCCCGGGAAATCCCCGGGCAAAGAGGAAAAACAAACCTGTAAGCAAGATTACTTGCTGATGATCTCCAAGCCCTTGAAGTCCTTTGCGATCTTGATGAAAGCCTGGCCGGGGTCGATCTCGTTGCGGATCACATGGATCAGCTCGTCACTGGGGCCTTCCATCAGCTGTGCGCGGGACACATCGATTTCGAAACCGGTGTTCTCCTGCACCATTTCGGGGCTGGAGAACGGATAGTAGTATGCCAGGTACATACGCTTGGTTTCTTCGTCAAACTTCATGATGCCCAGATCGGTAACAACCATCTGAGGGCCACGGTTGCCGGGCAGGCCAGCACGCTCACGGCCGCCAGGGCCATCCATCCAGCCGCAGCTGGTAATGTAGTCGATCTTGTCCATGAAGCGGCGCTTCTGGTGCTGCATCATGATGATGGTGTTGCAGTAGGTTGCAATGCCGTTTGCACCGCCGGAGCCAGTGAAACGGGTGGTGGGCTGCAGATAGTTGCCCTTGCCGTAAATGCAGGTGGAGTTCACGTTGCCGTAGGGGTCGATCTGAGCGCCGCCGATGAAAGCGACCAGACGGTCGGAATCATGCAGCCACTCGTTGGCCTCGAAGCCCACGAAACGGATGTTGGGCCACTGCACAGCGCAGTGAGCCATGAAACGGTTATCACCAACAGAACGGGGAACTTCAACGGGGTTGCAGTCCATCAGGCCGCTCTCCACGATGGGTTTGCAGCTGGGGCACACAACAGCCTTTGCCAGAGAAGCACCGATCAGAGGCAGGCCGGTGCCCACGATCACGATCTGGTTTTCCTTGATGTTCTTTGCAATGGCGTAAGCCTGCATTTCCTGTTTGGTATACTTAGTAAATTCAGCCATTTTCCATTACCTCCCTGCACTTAGTGTCTGGTAGAATAGCCCAGATGAGGCTCATTCTTCAGATTCATCAGGCGAGCGCCGCCCAGCACGTTCAGCAGGGCATCCTGGTCCTCGCAGCCGTAGATATACTTCTGCAGATAATCCTTGAAGGTTTCGGGAATGGCAGTGCCGTTGGCAGCATCCTCAGCAGCCTTCTGAGCCTTAGCGGCAGCAGCAGCCAGCTTTTCGTCGCCGGGCTTAGCATCGGCAGCCTTCTGAGCCTTGGCAGCAGCCTTAGCCAGCTGAACCTTAGCGTCCTCGGCATCCTGATACTTAGAAGCCTTATCGTACTCCTTCAGGCCCTTATCGTCGTCATCGTAGTAGTTGTAGCACTGTGCGGGCCATGCGCCGTAAGGTGCACGCACAACAGCGTCAACACACTCGCCGAAGATGCGGGTCAGGGTGGGATCGCGGCGGATCCACTCATTGCTCACGATCTCCTCGCAGGTAACGATGACCTTGCGGGCTGCAACAGCGATGTCGATGTCGTGGAACTCATCACCCTCGATGATGCAGGTGCCATCGGGAGATGCCTTCTGCACATGGATGATAGCGGTATCAATGCGGGGAACAGGCACAGCAACAACCTTGTCGCCGGGCACAAAGGGATTCTCCACTTCTACACACTTCTCATCGGGAACCTTGGCCATGGTCTTGCGCTTTTCGCGGCTGATGCCCCATTCGGTCATCAGGCTGGAGCCCTGCATCAGCTTTACGGGCAGGTAGGGCATGCCCAGAGAAGCAGCATGCAGCATGAGCATCAGCACGTCCTGAGAGTAATCCTCGTAGGTCAGCTTGCCCTGCTCGATGGCAGCGCGGAAACGGCGGCTCACGTTGGTGTAGCCGGAGTTAGCGGTGTAGCAGTTGATGTATGCTGCAACGCGGCCTTCGCCGATCAGCATATCAATGTCGCCGCCGCCAGGGCCTGCGAATGCAACGAAATCGCCCTGACCCTGACGCAGGATCTCAGCTACTGCAGCATAGGGCTTACGGTTGGTGGTAAAGCCGCCGAGTGCCAGGCAATCGCCAGACTCAACAAACTTTGCGACGGCATCGTGGAGAGTGTAAACCTTGTTCACAACAAATTCCTCCTAATTGTTCCTTTTTTGTTTTTTTACAAGCCGGCACAGAGGCGGCAAGGCCGAAGCCCTGCCGCCGGCCGGTGCAAATTAAAATTGGATCTATCCAGCTTGTGGGATAACGCAGGGGGTCTTATCAGATCTTGAAGATCGTCAGGAAGAAGCCTGCAGCCACAGCGGAGCCGATAACGCCGGACACATTGGGGCCCATGGCGTGCATCAGCAGGAAGTTGGTGCGGTCGTACTTGGCGCCCTCAACCTGAGAAACACGGGCAGCCATAGGCACGGCGGAAACGCCGGCAGAACCGATCAAGGGGTTGATCTTGCCGCCGGTCACAACATACAGCAGGTCGCCCAGCAGCAGGCCGCCCACAGTAGAGAATGCGAAAGCCATCAGGCCCAGAGCAACGATACCCAGAGTCTGCACGGTCAGGAAGTTGGCAGCCTTTGCGGTTGCGCCAACGGTCAGGCCCAGCCAGATGGTGGCGATGTTGCACAGTGCGTTCTGAGCAACATCGCTCAGACGCTCCACAACGCCGGACTCGCGGAACAGGTTGCCCAGCATCAGGCAGCCCAGCAGAGGAGCTACAGAAGGCAGCAGCAGAGAGCACAGCAGAACCACGAAGATGGGGAACACAACCTTCTCGGTCTTGGAAACAGTGCGCAACTGCTTCATCTTGACCTTACGCATTTTGTCGGTGGTCAGCAGCTTCATGATGGGGGGCTGGATCAGGGGGATCAAAGCCATGTAAGAGTATGCTGCAACGGCGATAGCGGGCACCAGATTGGGGCACAGCTTGGTTGCAGTGTAAATGGCGGTGGGGCCGTCGGCGCCGCCGATGATACCGATGGCAGCAGCCTCGGTGGGGCGGTACAGGCCAGACAGGTTAGCCACGATAAAGGCAATGTAAATGCCGAACTGAGCAGCAGCGCCCAGGATCAGAGAGATGGGGTTAGCCAGCAGGGGGCCAAAGTCAGTCATGGCACCCACAGCCAGGAACATGATGCAGGGGAACAGCTCGCTGGAAACGCAAGCGTTGTACACCATACCCAGAACGCCTTCGCTGAAGGTCTGGGTGCCTGCGCCGTACTCCATCAGGCCGGTCAGGGGCAGGTTGGTCAGGAACATGCCGAAAGAAATGGGCAGCAGCAGAAGGGGCTCAAACTTTTTCACAATCGCCATGTACATCAGCACAAAGCTGACAACGATCATGACCGCCTGCTGCCAGGTGAGTGCTGCAAAGCCGGACTGGGCCAGCAGACTCTCCACAACAGAGAAGAAATTCATGAGACAGCCTCCTAATTCAATTAGCCAACGGTGAACAGGACAGCGTCGGTATCAACCACATCGCCCTTCTTCACGCTGATGGAAGTCACGGTGCCGTCGCAGGGAGCAACGATCTCGTTCTCCATCTTCATGGCTTCCAGCAGCACAACAGCGTCGCCGGCAGAAACCTTAGCGCCAACAGCAACCAGCACGTCCAGAACGTTGCCGGGCATGGGAGCGGTCACGCTCTCACCTGCGCCAGCAGGAGCAGCAGCAGGAGCAGCAGCAGGAGCGGGGGCAGCAGCAGGAGCGGGAGCAGCCACGGGAGCGGGAGCAGCCACAACGGGAGCGGGAGCAGCCACGGGAGCAGCAGGAGCAACCACAGGAGCAGCAGCAGGAGCGGGAGCAGCAGCCTGGCCGTAGGTCAGGGGGCTGAAATCATCAACCTTCTCGATAACAACTTCGTACTTCTTACCGTTCAGAGAGCAAACATATTTCATGGTAGTGGATTCCTTTCTCAATCTTGTTATAATTCGTTGAATGGGCGGTTTTGATCAAAACCGCAGCTTTTTGGGGGTGGCGTATGGCCAAAATCAGATTTCGGTCACGCTGACAACACGGAACTTATCCAGCGCCAGGCCGGTGGCATCGCTTACGGTGCTCAGCAGTACAGCATAAGTTTCCTCATCCAGTCCTGCGGGCTTTGCAGCGGGGGCTGCAGCCTTGGCAGGAGCAGCGGGCTTTTTGTTTTTGCCCGTGGCCTCGAATGCAGTGCTCATCAACTTGATAGCCAGGATCAGGCAAGCCAGGCACAGGAACACCACAGCCAGACCGATCAAAGAGATCAGCAGTACTTCACCAACGGCCAGAGAATCGGGGTTACCTAACATCGTTACACCTCCTTGTTTTCAGAATGCAAGATAATCTGTATTTTTGTGTACAGAATTTCGTCCGTATAAAAAACAGTTCTGTACACCTATACCATATCATATCTTATGGAAATCGCAAAGCCCATATTTACTGCTAAATAAGGCCTTTTTAATTGGTTTTTTAAATCCCGTTTTTGTTCGTTCTCCATCTGAGAACGAGCGCCGTTTGGGGTTTCCAAATAAAAAACGCGGTTTCTCATTTATAAAATAATACCATTTTCACCCCCAAAAAGTCAATTCAATTCGCCTTTTCTGCACACAAAAAGCAGCAAATTCGGAGAAAACACCAATATGGCATGGGCAAAATCGTGTAATATGCCCAAAGCCACTGTATTGACAGTTCCAACTGGGAAACTTTACAATAGATACAGAAAACACTTACTCGTTATAATGTACAAGTCTGCGCACTCGCGCCGCGTCTTGTTTCCTAATAGAAAACGAAGGGACCATATTATGAACTCTGCGGAAAAAACCGTTACACTTCTCAAGATCCTGGCACGCAAGCCGTATGTCTACGGCGTTACCGAGCTGGGCGAAAAAATCGGCTGCGGCAAAAGCGGCACCTTTAAGCTGCTGAATGTTCTGGTGCAGGAGGGCCTTGCCGCCCAAACGCCCGAACACAAATACACCCTTGGCATGGTAAGCTATCTTTTGGGCAAATGCTACGAGGATCATGTGGGCGTGGTGCGCTTTGTGCGCCCGTATCTGGAACGCCTGCGGGATCTGACCGGCGAAACCGCCACCTTTGGTATGCTGGTGAACGGCGTACCCACCAGTATCTGCCGTGAAGAGGGCACCCACATGGTGCGCGTGATGGGCCATTTGGGCGGCACCCGCCCGCTGAACGCCGGCGCCATCGGCAAAATGCTGGGCGCTTATATGGGCGAGGCCGATCTGCGCCGCCATTTGCTGGAAACCCCGGCCCACGCCTACACCGAGCGCACCCTCACCGACCCCGAGGCCATTCTGGAAGAGCTGCAAAAGGTGCGCGAGCAGGGCTATGCCATCAGCGACGGCGATTTCAATCTGGACACCATCAGCTTCGGCGCACCGGTCACGGATACCTCGGGCGCGGTGTGGGCTGCCGTGGCCCTCAGTGCGCCCCGCACCCGTGTGGATGCCGCCACCCGGGATCGCTATCTGTTCCAGGTGCGTGAGATCGCTGCACAGATCAGCCGTGAGCTGGGCCAGACCCTGGTTGTGGACTGATCTTTTCCCCGCTTTATACATTTTATATATAAAGCACAAAGCCTTCTGTGCCCTGCCCGCCCGGCAGGCGCAAACGGCTCACCGTTTTAGTATATTTTCTTGATATTCTATTTTTTGTATATCTCCATTCACTCGCAAGGAGCCTTTTCATGTGTGAACAAGCCGATTACATTCTCACCCCCGATCTGTACGACGGGGTAAGCTGGTATTACGAGCCCCACAGCTACCAGCCCCACCGCTTTGTGCTGGGCAAGCCCGGCCCCCGCCCGCTGGTGTGCATTGGCATCAACCCCAGCACCGCCCAGCCCGGCGCGCTGGACCCTACCTTAAAAAGTGTTGAGCGCTTGGCGCGCTTCAACGGCTTTGAGGGCTGGATCATGTTCAATGTGTATCCCCAGCGCGCCACCAACCCCAACGATATGGACAAGATTCCCGATCTTTCGCTGCACAAGGAAAACCTGCGCTGGCTGCAGGCCGTTCTGCGCCAGACCGAGCCCACCATGTGGGCCGCCTGGGGCACGCTGATCGAAAAGCGCGATTACCTGCCCGGCCTGATGCGCGATATGGTGGCGCTCACCGACCAAAAAAGCATTCCGTGGGTCACGCTGGGCCGCCGCAGCAAAAAGGGTCACCCCCATCACCCGCTGTACCTGCGCAGTGATTCCACGCCCGAGCCCTTTGATGTGAAAGCCTATCTGGAAACCTGTTTCTAAGGCAATACCGCATAATTCTAAGTGCCGATACGGCGAGCGAGGTGCGGCAGCTGCTAAGCCAAAAGCGCAGATAATACTTTGTGTATTATCGAGCATCGTCGCTTAAGCCGTAAGGCGGGAATTGTGCGGTGGTGCCTTAAGCGTTTTGCTTTTTGCCCGCCGGTTTTTCCGGCGGGTTTTCGTTTTTCTCTGCAAAAAGGCGATTCTTTACAAATTGTTCATACTCAAACCCAAATCTATTCATACTTGCCCCGTATAATAAAGGCATCGAAAGAACAGAAGCCTTTCGATCCCCCTTTTTCAATTTCCAATAAAATTTCCTACTTCCTTTACTCCTTTCTTTTTTCAAATTCCAAGATGCAGAAGCTGCTCCGGTCAACCGCAGGCCGGGGCAGCTTCTGTTTTTACTGCGTTTTTCCGCATGGGCTTCCCCTTTGATTTTTCGCGCTCGGTCTTGCAAAAAGGCGTTTTTGCCTCACAATGTTTGCCTATTCGCCAACAAAATCACAATTCGCGCCCGAATTACTGGTAATATTGCCCGCCGCGGTGTATAATTGATGGTAATATTTGCAGATATTCCGCCCGTTGCCGGTATCTGCCCGAAAGGATTGATTCAACCATGAACCAAATCGCTGGCTGTGTGCGCCGTTTGGCTGCGCTCGTGCTGTGCGCCTGCCTGCTGGCCGCCGGGTTGTCCGGCTGCAGCTCTGCCTGGAATGCCCCGGCCGATTCCGCCGCTGCGGACGGCTCGCCGGTTTCCAAAGAGGATCTTAACTACGATGCCTCCCTGGGCGTGATCGACACCAAAAAATTTGAGGGCACCGTGCTGCCCGAAACCCAGGACGCCGGTGCCCAGTATGTGGCCGACACCCTGTTTTTGGGAGATTCCAACACCGTGCGCTTTATGATGTACGGCGACGAAAAAACCGGCGAAGCCTACACCACCATCCGCAACAACATTGGCGTGGTGAGCATGGGCGTGGGCGCGATCACCACGCTGAAATGCGAGGAGTTTTCCGGCATGAGCAGCGCCGTGACCATGCCCGAGGCCGTCAAGATCCTGCAGCCGCAGCGCATCATCATCACCTTTGGCACCAACAACCTGAGCGGCACCAGCACCAACGCCGAAAAGTTCATCGACACCTACAAAAAGGGTCTCAAGGCCATTCACGAGGCCTATCCCTATGCGGCGCTGATCGTAAACAGCATTCCCCCGCTGGATGCCCAGCGCGAAAACGGCCGCCTGAGCCAAACGCAGGTGGATGCCTACAACGAGGCCATTTGCGAAATGTGTACCGCCGAGGGGTATAAATACCTCAACAGTGCCGAGGCTCTGAAAGACGAAACCACCGGCTGGGCCAAAAAAGACTACACCCTGGGCGACGGAGTGCATCTTTCCAAAAACGGCGTGGACGCACTGTTTGCTTACATACGCACCCACGCCTATGAAAATGAGGATACCCGCCCCAAGCCGCTGAAAAAGATCCCCACCCCCAAGGGCGTGCAGCCCGGCCTTGTGAAAAACGACCCCATTGCCGTGCGCGGCGCAAGGGTGCAGATCAGCGTTGTGGCCGGTGAGGGCGGCGCGGTTTCGCCCACGGACACCAGCGCCAAGGCCACATTGAGCGTATCGCTGAGCGCTTTGCCCAACGAGGGCTTTGAGTTTACCGGCTGGGAGCTGGTTTCGGGCCTTGCCTCGTTTTCGGATACCGCCGCCTCCACCACCACCCTTACGGTGAACAGCGGCAACGATGCCAACGGCATTGTGGTGCGCGCCAACTTCCGCGCCATTGAAATCGAAGAAGAAACCTGGGGCGACTGGGAAACCGATGAAGCCCCCACCTGTCTGGACGAGGGCAAGGCGCACCGCACCTCCAGCTGGGGCAATCGAGAGGATAAAACGCTGGATGCCAAGGGGCACGACTGGACCGCCGGTGACTGGAGCTGGAGCGGCGACGGCCCCACCCAGACCGGCACGCTCACCTACACCTGCAGCCGCTGCGGTGAAACCCGAACCGAGCAGACCAGCCGCGACAACCCCAACTACACAGCCCCCACCCCTGAGCCGCAGCCCACCGAGACGCCCAGCACCCCTGCCCCCGAAACTCCGGGCACTGGCGAGGGCACAGGCGGCGAGCCCTCCGGCGGCGAGCCCTCCGGCGGCGAGGGCACCGGCACCCCGGACGGCGGCAGCACCGAAACGCCCGACGGCACCGAGGGCGGCGGCTCCGGCAGCGGCGGCGAGGAGCCCGGCGATGTGCCGGACACCGCAAACGCCCCCGAAACCGCCAACGAGCCCGCCCTTGCAGCCAGCAGTGCCGCATAAGCAAAATTTCACATGTTCCACACCCCCAAACGCCTTGAAACCCATTGATTTTTTCGATTAAATTATTTATAATTTCCATAAGGCGTTTCGATGGTAATATTCTATAATAGGCATACCCCTTCGGGAGCACCGAAGGGGTATGTCTGTTTTTTTTTAGGAGGGGGTTTTACCATGGATCAACCGCAGTCCCGCACCGCGCGCCGCCTTTTAGAGGTTGCCGTTGTGTTTTTCTGGGCATCGGAATACTGCCACGCGCCCTATTTTACGCCCTATCTGCACAGTTTGCAGATGGGCTCCACGCTGGTGGGCATTATCATTTCCTGCTACGGCTTCACCCAGATGCTGGTGCGCATTCCGCTGGGCATTTTCACCGACACCACGGGTGCATACAAAAAAATCATCACCGTAGGCCTTTTTTGCACCACGGTCAGCAGCCTTGGCCTGTTTTTGACCACGAATTTTGTGGGCATTCTGCTGTTTCGTATGCTGGCAGGCGTGGCGGCCTCCACATGGATCGCCACCACTGTGGTGTACATGGCCATGTTTTCCGAGGCGGAAAGTGTGCGCGCCAGTGCCCGCCTGAATGCCCTGAACAATGGCGGCAAGCTGCTGGCCTTTGTGCTGGGCGGTGCAGCTGCAACGCTGTTAAACTACCGTATTACGCTGTTTATGAGCTTTGCTGTGGGCCTTGTGGGCTTGGTTGTGATGCCGTTTGTTACCGTGCCCGCCATTCGCCGCACTCCCCTTAGCCTTTCGCGGCTGGGGGCTGTGTTCACCGACAAGCGCATTCTGATCCCCTCGCTGCTGATGGCGGTGCAGCAGATGATCCTGCATTCCACCGTGTTTTCTTTCACCAGCAATCTGGCTGAAAGCCGGGGCGCGGCGGCGTGGATGCTCAGCCTGCTTTCGGCCGTTTTCACGGCGGTGCAGATCTTCAGCGCCCGCATCATTGGCGGCAAACACTTTCAGGCGATCGATCGCCACGCCGCCATTTTGTTCGGCTTTGCGCTGCAATTTGTATACCTGGCCGTGCTGGCCCTTGCGCCTAATGCGTGGATGATCCTGGCCGGGCAGGTGGCATGCGCCTTTGGCGGCGCTATTCTGGCCAGCCTGCTGCTGGCCGAGTGCGTGAGCCATGTTTCGCAGGGCGAGCGCTCCACCGTGGTGGGTGTGTATCAGGCCATTTACGGCCTGGGCATGACCATTGGCCCCATGCTGTTTGGCCGCTGGATGGACTCCGGCTCGCCTGCCCGGGCCTGCTTTTTGCTGCTGGGGCTGTGCGCCGTGCTGGTGGCCGCACTTTTTTGCATAGGCCGGGATTGTAAAAAGTGATAAATTCGTTTTTGTAATTTTAGTATCTTTGACAACGCTTTCACGACTTATGCAGGATTTGTATCAATTTATGAAAAATCTGCATTGGACGCTCCTTGTGATTTGCACTAAAATTTAGTTAGCAAGTGAATCCGTTTTCCCCACCCGTAAACAAAATACAGTCATTTATGAGCGCCGCTCATAGGCGTTTTCGGGAAAGCGATAGATTGATCGTATCGATGATTCGTATCGATGATAAGGAGAGAAAGAGTATGTCCCGTAAATTTTCTTTGGCATATCTGACCATTCCCGGCATCTGCCCGCAGGATCAGATCCGCATTGCAGCCGAGGCAGGCTATGATTTTGTAAGCCTGCGCACCATTCCCATGTATCTGCCCGGCGAACCCGAGTATCTGATGGATCGTGACCCTCAGCTTTTCAAGGAGACCAAGGCCGCCTTGGAGCATTACAATATGAAGCTGATGGACATTGAGCTTGCCCGCGTTCGCGAGGATCTGGACATTGCCGATTTTGAAAAGGCTTTTGAAAAGGGCAAGGAGCTGGGCGCCACCGATGTGCTTTCCAGCATCTGGAGCAAGGATAAGCCCTTCTACATCGAGCGCATGGGCCAGATTTGTGAGATGGCCAAAAAGTATGACCTGATGGTCAATCTGGAATTCGTAACCTTTGCCGGTGTGACCAACCTGGCCGAGGCCAAGGAAGTGCAGGATGCCCTGCGTGCAAACGGCATTTCCAACCTGAAGATCATGGTGGACACCCTGCACGCACACCGCAGCTTTGTGAAGCCCGAGGAGATCAGCGCTCTGGCCAAGGCCGAGCCCGACCGTTTTGGTTTCATTCATCTGTGCGACGGCCCCAAGGCTGTACCCGCCATGGATGACCCCGAAATGCTGGGTGTGGCCCGCGGCGCCCGCCTGTATCCCGGCGAGGGCGGTGCCGACATTGCCGGTATGCTGAAGGAGCTGAAAACCAACCCCATTTCCATTGAGCTGCCCAACTTTGAGCAGATGAAGGCCCACGGCGCTGACGGCCACGCCCGCCGCTGCCTGGAAACCGCCAAACAGTATTTTGCCGAGCACGATCTGCTGTAAGGCTATATAAGGCAACCCCGCACAATTCCCGCCTTACGGCTTAAGCACCGCTCCGGCGGCTGCGGCACCTCGCTCACCGTATCGGCACTTAGAATTATGCGGTATTGCCATAAATCTTTGTATCAGGAAAGGATTGATCGTTATGGCACAGATCGATATCAACACCAAGTTTATTACCCTGCTGGGCAAGCCCCTGGGCCAGTCGTTTGCAGCCCGTATGCAGAACCGCGGCTATGAGGCTGCCGGTTTGAACATGAAGTATTTTTACACCGAGGTGGAAAACGATCATCTGGGCGATGTGGTAAATGGCCTGCGCTACATGAACTTTGCGGGCTTTGCCGTTACCAAGCCCAACAAGGTGGAAGTCCTCAAATATCTTGATGAGCTGGACCCCCTGTGCGCCAAGATGGGCTCCAGCAACACCGTTGTGAAAAAGGGTGACAAGCTGATCGGCTACAACACCGACGGCATCGGCTTTTACACCGCCATTACCAAGGACGGCATTGACACCAAGGACTGCACCGTGTTCTGCTTTGGCGCAGGCGGCGTGGGCCGCGCAATGTGCAGCGTTCTGGCCTATTACGGCGTGAAAAAGCTGTACATCACCGACTACTTTGATGCCGCTGCCCAGAGTCTGGTGGATGACATCAACAAGAACTTTGCTCCCGTGGCCGAGTTTGTAGCCTTTAAGGATTTCAGCAAGCTGGGCGAGTGCAACATGGTGATGAACGCTTCCGGCATCGGCATGGCCCCCCATCTGGGCGAGACCCCGCTGCCCGAAGAGTATGTGCGCAAGGATGTGTATTACTTTGACGCCTGCTACAACCCGGATAAGACCCAGTTCCTGCTGAACGCCGAAAAGGCAGGCGCTAAGTTCCTGAACGGTTTGAGCATGAGCCTGTATCAGGGCACCGAGCAGATCCGCCTGTGGACCGGCGAGGACGCCCCCGAGGATGCCATGCGCGATGAGCTGCTGACCATTCTGGAAGAAAAGAAGAACGGCAAATAATTTCCGGCAAGCACAATTTTCTGATTCCCCTGTTCAGACAGTGCTGAACAAATGGCCCTTTTGTTTTGCTATGCACCGAAAGCGCGGCGGCTGCGCCCCGCGGGGCACACCCCGCCGCGCCAAGGTTTTAGAGAGGCATAGATATATGGTAAGGAGGTTTTGGAATTGAAAATCATCAAATGGTTGGACGAGCATTTTGAAGAATACCTGATGGTTCTTTTTCTTGTTCTGATCACCTGCGTTATGATGCTGCAAGTCGTCATTCGCAAAATCCCGTTTATCCCTTCGTTCACCTGGGCTGAGGAGTTCTGCCGCTTTATGTGGATCATGAGCGTGTTCATCTCGCTGCCCTACACCATCCGCAAAAGCAATATGCTTCGCGTAAGCGTGCTGATGGATCTGTTGCCTCAGGTGGTACACAAGGTCGTGAACATTCTTGTGGATGTGATCAACCTGTTCTGCATGGCCGTGCTTGCCTACAATTCGGTGGGTGTTACCACCAAAATTGCAGCCAGCGGCGAAACCTCGCCCGCTATGCTGTGGCCCATGTGGATCATTTACGCCTTCATGCTGATCGGCTTTGCTCTGGCTTCTGTGCGCTGCGTACAGCAGATCGTGCTGCATATCCAGCACTTTGACGAGAAAGAGCTCAGCGCCATTGAGCAAACCATGGCTGATGCCGCCGAAGAGGCTGCTGCAGCCGGTGCAGGCGAAGGAGGGAAGGCATAATGGCAGCGTTACTTGTATTTATCGTATTTCTGGTATGCATCGCCGGTTCTGTGCCCATCGGCGTTTCCATGATCGTGGGCTCCTTTGCTCCCATTTTCTCCATGGGCAAGGGCGGCTCCATCGAGCAGCTGTTGAACAACACCTTCTCGGGCGCAAACTCCACCCCCATTCTGGCTGTTCCCCTGTTCATTCTGGGCGGCGTGATCATGGCCGAGGGCGGCATTTCCCGCAAGCTGTTTAACTTCTTTGCTTACTTTGTAGGCAAGATCCCCGGCGGCGTGCCCTGTGCCGTTATCCTCACCTGCCTGTTCTACGGTGCTATTTCCGGCTCCGGCCCCGCCACCACCGCCGCTGTGGGCGCCATGTGCATTCCCTTTATGATCGATCTGGGTTACAACAAAACCTGGGCAGCCGGTTTGATCTCGGTTGCAGGCGGTCTGGGCGTTATCATTCCCCCCAGCATTCCGTTTGTTCTGTATTCTCTGGCCACCGGCGTTTCCACGGGCGCTCTGTTCCTGGGCGGCGTGATCCCCGGCATTATGATCGGCGTGTTCCTGATGGTGTACGCAGTGTTCTACTGTGTGACCAAGGGCGAAGACCGCACCCTCATCAGGGCAAAAATGGACGAGCTGGGCTCCAACGGCTTTATGCCCCTGTTCCTGGAAAGTCTGCCCGCTCTGCTGTGCCCCGTGATCATTCTGGGCGGCATTTACACCGGCTTCTTCACCCCCACCGAGGCCGCTGTGGTTTCTGTGTTCTACGCTATTCTGGTTTCTCTGTTCGTTTACAAGAGCATTAAAGTAAGCGATCTGATGGGTTTCTTGACTGCTTCGGTAAAAACCTACGGCGGTTTGGCATTCGTGCTGGCCTTTGCAACCGCATTCGGCCGCGTGCTGAGCCTCACCAAGGCCACCAAGGTGGTGGAAAAGTTCATTCTGGGCAACTTCCACACCGGTTGGAGCGCACTGGCTGTGTGTGCCATCATCTTCCTGATCCTTGGCATGGTTATGGACACCGGCCCCGCCATCATCATTCTGGCACCCGTTCTGCTGCCTGCCATGGAAGAGCTGGGCGTTGACCCCGTTCACTTCGGCGTTGTGCTGGTTTGCTGCCTGTCCATCGGTTTGGCCACGCCTCCCTTTGGCCTGGATATGTTCGTTGCCGGCAATATCTCCGGTGACCAGCCCATGTCTGTTGCCCGCAAGAGTGTGCCTTTCATCATCGCATTCCTGATCGCACTTGTGCTGATCGTATTTGTTCCCACCATTTCCACCTTCCTGCCCAATCTGCTGAAGTAACCAAACACTTCCGCAACTTTGCAGGCAAAGACCCCTGGTATTTTATTCTGATTCACAGCGCCGCACGGATGCAAGCGGCCGTGCGGTGCCTTGGAATAACCGAACGCATTATGATTAGGAGGATTACACAAATGAAGAAGGTAATTTCTATTGCTCTGGCAGCTGCCATGGCAACCTCTCTGGTGGCTTGCGGCGGCTCTGCTGCTTCCAGCACCGCTCCTGCTGCTTCTGCCGGCGGTGCAGCTTCCACTGCCTCTGGCGATGTAGACTACTCTGCTCTGGATGCCGTTGAGCTGATCGCCGGCGACTCCACCAGCAAGGGTGCTGCAGGCCAGATCTTCGGCGAACTGGTTGCCAGCAAGGTGGACGAGATCACCGGCGGCCAGCTGACCATCGATTACCACCCCAATGCCGATCTGGGCGGCGATGCTGACCTTTTGCGCCAGATGCAGTCTAACGACATTCAGATGGTCGTTTGCCAGACTGCCCCCACGGTTTCCTTCATTCCCGAAGCAGCCGTGTTCGATCTGCCCATGGTTTTCGCCAAGTATGACGGCGACGCCATCGACGCTGTTCTGAACGGCGAGGATTCCGCCTTCCACAAGGATATGGCCGCCGCTTACGAGGCTGCCAACTTCCATCTGCTGGGCTTCCTGCAGAACGCCACCTACCGCCTGACCACTGCCAACCAGGACCTGAGCACTCTGGCCGACTTCAAGGGCCTGCAGATCCGCACCATGGAAAACGCCAACCACATGGCCTTCTGGACTGCTATCGGCGCAGAGCCCACTCCTCTGGCATGGCCCGAGGTTTACTTTGCTCTGCAGAGCGGCACCATCGCTGCTCAGGAGAACGCAGCTGACACCTGCGTGGGCGCTAACTTCCAGGAAGTTCAGAAGTACCTGGCCTGCACCAACCACATCCTGTACTGCAACCAGATCTGCATGAGCAAGCAGGCTTGGGACGAACTGGACCCCGCTTACCAGGCTGCTCTGAATCAGGCTGTCAACGAGGCTATCGCTGAGATGCGTCCCCAGCTGGAGAGCATCGATCAGGAGAACAAGCAGAAGCTGGTAGACGGCGGCATGCAGCTGATTGAGTACTCCAACGACTTCCATGACGAAGTTCTGGCTGTGCAGGGCGTTCAGGACCTGTACACCAAGATCGACGGCGATGTGAACGGCCTGGCCACCACCCTGCAGGAGAGCCTGGCAAACGCCTGATCTGATCTGCTTTTAACTTAAGGCATCACCGCACAATTCCCGCCTTACGGCTTAAGCACCGCTCCGGCGGCTGCGGCACGGCATCTGCGTTGCCAAAATGCTCGCCAATACACAAAGTATTACCTGCGCTTTTGGCTTAGCATCTGCCGCACCTCGCGCGCCGTATCGGCACTTAGAATTATGCGGTATGGCCTTAAAATCGCTTGACATTTGCATAAAAGCCAAAAAGGGGCTGCTTCCCACCGGAGGCAGCCCCTTTTTTGTATGCCCTCACTTTTCTTTTCTGCGCCGCAGCAGCACCGCCGCCCCGGCCAATGCCCCCGCCGTCAGGCAGGCCCATGCCGCCGCACCGAAGGCGGCATCGCCGGTTTGCGGGGCCGCAGCCGCCATGCCTGGCAGGGCTGCTTTTGCTTCGGCAGCCCCCTGCCCTTCGGCCTTTTGCCCGCCGCTATGAGCGCCGCCGCCCTTTTGGCGGTTGGTAAACACCACCTCGGCCTTTACGGGGGTTCCCCCGGCGGCGGCATCCAGCCGCACCGCGCTCACCTGTGCGTGCAGCCCGCTGCCGCTGTTTTCCACCAGCACTGTGGCCTCATACTGGGAGGCATCATATGCCACAGCGGCATCGCTGCCCGGGTTTTGCTCAATGTGATAGCGATACACCCCCGGCGCGGCGTATACAATGGGCCCAAACAGCACCCCGCCTGCGCCGCTGCGCCGCAAAACCGTTTCTTTGGGCCGTGGCGCGCCCTCCAGCGCGGTAAGCTCTACGGCAAATTCGCCGCGGTCAAAGCCCTCCAGCCGAATGGAGGCCGGGATATAGGCGCTGGTTTCATAGGCTGCAGCGGCCTGCAAGGGCAGCCACACCATCACCGCCGCCATGGCCAGCAGCGCCAGCTTGTTTTTTGTTTTCATAGCATTTCTGCACCTCGCTTTTCTTCGGGCTCAATTTTTGCCAGCAGCACCACACGCCCGTTTGTGCGGGCATCGCTGCAGGTGGAAAACGCCGCCACGCCCTGCGTTTCCTGCGGCTCTGTGCCCATCTGCACCCCGCCCAGCGAGCGGATGTGCCGCAGCAGCCCTGCCCGGTTTTGGCAGCAGCGCCCGGTGCTGTAAAACCAGTCATCCGCTGCATCGGTTTCCACGCAGGCAAAAAAGGTCAGCTTCAGCGTGCGCTCCGGCAGGCGCAGCACACCGGTTTTGTGGGCTGCAAAAAAATCCCTTTGCAAATATTCGGGCAGGCAGCCGAACATGGCGCGGTTTTCCATGTGATGGCCATACACAAGGGAATACCCATCCTCCAGCCGGGCGCTGTTCTGGCAGGAAAGAAAGATCGCTCCGCTCATGGCATATTCCCCCAGCACATTGTGGTTCACATACACAAAATCATCCTCGCCCTGCACCACGGGATAATCGATGGGCGTGTCGGTTACGCTCAGCCAGCCGATCACATCCGGATTCAGCTTTTGCAGCTCGGCCAGCGTGGGATTCTCCCCTTGCTCCCCGCCGGGCTTATACTGCAGCACCTGCCCGCCCAGATTTGCCTGCCTGCGCACGGCGGCATCGCACCAAAGGCAGTAGCTGCCCCATAATAGCAGCAGTATGGCCAGCAGGGCGGCGCAGCTTTCCAGCGCCCGGTTCAGCCGCCGTGCCAGCCGCCCCAGCGTGCCCACTGCTTATTCCCGGCGCTTGCGGCGGCTGTATACCACCATGCCGATCACGCCTGCCGCGCCGCCTGCCAGCAGCAGCCACGGTGCTGTATCCTGCACAATGCCGGTGTTAATGCTCACCGTGCGCTCGTTCACCACCGCCACGGTGGTGTCCTGCCGGATACTGCCGGTTTTTTCTCTTGCGGTTTCCCCGTCCACCGTGGTGGTGTAGCCCTCGGCACTGTAGTCGGTTTCGGCGAGTGTGTAAACATCCTCGGGCGAAAGGCCGTGCAGCACCGCGCTTTCCCCGTTTTTCAGCGTAAAGGTGACCGGCTGCGTGCCCACCTGCTGGGTTTGCCCGGCTTCACCGCCCACCACCAGATAGTATTCCTCGCCCTCTTCGGCGGGAGTCACCTGCAGGGTAAAGGAAAACTCCTTGCTGCGGTCACCCATGTTGCCGGTCACAGTTTTGGTGATGGTCAGATCGTTCACGCTGCCGTTCTGTGCGCCGTAGTCGTTGGTAAAGGTATCGCTTTTTTCTCCCTGCGCATCGCTGAGGGTATACCCGCCCACCGCCAGGCCGCCGCCTGCATCGTTTACCACATACACCAGCAGCTCCAGGGCCTTGGTGTCATAGGTGATGCCGTCATACCGGCCGGGCTGCTCGGTTACGGTGTAGCGATACACCCCGGGGGCTGCAAAACGGGCGGGGTTCAGCGTAATGGCGGTGGCCGCCTGCAGCTCGGTTTTACCGATATCCCCCGCCGCCGGGGCAAAGTGTACGCTCTCGCCCATCACTGCGCCCTCGGCCGGGCCTGCCAGAATGTTGTTGGCCTCATCCGCCTGCCCCGGGGCCACCGCAAAAGCAAATTCCGCCCTTGGCGCCAGCGTGGTTTCCCGCTTGGTCACGGTTTTGTTTAAGGCCGCCTGCACGGGCTGCCCCTCGGCAAAGGCCGTGACCGGTGCAGCGCCGCCCAGCAGCACCGCAGCGGCCAGCCCCGCCGCACTGCGGCGGAAAAGATGCAGATTCTGTTGTTTCATACCCAGCTTCCTTTCTTTCACACACATAACAAAACTTATTGCCTGCACAGGCGGCAAACCCCTGCCGCCCGCGCACAGCGCTACAGTTGGCTGCGCCGCAGGATCACCAGAATTTTTCCCCGGCGCTGGTTGGCGCTCAGCGGGCCGAACAAACGGCTGTCGGCCCCGGTGCGCCGGTTATCGCACAAAAGAAACACCTCGCCCTCGCCCAGCGTGAGCGGATAGTCCGGCCCGCCCTCATAGGCAGGGGTGGGCGATGCATCCCGCTGCAGCACCAGCGCCCCGTTCACCATCACCTGCCCCTGCGGGGTAATGGCCACGCTGTCGCCCTGGGCTGCCGCCACGCGCCCCACCACGGTGTGCCCCTGCTTTTTCGCGCACACCAGATCCCCTGCGCGCCAGTTTTTTTGCAGGCGGTAATAAACATACACATCGCCTGCTTCCATGGCGGGGTGCATATCATCGTTTGGGGCGCTGCCCACCCCAAACACCACGCCCAGCAGCAGCCAGCCGCCCAGTGCAAAGGCAGCCAGCCGAAGCGCAAGGCCCTTTAGCTCACGCCGGTCGGCCGGGCTGAGGGTGGGCCTCACAAGCGCCTCCGGCGCACAAGGCCCACCGCCCCCAGCACAGCGCCGCCCAGCACCACCGCCAGCGCCCCCGGCGCAGCCTGCCCGCGCACGCCGGTGGGCACGGCGATCTCGCGCCGGTTGGTGTAGGTGATGATGCGCCGCCCGTCACGGTTCTCCTCGCTCACGGCGGTGGTGTAGCCCTCGGCGCTCAGGTCCTCTTGCTTTACGGTGATGGGGGTCTGGCTTTCAGGCTGCGGCTCAAACACATAACTGCCGCCGCTTTGCAGCGTGAATTCCCGCGCTGCCGATGCTTCGCCCGGGGCACTCCCGGCCAGCAGCGCCGAAAACGCCACCCGGCGGTTTTTCTGCGCCATGTTGCCCTGCATCACCAGCCGCACCTCGGTGACCACGGCCTTTTCCCACTGGGCATACAGGCGGTTGGTTTCGGGGTTTACGCTGTTCACACGGATCACATCCCCCGGCTTTAGCACATCCCCGCCCTGCTTTTGGCGGCTCCAGCCCATCAGCACATAGCCCGGCTTTTGGGGGGCAGGGTCTTCGATGGTATAGTCCTGGCTTTGTGCGGGCAGCGCCACGGTTTTTTCCGCTGCACCGGCTGCATCGCTGCCGCCGTTATAGTCATACACAAGGCTTGTGCCCGCAGGCTGCGGCGGCATGGCCCACTGGGCATACAGCACGGTGTCCTGCCCGGGCATCACAAAGCTTTCACCGGGCTTGAACAAGGGTCCTTTTCCCTGGGCATCCGCACTCCAGCCCAAAAATCCCAGGCTGTTCTTTGGCGGCGTCCACTCGGGCGGGGCCGTGCGCAGCCGCACGGCGGTGCCTGCGCCAAATCGGTCGGTTTCTGTAAACATTTCCCCGCCTGCCAGACCGGGGCTGTAGTGCAAAGCGCAGCTGGTTTCGCTGGCCCACAGCGCCGTGAGGGTGAGATCGCTTTGCACCGGCGTTAAAAAGCTGAAGGGCTTTTCCTCCATGCTCCAGCCCAAAAAGCGCCAGCCCTCCCGCACAGGCTCACTGCCCGGCTTTTGCGCCAGCTTGCCGCGCTCTACAAGCTGATCGTCAAGATCCGCGCCCTCGGGGGCTGTGCCCCCCGCAAGCTCGAACCGCACACGGAACACCGGCTCTTTCCACAGCGCATACAGCGCCAGCTCTCCTGCCGGCATCACCCCCGCCTTCAGGTCAAAGGGTTCGCCCTGCCCCAGATTGTTTTCGTACCACCCGGCAAACACAAGGCCGCTGTCACTGGGATGCACGGGCGTGTGCTGCTGGGCCGCCAGCGGGGCCTGATAGGGCAGGGTCACGGTTTTTTCTTCATCGCCTGCGCTGTAAAATCGCAGCTGATATTGTCGGCGGTCGTAGTAGAGCTCAAATCCATAGCTGCCGTTTTCCAGCCGCTTTTCCCGGCTGCCCACCGCCGGGCTTTTTTGGGTGTTCAGCACAAAGCCCTGCAGATCATAGCAGTCGTTCTGGCCCAGCTTCCAGCCGGTTTCGTTGCTGCGAAAGCTGTCGGTATGATGCAGCTCCCAGCCGGAACCCTGCAAATTCTGCACATAATAGCGCAGCTCATGCACCACACTGCCGCTTTCGGCTTTCCAGTAAAATTTGTTGGGGTTTTTGCTGTCACCCGGGGCGGGCATGGTGGCAATGCCGGTTTGATACTGGCTGCCGTTGGGGGTTATGCGCCAGGCATCCGGCCATTTTTCGTCCACCCGGCTGGGCCATTTGTCGGCAATGTCTGCGCCGTAGCGCGCCGTGATGGTCAGCTCGGGGATCAGGCTTGCGGTGCCCATGACCCCCGGGCGGTAAAACTGCACGGTGTACACCTTGCGGTCATAATACACCGGGATCACAGTACTGCCGCTGCCCTGCACGGTTTCGGCCGGGGGCGTCTGGCGCAGCGTAAAATGCTGGTAGCGGTTTTCTTCGGCCTGGGCCTGCACCTGCGTGCCTGCCGGGGCTGTGTGCTGGCGCACCTCGGCCAGCGTGTAGCCATCGTTATCCGCATTCTGCTGCCAGTAGGCCACGCGGTATACAACGCTTTGGGCTTTCCAGCCCGCATACAGCACAAGGTCGCTGTTTACTGGCTGGCCCGGCGTGTAGCCCTGGGTGCAGGCCGCATCCGTGAACCAGCCTGTGAACTGATAGCCCTGCCGCACGGCGGCGGGCAGCTGGGGCGCAGGCGCACCCGGCATCACATACACCGGGGCCGGGGGCGTGCCCTCCGGGGCCTGCGGGGTGATCCAGCACACGGTTTTCAGCACCGGATACAGCCGCAGCGGCTGCAGGGTGAGCGCCGGTGCGCTGACAGCCTCGCCCCCGGGGGTGGTGCTCCAGCCGGTAAGCGCCATGCCTGCCGGGGCGGCAAACGCCACCTGCTGCCAGTTTACGGCGTCATTGGCATTCTCATAGGTTTGGGTGAACAGCACCGCACCGCCTGTGGGCTGCGAGAAGTAATACACGGTGTACACCCTGTGCCAGCGCGCTGTGTAAATGAAAACCACATCCTCGTCCAGCGGCGGCACAGGCGCGGAAAAATCGCACGCTTCGCCGTTTTCGTTCAACCAGCCCTCAAACACCGCACCCTCCTGCACCGGGTCGGCCAGCGGCGCGGGCGTTTCGCCCGGATACAGCACCTGCTCGCTCACAAGGGCTTCGCCCGCATAAAAGCGCAGCGTAGCGGTGTGGGCCTCGGGCTCGGTGGGCAGTATGATATTCGCCGGCTGCACGGGCGTCTCGGGCGGGGCTTCGGCGGGCGGCGTTTCCGCGGGCGGGGCGGCTTCGCAGGATGCATCATCCGGCTGCAAGGGCTCGGGTAATGCTTCAGAGGGCGCTTCTTCCGGCGGCTCTTCCGGCTGCGGTTCGGGTTCCGGCGGCTGCTTCTCCTCCAGCGGCCCCGGCTGCGGTTCGGGTTCCGGCGGCACCTCCTCAGCCAGCACCTCCTCTTCCGGCGGCTGCGCCGGGGCGAAAAATTCTTCCTCCGGCAGGGCGCTTTGGGCCTCCTGGGCGGCCTGCTCGGCATGGGCGGCCTGCGCCCCGCTTACAGCAGGCCCGGCGGCCAGCATCAGCGCCAAAGCAAAACTGACAAATCGGTTCCAAACAGAGTGTTTCATATCGGCAGCATTCCTTTCCGGCAGGGTGGCCTTTGCATGGTTTGTATACGCCGTCTGCCCGGCTTATGCCTTGATGGTACCAGAAAGTGTTTGCAGCATTTGGTCAGAATCTGTCCTCGGTGCTTGATTTTTTTGAAAAGTATGGTATGATAGAATCAATTAAGCAATAATAGTTCTTGTTAATCATTACGTGATGTAAAAACCCTGTGGTTTTTTGCCGTTTTCCCCCGCAAAAAGCCCGCCAAGGAAACGAGGTATGTTATGGCAGTAAAGATCCGCCGCAGCGAGCAGCGCGAATTGGTGCTGCAGGCCGTTTTGGCCCGTAAAGACCATCCCACCGCCGAAGCCGTGTTCAAATCGCTGCACGAACAGGCCCCCCACCTGAGCCTGGGCACGGTGTACCGCAACCTGAATCTTCTGGCTGGCCTTGGCCAGATCCGCCGGGTGCCCATTCCCGGCCAGCCCGATCATTTTGACTCCACGCTGGAGCAGCACGCGCATTTTCGCTGCACCCAGTGCGGCGCTGTGTTTGACCTGTCCGTGGCAAGCGATTTTGATCCCTGCACAGCGGCCTACCCCTGCGGCTGCCGCCTGACCGGCTATGAACTGGTGTTCAGCGGCGTGTGTGCCGAATGCTGCGCCGCCGAAAAGAAAAACTGAAGGTGCGCCGCAAAAGCCTGCTTTTTTAAGGCGGGCACTTTCTAAGAAAACGCCAGGGCCGCCCTGCCGCAAGGATATTTCCTGCGGCGGGGCGGCCCTGATTTTGCAAAATGCGACAAAAACCCCCGGTTCAACTGGCTTTTGAACCGGGGGCCAAACATTTATATGGAGACTTTCAGATTTTTAAAGCGGCCGAATTATGCCTTGTGGGTGTGGCCGTGGTCAGGTGCATGGAACTCGCCGTTCTCGTCGGGACGGAGCTTGCCGTTCTTGATGCCTGCCTTGGGAGTGTAGATATCGTTGATGTTCCAGCAGCCGGGGGTGGGAACCACAATGTTCTCCATGGGGGCTTCTACCAGGAAGGGCTTGCCGGCCTTGGCCATTTCCACAGCCTTCTTCATGGCGGGCAGGAACTCATCGGCGCTGTTCACGCGAACGCTGTCCACACCGTAAGCCTTGGCAACTTCTTCCCACTTGGGGTTGTAGCTCTGGCCATCGGGAGTCTGGAACACGGTGCCGAAGGCATGGCCATAGTTGCCGTTCTCCAGGCCGTTGATGGTGCCGAACTTGCTGTTGTCCATCACAACCCAGATGGCGGGGATGCCCTGCTCTACGGCGGTGGCCATCACGCAGGGGTTGGCAGCGCCAAAGCCGCCGTCACCGGTCAGGGTCAGGGCAATGCGGCCCTGCTTCTTGGCTGCCACTGCGCCGCCCAGAACGGCAGCTGCACCAAAGCCCATGGTGGCAAGGCCAGAGCAGTGATGAATGGTGCCGGGAACGTTCACATCAAATTCCTGTGCAACGCCGTTCTTGTTCCAGCCCACATCGGTAAAGATGTAAGCGTCCTCGGGAATGGCCTCCTTGACATCCTTCAGGATACGCTGAGGAGTCATGGGGAAGCGGCTGTCGTTGCTGATAGCCTCGTTGCTCTTCTTGAAGTCTGCCTTGCTCTTGGCAATGGCAGCCAGCAGCTCGGGGTTCTTTTTGCCTTCGGGAACCAGCGTCTTGGCGGCAGCCAGGATCTGCTTCAGGGCGTGCTTTGCATCGGCAATGGCGCCGATCTCAACAGGATAGTTGCGGCCGATCTCAGAGGGATCAATGTCGATCTGCATGAACTTGGTCTTGCGCTCGTCGAAGGTCACGCCGGGGTACCAGCTGGAGGAGTCGGCCTCGCCAAAGCGGGTGCCGATGGCCAGAATGTAGTCGGCGTTCTTGGTCAGGCTGTGGGTGAAGTCCAGGCCCCAGAAGCCGGTCTGGCCCACCATCAGGGGATGGTTGTCGGGCAGGCAGCTCTGGCCCATCAGGGTGCGGGCCACGGGGATCTCCAGGAACTCAGCCAGTGCAGCCAGCTCTTCGGAAGCCTGGCTCAGCAGCACGCCGCCGCCTGCGTAGATCACGGGGTTCTTGGCGTTTACCAGATTCTCGGCGATCTTCATAGCGGTGTCGGGGTCCAAACCGGGGCGAATGGTTTCATGGCTGTCCATGTAGGTGCGCTCCCACAGGAAGTCCTCGGTTTCGTAGCTGAACATATCCATGGGGATATCGATCACAACGGGGCCGGGGCGGCCGGACTCTGCCAGACGGAATGCCTTGTCCAGAATGTAGGGCAGGCTTTCCGCATCGTCAATGCGCCAAACGCGCTTGGCAATGGGCTCAAACAGGCGGTACTGGGTGGCATCGCCGTGCATGATCACTTCCTGATGGGCATGGCGGCCAAAGTAGTAGCTGGGCACATCGCCGCAGATCACCACCATGGGAATGCTGTCCAGGCTGGCGTTGGCAACGCCGGTTAGGGTGTTGGTGAGGCCGGGTCCCAGATGGCACATCAGCACGGAAGCCTTGTGCGTCAGGCGGGCGTAGCCGTCGGCTGCATGGGCAGCGATCTGCTCGTGGCGGGTAGAAATAAACTTCAGCTTGGTGGCGCGGCTCATGCCGTCCAGCAGGCCGATCACGGTGTGGCCGCACAGGCCGAATACATACTCAACGCCGCGGCGCTCGAGATAGTCAACAATGCGGTCAGAAACGAGTTTCTTGTTCTCAGACATTTTGAAGATCCATCCTTTCCTGATTGCTTCTTCGTTGCAAAAATTCTCTCAAGAGCCGCTGCTTGCTTCGGCTCTTACCAGCATTTTTCCAAAAGCTGCCGGCCTTTCAGCGGGCCCGCAATCTCTCTTCTGGTATTTACTATATCGGTTTTTCTTCAAAAAGTCTAATACCAAGTATTCATTGAATCATGCAAAAAAGCCATGAATTTTCCGGGGCTCACTGGCCGTTCATGCTCAACAGATACTCATCGAACACCCTGCCGTGCTGCACCACAAAATCGCGGAAGCGCACAGCGGCGGGCGGCAGATAGCTTTGCCTGTTCCATAAAAGATAGATCTTGCGCGGGTCCGGGCCTGCGTTTTCAATGGGCAGCGCTTTTACATTATAAGGCATGGCCCCCAGCGGCCTTGGCACAATGGCGATGCCTTGATTGGCCGCCACCAGGCCATAGATCACATGGTCCTGCAGGGTCTCCGATACCATTTTGGGGTGAATGTCCAGCCGCTCAAACTCGGCGTCCAGCACGCGGCGTATCTGGCTGGCGGTGGTATAATGAATAAAACGCTCGCCGTCGATCTCTTTTAAATCCACACTGCTCTGGTTGGCCAGGCGGTGGTTTTTGGATACCAGCAGCACCATTTCGTGATGCCCCACCAGCGCGCGATTGATCAACGGGCTGTCGATGTTGGTGGAAAACGCCAGATCGATCTCGCCCTGCAGCACCTGACGGCTGATCTCATCATAGGTGCTCACCTGACTGATCTGAAAGTTCACATTGGTGCGGCCCGTTTCCGAGATATAAAACACCGTCATATACGAAATAAAGGCGCTCAGACTGGGCGGCACCGCAATGTTCAGCGTGCCGGTGTTGGGGTCAACATAATCCCGCAGGCGCTGGCAGCCCTCGCCCAGCGTGTCCAGCGCCTGCTCCACAAAGGGCAAAAACATCTGGCCGTATTTGGTCAGCTTTACATTGCGCCCCTGGCGCATAAAAAGCTCTACCCCCAGCTCTGCTTCCAGCTCTTTGATCGAGTGGCTCAGGCTGGACTGGCTGATCAGCAGTTTTTCCGAAGCCTTGGTAAAATGCTCCAGCTCGGCGATCATGCGAAAATATTCCAGCTGCTTCAAATTCATGCGTAAAAGCCCTCCTATCACAGGGCGCGCTGTGCGGGCCCCGGAAACTCTGAAAACAATGATGCCAAAATCATTCTATGCTTTTATTATAGGCAGACGAAGGCTTTTCTGCAAGGCATAAATGCCTCGCACAAAAGCCGGACCTATAGATTTTCAGCATGAAAAATTGTGCATTTTGTATTGGACATTCCACGCTTTGCGGCGGTACAATAGAATGGGCCGTTTGAAGGGCCGCATGGCTGTACGGAACAAACAGGGAGAAATCACCATGAAGCAGGATCTGAAAACCACCGCAGGCGTATACCTGATGCTGCTGGCCACCTTCTTTTTGTGGGGCAGCGTGTATGTGGCGGGCAAATATCTGGCCGGCAGCCTTCCTTCGCCGTTTATCTCGGCGGCACGGGCGTGCATTGGCTGTTTGCCCCTTTGGCTGATGGCAAGGCCCTGCCGTGCCGTCAGAATTGAAAAAGCCGACCGCAAATATTTTCTGCTGGTGGGCATTATGGGCTACTATCTTACCTTTGTGATCAACCAATTGGGCGTTGCCCGGGCGGGGGCCAGCCTTTCGGCGCTGATCAACACCGTGAACCCGGTGACCATTGCGCTGCTGGCGGCCCTGATCTTAAAAGAGCCCATCCGCCGGGTGCAGATCGTGTGCCTTGTACTGGCCATTGCGGGGGCCTGGGTGGTGCTGGCCGGGGCCGAAACCGGCGGCCAGCTGCTGGGGCTGGTGCTGGTGCTGCTTTCCGTGCTCACCTGGGGCATCGCCTCGGTGTATATCCGCAGGCTCACCGCAAAGTATCCGGCCATTCTGGTTACTTTTTACGGAATGCTCATCAGCACGGTGTTTCATATTCCCACGGCGGCTTTTTCCGCCGTAAAGGCGGGCGGGCTGCAGCTGAGCGCGCACAGCGTGCTTTTGCTTTTGTATCTCGGCATTTGCACCAGCGGGCTGGCCCAGTTTTTGTGGAGCCGCTCACTCTCGCTGCTGCCCGCCACCACCTGCAGCCTGTTTTATCCGCTGCAGCCGGTGTTTTCAGCCTTGCTGGGCGTGTGGTTTCTGGGGGAAAGCTTTGGGCCCAACTTCTGGTGGGGCCTTTTGCTGATCGGAGGCGACATTGTCTTAAACTGCTTGGACGGCATTCATCAGCAGAAAGCAGCGAAATAAACTTGCATTTTTCGGCGGGTGTGTTACACTGTAAACGCCAAAAACATACATCCGGGGAGTCCGCCTTTGCGGGCTGAGAGGAAAGCGCCCAAGGCTTTCGACCCGCTTTACCTGATTTGGATCATGCCAACGAAGGGAACATAGCCTACGGCTTACCTGCGCCGCTCATGCTCTCTTTTAAGGTGGGCATGAGCGGCTTTTGATTTGGGGCCGCACCATGCCGCATTCGATATTTTTCCGCAGCACATTGAGGGCACCGCCTTGTGCTGCAATGCTGAAAGGAGCAACACGATGAAAACAGCATTGACCATTGCAGGAAGCGATTCCTGCGGAGGCGCCGGTATTCAGGCAGATTTGAAAAGCATGACGATGAACGGCGTGTACGCCATGAGCGCCATCACCGCACTGACTGCCCAGAACACCACCGGCGTGACCGCCATTCAAGAGGCTACCCCTGCGTTTTTGCAGGCGCAGCTGGACGCCGTGTTCACGGATATTTTCCCCGATGCCGTAAAAGTCGGCATGGTTTCCAGCGCCGGGCTGATCCATGTGATCGCCCAGTCGCTGCGCCGCTATCAGGCCAAAAACATTGTGGTGGACCCCGTGATGGTGGCCACCAGCGGCAGCCGCCTTTTGCGTGAGGATGCCATGGACGCCCTGCAGAAAGAGATGCTGCCCATGGCCTGCGTGATCACCCCCAACATTCCCGAGGCCGAGCTTTTGTGCGGCCACGCCATCACCAGCGCACAGGGCATGGAACAGGCCGCCGCCGAGATCGGCGAAAAGCTGGGCTGCCCCGTGCTGCTCAAGGGCGGGCATCAGCTCAACGATGCCAACGATCTTTTGTGGCAAAACGGCAAGATCCGCTGGTTCAACGGCAGCCGCATCGATAACCCCAACACCCACGGCACCGGCTGCACGCTTTCCAGCGCCATTGCGGCCAATCTGGCCAAGGGCTACCCGCTGGAGCAGGCCGTGGAAATGGCCAAGGCTTATATCAGCGGCGCGCTGGCCGCCATGCTGGATCTGGGCAAGGGCTCCGGCCCCATGGATCACGCCTTTGACCTGAAGCCCGAATATCGAAAGGAGTACGCCCAGTGAATACCAAAAAAACCAGCGTTTTTCAAAACGCACTGATCTGGTTCGGCGCGGGCGTATCCATTGCCGAAATTTTGACAGGCACCTATTTTGCCCCCTTGGGCATGGCCCGGGGCCTGGCCGCCATTCTGGTGGGCCATATCATTGGCTGTGTGATGCTGTTTCTGGCGGGCTATATTGGCGCCAAGTCCGGCCGCACCGCCATGGAAACCGTAAAAATGAGCTTTGGCCAAAAGGGCAGCATGCTGTTCAGCGCACTGAATGTGCTGCAGCTTGTGGGCTGGACCGCCATTATGATCTATGACGGCGCGCTGGCCGCAAACGGCGTGCTGGCCACCGGCGCATGGCTGTGGTGCGTGGTGATCGGCGTGCTGATCGTGGTGTGGATCCTGATCGGCATCACGGATCTGGGGCTGATCAACAAGATCGTGATGACCGCCCTGTTTTTGCTCACCGTGGTGCTGTGCGCCGTGATCTTCGGCGGCGGCAGTGCTGTGGGCGGCGATCTGGGCGAAGCCATGAGCTTTGGCGCTGCCGTGGAATTGGCCGTGGCCATGCCCCTCAGCTGGCTGCCGCTGATCAGCGACTATACCTGTGAGGCCGAAAAGCCCTTTGCCGCCACCCTGGCCAGCACCCTGACCTACGGCGTGATCTCGTGCTGGATGTATGTGATCGGCATGGGCGCCGCCATCTTTACGGGCGAGGGCGACATTGCCGCCATTATGGTAAAAGCCGGGCTGGGCGTGGCCGCATTGCTGATTTTGGTGCTTTCCACCGTGACTACCACTTTTCTGGATGCCTACTCCGCCGGTATTTCGGCTGAAAGCCTGTGGAGCCGCCTGAACGGCAAAAAAACCGCCGTTGTGGTGACTGTGATCGGCACTGTGGGCGCGATCTTGTTCCCGATGGACGATATCACCGGCTTTCTGTATCTGATCGGCTCGGTGTTTGCCCCCATGATCGCCATTCAGATCGTAAACTTCTTTGTGCTGAAGCAGGATCATTTTGCCGATGCTGTAAACGGCCGGAACCTGCTGGTGTGGCTGGTGGGCTTTGCCGCCTACCGCTACCTGATGGGCATTGATCTGCCGCTGGGCAACACCCTGCCGGATATGCTGATCACCGGCGTTTTGTGCTGGGCCGTGAACCGCCTGTGCAAAGCCGCCTGACCGCCGCGCAACCGCATAAAAGCAGAATTCCCCGGTGAAAAGCGAGTTTCCCGCTTTTCACCGGGGATTTTTTTATTCGTAGCGCAAAGCCTCAATGGGGTCCAGCCTGGCGGCCTTGTTGGCCGGGTAGTAGCCAAAGAACACGCCGATGGCCATGCTGAAGCCAAAGGCCACCAGAATCGAGGCAAGGCTCGGCTTGCCCGAAACCTGCATGGCGGCGCTCAGCCCAAGGCCCGCTGCAATACCCAGCAGGATGCCTATGGCGCCGCCGATCAGGCACAGAATCACGCTTTCGGTGATAAACTGCATCCGAATGGCGCTGCCCGGCGCGCCCAGTGCCTTGCGTGTGCCGATCTCGCGGGTGCGCTCGGTGACCGACACCATCATGATATTCATCACGCCAATGCCCCCCACCAGCAGCGAGATGGCCGCAATGGCGCTGATGCCCAGGGATACGCTGGCAAGCATTTCCGTCATGCTGTCCAAAAGGCTGGAAAGGCTGCTGGCGCTGACGGTCCAACTATCGTTGTAAGTGTAATAGCTGGCAAAATAATCGCCCACGATATAAAAGGTTTGCAGGGTGTTGCTTTGGCCCACGCTCACCGTAAAGCTTATCTTATACGTTCCACTCTGTGGAAGGTCAAGCATCTGTTTTTGCATTTTCCTGAGATGCAACGGCGCCGGATGGCCCGCTGCTGCAAAAACCGACAGATCTTTCCAAAAAAGTATAAAAACCAAATGTGTATAAATTTTGTGAGTCCGGTGAGCATTTCGCGCAAAAAAGGCACAGCGCGCTTTTTGCAAAGCATCGCTGTGCCTTTGGGCTTTTGAAAGGGGTCAGTCCCACTCGATATCCAGTTCCACGGGGCAATGGTCGCTGCCGAAGATCTCGCTGTGGATCACACAGTCCTTCACTTTGGGCATCAGGCGCTCGCTCACCAGAAAATAGTCAATGCGCCAGCCCGCGTTCTTTTCCCGGGCGTGAAAGCGATAGCTCCACCAGCTGTATGCGCCGGTGCGCTCGGGGTACAGGCGGCGGAAGCTATCGGCAAAGCCGCTGGACAAAAGCTCGGTCATTTTGCCGCGCTCCTGATCGCTGAAGCCCGCATGGCCGCGGTTGGTTTTGGGATTTTTCAGGTCGATCTCCTGATGCGCCACATTCAAATCGCCGCACACGATCACCGGCTTTTGGGCGTCCAGCGCCAGCAGATAGGCGCGCAGATCATCCTCCCACTGCATACGGTAGTCAATGCGGGCCAGTTCGTCCTGCGCGTTGGGCACATACAGGTTCACCAGATAAAATTCCGGATATTCCAGCGTGATGGCGCGGCCCTCGTGGCTGTGCTCTTCCTTGTCGATGCCGTAGCGCACGCTCAGCGGCGGCTGCTTTGCCCAGCAGGCCGTGCCGGAATAGCCTTTTTTCTCGGCCGAGTTCAGATATTCGTAATAGCCCTCGGGGGCAAAATCGGCCTGCCCGGGCTGCATTTTGGTTTCCTGAATGCTGAAAATATCGGCATCCAGCGCGGCAAAGCTTTCGGCAAAGCCCTTGGTCAGACAGGCCCGCAGCCCATTGACATTCCATGTGATCAGTTTCATGTTTTATACCGTTTGTATTATTGTAATCAAATATACGAAGAGTGGTTTACTCATTCGGCTTTTGCGCCAATGCCCAGCTCTTCGGCGTGCTCACGCATACCGCCAATGCAAATGGCGATCACCTCGGGCAGCTGCATTCCCAGCATATCGCAGCCCTTCTGGATCAGCTCACGGTTGATCTTGGCGGCAAAGCGCTTATCCTTAAACTTTTTGCGCACGCTGGAGGCCTCCAGATCCGTCACTCCGCCGGGGCGCATTTTGGCCGTGGCGGCGATCAGGCCGGAAAGCTCGTCCACCGTGAACAGGCTTTTTTCCATATCGGTTTTGGGCTCCACCTCATTGCGCAGGGTGTAGCCGTGCGCCAGAATGGCGCGAATGCTTTCTTCGTCCACGCCGGCTTCGCGCAGGGGCTGCTGGGTGTGTGCCAGATGCTCTTCGGGGTACTGCTCAAAATCATAGTCGTGCAGATAGCCCACCGCCTGCCAGTATTCGGCATCCGCGCCGAAATGCTCGGCCATTGCGCCCATGCAGGCCGACACGCCGATGGCGTGCTCAAACAGGTGCTGCTGGGTGGTGGTGGCTGCCAAAAGTTCTTTGGCACGGGACAAAGTGAGTTTTTCCATGGGGAGTTTCCTTCTTTCTGATGCGGTGGGGTTTATTTTTTATGCAGATACTTTTTGTCCAGCCCCTGCCGCTCGGCAAGGCCCAGCACCAAAAGTGTAAGCACCACTTCCACGGGCAGCAGCGTGGTATTTTTTACAAGGCCCGTGGTAAAATAATAATAGTAGCCCTTGCCGTACAGCATGGCCTTCCACACGCTGCCCAGCAGCACATTGCTGCCGTAGTTGATCGCCAGACGCACCGCCAGCACACGCCACCAGCGCAGCGGCCTGCGATACAGCCCCACGCCGTAGATCAGGCCCGACAAAATGGCCGTGAGCAGGTATCCCGGGAAATACGGCTCGCCGTAACCGCTCAGCAAAAAGCCCAGCGAGTCCACAATGGCGCCCACCATCATGCCCACCACGGGGCCATAGCAGCGGCAGCCAAGGCTGATCACAAGAAAGCTGAAATAAATTTTAAGGCTGGGCCCCAAAAGATACACCGGAAAGCACTCTAAGATCATGGCCAGGGCGGCGATCAGGCCCGCAAAGGCCAGCACGCGCACATTGCGCAGCTCGTTGCGGGCAGCCTTCCAGTAGGCAGCGGTGAATACCCCCATGGGGGCGGCGGACAGGGTTTTTGCATCCATACAAAAATACCTCCTTTGTTTTGCAGCAAGCTGCAAAAAAGGAGGACTACGGCGGGGCGCGCGGGTGCGGCCCCCGCAGGCACTTTTGTGCAGCAGCGGGATGCGGCATTTGCACTGCGGCCTGCCCTGCGGCAAGGCACTTCGTTCCGCCACAACTCCCCGTTGACGGACACTATACACGCAAACGCCTACTCTGCGAATGTTTGCCGATCACGATTTTCGGCATAGCTTTATTATACGCCGCCGCTATGGCTTTGGCAACAAATTTTTCGCGCGCTTTTTTGTGCCCCTGTTTTGTGTTACAATATAGGCGCAAGGGGGCACACGCTGCCGCCTTTCCCGTGTTTATCATTTCATTTTTATATAGGAGAACCTGTTATGAAATTTTCTGAACTTGTGTATTCCCGCCCGGATACCGGCGCTGTTCTGGCTGCCTATGCCGCGCTGACCCAGCGCGTGCAGGCCGCCTGCTCTCCCAGCGAGATCACGGCGGTGTTTGCCGAGCATATCAAGCTGGACACCGACTACAGCTTTATGGCACGCCTTGCCAGCATTCGCTACACCATTGATACCCGCGATGCCTTTTACACCGCCGAGCGCGAGCATTTTGACGAAACCGATCCCACCGTGGGCAATGCCCAGCTGGCGCTGTACCGCGCTTTGCTGGAAAGCCCCTTCCGCAGCGCACTGGCCGAAAAATACGGCGAGATCCTTTTGACCAAGATGGATCTGGCTGTGCGCTCCAGCGATGACCGCGTGCTGGCCCTGCAGCAGGAGGAAAACCGCCTGGTAAGCGAATACCAAAAGCTGTACGCCAGCTTTATGGTGCATTTTGACGGCAAGGACCTCACACTGCCCCAGCTGGGCGTGTACAAGCAGGGCCCCGACCGCGCCGTGCGCAAGGCCGCCTATGTGGCCGAGGGCGAATGGTTTGACGCTCACCGCACCGAATTTGACGAGCTGTACTCCAAGCTGGTGGAAAACCGCAATGCCCAGGCCAAGGCGCTGGGGTATCACGATTACAGCGAGCTGAGCTATCTGCGCATGGGGCGCATCGGCTACGGCCCCGCCGAGGTGAAAAACTATCGCGAGCAGGTGCTGTGCGATGTGGTGCCCGTGGTACACGAGCTGCAAAAGCGCCGCTTTGCCCGTGCCGGTGTGCCGGATGCCAAGTTCTACGATCTGCCGGTTTTCTTTGCCGACGGCAACCCCAAGCCCCACGGCACCAGCGGCGAGCTGCTGCAGCGCTGCCGGCAGATGTATCACGAGCTGAGCCCCGAAACCAGTGAATTTATTGACTGGATGTTTGAAAACGAGTGCTTTGATGTGCTCAGCAAGCCCGGCAAGGCCATGGGCGGCTATATGGAGGAGATCAGCGGCTACGGCCCGTTTGTGTTCAGCAACTGGAACGGCACCAGCGGCGATGTGGATGTGATCACCCACGAGATGGGCCATGCTTTTCAGGGCTATGTGGCACACAAGCTGGGCCTTGTGCCTGAGCTTAGCTGCCCCGGCATGGAAAGCGCCGAGATCCACAGCATGAGCATGGAATTTTTAACAAGCCCCTGGCACCATTTGTTCTTTGGGCCCGACACCGCCAAGTATCAGCTGATGCACGCCGAGGACAGCCTGTTCTTTTTGCCCTACGGCTGCATTGTGGATGAATTCCAGCACATTGTATACCAGCACCCCGAGCTTACCCCTGAGCAGCGCAACCAGAAATGGCTTGAGCTGGAAAAGCGTTATCGCCCCTGGGTGGATTTTGACGGCATTCCCTTCTACGGCCGGGGCGCAGGCTGGCAGCGCCAGCTTCATATTTATGAAATGGCCTTTTATTATATCGACTACTGCCTGGCGCAAACCGTGGCGCTGCAGTTCTTTGCCGCCCATCTGCAAAACCCCGCCGATGCATGGCAGCGCTATCTTGCCCTTGTGCGCAAGGGCGGCACCGAAAGCTATGCCGGGCTGGTGCAGGCCGCCGGTTTTGCCGTGCCGTTTGACTCCGGCAGCTTAAAGCCCGTGGCCGACACGGTGGCCCAGTGGATCCGCGAGCATCAGGTGTGAGGGCCGATTGACCAGTATTTCTTATAAATTCCTTTAAAAAATGTTATAATTCGATTTTGCGCCGATTCCTGTGATTTGTGCTATACTGAATATAAGATGTATCCGCCTGCCGCCCCGAAGCCCTGCCCGGGGCGGCAGCGCTGTAAGTAAGCACGCGCCGGGCAAACCGAAAAATCCGATTTTCTTACCGCAACATGAAAAAGGAGATTTTATCCATGAACCGCAAAATCACCATTTTGGGCAACAGCGCCGCCGGTGCGGCCGCCGCTGCCGTGCTAAGCAAGCACAACACCGTGACCGTTACCATGGACCCCGCCGATTGCGCCGATGCCGAGTATGTGCTGGTTGCCTACAAAACCAAATTCAGCAAGCTGAAAAAGAACTACGACACGGCCGCCATTGAAAAAGCTCTGCCCGAGGTGCGCAAGGCCGCCCCCACCGCCTATATTGCCATTCAGTCCGCCGTGCCGCTGGGCTTCACCTACAACATGGGCGTACATTTGCTGTGCGACTGCATTTTTGTCTGCCCCGCCCTGGTGCGCCCCAGCTTTGAAATGCAGGATATGGAAAACCCCAGCCGCATTGTGGTGGGCGCTTCCAAGTATAAGCCCGAGCTGGTGGCCGCTGCCACCCAGTTTGCCCAGCTGCTGGCCGAGGGTGCGGAAAACGACCCGCCCATTCTGTGCATGGGCGATACCGAGGCCGAGGCTTCGGCCCTGTTTGCGGATACCTTCCGCGCTTTGAAGGCCGGTTTCTTTAACGAGCTGGACACCTACGCCGAAACCAAGGGCCTGCACAGCGAGGATATCATTCGCGCCGTCACGCTGGACCCTGAGATCGGCCAGAGCCTGAGCATTCCCAACTTCGGCGTGATCGCCGCCAGCGCCAACCAGCTGGAAACCAGTTACGACGATGTGCCCCAGCGCGGTGCCGCCCCCCAGCATTTGATCAGCGCCGCTGCCAAAACCGGCCGCACCCGCCGGGCCTATGTGGTGGACCGCATTTTGTTTAAGGCCGGGTACTACGAAAGCGATTTTGCCGGCTGCTGCAAGTGTGCCGGTGAGGTGGTGTTTGTGGGCATCCATGACCCCGCCGCCATTGCCAGAACCCCCGGCTGCACCCCCGCCATTATGCGCCAGGTGATCGACAAGCTGCTGGCCTCGGGCCCAGACACCACTGTGTATATCTATGATCCCCGCGGCGAAGGCGCTGCCATGGGCCTGACCGATGGCTGCAAGGTGATCGAGGATGCCGCCTTCTTCCGCAAGAACAGCGATGTGATTCTGGCCCCGGCTGCCGCCCGGGAAGAGCTGGCCGAGGTGGCCGGTAAAGTATACTGCCGCGAGATCGAGCTGTAAAAACGCAGCCTTTTGCTGCCTAATAACCAAAAGAGCAAGAGTTTTCCCCTCCGAGGGAAGGCCTTGCTCTTTTTTTCGTGTTTTTCGGAATTTTGCACGCCGGATTTTCCGAAGCCGGGGTGCTGCTCCTCTCCGATCTGTCAAATTTCTCCACTGCTTTTTGTGCACCTTTCTCTTGTTCTTCCAAAAGTCCGCACTTGTGGCTTTTTCTGCTTTGCATGGTTTCTTTCCGTATTTCGTGCTTTTATATTTTTTCGATTTCAGGATTTTTTTCAGTTTTTCCAACGACTCAAGTCCAGACTTGCTTTTTTTCTGAAATTACTTGTTTTACCTTGTCTCGTTTGCAATGGTATAGTGGATTTGCAACAAAGACAAGGGCCGGCCCCCTGAAAGCTTTGGGACTTTCTATTTAAGGGGGGTAACAACACGAATCTGGATTATTTAAACGGGCGCGATGCTTCCTTGATCGAAGCCGCCTACGACCTTCATGTTCATTCGATGCCGTCGGTATTTCCGCGCGCGATGGACGGGCTTGAGCTTGTTCGGCATGCCGATGCCGCCGGGATGGCAGGTGTTATGCTGAAAAGCCACTACGAGCCCACTGCACTGCGTGCTGCCATGATCAACCGCTACAGCGGCTGCCGGGCACAGGCCTACGGCGCGCTGGTGCTGAACTGGCCCGTGGGCGGGCTGAATATATACGCTGTGCAAAATGCCCTGCGGGCAGGCGCAAAAATTATTTGGATGCCCACCCGCGATTCCAAAAACAGCTTGGCCTTTGGCAACATGGAGGGCGATTTTTTCAATCGCCCCGGAATCAGCATTTTAAACGAAGAGCAAAAGCTGCTTCCCGTTGTTTACGACATTATGGATGTGATCAAAGAGCATGATGCCGCCCTTGCAACCGGGCATCTGAACCCGGCGGAATCTCTATTGCTTTGCCGCGAGGGGCGAAAGCGCGGCGTGCGCATGATTCTTACACACCCCGAATTTCCGCGCACGCTCATTGAACCCGAACAGCAGAGGGAGCTGGCGGAGCTGGGCGTGTATATTGAAAAATGCTGGTATAATGTGGCGCACAACGGCGTTTCTGTGGAAGAAATGGCACGCCGCATACGTCTGGTCGGCTTTGAGCGCGCCTTTCTTTCTACCGACCGCGGCCAAAAAGGCCAGCCCTGTGCCGTGAGCGAGCTTCTCACTTTTTGCGAACGCCTTTCGGCGCTTGGATTCACCCGTACTGAAATTCACGAGCTGGTGCACACCGTGCCCGGCAGCATCGTGAATCAGATATAAGCCCCAACGAATGAAATGGAATTAGGAGGAAGTTCATATGAAACGCTTTACTGCTCTTGCTCTTTCCGGCTTGATGGCCATCAGTCTGGTTGGCTGCGGCGGCTCGGCCGCTTCCGGCGCTTCCGGCGCTTCCGGCGAACAGAAGGCCGACGGCGCGGCAGGTGCCAACCTCACCCTGAGCATTGGCTACACCACGGCCGCCAACGAGAACGACCCGTATCATGTAACCGCCATGAAGTTTAAGGAGATCGTAGAGGACAAAACCGGCGGACGCATTGTAGTCAATAACTATCCCAGCAGCCAGCTGGGCTCTGAGCCTGAAATGTGGGAAGGCATGCAGACCGGCACCTGCGATATGGCCGTGATGACCAATGCCTATGTTTCCAGCTATATTCCTGCCAATGGCTGTCTGGACCTGCCCTTTATCTTCTCGGATCTTGATCAGGCCCGCGGCGTTTTGGACGGCGAGTTTGGCCAAAAGCTGATGGACAACATGGAGGGCTCCGGTGTTACCTGCCTGGCCTTCTCGGAGGGCGGCTTCCGCCAGCTGTGCACGCGCAGCAAGGCCATTCGCACCCCTGCCGATCTGGCTGGCCAGAAGATCCGCTGCATGGAGACCAAAACCTATCTGTCGGCTTATGCCGCTTTGGATGTAAACGCTACGCCCATGGCCTGGGGCGAGCTGCTTACCGCCCTGCAGCAGGGCACCGTTGACGGCTGCGATGCGCCTCTGAGCGTTTTGTACACCAACGGTTTCCCGGATATCTGCAAGTACATCGACAATGTAAACCTGTTCTATTCGCCTCTGCCCGTTTGCATTTCCACGCAGGTTCTCAACAAGCTGTCCGCTGAGGATCAGCAGATCCTGCGTGATGCCGCCAAGGAAGCCGGCGTTGCCGCCCGCGCCAACAACGATGCCACCGCCGAGTCTATGGAAGCTGATTTGACCGCGCAGGGCATGACCATTGTTTCTACCGATGAAGTTGACACCGATGCTTTCCGTGCCGCTGCCAGCGCCTGCTACACCGACATGGAATCCTACATTGGTTCCGAGTGGGTCAACGAGCTGAAGGGCCTGGTTGGCATGGCTTGATCCAAAACCGGAATTTTTGAAAAGCCCCTAAAAATCGTTCGGGCAGTCCGGTTTTCTCCGGACTGCCCGATTTTTCACCACCGTTCATAAGCCTTTAAGGCCTTAACCTATGACAGGGGATTTTGCGGAAAGGAGTTTTCATTTTATATGAAACAACTGAAAAAAGTTTCCAACACGGTAAACAGCATTGTCAGCTATACCGGCATGGTGCTGTTTGTTGTGCTGGTCGTCGCCTGCGTTTCACAGGTATTTTTCCGTTTCGTGCTGAACAATTCTCTTTCTTGGACCGAAGAGCTTGCCCGCTATTGCTTTATCTGGATGCATTTGATCGGGTCGTCTCTTTTGATTGAGGGCAGCGGCCATGCCACCGTAACGGTGATCATGGATCTGATGCACGGAATGGCACGCCGTGTTCTGGACACGGTGATCGAACTGATCATTTTCTTCAACGGTGTGATCATGCTGTACTCCGGTACAGTTCTGGCGTACAGCTCGCGCACCAATCTGAGCACCGCCATGTCGATTCCCATGTGGATCATCAACTCTTCTGTGGCCGTGGGCGGCCTGCTGCTCATGTTCCAGGCATTTGTAAAGCTGGCTGTGGTTTGGCTGGATAAACCCGAGCAGGAAGGAGGCACTGACGAATGACCGCTGTATTTATTGTTCTTTTCGGCTTCATGCTGCTGGGTGTTCCGGTCGCATTTGCCATTATGTCCTCCGGCATGGCCTATCTGGTTTCCACCGGCACAAGCTTTTTGGTGGTTGCACAGCGCCTGATCTACGGCTTAAACTCGTTCACCCTGCTGGCGGTTCCTTTGTTTATTCTGGTGGGCAACTTAATGGACTACGGCGGCATTTCCAAGCGCCTGACCGATTGGGCCAAAAGCCTTTTGGGCTGGCTGCCCGGCGGCTTGGGCATTGTAACGGTTTTTAGCTGCGCCATTTTTGCCGCCCTTACAGGCTCTGGCCCCGCCACGGTTGCCGCCATTGGCTCCATTATGCTGCCCAGCATGAAAAAGGCTGGATACTCCGAGGATTCCAGCGCCGGCCTGGTGGCTGCTGCCGGTGCTCTGGGCCCCATTATTCCGCCTTCGATCCCCATGATTATTTACGGCGTCACCATGAACCTGAGCATTCCCGCCATGTTTGTGGCCGGCATCACCCCGGGCCTTGTGATTGCCATTGCGCTGAGCCTTGTCAACATTATTTTCGCCTACCGCAATCCAGAGGTTTTAAAGCATGCGCACGACATGAAATTTGATTTCAAGCATTCTTTAAAAATGTTCTGGAAGGCCCTTGGCGCATTGGGCTTGCCGGTTTTGATCCTGGGCGGTATTTACGGCGGTGTGTTTACGCCCACCGAATCTGCCGCTGTGGGCATTGTGTATGCACTGATCGTAGGCTTTGCGCTCAAGGAGCTTAAAGTAAAGGATCTTCCCCGCATTTTGATTTCCAGCTTAAAAACCTCTACCATGGTAAACTTTATCATTGCTGCTGCTTCCTTGTTCTCGTGGGTCATTTCCAAGAGTCAGGTGGGCGTAGCGATTTCGAATGGCTTTATTTCGCTGGTGGGCGGCAGCCAGAGCATGTATCTGTTTGTTCTGGTGGTGATCCTTCTGGTGGTTGGCTGCCTGATGGATAATGTGGCCGCCACCTTGATCCTGGCCCCCATTCTGATCCCCGTGGGCGTTTCTCTTGGCTGCAATCAGCTTCATATCGGCATGCTGTTCTGCATTTGCCTTGTGGTTGGTTTTGTCACCCCGCCCTTTGGCTATAATCTGTTTACGGCTGTTTCCATTTCCGGGCTCAACTTTAAGCGCATTGTCAAGGGCACGATTCCCTTCCTGCTCACCGAAATCGTGCTGCTGTTTGTATTCGCCTATGTTCCCGGCATCATCACCTGGCTTCCCTCTTTGATGGGCTATAATTTCTGATTTTTTCCTTTTTGATCTGATTCGGTGCGTCCCGTTCGGCTTTGTTCGGGGCGCACCGTGCTTTTCATAATATTCTTTGCACGCAGCCTGTTTTTCTTTTTACCCGGAGGTATCTTTTATGCGAATCAGTTTTGAAATTTTTCTTCTTGTAGCGGAGGAGCTTAGCATTTCCCGCGCTTCTCGCCGGGCATTCGTTACCCAGCAATGCGTAAGCGACCATATCAAGCGCTTAGAGCGGGAATACAATGTGGCCCTGTTCGAGCGAAAGCCAAAACTGCATTTAACCCCTGCCGGAAGAGTGATGCAGGAAAATCTGCGCAACATTCAGATTATGGAAAAAAGCATGAATGCCAGCCTGCAAAGCATTGCTTCCGGCGAAGAAGGCGCCTTTACTATGGGCATCAGCACCAGCCGCGCCAGCGTGATCCTGCCGGATGTTTTAAAGGAATACTACGCATTGTATCCAAAGGTGAAAATCAGCTTTTGTGTAGAAGATACGCACTTTTTAGAGGAAAAGCTGAAAAGCGGCGAAATCGACACTTTCATCGGCATCAACACCACCCCTCACCCCGATTTTGAAATTTCCACGCTGGCCATCGACGAGGTGATGCTGATCATTTCCTCCAGCCTGCTGCACAGCAATTTTACCGAGCAGGAGATCCAACTCATGTATGACGGTGTTGACATGACGCAGTTTACTGATATTCCGTTCACACTCAGCTTTACCAACGGCAAGGTGAACAGCGTGATCCAAGAATATTTAGACTACAACAACCTTCGCCTGAATGTGATCTATAATTGCAGCGACAGTGAGACCCAGATCTTGCTGTGCGCCACCGGCATCTGCGCTTCGCTATGCCCGCGCATGCTTCTTTCCACCGCATACCGCCACAACATGACAAGCAGCGAGCACGACCGCTTGTATATGCTGCCCGTTCGCGGCCTGAACCGCCCGCTGCATGTGGATCTTGTAACACACAAGCGGCTTGTGCAGCCCGCCTTTATGGCTGACTTCAAAAAGATCCTGCAAAGCAAAATGCAGGATCTCTCTCAAAGCTGATATTCGAAAAGAACAAGGCCTGCCCGGTTGCGCTGGCTTTGCTTAGAAAAACCTTGTGTTTTCTTGGCCAGGGCTGCTTCGGGCAGGTCTTGCTTTTCTATTGAGATTTTAGTGTTTTTCAGATCTCGGTGATCTCCATGCCGAATTCCCGGCTAAGCGCGGCCATTGCCTTATAAAATTTTGCGCAGAAGTTTCAGCTTTGTTTCGCCAAACGGCGCATAGCGCACAGGAACATCCAAAAGCGTGGTGTTTTTCACAATGCCTTTTTGGTGGCTGAAGGTTTCAAAGCCGAATTTTCCGTGATACGCCCCCATGCCGCTGCTGCCCACGCCGCCAAACGGCAGATGATGGTTGGTAATGTGCAGCACCACATCGTTCACGCAGCCGCCGCCAAAGGAAAGGCTGTGCAGAATGCTCCGGGCGGTTTTTTTATTTTGCGTGAACAGATACAGCGCCAGCGGTTTTTCCCGCGCCTTGATTTCGCCCATCGCCTGCGCAAGATCCCGGTAGCCGATCACGGGCAGCAGCGGCCCAAAAATTTCTTCCTGCATGATCTCATGGTCAAAATCCGCATCGGGAAAGATCGCAGGCGCAATTTTTTGCTCTGCCTCGTTTTGCTGGCCGCCCAGCATGGTTTTTTCGGTTTTCATCAGCGCCGAAAGCCGCTCATAGTGGTGCCGGTTGATGATCTTGGGATAGTTCGGATCGTTGGCGGCATCGGGATAGCGCCGTGCGATCTCCCGCTGCAGTGCCTTCAAAAACGCCTGCTTTACCCGCTCGTGTACCAGAACATAATCCACCGAAATGCAGGTTTGCCCGGCGTTCAGCAGCTTTCCCCACGCCACCCGCTTGGCCGCAAGGGCGATATTGGCCGTTTCGTCAATGATGCAGGGGCTTTTTCCGCCCAGTTCCAGCGAAACCGGAGTCAACCTTTCGCTGGCGGTGCGCATCACAATGCGGCCCACCCGGGGGCTTCCCGTGAAAAAGATATAGTCATAGCTTTGGTGCAGCACCTCGTCGTGGCTGATTTTGGCATCGACGCAGTAAACATAGTTTTCCCCAAAGGCACTGCGAAGAATGCGGCCCATCACCTGTGCGGTGCGGCTGCTTTCCTTAGAGCATTTGACCACGGCGCAGTTTCCCGCTGCGATTGCCGCCGTCAGCGGGGCCATGGTCAGGTTGAAGGGATAGTTCCAGGGCGCCAGGATCAGCACCACGCCGTAGGGCTCGGCATAAATATAGTTTTGTGCGGGAAACGTGCTCAGCGTTCCTCCCACACGCTTGGGGCGGCTCCACTGCCGCACATGGCGGATCGCTTCGCGGATTTCCCCATACACCATGGCGAGCTCTGTCATATAGGCTTCTGCCCCGGATTTGGAAAGATCCTGGTGCAGCGCCAGCAGGATCTCGTTTTCCTGCCGGCGAATGGCATTTTCCAGCCTGCGGAGCATACGCACCCGAAATTCCACCGATTTTGTGGCATCGGTATCAAAAAAGGCCTTCTGTTTTTCCACAATGCCCTGCAGCCCCATGGTTTTTGGTTCCCTCATAGCAGCACTTCCCTTTCTGCTTTTTCCGCCCGTATTTCGGCATCCGCCGGGCGGTGCTTCTTTTATGATACACGATTCCTTTTGCCAGGCCCACCCGCCGGGGCCGCCTTGGCCCTGCCCCACACAAAAAATGCGGGCCCCATGCCTTTGCCGCACAGGCGGCCGGGCATGGGGCCCGCTTTTTTCTTTGGCAGAAACGCCCTTACTTGGCCAGCTTTGCGTTGGCTTTTGCCAGGAACTTTTCGTTTTGAATGATAAAGCGCTCGTGCTCGCCCTCGCCGATCAGACCGGCATCGTCATAGGCGGCCACATGGAATACCAAACGGCGGCCGTCCACCTGAGTCAGCTCAGCCTCGGCGCGAATGTGTGCGCCCACGGGGCTGGCAGCCAGATGCTTTACATTCATCAGCGTGCCCACGGTGCCGCAGCCCTCCTCGAGTGCGGGTGCCACGCAGGTAAAGGCAGCCTGCTCCATCAGTGCGATCATGCTGGGCGTTGCAAAAACGGCCAGCAGGCCGCTGCCCATGCTGGCGGCGGTGTTGGATTCGGTAACGGCCACAGTGGCCTCACCCTTGATACCGGCTTTGAGTTCCATTATAAGTTTCCTCCGTATGGATATAGTATGGTGTTTGTGCGGGCAGTGCCGCTGCCCTTACTTTTGCTCGGTGTGAGAATCGCAATTTTCGTGGCACTTGCTGCAATCGCCGTGGCAGCCCTTTTCGCTGCTCCAGCCGCCGTTTTTGGCAATAAACATGACCGCCAGCACAAACAGCACAGCCATGATCACCACGATCAGAATACTTTTCAGCATCGTTCTTTCCCTCCTTGGGCGCAAAGGCTCCCTCGATTCCGCATTTATTGTATCACGCGCCACCCCCTTGTGACAAGTGCCGGTTTTGTATGCCGAGTGAATTTTTATACAAAAATCCTGTATAAAAATCAAAAAAGTGATTGACAAACCCACCTGGGGGCGTTATACTGAGTTATACTTTTTCAGACCCCTGAAAAAGATACGAAAAACCGCCTCTTGCAGGGCGGCAGGCCACCCGGGCCGAAAGCCCGCCAGGCACGGACACCCGACTGGCTGAAAAATGTATATTGAATGGATTAGAGGGAAAACAAAATGAAAAAGATTCTTTCTGCTGTAATGGCTGGTGCCGTGGCACTCAGCCTCACTGCCTGCGGCGGCAATTCCGCAAGCAGCGCTTCCACCGCTTCTTCTGCTGCTGCATCCGCTGCCGCTTCTGAGCCCGCAGCCGCTCTGCAGACTGTGAACCCCGGCAAGCTGACCGTGGCTACCAGCCCCGACTTTGCCCCGTATGAATTCTATTATATTGACGAAAACGGCGATGCACAGCTGAGCGGCTTTGATGTGGCTCTGGCCGGTGTGATCGCTGACAAGCTGGGCCTGGAGCTGGAAGTGATTCCCATGGACTTTGACGGCATCCTGATGGAGCTGCAGTCCGGCAATGTGGATATCGGCCTGGCTGGCTTCAGCCCTGACCCCGAGCGCGCCGAAACCTTTGACTTCTCTGACATTTACTACCTGGGCGGCCAGAGCTTCTGCGTGACCAAGGACAACCTGGACAAGTATAAGGATTACTCCGACTTTGACGGCAAGAGCGTGGGCGCACAGACCGGCTCTATCCAGATGAAGCTGGCCAACGCCAACACCCCCAACGCCAACATTGTGGGCCTTTCCAAGGTGACCGATGTGATCAACGAGCTGATCAGCGGCAAGCTGGACGGCGCTTTCATTGAAACCGCTGTGGCTGAGTGCTACGCCAAGAACTACCCCGAGCTGGCTTTGGCATGGGATGTTCCCTACGAGGCCGAGGGCTCTGCTGTTGCTCTGAAGAAGGGCAACGACGCTTTGCTGGCTGCTGTGAACAGCGTGATCGCCGAAGTGAAGGAAGACGGCACCATGGATCAGCTGGTTGCCGAAGCCAACGAGCTGGCCAGCGATTCCGACAATGTTTTCGAGGGCATGCTGGAGGAGGATGCCGCTTCTGAGGCTGCAAGCGCCTCCGAGGCTGCAAGCACTTCTGAGGCTGCCAGCGCTTCCAGCGCCGCCTGATCTTTGCGCAAAATTTCTGCATGATGCACACTCTCCCCGCAGCCTGGCTGTGGGGAGAGTTTCGCGTATTTTTCCATTCCGCATACCCACCAACCAAACAAAGGCGGCACCGCTTGTAAAGCACCGCTGCCCCAAAGAAAGGACATTGCCCCTATGACCATCACGGCTGCGCATTTTGCCAAGGTGCTCAAATACGGCACCATGTTTAAGCAGGGTTTGGAATGCACGGTGCTGCTGTCGGCATGTACGGTGCTGTTTGGCTTTATCATTGCCATGCTGCTGGCGCTGATGATGCTTTCCAATGTGTACCCGCTGCATTTTTTGGCCAAAACCAAATGCAAAAGCGAAAAAACACAGGATCTTATGATCTGGCTTTCCAAATTCAATCCGCTGAAATTCATTGCCAGCGTTTACGTGCAGTTTGTGCGCTGCACCCCCATGCTGGTGCAGATCTTTCTGGTGTACTACATTGTGTTCGGCGTGGTAACGCTGCCCAAGTTCACCTTTATGGGCTTTATCCAGTTCGAGCGTTTTCTGCCCGGCGTGGTGGCCCTCAGCCTGAACAGCGGCGGCTATCTGAGCGATGTGATCCGCGGCGGCATTGAAGGCGTGGACATTGGCCAGACCGAAGCCGCCCGCAGCCTTGGCATGAGCAAGCGCATGACGCTTTTCTCCATTGTGATGCCGCAGGCCATCAAAAACATTCTGCCCGCCGTGGCCAACGAATTCGTGACCATTATCAAAGAAAGCTCGGTGTGCTACACCGTGGGCGTGCAGGACATTATGTTCAATGTGCGCAGCGTGCAGTCGGCCAGCTTCATCACGGCCGAGCCCCTGCTGGTAGGCACGGCTTTGTACTTCTGCCTGTGCTTCCCCACCTCGCAGATCATTCAGTATATTGAAAGGAGGATGCGTCAAAGTGACAAACGCTGAAACTCTGATCCACGTAGAAGGCCTTAAAAAGCATTATAACCACGGCAGAATCCGTGCGCTGGACGGCATTGACATTGACATCAACAAGGGCGATGTGATGGTGGTGATCGGCCCTTCGGGCAGCGGCAAATCCACTTTTTTGCGCAGCCTGAACCTGCTGGAAGAGCCCACCGAGGGCAAAATCGTGTTCCACGGTGTCGACATTGCCAGCGGCAATGTGAATCTGGATGAACACCGCCAGAAAATGGGCATGGTGTTCCAGCATTTCAACCTGTTTCCCCACAAAACCATTCTGGAAAACCTGACCATTGCCCCCATCAAGGTAAAGCACATGGACAAGGCCGCCGCCGAGGAAAAGGCCCTGAAGCTGCTGGACCGTGTGGGCCTGAAGGATCGCGCCAATGCCTACCCCGTGCAGCTTTCGGGCGGCCAGAAGCAGCGCGTGGCCATTGTGCGCGCCCTGTGCATGGAGCCGGAAGTGATGCTGTTTGACGAACCCACCAGCGCACTGGACCCCGAAATGGTGGGCGAAGTACTGGATGTTATGAAAGACCTTGCCAAGGAAGGCATGACCATGGTGACCGTGACCCATGAGATGGGCTTTGCCCGCGAAGTGGCCAGCCGTGTGATTTTTATCGACCATGGCCAGATCCTGGAGCAGGGCACCCCCGAAGAGATCTTTGAGCATCCCCAGCATCCCCGTCTGCAAGACTTTTTGAGCAAGGTGCTGTAAGGCTTTTGCCGCACCGCACCCCCTTTTTCCATTTTAAATTTATACTATGCGGGCTGCCGTGCCCGCAAGCCCCGTTGAAAACGGGGCTTTTTGATTTTTCTATAAGGAGCGTGCAACCATGTTGAATCAGGCCAAGCAAAATGCCGCAGAGTATATCCGGCAAAACGCCGATGTGTTCCAGAGCGTAAGCGATTACATCTGGCAAAACCCCGAGCTTTCTTTGCAGGAATTCAAAGCCACCCAGCGCTTTTGCGCCGAGCTGCGAAACGAAGGCTTTACCGTGACTGAAAACCTGTGCGGCATTCCCACCGCCTTTTGCGGCAGCTGGGGCAGCGGCCGCCCGGTGATCGGCATTCTGGGCGAATACGATGCACTTTCCGGCCTCAGCCAGGTGAAGGGCATCACGCACCAGCAAAGCATTGTGCCCGGCGGCTCCGGCCACGGCTGCGGCCACAATATGCTGGGCGCGGGCGCACTGGGCGCAGCCTTTGCGGTAAAACACTATCTGCAAGAGGCAAACCGCCCCGGCACGGTGATCTTTTTCGGCTGCCCCGGCGAGGAAGGCGGCTCGGGCAAGGCGTTTATGGCCCGGGAAAACGAATGGGCCAAGCTGGATGCCGCCATCACATGGCACCCCGGCGATGTGAACATGGTACACAGCGGCACCAACAATTCCAGCATTCAGGTGATCTATCGCTTCAAGGGCATTGCCAGCCACGCCGCCAGCGCCCCCGAGGATGGCCGCAGCGCCCTGGATGCCGCCGAGCTGATGAATGTGGGCGTGCAGTTTCTGCGAGAACACATGAGCAGCGAATGCCGCGTGCATTATTCGTTTGTGGATAACGGCGGCATTTCGCCCAATGTGGTGCAGCCCACCGCCGCTGTGCTGTATATGGTGCGCGCCAACAAGGTGCGTGACAGCATCAAGCTTTTGGCGCGTGTGGATAAAATTGCTCAGGGTGCTGCCCTGATGACCGAAACCACCATGGAGCGCCAGTTTATTGACGGCACCGCCGAGCTTTTGCCCAACTATACGCTGGAGCGCGTGATGCAAAACAATCTTGAGGCCGTGCCGCAGCCTGCCTTTACCGACGAGGAGCGCAGCTTTGCCGCCGCGCTGAAGGCCACCTACACCACCGAGGCGCAGCCCGGCGTGCTGAGCGATTCCACCGACGAAGAAAAAGAATGGCTGCAGGAGCATACGCAAAACGGCACCCGCCCGCTCAACGATTTTGTGGTGCCGCTGCACAGCACCACGGCCTTTGCCGCAGGCAGCACCGATGTGGGCGATGTGAGCTGGCAGACCCCCACCGTGCAGTGCTATGCGGTCACCTTCCCCAGCGGCGCGCCCGGGCATTCGTGGCAGAATGTTTCCTGCGGCGGCAGCAGCATTGGTGAAAAAGGTATGCTGTATGCCGCACAGGTGATGGCCGCCACCGCCATTGACCTGTTTGAGCAGCCCGAGGTGCTGCAAAAGGCCCGCGAAGAATTTGCCCGCCGCAGCAAGGCCGGGTATGTGTGCCCCATCGAAAAGGATGCCGTGCCCACCGTGGTAGAATAAAAAACGAAACAACGCCCGGCCGGGGCAGAGAGGTAGTTTTTCCTCTGCCCCGGCCGGGCGGTTTTTTAGTGGAGAAAATGCGAAAACGGTGCAGCTTTTTCTACTTCTCCCTTGGGGCCGTACACATGACTGTGCGGCAGCGGAACGCTCAACACCACCGCAATGCCTACCGAAAGCGCCAGCGCCACCTTAATCACCTCGGCCAGTTTGGCTGAAAACAGCGCCATTTGCCCTGAAACGAAATAATAGGCTGTGTAATAAATGCCCGCGCCTGGCACCAACGGAAAAATGCCGCACAGCAAAAACACCGTGGCTGGGGCCCGGGCCTTTACGGCGTACCAGCGCGAAAGCAATGCCAAAGGCACGCTGGCCGCCAGCGTGGCGCTCACGCAGCCCGCGCCCAGCGCCATGGCCAGCAGATACACCAGCCACCCAACACCGCCTACAGCGGCGCAGCGTATATAGTGCCGCTGCGGCACATGAAACAGCACCGCAAAGCATAGTGTGCCCAGCGAGGCGTACAGAGTAGACAGCAAAATATTCACAGCAGTGCCCTTCCCCATTCGATCAGCTTATAGCTCACAAACACCCCGCATGCCATTGCACCCGCGCTTAAAAATGCATCCGTTAGGCGAATGCTGCCCGAAAGATAATCGCCGTGCAAAAGATCCCGCACCGCACTGGTGAACGCTACGCCCGGCGTAAGCACCAGCAACGCCCCGATAATGGCAGCATCCGGCTGCACCGCAGCACACGCCGCAGCAATACTCTGCCCCAAAAGATACACCAATGCACTGCCCAAAAGCCGTGCGAAAATCGGTGCCATGCTGTGCCTTTCACTCCAGCCCTGAAAGCATCCCAGCGCCGATCCACACGCAGCAGCGGCAAGGCCATCGGCCAGAGTGCCGCCGAACATCATAGCAAAAAAAGCCGCACCTGCGCCGCTGGCAGCCACCTGCGCCCATGGCGGTGAGGGAGGCATAGCGCGTATGAAGGCCACACGCATTTCGGCCTGCGTAATGTTTTCCACGCGCCCCTCGGCCATATCACGCGAAAGCGCATTCAGTTCCGTCACTCGCCCCAGATGCATTCCGCAGATCGGAATATGCCGCAGCGCCGAAAGCTCGTTGGTACCTGCCGTGGCAAAAATGCCATTGGCGATCACATATACGGTAAACTCACGCAGGTGCAGCGCATGCGCTATGATATACATTGTTTGCTGCACCCGAAACACCTCAGCGCCGTTCTCCATCAATGCTGCGCCGATTTCCATCACAAGTTCCAGTGCACGGCGCCGCTGCTCCGGGGTGGGATTTTGTGCAAACACGGCTCACTCCAAGCAGGACTCTGCCCTGTAGGCCTTGCCCTCTTTCATCACAAATGCACAGTCCAGCAGCGCCTTGGCATCGCTCATCAAATCGCGCTTCCACGCCGCAATATCCGCAATCTTTCCCACCTCCAGCGTGCCGATCTCATTTTGCAGGCCCAGAATTCCTGCATTCACACGGGTGGCTGCTTCCAGTGCACGGAAGGGCTGCATTCCACTCTTCATCCATGCTTCATATTCATAGCCACTCTCATAGTTTTGATGATTGGCTACAAAATCGGTGCCGTAACCAAGGCGTATATGGCTGCGGCAAATCACCTCACGCCCGGCCTGCAGCATATCTTTATACAATTCCAGCTTGCGGCGGAATTCGGGTTGCTTCAGCTTGATAGCCTCAGCATCATAATGCACGGCCTCCTCATATGGCGAAAAAGTAGGCACCAGATACAGCCCTTTTTCCTCCATGATGGCGGCGGTTTCCTCGTTCATCAGTGAGCCGTGCTCCATGCCGTCAATGCCAAACCGGATCATTTTTTGCATCAGTTCATTGGTATACACATGCGCTGTAACAGTTTTGCCCCACTCATGCGCAGTGCGGATGATGGACTGCAGCTCGGCATCGCTCAGCTGCTGCTGCATGGGGTTGTCGTTGGGGGTAAAAAATCCGCCCGTGGCCATGATTTTAATGAAATCACTGCCGTATTTGATCTGCTCGCGCACGGCCCCCGCAAAGAAATCCGGGCCGTTGCCCACGGTGCTTCTGTGCGCCTGCAGTTCGGCTGAAAGTGCAGGGTTTTTGCTGTATCCCTGTGAAAGATCGCCGTGGCTGCCAGGGCTGCATAAAAACATGGGTGCCGCCACAATGCGGCTGCCGGTAAGATATCCTTTTTCAATGCTGCGCTTGACATCCAGCACACCGTAGCCATTGCTTGTAATACCACCCACATGGCGCACAGTGGTAAAGCCGCGCGCCAGTGCCTTGCCCGCACAGCGAATGATGGCAATGGTTTTGGCTTCCTCGCTGCTGGCATACACTTCCTCACGCACAGTATGCCAATCAAAAAAATCCATATGCATATGCGCATCGATCATGCCGGGGGTCACCTGATAGCGGGTAAGATCAATGATCTCGGTGTCTTCGGGGCAGGGCACCTCGGTGCCGATAGCCTCAATTCGGCTGCCACGCACCAGAATACTCTGGTTTTCTTTCCATTCGGCGGTCACACCGTCATACAGGCGGCCACAGCGCAAAAGCTTGTATTGCTTTTCCATTTTCTTGTCCTTTCAAAAAAGGGGTCGCCGAAGGCTGATTTTTACAAAAGCCAACGGCGGCCCCACTGTGTCGGAATCGCTCTTTTCGGCAGCTTTCGGGCGGGGCGCTGCCTGCGGCGCTTCCGCATTTCACTTCATACAATCGAAGGTAAACTCTTTCGGTGGAGTTTCGCCCAGCAAATGCTGCACAAAGTAATCCAGCTTGCGCCGCATAAAATATAAATCACTCGGCACATTATGGTTGACACGAGGCAGCACCATCAGATCATAATCCCGGTTATGGCGCGTAAACTCATCGCACAGGCGGAAGGTTTGCCAAATGGTCACATTATCATCCATGCAACCACAGGCCAACAACAGCTTGCCGCGCAGCTTTTCTGCCAGCGCCGTAATATCACCATGGCGGTAAAGCTCTGGGTCATACGGGCCATAATAGCGCTCAGTCCACGAATTTTCGTACACACGCTGGTCATAGTTGCCCGAGGATGCCACGCCTACCTTATACAAGTCCCCGTATTTGAGCAGGGCACTCACAGTGGCATAGCCGCCGCCCGAGTTTCCCCAAATACCCACACGGTCCAGATCCATAAACGGGAACTGCTCTTTCATGCGGCGAAGCGCACCGGGGTGATCATCCAGCCCTGCACAGCCATGAATGCGCCGATAGCTGAAATTGTGAAACGCCTTGCCGCGCCCGGGCGTGCCTCGCCCGTCTATGATCACGCCTACAAAGCCAAGCTGTGCGAATTCTTCCAATCCTCCAAACAGCTCACGATTCTGGGCATTGTCCCATGTAAAATCGCGCGGCACATTATAAAGCTGCGCACCACCGTATACATAGTCGATCACCGGGTAAAGCCGATTCGGATCAAAATCTGCCGGGCGCACCAAAATGCCGCACAGCTCGGTTTTTCCGTCATCTGCCAGCACAGTAAAGCGCTCAGGCAAAATATATCCGCTCTTCATCAGCTCAGATGCGTCGGCTTGCTCCAGCTCACGCACAAGGCTTCCATCCAAGCGACGCAGCACGGTGACTGGCGTTTTTTCCACACGCGACCATGTATCAACAAACGCGTTTTCCCCCATTGAGATCACATGGTTGCCATCCTCAGGGGTCAGCCGAATAAGGCCCGTGCCATCCAGTCCAATACAAAACAGGCTGTAATACAGTGGATCGCTGCACTGCGGCAGATTGTTGGCCATAAAATACAGCTTCCCGGATCTTTCATCCACCCGCACGATTTTTTGCACAATCATTTCCCGGTGCTCTTCGCCGAACAGATCCCCCATACACTCTCCGGCTTCATTATACCGATAGAAGTGTGCATATCCGCTGCGCTCGCTTTGCCAAACGGCCAGCTTTCGATCTGCCGTTACAAAGTTTGAAAACTGATAGCCGCCAAAGCCGTCCAGCAGATTAAAAGCACCCAGATTATGAAAGGTTTCTGCTTTTTCCTGCACACGCAGGCTGACAGCACCGGTAGCCGCATCCACAAAATACAGCCTGCCCTCGGTGCAGCTTCGGTCATACCAAGTACAGTAAAATCCACTGGAATCCTGCAGCCACTTAGCAAACGACTTTTCTTCGGTCATGAATACCGGCATCACATACGGCGGAATTTCCAACTTGCACAGCGTTCCTGCTTGCGTATCGCCCAAAAACAGCTCCGTGCAGGGCATTTCATCGTCGGCATCCACTGCAAACGGGCAGGAATATTCATGCACTACCGGGCGCAGATGCTCGGCATCTCCACCACAGCTTTGGATCACCGGCAAGGTTTTTACGCGGCGAAGATCAGAGCGGTAAGTGATAAAATATCGGCTGTCAGGGCTGAACAGTGCCAGCGGGCGCGGCACCATACCGGCCACCTTTTCGGTGATCTGGGTGTAGATATCCAAATATGTACCGTATTCACATTTTTCTGCACCATCGGCTGTCAGGCGCTTTTCTCCTGAACGCCCCAGCAGCCACAGATTATGCTCACGATTCACAAGCGCCCACGCCCCGTTGGGCGAAACGGTTTTTTCATCCAATGGAACGGCCTTGGGGGCCGAGGGTACAGAAGAAAGCGTTTCTTTCCCTGTGCGGGTGTTTACCGTGACCAGTGTTTCCTGCACAACGCCGTTATTTTTAATCTGGCGTACATAACTTACAGTTTCCCCCTGCCAGTGCACTGTGGGCCTGCCGTTCAGCACAGCTGTTCGCGTGTGGGGCGTAAGCAGCTTTTGGGCAGCCTGATAGCGCTGCTCGATACTTTTTTCACTCATGTAAAACTTCCTTTTCTTACATAAACACGGTCGCTCCGGGGCCCAGCGGCAGATTAAACACCACCCATGCGATCATAAGCAGGATCCACGATGCCAAGAAGGTAAGAGCATAGGGCAGCATCAGTGCAATCAGCGATCCCATACCGAAATCTTTGTCATACTTTTTGGCCATGCCCAGCGCAATGGGAATGTAGGGATAAATGGGGGTAATAGCATTGGTGCAGCTGTCACCGATGCGGTAGATCACCTGTGCAAAGGCGGGGCTGTAGCCGAGTGTCATCATCATGGGTACCAGAATGGGCGCAAAGATATACCACTTGGCGCTGCCCGAAGTCATAAACAGGTTCACCACGCAGCACAGCAGAATAAAGAAAATGATCATGGGCAGTCCGGTAAAGCCTGCGGCCTGCAGCAGCTCGGCGCTGTTGACAGCAATAATCATGCCCAGATTGGTATAAGCGAACATATCAATAAACTGTGCAATCACAAACACCAGCACGATATAGCCGGTCAGGCTGGTCAGACTTTCAGCCATATAGGCAGGCACATCATCGGCTTTTTTCAGTGTTCCGGCTACAACGCCGTACACCACGCCCACCAGAATGAAGAAAATGATCAGAATGGGTACAAGGCCTTTGATCAAAGTGCCGTTGAGCACGGTACCGTCATCGCCGCGCATCATGCCATTTTTCGGAATTGTCAGGGCCGCAAACAGAGCAATATAGGCCAGTGTAAAAATACCGGCAGCCTTCAGGCCCTTGCCTTCTGCTGCAGAAATGTCCGATTCCTTTTCGGCGGCGGGGCCTTTATACTCACCCAAGCGCGGCACAATAAAAACCTTGTTGGTCCACACGCCCACCACTGTGAGCATAAAAGTGGAAACAATCATAAAATACCAGTTGCAGGTAGGGTTTACCACAAAGTTGGGATCCATCAGTTTAGCGGTACTGTCGGTAACACCGCTCAGCAGCACATCGGTACCTGCGGGGATCAAACTGGCAGTAAAGCCAGCGTTGGTGGCGGCGTAACCAGCCAGCAGACCCGCAATGGGGTGCATTCCCACAGCAGCAAATGCAGCCGCAGCCAGACTGGGCACCACAATGATAGAAGCCTCCGAGGCGATACTGCCGTTGATGCCCAGAAACAGCACCGTGGCCGTGAGCGCCCACATGGGAACCCCCAAAATGGCCTTGCGCATGGCAGTATTTAAAAGGCCCACTCGTTCCGAAAAGCCAATTGCCATCTGCATGGCCAGCACCAGCCCCAGCGGCGTAAAGGTTTGAAAGTTGGAAAGCAGATTCGTGAGCAGCCATTTGATGCCGTTCTGGCTCAAAAGATTTTGCACCATCACAGTATCGCCGGTGGTGGGGTTGATCACACTGGTTCCTTTCAGCGACAAAATGCAGCTGATCACCGCAAGGATCAGGCACAACCACAGAAACAGAATGTATGGATGCGGCAGCTTGTTGCCAACACGCTCGATAAAATCGAGCACACCGCCTTTTTTTCGTGTTTTCTTGCTCATTGAAATTCCTCCTCTTTTCTTTTATGGTTCCAGCACACACCTGTCGATATGCTCTCCAGGCGGGCAGTCCGGGATTGGTCAAAATCTTTCTTAGACCATGGTTTAATTATACGAGTTCCGTATTTGTTCGTCAATGGAGCCCAAAAACTCTGCATAATAAAAAGCCTGCCCACCCCCGAAGTTTCAGGGTGGACAGACTTTGCATTTTCTTGATTATAAAACAAAAGCTTATTGCGAAAATTGCTTTTTTCTCTGCATCGTTTTCAGGCCAGATATCCCGTCAGGCAGCGCTGCATACGGCGCACCCCCACAGCAGGCAGCGAATAAGCGCCCTCCTTCAGGCACCAGTCGATCAGTTGGCCGCGTTCCAGACTGATGATATCCTGCACCACTTCCTCGCAGGGCACCTCGGCGCTCATTTGGCCTGCGCGCTGGCCCTCGGCCACAATGCGCCGCAAAATGCAGGCATAGCTGCGGGTGTCGCCCCAGAAATCGATGTGGGTGTTTTTTTCCAGCTGCGAAAGATACAAGTTGGTCAGCAGATCTGCCCCCACCTGCTCGCTCAGGTATTCCAGAATCTGCCGGTGAATGAGCAGGATCTTTTCCGGTGCCGGGCAGGCGGGGTCGATCGCGGCGGCAATGGCTTCATATTGCCGATCAAAGGCTTCATACAGGGTGTCCAACAGCTCGGCCTTGGCGTGAAAATAATAATAAAACCGCCCCTTGCTGCAGGCAGCGCTTTGCAGAATATCCTCCAGCGTTACATTTTTATATCCGCGCTCACGAAATAAACCCCACGCTGCGTTTAAGATCAGCTCGCGCTGGCGCTGTTCGTTCTGCTGGTTTTTGGTTCTCATCGGCCGCCCTCCCGCCATTTTTGTATGCTTGCATTTCCACTATAGCACAGTTATTGTGTGCAGGGCAAGAAAAGTTTTTTTCGGGCGGCTGCCAAAAGAAACGACAGTGAATCAGATCGCACACCCTGCACATTGTTATGCAGCACAGCATTGGCAAGCCTGCAGCCATTGATATGTGCGTTTTCCCCGCAGACAGCGAGGCATCTTCCGGATCTTCGGCAAATGCCTCGCTGTCTTTAATATTTTTATTTTTTCTGCGTATAATTTTCTCCCTGGCCTGTGGGCATACGCAATAGAATATCCTTATTTTTTCCACCTCGCAGCACAGCACTGCCGCCTTGATGGCCCATATATTCTTCCAGTTTGTGACCAAGAGCTATGATTCTATCCAGATCAATGCCGGTTTCAATGCCCTGTGCATCACACATATTGATAATATCTTCGGTTGAAACATTCCCGGCCGCTCCCGGCACAAAAGGGCACCCGCCGGTTCCAGCCAGTGAGCCGTCATACCAGGTGATCCCGGCTTCCATACCCGCCATGATATTAGCGATGCCCATACCGCGCGTGTTGTGAAAATGCAGAATGAATTTGCACTGCGGATACCGCGCCGTCAGCTCGCCCATCAGCTCATACACCTGCTTCGGCATGGCCATGCCCGGTGCATCTGAGATAGAAATTTCATTTACCCCTACTTGCAGATAGGCATCGATGATCTCGCAGATGTCAGAAATCGGAATGGTTTCATCCCATGGCGAGCCAAACGGGCAGGCGATCGAGCCAGACACCTGCACATTATTTTTGCGTGCCAGCGCTACACTGGGCGCAAAGGTTTTCATCTGCTCCATCGGCAGCTTGTTCAAATTAGCCAGGCAATGCCCCTTGCTTGCCGAAATATTCAGCTTTATCTTTTTGCAGCCGCATTCTACTGCACGCTGCACACCTTTCACATTTCCAACCAAGGCACGGTATTCCACACCCGGCAGCTGAACCAGACAGCGGAATACTTCATCGGTATTTGCCATTTGCGGCACAGCCTTCGGGCTCATAAACGAGCCGACCTCTATCACTTTTACCCCGGCTTTTTCCAGCCCATGGAGCAGATTCAGCTTTTGCTCTACCGTTAAAATTTGTTTTTCGATTTGCAGTCCGTCGCGCAGGCCAACCTCACACACTGTGATTTTTTCCGCCAGCTTCATTCTTCTTTCCTCCCCTCATTTTTCATGCTGCTTTACCGGGTCGATCACATCCGGAATTTCCAGAATTGCGCCGCGGTCCGCACTGGTCACCAGTGCAGCATACTTTGCCAAACTGGGGGTGCGCGGCTTGATCAGCGGCTTTACATGGCGAAGTGGATCTGATCGTGGGCGTAAACTCCCAGGCGGAGCCGCGTTTTCATGTTACGCCGCTGATCACGGAATCCGTATATTTTGCAGCGGCACCGCAGCTTTTGCAGCGCTTTCTCCCCGATTTAAGCCCACAGGCCACCGCGCTTTCGCTGGCGCAGATCAGCCGCCTGCCGCTGTGCCTGAATCTTCCGGGCAGCACCCTGAGCGAAGTTTTGGCCCGCTGCGCCGCACAGCACAACATCCGCCTGCAATGCGGTGTTTCCACCAGCGATTACGGCGTGCAGCTGGCCCTGTGCCTGGCCGGGGAATGCGGCTTTTTCTGCCCGGCTTCTCTTTTGCAGCCGGCAGAAGCCGCCCGCAGCCTGCGCATTTTTACAGTGCCGGAGCTGCAGGAGCAGCTTCACATTGAGTGCATTCGCACGGCCGCTGCCGTGCAGCCCGCCTATATCCGGGCGTTTGAATCCGCTCTTTTGCAGGTTTGCCGTTCGTTCATATTGTAAAAGCTTTGCTGCGGGCAATAGTTTACTTTTTCCGCTGCCAAAAAAGCGTTCTGCCGCAAGCAAAACGACAGAACGCTTTCTTTTTGTATTATCGGATAAAATTCGTCATGATCCACGGCTCTTTGGCGGGCTGCGGATCGCTTTGCAGCCCTGCCAGCACCCAGGCCATCTGGTCACCCAAGGTGCGCATAGTCTGCATTCCTTCCAGATCCTGTCGGCACTCTTCGGGTGTGGTGCCGTGTACGGCGTTCCAGTACTGGCTGGAAACCAGCGGCATGCGGTTCATGGTAAAATATTTGTTCAGTCGGTCAAACGCAGCGCTCGCGCCGCCGCGACGGCAGTTGATCACCGCCGCTGCGGGTTTTCCTGCAAAGCTTCCGCACCGCTGATCGCACTGAAACACGCGGTCCAGCACAGCACACAGGGCGCCGTTTGGCCCTGCATAATAGGTGGGGCTGCCCACGATCACGCCGTCGCATTCGCGGAATTTTTGCAAAAGGGCATTGGCAATATCATCCTCAAACACGCACACATGGCTTTCCCGGCAGCGGCGGCAGCTGATGCATCCGCGTATCGGCGCAGTTCCCAGTTGAAAAAGCTCCCACGAAACGCCATGCTTTTCCAGTGCGCCCGCCACTTCCATCAAATCGGTATACACACAGCCCTCTGCATGGGGGCTTCCGTTTACCAGCAGTACCTTCTTCATAGGGCTCTTGGCCTCTCCGGTGTGAAAAACAGCAATTTTTCTTTGCGGAGCAGGCTTCCTCCAATCCTTTTTCTTTCAGTATGCAGCAGAATCTGCTTTTTTGTCAATGATTTTTCTCGCAGGTCCACGGGGCAGCCGGTGATGTTTACGGATCCTCCTCACGGTTTTTATCAGATTTTATTGGGCCTTCCGGGCCTTCCGGGTTTTCCACATTTTTCCGCTTGTTTGTGGAAAGCCCTTGGCTGCACACCGCTGTTCACCGTTTTCACAGCACCATCAGCAGTGTGCCCGCTGTGATCAGCACACAGCCGATCAGGCTTTTGGTGCTGAAGGGCTCGCGCAGGATCAAAAACGCCAGCACCAGCGTGATGACCACGCTCATTTTATCAATGGGAACCACCTTCGAGGCTGCGCCGGTTTGCAGCGCATGGTAATAGCACAGCCAGCTTGCGCCGGTGGCAAGGCCGGATAAAATCAAAAACAGCCAGCTTCGGTGCGAAATTTCACCAATGCCGCTTTGCGTTCCCGTAAAAAACACTATGCCCCAGCTCATCACCAGCACCACAGCCGTGCGAATGGCCGTGGCCAGCGTGGAATTTACCCCCTCAATGCCGACTTTGGCCAAAATAGCAGTCAGCGCTGCAAACACCGCTGAGCCGATTGCAAAACACCACCACATAAAACCATCTCCTTCCTGTTTTACTGTAGCATCATTCCTGCCGAATTGCAAGATTTTTCCCCGCTATGCCCTTTGCCCGAAAAGCTGCGGCGGCATTATCCTTAGGCTTGCAGGAAAGGAAAACACGGGCAGGGCAAGCCCTGCCCCTACTGTGAAATCACGAAACAACGCTTATAATTACACCCGTACTCTCGCGGCCCATCGTAGGGGTGGGGCTCTGCTCCACCCGAAGAGCCTTGCAGGGTCACAGGGCCTTAGCGGGCGAGCAATGCTCGCCCCTACGATAGAATCACAAAAGAGCGATCTATTTTTTCGAAAACCTTGCCCTTTGCTCGTAGGGGCCTGCATCGCAGGCCCGCCGACGGTACGGGGAAAGATTTTGTGGTTTGCAGCTGCGGCAAATACGGGCGGAGCCAAGCCATGCTCCTACTGTGAAATCACGAAACAACGCTTATAACTTTGCCAGCTCTCTCACGGCCCATCGTAGGGGTAGGGCTCTGCTCCACTCGAAAAGCCTTGCGGGGTCACAAGGCCTTAGCGGGCGAGCAATGCTCGCCCCTACGATAGAATCACAAAAGAGCGATATATTTTTGCGAAAACCTTGCCTTTTACTTGTAGGGGCCTGCATCGCAGGCCCGCCGAAGGTGCATAAAACTTTTGGCACTCCCGCAGCCCGCCTATCCGGGCGAAAACATTTCCCTATAACAAAAAAGACCCGCAAACGAAACCGTTCGCAGGTCTTATCACTTGGTGCACCATCAGCGGGAGCGTTTAGAAAACAGTGCGGTGCACTGTTTTTAGCGACCGAATTCCCGCGGGCTAACCAACACCGCACTGTGGTGTTGGTTGCCGCCTGCGGGCGGCCGCCCTGTTCTCGTCCATGGT
>SFIE01000036.1 GCA_004555405.1 Subdoligranulum sp.
GCGGATCTGCAGAATTTCCGATTCTGTTGCACGCTTTGCAGCAAGCTCTGCTGCGATCATTTCCTGATAGATACGCATCTCCAGAATATCGTAGATCGTATCTCTATCCAGCGCAACGATCTGCACACCTTTTCCGCGGCAGAAGCGAACATACCCATCTTTTTGGAGTTCCAGCAGTGCCTCTCGCACCGGAGTACGGCTGATCCCCAAAGCTTGACAAATGGTTTCCTGCGAATAAATGTTGTTCATTTCAAACTTTTGGTAAAGGATCGCCTGTTTTATCAGTTCGTATGCCTGATCTTTATAGGTTAGCGTTCGGATTCGGCCATACTCCGAAAAGAAATCTTCCAGTTGATCTGATTTTTGCATGGCTGATTTCCTTTCTGGAGTGTACCTCTTTGTACTATAGTTTTATCTTACGCCGTTTGTCTGCAAATGACAATATCCTTATCTGACAAATAAATATGTGATTTTTTTGTGAATTTGCACAAGCCGCACAAAACAAAATAAAGTTTGCTCATATTTTGCGCCCCGTCCACTTATTTATTTTTCACATAAAAAGGCATTCATTTAAGGAAATAAGGTTTTGCTCTTTGCTGTTAGGAAAACCTCTATCATACCTTATTTAAGGCGCCCCTTCTTTTTATAAAGGTATCATTATCCTTCCGCTGTTTCGTGCAGGGCGGCGGGCACCGTGAAGCGGTTCAGCCGGCGCACATTGTGCAGCTCCTCCCGGCTAAGGGTAAGCTGCTGGCGCAGCTCGTCGTCTAATTTCATGCGATGCACCGAAAATATGCACCGAATTGCCACAGGCTGCAGGTTTTGGTGGTTCAAGCCGCACAGCATGCCGGGGGTTTCCTGCTCGCGGCCCATCGGCGTGTTGAGATAGATCATAAGCTGCTCGGCATCGTTGCACTGGTTGCGCAGCACAAAGGTGATCACGGTGCTGTGGTATTCCACCGTGCCCTCGTAAAAGCTGGCGCAGTTTTGATAGTTGTCGTCACCGATATCCACATCCATGTACAGCTCGGCCCGGTTTTGTTCGCTGCCGGGCAGAATGCGCAGCACGCTTTCGCTCATGTGCATACGGCTGCCGTCGAACTGATACAGATAAATGGTATCCGCCGTGGCAAACGCCCCCTGCCCCAAATGGCTGCGGCGAAGATCTGTGCCGGGCTCGGTGTAATTGGTAAGCTGGGCAAGGCTGATGCCCAGCACCTGCGAAATATCGTTGAGTGTTTCCACATCAATGGATATTTCGCCTTTTTCATACTTGGATACGGTGGCCTTACTTTTGCCGATGGCACCGGCCAGCTGCTGCTGGGTGAAGCCCTTCAGCTTGCGAAAAAACTGAATGCGCTGGCCCACATAATGATTTACCTTTCCCATTATACTTTTTCCCCACTCTTCGATCTGCCAATCGCACAAACAAACCGCTGTACCGTTTGTTTCGTAAAAATTGACAGAAGACTTGATTTGCTTTTTTCCCCTCGTTTGTTATTTAATTATCCAATATTCGAGGCCATTTGTCAATCCTCACGAAACTTTGTTTAATTAAAGTATCACTATGCGATAATTTTAACAATTTGCAATTTTTTCCAGTTTATGCAACAATCTATGGGAAGGGGTGCGAGATTTGTTCATGTTGCCGCATACCCCACTTTGCGGTAATTTGTTCTTTTTCAGCATCCGGAGAGATAGTGAAGGAGGAATTTGTATATGCTCAGTTTTTTCCTGTGTTTGGCAATTCTGATCATTGGCTACTTTACATACGGTAAAGTGGTTGAAAAAACATTTGGCCCTGACGACCGTGAAACCCCGGCCGTTAAAATCAACGATGGCGTTGACTATGTGGTGATGCCGCAATGGAAGCTGTTTCTGGTGCAGCTGCTGAATATTGCCGGCCTTGGCCCCATTTTCGGCGCACTGCAGGGTGCTTTGTGGGGACCTGTGGTATTCTTGTGGATCACTTTCGGCACCATTTTTGCCGGTGCTGTTCATGACTTCTTTTCCGGCATGATGAGCGAGCGTAATGACGGCGCTTCCATTTCTGAGATCGCCGGCATCTACCTTGGCGGTTTGATGAAGAATGTTATGCGTGTTTTCAGCGTTGTGCTGCTGGTTATGGTTGGTACTGTGTTCGCCGTTGGCCCCGCTGGCCTGATCGTGACCCTGTGCAAGAACGCCGGTGCAAGCGGCCTGCTTGCCACCACCATGTTCTGGCTGATTCTGATTCTGGTCTACTACTTCATCGCCACTTTCCTGTCCATTGATAAGATCATCGGTAAGGTTTACCCCATTTTCGGTATTTGCCTGATCATCATGGCTGTGGGCGTTGCCATTGGTATCTTTACTCATTCCGAGTACAACATTCCCGAGATCTGGACCAACTTCTACAATATGCACCCCAAAGGCACTCCCATTTGGAGCTTTATGTTCATCACCGTTGCCTGCGGTGCTATTTCCGGCTTCCATGCCACTCAAAGCCCTCTGATGGCTCGCTGCATGAAGAGCGAAAAGCAGGGCCACTTTGTATTCTACGGCGCTATGGTATGCGAGGGCATCATTGCTCTGATCTGGGCTGCTGCAGGCTGCTCGCTGTACGCTGTGACCGGCGGCCTGAACACCGGCCTGCAGGAGGCTTTGGCAAACGGCCAGTCCGCTGCTATTTATGATGTGTGTGCAAAAACCATGGGCGGCGTTGGCATTGCTCTGGCTATGCTGGGCGTTATTGCCTGCCCCATCACTTCCGGCGATACCGCATTCCGTTCTGCTCGTCTGGTGCTGGCTGACTGGCTGCATGTTGAGCAGAAGGGTTACGCAAACCGTCTGAAGCTTTGCATTCCCGTTCTGGGCGCCGGTGCTATCCTGGGCATCGGCAACTGCCTGGGCTTTATCAACTACACTGTGATCTGGCGTTACTTCAGCTGGACCAACCAGACTCTGGCTATGATCGTTCTGTGGGCTGCTTCCATGTTCCTGTTCTATGAGAAGAAGAACTACTGGATCACCGCAGTTCCCGCCACTTTCATGAGCGCTGTTTCCGCCACCTACTTCACGATGGCTCCTGAGTGCTTGGGCGCATTCGGCCTCACCTCTGCTGTTGCCTACCCTGTGGGCATTGTGGTGGCTGTGCTGTTCCTTGGCATCTTTGTTTACACCATCAAGAAGCGCGATGTAAAACCCGCTTATGATACCCTGAAACATTGATAAAACCGTTTTGGGCCGCCGCAAGCATTGTGCGGCGGCCCTTTCTTTTTGAAATGCTGCGCAGGCATGGCTTTTGCCTGGCGCAGCCTGCCGCCGTGTGCCGCACATTGGTTTGCACCGGGCGGCAAAATGCTGTATGATGATCCTACCGGCCGAATTTAAAGCCGGGCCGCCGCGCTGCCCCTTTGCCGGGCGGCGCAAACCAAATTTTGGAGGGAGAGACCCCACTTATGCTGCTGAAACCCATTGCTTTGAGCGCTTCCACCCTGCCGATGGATGTGCTGGAACAGGATAAAACCAACTGTAAAAAAATCGGCCCCTGCGGCCTTGGCCAAAAGGCGCTGTATTTGAACAGTTTTTATATTGACCGCCGTTATTACATTCCCTATGGCAGCATTCAGCGCGTGTATAAGCGCATTGCCATGAGCAAGGGCGGCTTTACCGGCAAGGGAATGTTTGCCACCATGTCGTATCTGGTGGTGGAATACGATAACGGCAAGGAAAAGCAGTGCAATTTTAAATTTGAGCAGAATGTGGATCTTTTGCTGGCAGAGCTGGCCCGCATACAGCCGAAAATTCGGCTTGTGAGTGCGCGCTCAGAGCAAAAGCTGGCCGAAAAGGCCGCGCAGGAGGCTGCCGCCAAAAAGCAGGTGCAGCTTAGCCCCAAGGCCGAGGCCCTGGCCGAGGAGCTGGGCCGGTGCGAGCAGTATCTGGCCGCACAGCCCGGCTTTGCCGAGCAGATGAGCAGCGTTGCCAAACGCAAGCGCTCGGGTGACCGCTCGGCCCCGCATTACAAATGGGTGGCGCTGGCATTGCTGGTTGGTGCGCTGATCACGCTTGTGTGGGGCGGCTACAGCTTTTTCTGCGGTGCCTCCGGCCCCCTGTATATTTTGCTGATCGGCATGGGGCTGATCTTTTTGTTCAGCGCCCTGCAGGTAATGCCCACCGCCTTCCGCAACAAAAAAGAGCTGGCGTGCCAGCTGGCGGACATTCAGGCACAGGCACAAAAGCTGGTGGATGGCTATTCCCACGGCAGCTTCCCCGTGCCTGCCCGCTATGCCCACCCTGTGGTGCTGCGCCGCATGAAGCGCGTGGTGGAGGCCGGGCGCGCCGATACCGCCGAAGCCGCACTGGAACAGGTGAAGCAGGACCTGAAGGCCCTGAACGCCGATGTGCAGGTGGAGGAGTGGGAATACGATGAAGTGGTGGCCATTAAGCCCATGTTCCTGCTGGCCGACTATCAGTGACCGCCGCAAAAGCGCATTTCCTTAGCTCAAATCCTAAAAACAATCTCTCTGTACGAAGCCGTGCAGAGAGATTTTTTTGCTTTTTGGGGGACTGCTCTTGCCGCAGATTTTATTAGATTTTACCCATGCTGCGCATAACAAACTGACACTTGTGCCAGTGACGGCCCGCAGAAAAGCCCTTATAATATGGGGTGTACAGGGCATGGACCCGGCCATACAAAATCAGGGCAGCCGCCGTGTATTTCATTCGGTTTCAGCCAAATGGAATTTTGATGAATGGTGCAATTATTTCTTGTTTTTCGTTCATCGGTGTGCTATATTCATACATGGCTGTGTACTATATCGTTGAAAATCATTTTTACAGGCACACAGGCGCATGATTCTGGTACGCCATCCAACCGGGGCCAAGCCCCCGGCTGGATGATATAAATAAACGGATGAAAAGGAATCAAACATGAAAAAGCGGACATTATCCAGACTTCTGGCTGCTTTTCTGGCAGTGATGCTTTTGGCACAATCGCTGTGCCTTACGGCATTTGCCGAGGAAACCACGCTGGAAGCCACACCCGAAGCAGTCACGGAAACCGAGCCGGTCAACGAGACTGTGATCAACGAGCCCGAGGTTGAAGAACCCGAGGTTGAAGAACCCAAGGTTGAAGAACTCGAGGTTGAAGAACCCAAGGTTGAAGAACCCAAGGTTGAAGAACCCGAGGTTGAAGAGCCTGTGGCTGAAGAGCCTGTGGTTAAAGCCGAGGCTACTCAGGTGCTCATTCCCGCAGGCAGCGATGCTGCCACGGTGAACAGCATTTTGACAAGGGCACTGCTGGGGGAAACTGCTGACCCCGATACCCAATGGGAGTATGAATGCATCGGCTATTACAAGCTGCTTAAAAACACTGCATGGGGCTCTATCACTGGTTTCACAAGCACCAAAAGACTTGTCACCTACACCCACCCTGCGCTGGCCAATAACGAGGACGGCATTTATGATGTGCGTGTTACCGGAACGACGAACACATTCACCATTCATAAGCTTGCCAAGCTGCAAAGCTCTATTGCCCTGAAGCAGAATGTCAGCCTGTCTATGTGCTATGATCAGGATGGCACCCCTGACATTGCCGCCACCAAAGAGGCCATTTTCGCAGCTGTTGTTGAATCTTCTACGCCCGAACTCGCTTTGAGCGATGTGACTATGGTGTATTACGCAACGGCTACCACCGGCACTGCTATGGGCATTGGCCAGGCATGGGTCCCGCTGGAAGGCGGAAAAGGCGATGAGCTTGTTCCTCTCACCTACCCCGCCATCGGCCTGGGCCAGCAGAAGATCCGTATTTCCTGGGGCGGCAATAAGGAATATGGCGGCTTTTCTGCAGAAACCACGATCACGCTGACCGATCGCCCCGCCCCCCAATACACACTGAAGGAATCCCCCAGCATCAAGCTGGTTTACAACGATGATCTGAAGGTGGATTACGAAAACATTGAATCCACCGTTTTTGATGCCATCGTGGATTCTGCGGATTTCAGTGCAAAAGATGTGCGCATTGAGTATTACGCAACGGCTACCACTGGCTCTGCTGTTGGCATTGGTCAGGCATGGGTTCCGCTGACGGGCGGCAAAGGCAACGAAGTTGTTCCTCTCACCTACCCTGCCATCAGCGAAGGCACTTGGACCATTCACATCATTTATCCCGGCAGCCAGACTCTGGCCCCTGTTACCATCACAAAAGACCTCGAAGTGCTCGGCCGTGAGCCGATGCAGTTCAACCTGAAAGAAGGCCCCTACACGGTCGGCATGGTGTTTAATGAGCAGCAGGGCTATGATTTTGCTGCCACCGCCAAGGCCATTTATGAGGCTGTGGTGGAATCCACCGTTCCCGCACTGAATTTTGAGGATGTTGCGGTAGAGTTCAACGCTTCCCCCTTGGAGCAGCTTCCCTCTTACCAGCCGCTGAACTATGCCCTTGCCGGACAAAACTTGTTCGGTGAAGGCACTTGGTCCATCCGTATTTCCTGGGGCGGCAGCAAAGAATACGCCCCCGGCGATACAGTGGTTTCCGTTACTACTACCGATAACCGCATTGCCAGCCAGATCACGCTGAAATCGGATGCATCCTTTACCTATAATATGGATGTGACCGCCATGAAGCAGGCCGTTCTGGACAATGTGATTGACTGGAATGCCTCCACCCTGCCTGCAAAAGACACCCTGAGCCTGGAGGATTTCACCTTTGAATACAAGGCATCGCCCTCTATTCTGGATGATGTCAACAGCGACAAGCTCCCAAAGGAGTATGTTCCTTTTGAAGGCGGTAAAAACATTATCAGCTATCCGCAGATCGGCGCCGGTGTGCAGAGCATTCGCGTAACCTACAAGGGCAGCGCCGAATACAAGCCCAGTCAGCCGACTGAGGGCAGCATCACCGTCAACAAGGCCAAGGTGAAGGTGCATGTTAAGAGCGCCAGTATGTATGTGAGCGAGGCCAAAAACGGCCTGAATCTGGTCACCACTACCCCCGACGATCATTTCAACACCTTTGTTGTGTACGCCGGTGTTACCCGCAATGTCACCACCGCCGTATACCTGCAGCTGCCGGAAAGCTACACCTCCAACCAGGTGCTGATCAAGCTTCTTGACCCGATATTGGAGAAACTTGAACAGCCCACCATTACGGAAATGCTGCAAAACGGCATCACCCTGGGCCAGCTGCGCCAGCTGCTGAAAACCAAAGAGATCGTGGATGTCCTGGAAAAGATCGGCATTGATACCGGCGCTTTGGGCCAGCTGATCGAAGTGATCGACAAGCTGCCCGCCGTGGGGGATAACTTCCGCATTGCCGTGGGTGTTCCCAACCGTGCAGGCGCTTACAGCGTAACCGCCATCACCGACAACAAAAATTACAATGTCGGCGTTGGTGTCGGCGCACTGGTTTTGAAGGCCGATAAGGCTAAGCTGGTATGGAAGCAGGACATCGGCAAAAAGATTTCTGCTGCCAATGCCAAAACCGCTGATTTCGCCGCCGAATTGCAAATGAACGGCACGGCTGTAAGCGATCAGTCCAGCGTTCATGTGCTGTACTCCGGCTTAACCAGCAAGTGGAAGGTTTATTCCAGCACCACCGCAGCCCCCACCGAGCCGGGCCGCTATGTGATGACGGTGGTCGTGCTGGGCGGCAACTATCAGGCTGCCCCCATCACCCGCTCTTTCCAGATCACCAAGTGATCGGTGCCGCTGTGTAACAAAGCAGCCGCACAATAACGCAACCGCAGCAAGGGCTGCCGGGCTATTTTGCCCGGCAGCCCTTTTTTGTGCGCCTTGGGGCGCAATAAATCTCCACCGGCCTGCACCAGCCAGCCCTGCTAAAAAGTTCTTACAAAAAAAGCCATGCGCGATTTTAAACAGATCGCGCATGGCTTTTTGTATATGGTGGAGCTGATGGGAGTCGAACCCATGTCCGAAAAGGGGTCCAAGAGAGTATCTCCGGGTGCAGGCAGTCGTTTCGATTTCCCTTACAGTTCAGACGAATGCCAGACCGAACTGTTTGGTAGCTTCATGGGTTCGTGACGGGCGGCAAAGCTTATGCCCGTTCATGTGCTGTGCCTAATCGATGCTCTGGCCCCACCCGGCACAATGGTGGGCAGAACAGCTGCCTTAATTAGGCAGCGACTGCAACGTTACGGTTGTCAGTTAATTGTTTTGGAGAGTTTTAAGCAGTTCCCCGCTGCTACCCGCTGCTCGCCCTTCTCCCTCCCCGTCGAAACCTTGACAGCCCCACGGATTCGGGGCCAAACGGCCCCGGGAAAGCGAATGTTTTATCGGCCGAAATTTTTCAGCGCGCGGTCAATATCGCGCTTGGCGCTGCGGTCGGCTGCTGTGGCGCGCTTATCATACAGCTTTTTGCCCTTGCAAAGGCCTAGCTCCATTTTTACGCGCCCGCACTTGAAATACAGCGAAAGCGGCACCAGAGTGTAGCCCTGCAGCTTGATTTGCTGCGCAAGATGGCGAATTTCTTTTTTATGCGCCAGCAGCTTGCGCGGGCGCACGGGATCGCGGTTAAAAATGTTGCCCATATCGTAAGGGCTGATATGCATTCCCTTTACGATCAGCTCACCGTCTTCCACATCCACCCAACTGTCTTTCAGGTTCACCTTGCCTTCGCGCAGGCTTTTCACCTCAGTACCTACCAGAGAAATGCCGCATTCCAGCGCTTCGATCACAAAATATTCGTGCCGCGCCTCACGGTTGGCGGCAATGCTTTTGGTTTTCACTTTTTCCACAGCCATGCTGCCGCCCCTCCTTTTTCTGATATTACACTATATGATACCGCAAAAACCTGTGCCTTGTCAAGAAGAAACCGCCCGTTTTCACAGTTCTCCTCGGCCGGAAATGGCACGGTACAGGGTTGTTTCATCGGCATATTCCAAACTGCTGCCCACGGGCAGGCCATAGGCAAGGCGCGTGGCCTTTACCCCCAGCGGTTTCACCAGCTTGGCCAGATACATGGCGGTGGCCTCGCCCTCTACCGTGGGGCTGGTGGCCATGATCACCTCTTTCACCTCGCCGGTGCCAAGGCGGGCCAGCAGCTCTTTCACGCACAGCTGGTCAGCGCCAATGCCGTCCATGGGGCTGATCAGCCCGTGCAGCACATGGTACATTCCGTTATACTCGCGTGTGCGCTCAATAGCCGTTACATCGCGGGGGCTTTCCACCACGCAGATCACACTGCGGTCACGCTTGGGCGAAGAGCAAATGCTGCACAGATCGCTTTCGGTAAAGTTTTGGCAGCATTTGCACCGGTGCAGCCGCGCTTTGGCATCACGAATGGCGCTGGAAAGTTCCAGCACCTCGGCATCGCTCATGCCCATAACCTGATAGGCCATGCGGGTGGCGCCTTTGCGCCCAATGCCGGGAAACCGCGAAAACTGGTCGATCAGTCGTTCCAGCGGTTCTGCATTATTTGCCATGCAAACAAACTCCTTTTTAGCCCAAGCCGGGAATGTTCAGGCCGCCGGTGATCTTGCCCATTTCGCTTTCGGTGGTTTCATCCACCTGACGGATGGCATCGTTTACAGCTGCTGCCACCAGATCTTCCAGCATTTCGATATCGTCCGGGTCCACCGCTTCGGGCTTGATCTTTACAGCGGTCACCTGATGTTTGCCGGTCATGGTAACCGAAACCATTTCGCCGCTGGCAGTGCCGGTGAATTCACGGCCTTCCAGTTCTTCGGTTTTGGCCTTCAGGGCCTCCTGCATTTTCTGCACCTGGCGCATCATGGCGTTGGGATCGGGGCGGCCGTAACCGGCGGGCATTCTTGCTTTCATGAGATATTTCCTCCAATAATAAGATAATATTTGGTATTTCTGGTAAACTTATTCTTTTTCCTGCACGATCACAGGCACCCCCATGGCCGAAAGTGCCTGCAGGGTGGCATCGGCGCTTTGCAGGGCGGGCGTTTGCTTTGCCTGCCCCTTTGGGGTGTAGGGGCCGATGCCGCACCGGATGCCGGTTTTTTCGGCGATCACGGTTTTGATCAGCTCCTGACTGTCTTTATTGGTGCGAATAAAATCGCGGAACAGATCGCTGCATTCGATCAGCACACGCTTGCCATCGTAAAATGCATGGGTGCCTTTTAAAAAGCTGATCAGCATTTTATCACGCTGTTCCAGCTCTTCCAGCACAAGCGACCACTGGGCAAAGGGCTCGGACGGGTGCTGGCTGGCCGACTGCGGGCGCGCTTGCGGCTGCTTTTGCGCCGGGGCCGGTGCGGGCGCTGCGGCGGGGGTGCTGGGCAGGTGTATCGGCGCAGCGTTTTGTGCGGGCTGCACGGGCTCGGCCTCCCACGGAACCGTGGGCGCAGGCTCCGGCTGCGGCGGGGCAGCAGGTTCCGGCTCCGGCTGCGATGGAGCAGCCGCGGGTGCAGGCGCTGCGGCAGGCCGGGGCGCCGCCATAAAGGGCTGTGGTGCGGCCGGGGCGCTCACAAAGGGCTGCACCGTCGGCTGTGCGGCCGCCTGCTGCACAGCCGACGGTACGGGGGCTTCTTCCGGCTGCGAAAGCGCAAACAGCGCCAGCTCCAATTCCACACGCTGATCCGTGCCGCGGCCCATTTTTTCCAGCGCCTCGCCCAAACGGCGAATGGCACGAATGCTCTGACTTTGGGGAATGGTGCGGGCTTTTTCCAGATACTGCGGTTCTTCCTCGGGGCTTACGCCGCCCAAAAGCTCCTGACCGCCGGGCAGCGCTGCCAGCATCAGATTGCGGTAATGTGCGATCATTTCTTCGCACAGGCGCTTCATATCCACCGACTGCTGCCGAAGCTCGGCCAGCTCGGCCAGAGCCGCCACCGATCTTCCCTGCTGCAGGGCATCGCTGAGGCGGAACAGATAGCTTTTATCCGTAACGCCTGCCATGCGGCGCACGGTTTCTTCGTCCACATGATTCGAGGAACCGGCGCAGGTATCCAAAATGGAAAGTGCATCGCGCAGGGCACCGTCGGCCAGCCGTGCGATCAAACCGGCGGCGGCAGGGGTAAGCTCAATGCCCTCCTGCCCGGCAATATACAAAACGCGCTCGGCAATATCCTGCGGGCGAATGCGGCCAAAATCATAGCGTTGGCAGCGGCTTAAAATGGTGGCGGGCACTTTTTGAATTTCGGTGGTGGCCAAAATAAACACCACATGGCTGGGCGGTTCTTCCAGCGTTTTCAGCAGTGCGTTGAAAGCCGGGCCGCTGAGCATGTGTACCTCGTCGATGATATACACTTTTTTTCGGCCCTGGCTGGGGGTGTAGTTGGTTTCATCCCGAATGGCGCGCACATCGTCTACACCGTTATTGGAGGCGGCGTCCATTTCCACAACATCCAGAATGCTGCCATCGTCAATGCCGCGGCAGATCTCACATTCGCAGCAGGGATCGCCCTGCACGCTGTGCGGGCAGTTTACGGCCTTGGCAAAAATTTTGGCACAGGTGGTTTTGCCGGTGCCGCGCACGCCTGTGAACAGATAGGCATGGCCCACACGGTCAGCCGCCACCTGATTGCGCAGCGCCGTTACAATGGCGCTTTGGCCCACCACATCCTCAAAGCGGCGAGGCCGCCACTTGCGGTATAACGCGCGATACATAGCCAAAAACACCCCTTTTTTTTACAAAAAAATGGCGGACAGGCTGTACAGGGCTTTGGCCCCGGCGATCCGCTGCTCGGTATACAGGTGCAGGCACTCTGCGGCGCGCAATGCTGGCCACTTAATGCTGCTCGGTTCCCCGCCTGACATGGTTCATGGGGCTCTGCCGCGCAGAACCCACACCTGTATACCCAACAGCGAATCTTGCTCTGTCCGCAGAAAGCGCTGTTTATCACTTTAGGCTATATTATAAACCATTCCGGGCCGAAATGCAAGCATTCCTGCACGGAAGTATACAAAAAATCACGAGTTCTCCGGTTTCTGCAAAACCAGAAGGCTCACCTTGCCATTCTCGGTCGGCACCTTGCAAAAAAGCGGCGGCGCGCTTTGCTCCATGTGAACCAGCGTGCCCGCAGCGGCGGCAGGAAGCGCGCTCAGATCCATGCGGTAACCGGCGGCGGCGCATTGATCGCTCAAAAGATACACCAGCTCATCCTCGCGCACAAAGGCCAGGCAATAGGCCGCCGGGGCATCCCCCACGGCCTGCTTCAGCTGCACCGGGGTTTTCACGGCGGGCAGCTTTACCTCCTGTGCATCCTCGGGGCCTGCGGGCAAAAACCACACAATATCCCATTCCCACGGAGTCAGCGCATCCAGCGAGCATAAAAGATCGTCCTCATAACTGGCGCAATTATCGCTGAAGGACAAAAGGTAGGGATCTACATTGCTTTTCTGCCCGGCGCGTTTATCCAGCCAAAAGCAGAGCAGCAAAAGAAACAGCATACAGGGCATTGTCCACAGCGGGCGAAATCGTTTGTTCATGGGAAAACCTCTTTCCTGTAAAGATCAGGTTTTATGGCTGTCCGGCTCGTTTTGCAGCGCGGCCAGCAGCAGGGGCAGGCAAGCCGTAGCGCACAGCATATAGCGTGTGCTGGCATTGATGGGGCTCACCAGACATACCGCCACATTGAGAAGCATGGGCAGATACAAAACCATGGCGCGCCAGCATTTTTTGCGCAGCAGCAGCACCGCCCCCACGCAAACGATCCATGTGGTTACAAAGGGCGAATACAACAGGCTGAAAAACGGCATTTTTCCAACAAATGTGGAAAGCTTGCAATACAGTGTGCGCACCGGGGCCAGCGCCTGCGGCTGTGTGTAGTCCACCACAGAGTGCTCAAGCGCAGGGTCAACATCAATATTCAGCTCTACAGGGCCCAGCACACGGTAGCTGATGGGCGCAATAAAGCCATATATATTGTTGGCCGTGGCTTCCAGATAAACCAGGGGGTGTTTTTGGAACTGCGCAGCCCATGTTTTGAAATAGATCTGCAGCAGCTCACGCTCGTGGCCAGTATCATCGTCAGCAAAGCGCAGGCGATATTGCATTTTTACGGCATCGCTCATATAAGGCTCGTAGCGTTCGGCCAGCGTATCGTAGATCAGCACATCCTCAATGGCTTCCTGTTCTTCCTCGGTCACTTCATCGGGATACTGCTTTACATAGCGGGCCGTTTGCTGAAACGGCACCGAAAGCATTTCCTGCGTTTCGTTTCCGTTGCAATGCACGGCCTCCATCAGCGGGCCCTGGGTAAACGCATACACCGCCAGCATAACGGCGGTCACTCCGGCCAGCTTGCCCAAGTATCGGCGGCCCAATGCGGCTGCCAAAGCAACGAGCAGCGGCAGGCACAGATAAATGCCGTTGTTGCGGGTGTGTACGATCAGCAGGCACAAGGCCAGCAGGGCGGCCGTCAGCCGCGGCGTGAGCGCACGGCCAAGATACAAAAGCTCTGCGCAAATGCACATCAACAGCACAATGCCGCCCACATACAGTGTATCTTTTTGCACGCAAACCGCGTAGATCGGCCAAATAGACACCACGCCGAACAGCGCCATGCAAATGCCGCGCAGCGCATCGCTCACGCCCAGGCGCTGCAGGGTGCGCATCATATAGCCAAGGGCAAACGCCTGCCAGAAATACTGCATGGCGGTGAGCAGAAACAGCACCACGCCGGGCGCGCCCAGCATCATGCCAAGGCGCGAGACCGCGATATAAAAAAGCGTGACCAGATAGGGGTAGTGATTGTTAAAGATATTCTCCGGCAAATACATTCCCAGCTGGGTGCCGGTGTCGCTGGCAAGGCCGCCCGGGAAGGCGATCAGCCAAACCGGCAGCCAGCACAGTGCAAAAAACAGCATGGGCCCCAGCAGCGGGCGCTTTGCCTGCACCCGCCGGGCCAGCTTTTCGGCCGGCGCAAAGCGAAGGGAAAACAAAACCGGCAGCATTGCAGGCAGACGCCCAAAAAATGCCAGCAGCGGAATAAAGCAGCCCGCCGCGCTGACGCCCAGCAGGACCAACTGAAATTTTCCCGAAAGCACCGGCTCAAAAGCGCCATATTTTTCCATGCAGGCGCCAATGAAGAAAAACAGCGTAAAGGCTGCTGCCAAAAAGACTGCAAACGGGCGCAGCCGAAGCTTCGGCTCGGCAAAATAAAGCCTGCGGCCTGCGAAAAAGAAAAACGCCATCAGGCAGCACCAGCTAAGCCAATTTTGGCTGTAGGCATGGCCGAGGCCGTCCAGCAAGGCATTCAGCTGGTACATTGCCCCCATGCCCGGCGTGCCGGAATCCGGCAGAATAAAGAAAAGCCCCTGCACGGAAAGCGTGCTGAGCAAGGCCGCCAAAAGGCAGAACAGGTTTTGTCCATCGGAATAGGGCGATCGATTCATACAGATAAAAAGCTCCTTCAATGGTTCAGCGGGAGGCCGGTGCGGGCATCGCGCTGAAAGTGGTGTCCGGTGCAGGCTGCGGCACGCGCTGCACATATTGATTCAACGAAACAAAGGCAAAAAAGCAGAGTGCCAGCACGGCAGCCGTAATCAGCAGTTTAGCCCACGAGGGCAGGTTTGGTTTATTCTTCATTGTATTTTCCTTGTGTAATTATAAAAAAGTATTGCGTTTTCAAAGGCCATTCTGCGCCAGAAAGGCGCACAGATCATCCAGCATATCATGCGGCAGCATGGCCTGCCTGCTCAGGCGGGCAGCGCACAGATCACCGGCTTTGCCGTGCAGCCACACAGCGCACGTGGCCGCTGCAAAAGGCGCAAGCCCCTGTGCCAGCAAACCGCCCAGCATGCCCGCCAGCAGATCGCCGCTGCCGCCGCGCGCCATGCCGGAATTGCCGGTGGTGTTTACGGCAAGCTCGCCCTCGGGTGAAGCGATCACGGTGCGGTGGCCCTTGAGCACCACCACGCAGTTGCAGCTTTCGGCAAAGCGCAGCGCCGTGCCCGCACGGTCAGCCTCGATCTGTGCAATGGTGGTTCCGGTAAGGCGTGCCATCTCGCCGGGATGCGGCGTGATCACAAGGCCCGGCTCTTTTCGGACGGGGAAATCCCCGGCCACAGCGTTCAGCCCATCGGCATCCAGCACAAGCGGTGTGCCGGGGCATTGCAGCGCCAGTGTGCGCGCCAGGCAGGCGGTATCCGGCGTGTTGCCCATGCCGCACCCCAGCACGGCGGCGCTGCTGCGGCAAGCCTCGTGCAAAAGCGCCTCGGCTTCGGCTGCGGCAATGCCCCCCTGCCGACTTTCCGAGAGCGGCAGAAACACCGGTTCAGGCAGACAGGCGGATGCGGCGGTGATCACAGGCTCAATGGCAGCCAGCGTAACAATGCCGGCCCCGATGCGCAGCCCACCCAGCGCGCACAGCTGTGCCGCGCCGCGAAAGCGCCGACTCCCCGCCGCCACCAGCAGCTTGCCGTAATGCCCCTTGTTGCTTTCGGCAGGGCGCGGCGGCAAAAGCGAAAGAATCGTTTTTTGCTCCAGCTCCATTTTCACAGCCCCCTATGGCACAATTATCTGTTATTATAGCACACTTTATGGCAAATTACAAAACCGAATGCCGCCCTTGATTTTGCCGCCTGAGTGTGCGACAATAAATGAGAGTATACAAGGGAGGAAACCGCCATGGAAAATGAAAAGCAAAAGCTGGAAGAGTTGATCCATAAAAGCAGCAATATCGTGTTTTTCGGCGGAGCAGGCGTTTCTACCGAAAGCGGCATACCGGATTTTCGCAGTGTGGACGGGCTGTATCACCAGCAATACAAATACCCGCCTGAGGAAATTTTGAGCCATACCTTTTTTGAGGAAAAAACCGAAGAATTTTATGATTTTTACCGCAAAAAACTGATCGTGACCGGTGCCAGGCCCAACGCCGCGCATCTGCGGCTGGCCAAGCTGGAAAAGCAGGGCAAGCTGCGGGCCATCATCACCCAGAACATTGATGGGCTGCACCAGCTGGCAGGCAGCAAAAATGTGCTGGAGCTGCACGGCAGCACCCTGCGCAATTACTGCACCCGCTGCCACAAGTTTTACGACCAGGCGTTTATTGCAAACAGCACCGGCATCCCCCGCTGCACCTGCGGCGGCGTGGTAAAGCCGGATGTAGTGCTTTATGAGGAAGCACTGGACAGCACTGTGCTGCAAAAAAGCGTGAACGCTCTGCAGCAGGCCGATCTTTTGATCGTGGGCGGCACCAGCCTGGCCGTGTATCCGGCTGCCGGGCTTTTGCGCTATTATGCAGGCCGTGAGCTGGTGGTGATCAACAAAACGCCCACCCCCGCCGATTCTGCCGCCACGCTGGTGCTGCATATGCCCATTGGGCAGGCCTTGGGCGAATAAAATTTTCTAACCGGCAAAGCTGCCGCCCCCTGCGAGTGCATTTTTCGCGGGGCGGCAGCTTTGATTTTTACAGGCCGTTTTACAGAATCCCCAGCCCTTCCAACAAAATCTTCAAACCGATCAGCACCAGGATCACGCCGCCCGCCAGGGTGGCTTTTTTCTCATATCGGGTGCCGAACTGGTTGCCCACAAACACGCCGCCCACCGAAATAACAAAGGTGGTAACGCCTATAATGGCAATGGAGGGCAGAATGGGGTTGCCCGAAAAGGCAAAGGTAACGCCCACGGCCAGTGCATCAATGCTGGTGGCAATGGCCAGCAGCAAAAGCTCTTTCAGGTCCAGCGGCGGATCACTTTGGGCGGCTTCTTCGGTTTCGCTGCCCTCCTGCAGCGCCTCGAATATCATTTTGCCGCCAATATACGCCAGCAAAACAAAGGCGATCCAGTGATCCAGCGCCGCCACATGGTCGGCAAAGGCAGTGCCCGCCAACCAGCCGAGAAAAGGCATCAGCGCCTGAAACCCGCCGAAAAACAAGCCGATGATCAGACAATGGCGGCGATTCACACGCGTCATGGAAAGGCCCTTGCACACCGAAACCGCAAATGCATCCATAGAAAGGCCAACGCCGATCAGAAATGCTTCGATAAAATATTCCATGCTTCATTTCTCCCTGTTTTTCCGCTGCGCCCGGCGCAAATACCGACAAAAAAACTCACGCATACCGAAGAACACTTTCCCCTATGTTCATCAGTATGCGTGAGTCTCATTTTTTAAGATTTGCCAGGCCGCAGCCAGTATGTTGACAAATCACGCCGGTTCGGCGCAAATTACTCCCTCACAGCGGGTATTTCCGAATATTATACCCGCCGGGAAAGCCTCTGTCAAGCATTGGGGGCCAAAACGCCGCTTTGTGCAATGGCCTGCACAGCCTCGGCAATTTTTTCGGGCGGCATCACCAAAGCAAAGCGCACATAGCCCTCGCCCAGCGGGCCAAAGCTGGAGCCCGGCGTGCAGATCACACCGCTTTTTTCCATCAGCGCCATGCAGAAATCCAGGCTGTTTTTGTAGCCTGCCGGGATCGGCGCCCACACAAACATACTGCCATGGCTGTCGTTCACCGGCCAACCGATGCCCCGCAGCCCGCCGCACAGGGCATCGCGGCGCTGCTGATACAGCCCGCATTGCTGCTTCACGCTGTCCAAGGGGCCGTTCAAGGCCGCAATGGCGGCATACTGCAGCGGCAGGAACATACCAAAATCAATTTGGCTGCGAAGCTTTTTCACCGCCGCGATCACATCGGCACGGCCCACCAAAAAGCTGATGCGCGCGCCTGTCACATTAAAGCTTTTGCTCAGGCTGAAAAATTCCACGCCGATGTCCATTGCGCCGGGCGTGTTGAACAGGCTGTGCCCCTGGTTGCCGTCAAAAATAATATCACTGTAGGCATTGTCATGGATCAGCAGAATATCATATTTTTTGCAAAACTCCACCAGCTTTGCATACAGCGCAGGCGTGCCCACACTGCCCACAGGATTGGCGGGCAGGCTGGCGATCATGTATTTGGCCTTTTGCGCCACTTCGGGCGGAATATCATCGGGGTTCGGCAGAAAGCCGTTTTCTTTGGAAAGCGGATAATACCACGGCTTGGCACCGCCCAGCAGGCTGCCTGCAATAAACACCGGATAGCAGGGCGTGGGCAGCAGTACGGTATCCCCCTCGTTGCACAGCGCCATGCCGATATGGCCCATGCCCTCCTGGCTGCCGTAGCAGCTCATCACCTGCTCGGGCCGGATCTCCACACCAAAGCGGCGCTTGTAATAGCCGCACACCGCCTGCAAAAGCTCGGGCAGATCGCGCAGGCTGTACTTCCAGTTTTCGGGGTCTTCTGCGGCATCGATCAGGGCTTTTTTGATATGCTCCTGCGGTGTAAAATCCGGTGTGCCGATGGAAAAATTATAGATCTTTTTCCCTTGAGCCAGCAGTTCGTTTTTTCGGTCGTTCAGCGAAGCGAAAATTTCATCGCCGAAAAGCTCCAATCGTTTGGAAAATTCCATGATCGTTTCAACCCCTTTTTGATTTGATAACAGCGGATCAGCCCTGCCCGAAAAAGCCGCCTAACGGTGTGCGGGTTCGGCCTTTGGGCGGCGGCGACAGTCTTTGGATTTATTATAGCACACGCAAAATCAAAATTCCATTGCCATTGATATAAATAAATCAAGGTCTTCTAAGAAATACCGATGCCCCGGGCTGCACCGAAATGCAAGGCCGGGGCATCTTTTCTGCAAGAGCCGTGCGGCCCTTTCGCCTTAAAGCAACACCGCATAATTCTAAGTGCCGATGCAGCGAGCGAGAGGTGCAAGCTGCTAAGCAAAAAGCGCAGATAATACTTTGTGTATTATCGAGCATTTTTGCAACCGGGGTTGCCTCAATCCTTCACCGTGCCGGTGCGGCCAATGCCCACGCTGGCGGCCGTGAGCTTTTTCCAGCTGTTGCAGCCGCAAATGCCGTCGGCCGTAAGGCCCACGCCGCGCTGCCATGCCATAAGGGCATTTTTGGTGCGGGGGCCGAACTTGCCGTCCGGCGAGCCGCACACATAGCCCAACGCGTTGAGGGCATCCTGCATCACCAGCACATAGGTGCTCACGCTGCCCACGCGGCAGGTGGGGTATCCGGCGGTGGTGCCCTTGCAGGCTGGGGTGCCGTAGCGCCTGTCAAAATGCACCCAGGTGGGGGTCATGCTCAGCGGCTCCACATAGCCCCATGCGCCGGTGTTTTTGGCGGTAGTCCAAATTTTCTTTCGCACCGCCGCGCTGGTGTTTTGCCCCACATCAAACGATACGCCTGCATAGTGCTGGCTGGCGGTGCCGTGGCCGCCCTCCCAGATGCGCTTAAAGGCATAGCCCACATAAATGCCGCTGCCATAGCTGCGCCGGGTGAGATTCCACGCTTCCATGGCGCGCACGGTGGTCCACAGCACATCCGAGGCACTGCTGCCGCGAAATTCGCGCACACGCAGGGTGCTGCCGTAGCTGTAGGGCATTGGGTCGCTTTCGCGCAGCGTATAGCGATACATCCGGTTGGTGTAATTGTCGTAAACAAACACGGTTGCCATAGCGTTCCTCCTTACACAGCGCAGAAAAAGCGTTACTTTTCGTTCAGCCAAAGGGAAACGCTTTGCTCCAGCGTTTCCCAGCTGGCACGGTCGGCTGTGCCCGTTTCGGGCAGCTCCGCAAATTGCTGGAACGCCGCCATGCTTTTTTCGGTTTCGGGGGTATACTCCTCTCCGGCCCCGGCTTCGGGAATGCTGGCGATCCAGAACGCTGCAATATCCAGCAGCCGCCGCAAATAGCGCACCGCAGGGCCGCTTGCGCCGGGCCCCAGCGTTTTGCCGGGCCACGCGGCACTGCCCAGCAGCCGGGGCTCGGCGGGCACACGCAGGCGGCGGGCCTGCTGCCAGATGCTGTTCCATGTGGTGCGGCCCACCACGCCGTCCACCGTGAGATCATTGATGCGCTGCCATGCCTTTACAGCGGTCGTGGTGCGGCTGCCGAAAATGCCGTCCACCGCAACAGGGCTCAGGCCGCTGTAGTAGGTGCCCAGAAGATACAAATAATATTGCAGCTCCCGCACGGCGGTGCCGGTGCTGCCCTCCCGCAGGGTTCCCGGAAAATCCCCCGGCTTTTCGTTGGGGCCCAGCAGGTTGTTGGCCACAGCCAGAAACACCGTGTACAATTTGTTCCATGTTTGCAGGCCCACCACACCGTCGGCGGTAAGGGAAAAATAATCCTGAAAGCTTAACACCGCCTGCCTTGTGGCACTGCCGAAAACGCCATCCACGCTCACGCCCTCCAGCGCGATATAATTGTCGGCCGCCACCCGCAGCCAAAACTGCACCTGCCGCACTGCCACCCCCTCGCTGCCCAGCCGCAGCGGCGTGCCGGGATAGCTGTTGTTGTTCAAATCGCCTTCCATATTCTGATACACCCCGTAGATCGCCTGCCAGGTAGCCTTGCCTACCACGCCGTCGCTCACAAGGCCGTAGGCGCTTTGAAAGGCCTTTACCGCACGGGTGGTGGCAGCACCGAACACACCGTCCACGGTTACGGCGGGAATGCGGGCATCAAACTGCGCCAGCACATTCAGCCAGAATTGCACCTGCTCCACAGGCACACCGGTGCTTCCCTCACGCAGCACGGCCCCGCCCCAGGAGCCGCCGCTCACGCTGCTGTCGCTCGGCTCGCCCTCGCTGGCCAGTTCGGCCAGCTTTTTCACGCTGGCGTAGATCAGGCTGATCTTATACCAGGTGGCGCGGCCCACCACGCCGTCCGCCGTCAGGCCAAATTGACGCTGAAAACGCTTTACGGTTTGCTGCATGGCTGCACCGAACACACCATCCACCGCCAGTGTGCCAAAGCTGGGGTAATCCTTGGCAATGCGGTTCAGCTGCCGCTGCAAAATGGCCACATTCGTGCCGCTGTCCCCCACCCGCAGGCTGCTGCCGGGATAGCTTTGCTGCACGGCGGCAATATTTTGCGTGCGGCGGATAGCAATATCCGAGCCGTAGTAATGGCGCAGGATCTGCAGCGGGCTGTATCCGCTGTTGGCCAGCTCCACCGTGCCCCACTGCTTCATGCCGGGGCAGCTCACGCTTTTTCCGTCGCAATATTCGGTGTAATAGGGCTCGGCGTTGCCGCCCTTTTGCACATAGGTGTTGAAAATTTCGCTTGTCAGGCGCTCCATCACCTCGAATATCGTGCGTTTGTATACAAAATACTGGTCATAGCTTGTGGAATTGGTGATGTCAAAATCATAGCCGCGGCTACGGTACCACTCGGTGTAAATGCGGTTCAGCGCCAGACTGATCTGTGCGTGTATGTTGGCCCGCAGCGCATTTTCGGGCCATGTGGGATACACCTCGCTGCTGGCCACATTTGCAATATAGTGCTGGAAACTCACGGTAACATTTCGCGCCGAAGCCGCCGGGCGGCCCAGATGCACCGTGATGGTTTCGGGTATCACCACCTGCCGCAGGATCATGGACTGAGTGCAGGCGGATTCCGGGGCCGGGCCGCTGCCGCCGCTGCCTTCAAACAGCGGAGCGCGCGGGGCTGTGGGCACCTGCGGGTTTTCGCTGCTGCCGGGCAGCATTTCCAGCTGCGCCAGCGTGGTTTGCCCATCGAAGACCTGAATATCATTTAGTTCCAGCCCCAGCCAGCCGGGCTTGCTGGCCTGCAGCCTGCACAGTGCATACGGGCGCACGGCGGAGTGCTGGTTCAGCGAATACGATCGATCCGGCGCTTCCACCCGAATATCCGGTGCGTTTCCCTGCGCATCGGTTTGAAAGGTGGTGCTGAAATTTTGCCCGCTCACGGTAACATCCACAAACCCAAGCGGCGCTGCCAATCGGCTGGTAAAGCTTTGCACGCGTAAAATGCCGCTGCTCATAAGGCAAATCTCCTTTCCTGCCCGGCAGCACACTGCCGCCGTTTTGCCAGACTATGCAGGCAGGCAAAAAGAGGTGCCGCCCCGGCACTATGCACAAAGAAACCAATGGGGGTGTGTTTGAGAGTAGTGTAATTCTTTATAACCTTCAGTCACAAGAAAACAAAAAAGCCGCCAAACCGTTTTGTAACGATTTGGCGGCTTTTATTTGGAGCCAGTTGACGGACTCGAACCCCCGACCTGCTGATTACAAATCAGCTGCACTACCAACTGTGCTAAACTGGCAATAGGGTCATTATACTGCGTTTTCTTCGTTTTGTCAATGCCTTTCGGCAAGGGCTTTCTGCAGGCGGGCAAAATCCTCCAGGCTAAGCTGCTCGGGGCGGGCTTTTTCGCTTATGCCCGCAGCGGCCAGTGCTTCCATCACTTTGGCCTTGGGCAGGCAAAGCCCTGCCGCAATGCTGTTGGCGGCCGTTTTGCGGCGCTGGCAGAAGGCTGCGCGCACCAAGGCAAAATAACCGGCTTCGTCCTGCACGGGCTGCATGGCCCCCTGCCCTAAAGTAAGGCGGATCACGGCGCTGGTCACCTTGGGGGCGGGGAAAAAGCTGCCGGGCTGCACGCTGAACAGCAGCTCGGGCTTGGCATAATAGGCCACCGCACAGCTGATGGCACCGGCCTCACGGGTGCCGGGCTGGGCCGTGATGCGCTGTGCAGCCTCTTTTTGCACCATCACGGTAATATTTTCCACCGGCAGATGTGCTTCGAGCAGGCGCATTAAAATGGGGCTGGTGATATAATAGGGCAGATTGGCGCACACAGCCACCTTCATGCCCGGAAACTCGCGTGCGATCAAGGCGGAGATATCGCATTTCAGCGCATCCTCCAGAATGACCTTTACATTGTCAAACTCGGCCAGCGTTTCTTCCAGAATGGGCGGCAGGCGCTTGTCTACTTCCAGCGCCACCACTTTTTTTGCACGCAGGGCCAGCTCTTTGGTGAGCACGCCGATGCCGGGGCCAATTTCCAGCACGCCCCAATCCGGCCCTGCCCCGCAAGCCTCGGCCATGCGGGGCGGAATGCCGGCATTCACGATAAAGTTTTGTCCAAACCCTTTGGAGGTTGCAAAATCATAGCGGGCGCAGATGTCGCGCACAGTGGCAAGATCGGTCAGATTCGGCATGGTTCCTCCTGTTACTTTGTGCCGTTCAGTGCCACTTCCAGAGCCTTGCGCACCTGGCTGTCGCATTCGGCGGTGGTAGCCCCCACCGTTGCAAATTCATCGCTGTTCAGCGCCACTTCGTTGTCGATATTCACGCCGGTGCCCTCAAAGGTTTCGCCGTTGGCATCCACGATCTGTGCCACGGTGATGGTTACGGCGCTGCCATCGCTCATGCGCTGGGGGGTGCCCATCACGGCAGCCTTGCCCATGGTGCGGGTTCCCACAATGCGGCCCGTGCCCATGGCTTTGGTTGCACTGGCCAGCAGCTCGGCGGCATCGCCGGTGCCTTCGTTCACCACAAATACGACCGGCACACTCACAGCGTTTTCATCGCTGCTGCCCAGCAATTCGGTGTTGCCGTTTTTATCCTTGGCAAAAGCCACATCGCCCTTGCCCACCAGCACATCCACGCAGCTGATGGCCGATGTGATATCAATGCTGTTCACGCCGCGCAGATCCACCACCAAAGCGGTAGCGCCGGCGCTCAGCTGGCGGTTGACGCTGTAAGAGAAATCTGCCGGGGTGCTTTCGTTGATATCATTGAGGTTCACATAGCCGATGGTTTCATCAATGGTCTGATCCCACACGGTGGCAGCCACATAGCTGCGGCGGGTGATCTCGAACACCGATTCCGTCATATCCGGGCTCAGATAGGTTACCGACACCGTGGTGCCTGCTTCCCCGCGCAAAGCGGCGGCAATGGCATCGTTTGTGGTGTAGGTTTTCACATCCACGTCGTTGATGCGCGTGATATAGCCATTTTTCACCATGCCAAGCTCGCTGGCGGGGGTGTCGGCATACACCTGCGTAATGCGGGCATAGCCGCTGGACGGATCGTTGACAGCTATTACACCGATGCCCATAGTTTTGCCGCTTTGCATGGCCAGCAGATCGGCATAGCCCTTGGCAGTATAATAACGGGCGTATTTATCGCCGGTGCCCAGCACATAGCCGGAAGCCAGCATATCGTTCAGCGTGTCGTTGTTGACGGCATAAAACTCGTTGTCACGCACATAGCGATCCAACTCGGAAAGCTTGGTATACTGGCTTTCCTTTTCGTTTACGCTGCTCACGGTATCATCGAACAAACGCATGGCCAAAACCATGGTAACCGAAAACGTGACTGTCATGGCAATAATGGCAATGGTGACTGCCATGCTAACCGAAATTTTTCGATTCATTGGAAACTACCTCCGGATTTTTGCGTGCGGCGTTTCAGCCTGCATAGGCAACGCTGATGATCAGGCTGCCCACAACGCTCAGCGCCATCAGGGCTGCGATCAGGCCGCACACAATGCGTGTAACTGTTTTTTTCTGTTTCATACTGCTGCAGATCCTCTTTGGGCAGCGCATTTGCGCTGCTGTTGCAAAATCTTTTGTTTAGTGCGGAATATAGCTCAGCGGGTTGGTGCGGTTGCCGTTTACGCGCAGCTCCAGATGCAAATGATTGCCAAAGGAATAACCCGTGTTGCCCACATAGCCGATCAGATCGCCTTTTTTCACCTGCTGGTTCGTGCTTACGCTGGGGGCCTGACTCATGTGGGCATACAGCGTGGCATAGGTGTTGCCGTCATCGGCCGAGCCGTGATAGATCGACACATAATTGCCGTAGCTGTAATGGTAAGCTGCCACCGTCACCACGCCGTCTGCCGCCGCATAAATAGGCGTGCCCTGCGGTGCGGCCAGATCGACGCCCTTGTGCCCGCCCTGGCCATACTGGGTGGTGATGTATTTATAGCTGCTCAGCGGGCAGCGGAAATCCAGACTGCAGTGGATATCCGCACCGGCATATTGCTGGTTGAGGCTGCGGATATAGGCATCCAGCTCGGCAGAGGCGGCATTGAACTTTTTGTTCATTTCCTCCACCACAGCCTGCTGCGCCTGTTCGTCGGCAGCAGCCTGCTCAATGGTGGCATCCTGCTGGCGAATGTTGGTGGCAAGCTCAGCCTGCTTGCCTTCCAGCTGGCCCTTTTGGTCCTCCAGCTGGGCCTGCACGGCCTCCAGCTGGGCCTTTTCGTCCGCCAGTGCCTGACGGGCCGTTTGCAGCTCTTCCAGCACCTCGTTGTCCTTTTCGGTGATCTGCTCCAGCGTATCGTTAAAGGTGAGCATTTCATACAGGCTGCTGCAGCTGGAAAGCATAGCCACCGCGCCGCCGTCATGCAGCTGCTGCATAGCCACCATGCGCTGCTTAAAATCGCCCCAGCGCTGGTCGATCTCGCCCTGCTTTTCTTCCACCTGCTGCTGCTTGTGCGCCACCTGATCGCTGGTGTCGGTGATCTGATCGATCAGCACCGTGATCTGGTTTTTGATCAGATTGGACTGGTTTTCCAGATTTTTCTTGTTTTTCTGAGCCTCCGTTTTGGTGCTTTGGATATTTTTCAGCTCAGCCTTTTCCTGTTCCAGCTGTGTTTGCAGCTCTTTTTTTTGCTGTTCCAGCTGTTGCTGCTTAGTGTTATCGGCAAAAGAAGGAACCGCCAGCGCACCGCACAGCAGGCACACGCTCAGGCCCATGCTGACCGCACGCAGAAATCCATGTTGTTTTTTCATTGTTGTGCTCCTTTAATGCTGCATCAGACATCCAGATGCTTGCGAATGGAAACCAGACTGCCCACGCCGCCCATCAGCACCGAGAAGGCTGCAAAGGCAGGCACCACCTTGTACCACACATCGGTTACGGGCACCACGCTTTCGCTCAGCAAACTGCGCCAGAAGCCGGGCACCAGATCGGAGTAATAAGTAAGCACCCAATAGCCGCCCAGCACGATGACCGAAGCGATAAAGGCGCTGATCAAACCGGCGGCCATGCCCTCCACAAAAAACGGCAGGCGGATAAAGCCATTGGTTGCGCCCACATATTTCATAATGTTGATCTCGCGGCGGCGGGCAAACACCGTGATGCGAATGGTGTTGCTGATGACCACCACGGCCACCACAGCCAGCACGGCCACCAATCCGTAGCCCGCAAAGGTGACAACATCCTGCACCTGCACAAACACATTGCTCATGGCAAGAGGGGCCGAAACCGAATCCACACCCTCAATGGCCGAAAGTTCATCGCTGATGCGCTGAATGTCATCCAGATCCTTCACCGTTACGCGATAGTTTGCCTTAAACGGGTTGTCGTTGTCAAAGGCATCCCACAAATCGGCATACTGCTCGCTCATGTAGCCCTTATAGGTGGAAAGCACATCCTCTTTGCTTACATATTCCACGCCCGAAACGCCGGAAATGCTGCGAATGGCCGTGTCGACTGCGGCGGTTTGCTCCTCGTTGAGATCGGGGTTCAGATACACCACGGTTTCGTTTTGGCTGCCCAGATAGTCGATCAGGCTGTCCACATTCACGCTGAACAGATACGCGATGCCGGTAAGCACCAGGCACACGGTAAGCACACCGATGCTGGCAAAGGTCATCATACTATGGGTGCCAAGGCTGTGAATGCCCTGACGCACCAGATATTTAAAGCTGGACCATTTCATAGCAGTGCCTCCTCGCCGTCAGGGATCGCGGTTTCGCCGGTCTGCCCGGCATCCTCGGGGCTGCCGGTATCCGAAACGATCTTGCCGTGCTCAATGGTGATCACGCGCTTATCAAATTCCTGCACCAGCTCATGCTCATGCGTAACCACCACCACGGTGGGGCCCACATTGTTGATGGCCTGCAGCAGTTCCATCATTTCTTTGGAAAGTTCGGGGTCAATGTTGCCGGTAGGCTCGTCGGCGATGATCAGCTTGGGGCTGTGCACCACGGCACGGGCCAGCGCCACACGCTGCTGCTCGCCGCCCGAAAGCTCTTCGGGCAAGCGGTCGGCTTTTTCTTTTAAGCCCACCAAGCTCAGGGCATAGGGCACACGCACGCGGATCTCCTCTTCGGGGATATTGGTCACGCGCATGGCAAAGGCCACATTTTCATAGGCCGTCATGGTGGGGATCAGGCGGAAATCCTGAAACACCACGCCCATGCGGCGGCGCAGATAAGGCACATCGCGCTTTTTCATGTGTACAAGGTCAAGCCCGGCCACATACACATTGCCCTTGGTGGGCACTTCTTCGCGCAGGATCATTTTTAAAAAGGTGGATTTGCCAGCGCCGGAATGCCCCAGCACAAAAACAAATTCACCTTTTTTAATGTGCAGGCTCATATCGTCCAGCGCCAGATTTTCCCCATCAGAGGTTTCGTAATATTTAGTTACATGGTCAAATACAATCATAGCTGCTGCTTTTCCTTTTTGACGAAATTCCGGCCCGCCGCCGATGGCAGCGGGCCGATGATTCTTTTCTGGCAGCGGCACACGGCACAAACTGCCGGTGCGGCCTTGCGGCCCTGCCGCACATTTTCCGGCCTTGCGGCGGGGTGTGCGGTATCGCCTTAATACTTGGTGGGGTTGGAATTCATATACTTTTTCACCATCAGTGCTACCTTGAACACAATGGCATCATCGAATTCGCGCAGATCCAGCCCGGTGAGCTTTTTGATTTTTTCCAGGCGGTACACCAGCGTGTTGCGGTGTACAAACAGCCCGCGGCTGGTTTCGGAAACATTCAGGTTGTTTTCAAAGAAGCGCTGAATGGTAAACAGCGTTTCCTGATCCAGGCTGTCAATGCTGCCCTGCTTGAACACCTCACGCAGGAACATTTCGCACAGCGTGGTGGGCAGCTGATAGATCAAACGGGCAATGCCCAGATTGTCATAGCTCACGATCTGGCGCTCGGTATCGAACACCTTGCCCACTTCCAGCGCGATCTGTGCCTCTTTAAAGCTGGTGGCCAGATCCTTCACATTGGCAATGGGCGTGCCGATGCCCACCACGGCCTTGATGTAGTGACTACCCGACAGGGTGTCCACAATGCTGGAGGCCAGCTTTTCCATATCGTGGCTTTCGATGCCGCGCTTGATCTCCTTCACCAGCACCGTATCGGTTTCGCTGATGTTGAACACAAAGTCCTTCTGCTTATCGGGGAACAGCCCGCTCACCACATCATAAGCCGAAATATCGTTGCCGCTCACCACGCGCACCAGAAGCACCACACGGCTCACATCGGTGGCAAAGTGCATTTCACGCGCACGGGCATAGATATCGCCGGGCAAAATGTTATCCAGCACCACATTTTTGATAAAGTTGGCTTTATCAAACTTTTCGTCGTGATACTGTTTGATGCTTTGCAGGCTGATGGACAGCACACCCGCAAACTGGGCAGCCGCTTCGTCGGTGCCCTCTACAAAAACGATATAGTCATTGTGCTTTGCGCCCGAAAACGGCTGATAGGTATAGCCATCGCGCACAAAATGCTCAGAGCCAGTCAGGCTTTCCCCCGCGATACCCTCACGGATCTCACCTACCTGGTTCAGGTCAGAGCAGGATACAACATTGCCCGTTTCGTCCAGCACACCGACATTGCGGCCGATGGCATCTTTCATCTGGCAAACGACACCCTGAAAAACTCTGTTAGCCATAAAACACGATCCCTTTCCTTGCATTGCTCACGGCAGGCTTTCCGTCTCAGGTTTTATGGCGGGAAGCTTGACAGTTATTTGTCAACATGAACAATTCCAAACTCATTCTGTGTATATTTTACACAATAAAATTTACTTTTGCAACATATTTTAACAAAAAAATCGGGTTTTTATTGGGCAGTTTTCAATATTCTGTCATTGGCATAGGAATCCTGTTTGATCTCAGTATACAATTCGCCTGTGTAAATTGTGTGAATTTTCCGTAAAATAGTCAGTTTTTGTGAGTTTTATTATTTTCACCGCTTATCTATGCGCTTTTTTGAGCATGGAAATTTCTTCCGCCGTAAGTTCCCGCCACTGCCCCGGGGCAAGGGTTTCGTCCAGCGCTACAGGCCCAATGGCAAGGCGGTGCAGCCCATCTACCCCCGCGCCGTACACACCGAACATCCGCTTGATCTGGTGATACACGCCCTGCCGCAGCTCCACAAGGGCAAGGCGCGGGTCCGGTGCGCAAACCGGCTGCCCGCTTTCGGCCCCCTCCACCCGGGCGGCCAATGCCGGGCACACCTGAATGCCCGCAGGCGCTGCCTGCAGGCCCGCCGGGCGCAGGGCCGTGCCGTCGGCAAGGGTGACGCCCGCCTCAAAGCCTTTTTGCATTTCCTCGGTCAGGGGCGTATCCAGCAGCACGGCATAGGTTTTGGGCACATGATGGCGCGGGCTGAGCAGATCGTGTGCAAGCGCGCCGTCATCGGTGAGCAGCACAAAGCCCGTGCTGCTTTTGTCCAGCCGCCCTGCCGGGAAAAGCTCGCGCCGCGGGAAGTCTTCGGCCACCAGATCGGTGACCGTGACATCTCGCTTATCCTCGCGCGCGCTCACCACGCCCTGCGGCTTGTTCAGCATGATGTATACAAACTTCTGCGCCCCTGCCAGCGGTTCGCCGCCAACAAAAACTTCGCTCGTTTCGTCTACCTGCACATCGCCTTTTTTGCACACAGTGTTTCCTATGCGCACGCGCCCATGGCTCAAAAGGTCTTTCGCCTGGCTGCGTGTAATGCCCAGCCCCTCGGCAAGATATCGGTCTAATCGCATGATTTTGCTCCTGTTTTATTGCATAAATCTTTTTAATAAGCCTATAAAACCGTGCCTTATTTGTCAAGCGGTATTTGTAGAAAGCCGATGGAAGCAGGCCCCACCCCCGGCCGTCAATCTAATAGCAATCGAGATTTGAAATGTAAAAATACCCACTTTATTTTCATTCTGGCAATACAACTTGACAATTTGGCAAGTATAGCATATAATAAATTCAAGCCGATAAGTAAGGCCTGACGATAGGAGGAACTACTATGAGCAAGGTGCTGGGAGAAAAAATATCTGAGATGCTTCAGAAACGGGGAATTCAACAGAAGGAACTGGCTGAGCAAATCGGTATCACTGAAGCCGCCATGTCGCGTTATATTGCCGGGACACGAGAACCAAAGCCCGATGTAATTGCCAATATGGCAACTGCGCTGCACACCACATCCGATTATCTTTTAGGAATTGAAAACGATGCGTTCAACTATCACCAAGTACGCCGCCTGATTGCAAGAAATGCTTCTTCGATGACGGATCAAGAAAAAAAAGCTCTGATTGACGCACTGTTCGGGGAGGAGTAAGTATTGGCAATCCGATTATCCAATCAAAGATACGAAGAAATCAAATGTATCATTGTCAGAATGTTTTTAGAGTATGGGGTATCCTGCGTTCCCATCAATGGCTTTGAAATTGCACATAAAATGGGTGTCAAAGTAATGCCA
>SFIE01000008.1 GCA_004555405.1 Subdoligranulum sp.
GGCAGCATGGAACAAGGCGCAAAATTGCGTGCTATTTGCCCGGCGGGGAGAAAAGCATTTTCGCGGCGTCACGAAAATGGTCTTTCAGCGAATGGTCAAAATATCTTCCCAGTTTTGGGGAAAACCGATGGCTGCAAGGTCAATGGATGCTGCATAAGACGCGAGCAATTTTTTCAGTTCGGGAAGAACATAGCTATTCCACTCTTCAGGATCAGAATACATAAAAGACATCAGATAGATCTGATCAAAGATCCGGTTCGTGGTGACTTTATAGATATGGTGTCTGGTGCATTGTGCGGGAGTGCGCCCAAAGTTGAAATCATAGACCCGCATATAATGCGCCAAATGGTTTCTGGTATAAGTAAGGTTTTGAATCCAGCTCAAAAGCTGAGTAGGACCGGTGCCGTACACGCGTGCAAGGGCTTTTTGATAGGGCGCTTTAAGGTTTCTGTAAATAGCGTGCAGATTACCCATGGTCATGATTTCAACGGCTACCCACATGGGAAGCTGGCCGTTATATTCTTGAATATGATGGCTGACAAAGGGCAGGTTTTTGTTATCATTGACAGCCTTTAAAAAGCGTGATTGAAATTTAAAAAATTCGTTCGGATCGCGATAAACAGAGGGCTGCAGATAGATCAGCGGTTCGGACGGGAAGGCAGAAGTCAGGGTGTAGGAAATTCTGGTTTTCAAAGTTTCCTCAATATCTTCCAGCGCAAACATCAAAATGCGGGTCAGCTTTCGATCAAAATCATATAAGGCGTGAATTTGTTCCAGACTGGTGCCCGGTTGATAGCTGCCGCTCTGGGTGCGGTAGCGATACATATAGCCGGATATACGGTAGTAGTTCGCATTGGAGAGCCAGCGCTCGGCGAGGGTGCGGTCATTTACCAAAACGCCGCGCGAGATCAGCAGATCGAGCTGATCGGAAACCTGTAGATGCTTTTTTAAGTCCTTCATAATTTTACCCGTAAAAAAGAAACGACCCCGCCATGGTACGCATCGTTGAGAGGCGCGGCGAGGTCTGTATCATATAAATATTATATGCGAAAACCCCGCAAAAAGTCAATTCACTGGATATGGGATGGCGAACACAAGAAAAAAACAAGATGTTGTGGGTGCAGGAGGTGCCGTGGATATGACCGACAAGGTGCTGGCAGTTCTGACGGCGGAAGAGCGAGAGCAAGTGCTTACTTATGTTCGCGGCTTGCAAGATATTGAACATAGTCCAGCACCTGCTGCTGCTGCTCGGCAGGCATGGAACGCACCGCGTTGAGGATCTCGGCCGTGACGGGATCCTCCGGAGGGGGAACGGGACTGGAAACACAGGATGGTTTTGGAGCGGAAGAAATGTAATCTCCCGATTTTCGTTCCATAGGGACATCGTAGCCCATTAACCAGCCTTCGTTAACATTCAAGGCCATGGCAAGAATGTTTACCTTGTCTTGTTTTGGAGTTATAATTCCCGCGCAGTATTGGCTTAGTCCACTTTTGGTTATTTTTACTCCATACGCTTTACAGTAGGGCTCACAAAGGTGAAGAATATCTGATTGTTTCATGTCACGGACTTTTAATATTTCTTGCAACCGGTCTCTTGTTGACGACATCAGCAACACCCTCCCTTTTTTTAAGATTGACTTTATTATATACGGCGTTGAATAAAAGTTCAAGAAAATTTACGGGAATCTGTTGACAAGTTCAAGAAACTGGACTATTATTAAGTTGTTCAAGAAACTGAACCGCATATGGGGGTGATCGAAGTGGAATATGATTACAGGTGCCTTTCTGGAAAAATTGTCGAAAAATTTGGGACACAGGCAGCATTTTCTAAAGAAATGGGACTTAGCGAGCGGAGCGTGTCGCTCAAAATTAACAACAAGGTCCCGTTTACGCAGAGGGAAATCACGAGGGCAATGGAGCTGCTGTGTATACCAAGGCGCGATGTGTGCCGATATTTTTTTGCACCAAAAGTTCAGAAACATGAACTTTAAAATGATACGAAAAACATCCAAGAGCGTTTCGCTCTTGGATGTAAGAACATTATCCATCGTCGTTTTGATGAGAGAGCTTGACTGCAGGCAATTGCGATGCTTGTGCTCTGTTAGAACGGAGAGACGATAAAAGACCAAATGACACCTATGATAACCACACCCACGAAAGCTGCTATACCGCACACAAACAAGTAAATGGCCACTCTCCAAAAATCAAGATTCCCACTCTTTTTGGAAATCAAATGGGACGAAATACACAAGTAAAACGCAAGAAACAGCGCATCAATAACAAAACCGTTCAACTTTTACCCTCCTTGTTGAAATTGTTTCAATTTTAGTATAGCACACATGCTAAATTTTGCAACATTCAGGGAAAGAAGGTGAAAGAATGCCGGAAAAATGGACGGGTGAACTTTTGATGATCATGCACAACAACAAGATTCGCCGCGCGGAAGTGGCGAAAAAGCTGGGGATCTCGCGCGCTTACACAACGCAGATCCTGAACGGACTGCGCAGACCATCGCGTATGGAAGAGAAAATGCGGGCAGCTGTGGATGAAATCCTGGCGGAGCGCGAGAAAGGGGCGAGTAGTGATGAGTAACGATCTTTTTGCTCATTGTAGCATGAAAGGAAAATAAAAAGGAAGTACGAAAGGAGAAAACCATGAGGATTGAAGATGTGCAAAGCCCATGCGTGAGCCTGATGGATGCCGCTGAAATCATGCGGGAGGCAGGGTTCAGGGTGAGCGTACATAAGCTGAAGGCCGGTATCTGCCAAGGGGTGTATCCCTTCGGGGAGATTGTGGAACGCGCACCCGGGCTGACCAAAAACGATGTGTACACAATCTACACGGCTGGCCTGGCCGATTGGCTGGAACAGCATCGATGGCCGAGGAAGGAGGGGGCAAAGTGCAGAGAGAAAACTGTCTGACACAGGCAGAAATGGAAGAGATCCGGGTGATGTATCGTGACGCCAAATACAAGCGACAGCAGATCGGAATTTTATCGGAAATGTATCTGGTGAGCAAGGATACGATTGCGCAGGTGCTGGGTTTGGAAGCGCTGCCCGGCGGGCGGGGATACAAAACGCGCCCGGCGGTGCGGCGGCAATGGCTGTGATGAAAGGAGAAAAATATGCAATTTGATATTCGGCTGATGCCGGGAGCACATGAGGGCGAGGGCCCGCTGGAGCTGATTGAAAAAGCGGACCGGCAGTTGGGAGAGCTGCTTACTACGCTGCATAAGCTGGCGGATATGGAGATTTTGGTGGAGAGAACGGAAAACCGCCCATCGAAATGATGGGCGGCAAAAGAGAATTAGTCTTTTTTGAGTTCACGTTCGAGATCGTGCATAATGGCCGCAAATTTTTTGGCAAACTGATACAGCTCTTCTTTGGTGACAGGCTGGCTGGCTTCGGCACCAAAGACATACAAAGAGTTTGCGAGGTTGTCGGCTGCGTTCGTTACTGAATAAAGGTCCAAGGTTACACCTCCTTTCTGAATGTAGCATAGCACGACAAAAAGAAAACAACAATTAAAAAGCTAAAAAGGAGAAAAACCATGAGGAAAATGCAGAAATGGTGCTTGCGGCGCAAAGCTTTGGCGCGGGTGCTGCAGGCGGCAACCTTTAGCCTGCTGCTGGTGCTGATGGCACTGCCCGGCATGATCGCCGAGGCAGGGAGTGCCGGAGAGGCTGCGCTGCTGCTGCTTGTGATGGGCGGCGGCGCGGTGGCGGCGGGAACCACGGCCATGCTGGCTATGGAGATCTACGACGATGCCGAGCGCCGCATGCGCGAGTATCGACACATTGCCATGGTATACCGAAAGGCAGGGCACTGATGCACTATGTGGATGGGCAATGTGTGTATGTGTACAAGATTCAATTCGCCCGCTGCAAGCCCTGCGACGGGCAAAACCGGGGGTGCCGGTGCTACAAGCCCATGGAGCCGCCCGGCAGCAAGGACACTTCCGCCGCCCCGAAGGGATAAACCAACGGGGCGGCAATATGACGGCGCAGGCAGGTGATTCCTGCCTGTGCCGGGACGGACGCGTGGAACATGCGTGATTGTTCATTCATGGGCGTGGGGTGCGGTACCGCAGCCCCCTCCTGGGTATACAAGCCGGTGAAACACCGTGCTGCCCCCGCCCGGCGGCCTTGCTTTGGACATGGGCAAGGCCCACTGCGCAGCCTGCGCGCAGGCAAAAGAAATGGCAGGCCATGTTTGCGGCTCATGAAAAAAAGCCGCGGGCCCTGCCCGCCGATAAGGTATTGTAGTAGATTCCAGGCGGGCAGGGCAATTTACTATGCGAGCATAGCATAAAGGCAATGCGCCGGGAGCGATTCACCCGGTTTATGCCGGTTCGAGCCCGGCTGCTTGCGCCAGAAAAGCAAATTAAGCTTATTTTGCCGAAAATACCCAAAACACCCGGCGGGAATGGGCCAAAACCGCCAAATGCATTCAAATGCAGAAGGAGAAATACCGTGGAAAACAAAGAAAAACTGCAGAAAATTCAAGCTGCACTGAACAAGATGATCCTGCCAGAGGAGCGCGACGGCGGGCTTTCGGCCGAGCTGGCCGGAGTGGTGCGAAAGCTGGCCGCCATCAGCGGGCACAACGCCGAGGTGATCGCCGCCGATCTGGACGGCAAAAGCGATGTGCTGAAGGTGCTGAGCAAAAAGGCGTGGGACTACGCCAGACAGCACAAAAAGGGAAACGGCTACAGCATGGGAGAAGGCGTAGCGCTGAAGCTTGCGGCAGAGTATTTTGCCGTGCCGGTTGAGGCGGCGGCGGACGCGGAAGGTACCGCGCCGGAAACAGAAAAAGCCCCGGCGGCACCTGAAAAGAAGATTTTCAGGCTGGAAGATCTGCTTTAAGGGGGCGTCAGGACTGTGAAAAGGATGACAAAAGAGGAAAAGCAGGCTTTGACCGCGCGGCTGTTTGCCGAAATGCCGGAATTGCCGGAAGCTTTGGGAAAAGATGTGCGCAAGTGGGCGCTGAAAGAGCGATATCTATTTTACACCTACGATAAAAAGCAAGGAATTTCCACAGCGGTATGCACCAATTGTGGAAAAACCGTGGAGCTAAAACGGGTTTTGCGGCACACCACGCAGGAAAGGCTGCTGGAAGGGCGAGAGTTCCGGGCAGTATGCCCGGCGTGCCGTGAAGTGGGCGTGACTATGGAGGCATGGCGCGGGCACAAAGGACTGATGGACAGCGCTTTATATATGGTGATTCAGGCCGGGGCGGGCGGCTGCCTGTGGGTGCGCGTGCTGGAAGTGCGGAGAAGGTATCCGGACAGCGTGGGGCCGTTCGTGACTGAGTATTCCGAGCGGCTGCGGGTGTATCTGAATGCCGAAACGCATGAGGCGTTTCGGTGGAAAAAAGAAATGGTGCCGGACATGGAGCATTGCTACCGCTGGGATTGGGCACTTTCGGGGATTGTGAACAGCAATCTGACCGCAGAAGATTGCTATCGGTTTGGAAGAATCCAGCTGAAAGAGAACGCAGAAACCGCGAAGGAGCTGGCGAAAACGGCGTTTCGGTATGCGGATTTTTTGAAAATGGCGAAAGAACACCCGCAAATGGACAAGATCATGTATCTGGCGCTGTTTGCGAAGAACCCGGATGTAGAGAAGCTGGTGAAGGCCGGGTTCGGCGGGTTCGTGGCCGAAAAGTGCAGCGCTGGCCGGGGGAGCGAAACCAGCGCGATCAACTGGCGGGCGCATGACCTGAAAGGATTCTTTCGGGGCGAGAGCCGGGACACAATCAGCGCTTTACGGCGATGCCGGAGCCTGCGCGAGGCAGGGCAGTATCTTTGCATGAAGAAGCTTTTGGGGCTGGGCGTGCAGGGAGTGGATTTTGGAAAGGCACGGCGGCTGTATGAGTATCGGGCATTTATCGAGAAAATGACCGAGGAGTTAGGCACGGTAAAACGGTGCGAGAAGTATGTGCGCGGGCAGGTAAGCGCCGCGAAAAAGGCAGCGGAAAACGCCTGCGGGCGCGGCATTATGAGAATTCCGCGAGAAGAAGACATCTGGAACCTTTGGCGGGACTATGCGCGAATTGCTCACGCCTGCGGCATAGAGCTTTCCGGGAAAGAGCTGACACCGCCGGATATTTACAAGGCGCACGACGAAATGACAGAGCTGCACCGGGTGCAGCGCGAGGCCGCTCTGGCCGCCAAGCGAAAGCAGGAAGAAGAAGGGCTGGCCGGGGATTTTGAAAAGCGGCTGGTGGTTTTGCAAAAGTTTGCCTATGAGCGGGGCGGGCTTTTGATACGCCCCTGCGAAACGCCGCATGAGATGACCGAGGAGGGAATCAGGCTGCGGCACTGCGTTGGCACCTATTTGCATCGGCATGCAAACGGAACAAGCAACATTTTTTTGATCCGCAAAGCCGAAGAGCCGGGCGTACCCTATTACACGCTGGAGCTTTCTAAAGAACTTGACAGGGTGGTTCAGTGGTATGGATACGAGGACAACCGAAATATCCAGAAAGACCCGGCGGTGAAAGAGTTTATCGGTGATTGGATGGCGGAAATTGTGCTGCCGAAAAAGCGTGGCAAGAAGAAAGCCGGGAAACAAGCCCCGGCGGGGCAGGAGAAAAACAGGCAGCCTTTAGCGGCTGCTGTATAAGGAGGAGGGAACCATGGAGCAACTGATTTTTAGGGGTATGGAAACCGAAGAGGGGCGGCAGGCTGCTGCCCTGCACAACAGCATTATGGCGGCAAAGCTGGCCGTGAGCAATGCACTTTTGGATTTTTGCCGCGGACTGAAAGCCATGCGGGACGGCAAGGGCTACAAGGCACTGGGCTTTGAAAGCTTTGAAGAGTACAGCGTGAATGCCGTGGGCATTAAGTACCGCATGGCGGCAAACTACATAAGCGCCTATGAAGCGCTGGGCGAAAAGATGATTGCCGAGAATGCGGACATTGGCATTACCAAGCTGGCGCTGCTGGCACAGATCAGTGACCCGGAGGAACGGGAAGAGGCAGCCCGGGAGAACCTGAACGGCATGACCGTGGCCGAGGTGAAATCGTTGGTGGCCGAGAAGAACAGCCTGCAGGAGCAACTGAGCTTTTTGGGAAGCGAGAACGAAAAACTGAAAAATGCGATGGCCGAACAGGCCGCCAAGGCCGATACTGCCACGGTTGAGGCAACGGTACTTCCGGCCGACATTGAGGAAATAGTGGCAAAGGCAAAGGCCGAGGGCGCTGCGCAGGCCGCCGAGGAAGCGGCAAAGAACGCAGAGAAGGAAAAAGAGCAGCTGCGCAAAAGGCTGGAAGAACAGCAGCGGGCCGCCAAGGAAGCGGAAGAAAAGCTGGAAAAGGCCAAAGCGGATGCCAAGAAAAAGGAAAAGAAGCTGGAAGAACAGAAGCTGGCCGCTGTGGCCGAGGCGAAAAAGCAGGCAGCGGCCGAAGCCGCCGACAAGGCGAAGCGTGAGGCCGAAAAAAAGGTGGCCGGGGAACTGGAAGCGGCTAAGGCTGCCGAGCAGGCCGCCAAGGCCAGAGCCGAAGAAGTGCTGAAAAGGCTGGAAGTGCAATCGAATGCAGAGACCGTAAAGTTCGGCCTGTACATGGAGCAGCTGCAGCAGGCCGTGAATGGCATGAGTGAGCAGATCGGTGCGCTGCGGGAGGGCGGAAAGGCCGAGCAGGCCGAAAAGCTTGCCGCCGTGATGCAGAAGATTCTGCGGATCAAGCTGGAAGAATCGGAGGGGGGCAAAAAGGAATGAGACTGGCAAAGATTTCAAAGCTGGTGAGCAAAGCGGGTCTGTGCGATGTGTACGGCGATGAGTACGGCACGGGCGTATATATCAGCGTTGGGAAAGCGATCTATCATGTGCAGGACCTGCCGATGCCGTGTGCCGGGGATCAGATGGGGATCATGCTGGATATCCCGACGAAAAAATGGGAAAAGGTGTCGTGCGTTATACACGCGTGCCCGCCGCCGTTGGACATGGAACATACAGCCAGCGGCGAAATGCTGATGACGGAATATAATCTGATGACCGGCAGCAACTACCTGATCTTGGTAGATGAGCACAGCAAGGGCGAGGACAAGGAAAAAGGAAAGCTTGCCTTTGTGGACGAGGAATTGCTGGCACCCATGCGCGGAGAAGCAAAAGAGTATATCGGGTATGCATGCCGGTTTACGGCAAGCGGCGAGCCTTACATTATTATAAAAGATAGAATGTATGCTATTGCGGCGGTAGCACCTGTGTTGGTGGATGTTGGAAAGGTGGCCGAGCAGCTGGCACAGTTCCAGAGCATTTGCCTGGATGAGGAAGAAAGAGAAGGCCGGGAGAGGGGAAGATGAATAACGGAAAGCGGCGCCATGTGGGAACAGCGTGGCGGAGAAAAAACATGATGATTTCCATGCATGCAAAAAAGGAGAAAGAAAACATGAAAGAGTATAGAGCCAGCAAGGAACTGCTGGGTATGCGCAGCAGCCCGGAAGCGTTCGGGGCAGCAAAGGTAACGGTGCGGATTTCGGCTGACAGAGCGGGAAAAAGCATGAGTTTTGGCATAGATGGGGAAAACCTGATGATCGAAGTGCCGCTGGAACCGCTGAAGGACATGATCAAGCGGGCGTATAAAGTATGAACGGCAGTGTTGAGAGATGCATCAAGAAAGCTAACAGCAGGCTTGAGCGCAAACGGCGGAGCATCAGCCAAATTCCGCTGTTTGAGAAACCGGTGGATGCAGCCAAAGAAGAACGCAGTATAAAAATGGCACACTGGCCGAAAAAGAGGCCGAAAAAGAGCGAAAAAACTGAATGAGAGCCAAAAGACCCCTGCCGCCTGAACGGACGGCAGGGGAAAAGCTTACCGCCAGGGAGGCGGTTTGGGGCTTGTATATACCTCTTATCTTAAGCCACACGAGGGTGGGGAAAGGGGTTAAGGGGAAAACGAAGGGCAGGGCCATGACATTGAGGGGAAGCAGAAACAGAAATGCCCTGCCAGGCGTTGTCCCCTTGCCCGAGCGGAGCGGAGTGGGGTTTGCGATAAAAAACAAGGAGTACGGAAATGGGCCATTATGTTCGGGAGCAAAAGCATATCTGCGGGAAAGCATATCTGGAAGTGGATGTGTTTGAAATCACGCAAGCCCAGCACAGAGCCAGTGCCCGGAAGAAACGGCAGCTGGCCACAAGCCTTGCGCAGCAAAAGTATAACGACAAAATGGCCCGGCGGTATTTCGTACAGTTGGCAAACAGCAACTTCGGCGGCAGGGACTATGCTCTGACCCTGACCTATGACGACGAACACAAGCTGGGGCCGGAGGATGACAAGCGAGCGGATCAAGACTGGAGCAATTTTGTAACGAGAGTAAACCGTTACTGCGACAAGCGAGGGAAGCCGCACCCGAAGTGGATGGTGGTTACCGAGTATGCAGCACGGGATGGAGAAAAGGTGAGCGGACGCACCCATCACCATGCCATTGTGGAGGGAGTGCTGAGCCGAGATGAATATGAAATGCTGTGGCGTGATAGGGCTGGGCAGAAGATCGGCTTTGTGCGCTGCGAAAGGATCGATGTGGATCACGGCAGCATGGAGGGGCTGGTGCAGTACATGACCAAGAACCGCCGCCATGTTCGGCGCTGGCGGCAGAGCCGGGGACTGCAGAAGCCCAAGACCCCGCGGCCCAACGACAGCCGGTGGAGCCGGAAGAAGCTGGACGAGGCGTTTCGACTGCGGGTAGACGACCGGGCATTCTGGGAAGAAAAGTTCCCGGGCTGGACGCTGAACGAGTGTGTGCAGGAGGTTACCGGCGCGGGAACGCTGCACCTGATTGTGAAAATGCGGGCACGGCCCGGCGGGGCGAAAAAGAAAAGGGGGAAGGAATGAGGCTGAATTTGGAAGACCTGCCGCCCAGGTATCGGGCACAGGCGGAATTGCAGATTGCAAAAAGAAAAAAACCCCCGGCGGGGCAGACCTTGGCCGAGGCCGCTAAGGCGGCGGGAAGGCTGGGCAAGGTGTTTGGCAGCAGAGGCGAATATGAATTTTACATAAGGGAAATTGTGCCTGGTATACAAGCCGGGCTTATTCGCCGTGCCACACCGCAGGTGCGATTTGACCTGCTGTCGGCCAAGGAGTTTTGCGGGCTTAAGCTTCCGGCGGCGCACTATACCTGTGATTACATGATAGAGTACACGGACGGCACGGTGGAGGTGGTGGAGATCAAAAGCAAATTCACCCGCCGGGCGCAGCGGGATTATATTTACCGGCGGAGGCTGTTTATAGACCTGATCGCGGAGCAGAAGGGGTGGCGTTTTCGGGAGATCATGACGGACGACACGCAGGAAAGCGTGAAAAAGTGGAAGGAGCTGGCAGGGGGACAGGCATGAGGATTTGGGAGTTTTTGCTTTTGGCGGCGGGTGCGGGAATCACGGCCCGGATTGCGGGGAAATGGATGGGATAAAGGGCCGATATCCCACAAAATTAACGAATAAATACGAGGTGATTAGACTGTGAACGATGAAGAAAAGCGCCGGTGGCTGCGGCGGTACCGCGATGCAATGTGTGCGGAGAAGGTGCTGCAGGAGGAGCTGGATGAGCTTGAGAGGAAGGCAAGGCGGTGCAGCGCGGGGGCGGGCAGCGCGGCGAGGGTGGGAAAGCAGCTGCAGCGGGCACGGAGTGAGCTGAAATGCCAGATCAATGCCTGCGGGGCGATTCGGCGGGAGGTGGTGGAGATGATCAACCGCTGCGAGGACCCGGTGGATCACGAGATTCTGCGCAGGCGGTATATTTTGGGAGAACGGTGGCTGCAGATCGCGCTGAAGCTGCCTATGGATGAGCGCAATGTACGCCGCCGGGCCGCGCGGGCGGTGCGGAAAATCTGGCCTGAGTAAACCTGCCCGTTTTTGCCCGCTTTTGCCGTGCTATACTGATAGAGCAAAGAGGAGTGGGGTCCTTTTTGTACTCCTTCGGTTTTCCATTTTTGGCGGATCAGCTCGGAAACGAGCACTCCCAAGCGTTTGGTTTTTAACCGGGCGCAATCATGAGCCTGCTGCAGACGCAAGCCTTGCGGCCGGCACCGATGCCCTGGGCAATCGTGATAACGTTTGGCGGTATTTCCGTTATCGCGATTGCTGCAGGGCATTTTTGCATCAAAAATCAGAAACCCCGGCGGGCCCGAGGATTGCGAAAGTTCGCAAGAGAAAAAATAGAAGTTGTTACATTAGAGGGCAAGAGGAAAACGAAAGCGGGTGCGGGGATAGGCCCGGAAAGAGAAGAGGGGCATGGGGGCAGGAAAGATGGACAAGGGGAACGCTGCCGCCAGCAAGAAAAGGCGCGTGCGAAAGCCGAACACGGTGAAGGGCACACGCCGGGGCGGGAGGTACCCGGAACAGGTGAAAACGGCAGCTTTGGCGGATATGCTGATCTGCCGGAATTTATCGGAAGTGGCAAGACGGCATGGCGTGCCGGAAAGCACCTTGCGATCATGGCAGCGGGCGCTGGACAAAAACGGCGAAAGGGATGCCTTTGAGCGGGCCAGGATGGACGCGCTGCGGGAGATCAATTACCGGGCGGTACGAGGAGCAGTGCTGAGCACGGCCTACTTAGAACACCGGCTGGAGCATGCGGCGGAAACCGAGGCCCTGCGCGATCAGATGCTGCGGGAGCCGGATGCGCTTCGACGGGAAAAGATGGAAACAGATCTGCGCAGGCGGCGCGGCATGGACGACGGCGATGCGGCCAGAACGGCAGGTACGCTGATGGCGGTGCTGGAAAAAAGCCGCGAAATGCTGCGCGAGGAGAGCGAGGGCGGAGAGGAAGAGGATCTGAGCGTGAGCATTGAGGTTGTACGATGAGCAGAATACAACTGCCGTGGCGGGTCACGGAAAAACAAATGCGGTTTTTGGATGCGGACTCGGTGACCGAGGTACTGTTTGGCGGCGCTGCAGGCGGCGGAAAAAGCCATGTGCAGCTGATGGATGCCTTTTTATATGCGTGCAAGTACAAGGGGAGCAAGCAGCTGATCTTGCGCCGGACATATCCGGAGCTGGAAATGAGCCTGATTCAGGAGCATTTAAAGCTGTACCCGAAGGAAATTTACAAATACAACGAAACAAAGCACCGTGGACGGCTGAAAAACGGCAGCGTGATCACCTTTGGCAGCTTGCAGCGTGAGAGCGATGTGTACAAGTATCAGGGCGCAGAGTTTGATGTGATCCGCTTTGACGAGCTGACACACTTTACCTGGGCGCAATACAGCTATCTTTTGAGCCGTGTGCGCGGCACAAACGATTTTCCGAAGCAGATCAAGAGCAGCACGAACCCCGGCGGGGTGGGGCATCAGTGGGTGAAGGCAAGATTCATTGACCCGGCGCCGCCGGAAACCGTGTTTGATATTGTGGAAAAAGAGGGCGGCACGGTGAGTGGGCAGGGGCTGTACCTGCCCGCCAAGGTGCAGGAAAACATATTTCTGATGGAAAAAGACCCGGATTATCTGAAGCGCCTGCTGAATCTGCCGGAGAAAAAGCGGATGGCGCTGTTAGAAGGCCGGTGGGATATTTACGACGGCGTATTTTTTACGGAATTTGACCCGGCGGTGCATGTGGTGCGGCCGTTTCGGCTGCCGGAGCACTGGAAACAGTATGTCACGATGGACTACGGCATGGACATGCTGGCCGTGGAGATCATAGCGGTGGACGAGGATGGAAACGGCTTTGTGCACCGGGAGCTATACGAGAGCGGGCTGATCATCAGCCGTGCAGCGGAAAAGGCGGCAGCGCTGGCAGAGGGGCTGCAGATAACAGCATGGCTTGCCCCGCCTGACCTTTGGAGCGGGCGGCAGGAGACCGGCAAGAGCGTGGCGGATATTTTCGCGGAACACGGGATTCCGCTGACCATGACCAGCAACAACCGGCACGCCGGGTGGATGGCGGTGCGGGAATGGCTGGCCACGAGGACGGTGAAGGATGCCGCAACGGGGGAGGAAAGGCTTGCCCCGCCGCGGCTGAGGATCTTTGAGAACTGCCGGAATCTGATCCGCACGCTGCCTGCGCTGCAGTTTGATGATCGGGATCCGGAGGATGTGGCCAACGAGCCGCACGAGCTGACCCACGCGCCGGATGCGCTGCGCGGGTTTTGCATTTACTGGGTGACCGGTGCGCAAAAGCCCAAAAAGAAGGGCGTACACTGGGAACCGGATATGTGGGAAGACTACCGGGCAGCGGACCCGGCTACGAGAAAGCTGCTGGAAGAAAAGTGGGGGAAACCGGAGAGATGAGCAGAGCTTTGCAGGATAAAAAAGAAACGCCAGCACCCAAAACGGATGCACAGGCGGCCAAGCTGAGCGAGTGGAAAAAGAAATGGGAGGATGCCAAGAGCGAATTCTCGCCCTATTACAACCGATTTGATAAGCAGGAAATGCTGTACGACGGCAGCAGCCACATTTTTGCAAACCGGGCAAACGGCAAACCGAGCCAAGTGAACAGCACCATGGTGCGGAACATGGTGTGGGAGCTGATCGAGAGCGAGGTGGACTGCACGATCCCGGCGGCTAAGGTGACGGCGCTGCACGAGGAACACGACGGCCTTGCCAAAAAGATCGAGGATTACCTGAACGGTGAGAGCCAGCGGCTGAATTTTAGAATGCTGAATGACCGGAACGAAAGAGAAACTTATATCCACGGCAACAGCTATCTGGGCGTGAGCTGGGATGCGCTGGGAGGGCTGCACAAGCAGCTGGGCGCCGTGGCGGTAAGTGCAATCAATTGCAGACAGGTTGTGCCGCAGCCGGGCCGGGATACGCTGGCCGAGTGCGATTGGTTTTTTGTGGCGGAAAGCATGACGGCCAAGGAGATCGAAAAGAAATTCGGTAAGGTGGTGCCGGATGATGCCGAGGAGGAGACCCGCACGAGAGAACGCGGTGAGGAAGATCTGAAGGGGCTGAAGCACCTGCAGACTGTGATCCACGCTTATTACAAAAACGAGGATGGCGGCGTGGGAAAATTTACCTGGGTGGGCATGAGCATTCTGGAGGACTATGAGGACTATCTGGAGCGCAAGGAACGCGTGTGCAAAAAATGCGGCGCGGTGATACCCGGGGAGCGCTGCCCGGAGTGCGGCGGAAGGGATTTTAATCTGCGCGCTGTGACGGAAATTGAAATGGATCTGCCCGGCGAGGTGAGCGTGGAAGCCGTGGAGGACCCGGAAACCGGGGAAATGGTGCAGGTGCAGCGCGTGAAGACGGTGCGGGAGAAGGTGCCCATTTACCGGATCCGAGAGTATCCGATCGTAATGCGCAAAAATGTGAGCCGAAGCAATACCTTTTTGGGCGTATCGGATGTGGACATGATCGCCGATCAGCAGGAGGGGCATAAGAAGTATGCCCAGAAGATGAACGAAAAACTGCTGAAGGGCGGCAGCTATGTGACCTTGCCGAGGGGCGTGAATGTGGAAACCACAGACAAGGAGCTGAAGATCATCCGTTTGGAGACCCCGGCGGAAAAAGCGCTGATCGATGTGCTGAATGTGCAGCCGGATGTGAGCCGTGACATGGCGGTGCTGAATCTGTGCTACGACTGGGCGAAAAGCACGATGGGCATCACGGATAGCTTTCAGGGCAAATATGACCCCTCAGCGGGCAGCGGCACGGCCAAGCAGACGGCCGTGAATCAGGCGGCGGGCCGACTGGAAAGCAAACGAGTGCTGAAGCACGCAGCCTATGCGGAACTTTACCGATTGATGTTTTTGTTTTGGCTGGCCTATGGCAGCGAAAAGGCGTGCATAGCGCACGACGGCATTGACGGGCGCACCTATGATGAGATGACCAAGGCAGAGTTTTTGGAAAAGGACGATGCAGGACAGTGGTATTGGATCGACGAGTTTCTGTTTGATGTAGATACAGCGAGTGTGAACCCGGCGGATCGGCGCGGCATGCAGGAACTGCTGGAACGCGAGTATGCCTCGGGGATGTTCGGCGCTACGGATCAGACCGAAACGAAGATCATCTATTGGACGATTCAGGACAAGCTGCACCACCCCTTTGCCAGCGTGGCGCTGGAAATGCTGGCAAGGCAGAAGGAACAGGAGCAGGAGGCTGCTGTGCAGCAGGCACGGGCGCAGGCTGCAGAGAGTGCGTTGGAGGCTGCGGACGAAACGGCCGCGGCGGAAAGTGAGGGAGTATATGCAGTGCCCAATTTGTAAAACGGAGATGCGGATCGCCTCGGTGAGAACTGAGGTTGTGGGGGACGAGAGCAAAGACAGGCAGACCGAGGTGTACACCGTGCAGGAGCTGGTGTGCCGGAATAAGCAGTGCCAGAATTACGGCAAGGCTGTGGATACCGTGAGAACGAAAATTTATCCGGTGTGAGGAGAAAACGATGAAAATTGAGTTTGAGTGCGTGCCGCGAAAAATGGAAGAGCTGCGGGGCTATTTCCTCATGGTGGGAGACCCCGAAAAGAACCCATACCGTGCTGCGGAGCTTATCGACGAAGAATACTGCTTTATCAGCGGTATGAACTATGTGCTTTCGTACATTCTGGGAAACGCCATGGAAATGGATGTGGAGGAAGCGGAAGGAAGCCTGCTGGGGCAGCTGAAGCAGGAGATCGGGCGCGAGGCACTGGAACGGCTGAAGGAAATGGGAGACTCGGAAATGCGAATGATCCTGACCGGATTTATTGATTCGCATTATGACCCCGAAAGCGATTAAATTACAGCCGGGGAATGGTATCCCCGGCAAAATATGCGGCTTGCAGTCGGCACCGGCCGACGGGGCAACGGGGGTTCGATTCCCCCGATAGCCGCACCACGCTTGGGCACAGCGCACAGGCCCAGAGAATCGCAGGGACAGCGGACAATCCAAAAAACAGAAAGGAAAGGGCATGAACGAGGAAAACGAGCTGACATTTGAGCAGGAAATGAAGGCAGCATACGATGATGAGGGCGGCAGCGAAAGCCCTAAGGAGACCGGCGGGGAGGAAACGCCAACGCCGAAAACCGACCCCGAAGCCGTGAGCGGGGCAAAAACGGATGAAGCCGAACAGGCAGATCAGCAGGAGGAAGCAGCTGCCGAGAACAAGGGGCAGGGGCAGAGCCACGAGGAAAACGCCCGCTTTAAGGCCATGCGCCTGAAGGCTGAGGAAGACGCCTGGAAAAAAATGCAGGCGGCGCTGGCCAGAGAGGTGGACAATTTCTACCGCCAACAGTACGCCGGAAAAACGAACCCGGATACAGGCGCACAGATCCTTACAAAGGCGGATGCAGAGGCGTATGAGAGCGCCGTGGCCAAGGCGGGCCAGGCCGAGCAGGCAGAGGTGCTGCGCAAGGAGCTGCTGGATCTTGGCATGAGCGAGCAGGCTGCAGCTGCACTGGTGAAGCCGCTGACGAGCGGCCGGGATGATCAGGCGCAGAAGCAGGCGGCGGATGCTCACCGAGAAGCTGAGTTGGCAGAGTTTTCCCGGAAGATCGATGGCGAGATTGAAGAACTGAACCGCAGGCACCCGGAGTGCGGCATTAAGGGCCCCGGTGATATCGGGAGCGATGCCGCGCTTTTGCAGGAGATCGGCCAGCGCGCCGACAAGAACCTTGTGAAAGCATGGGAGAGTTTGCACTACGAAGAGCTGATCGAGCGGGAGCGGGCGGCGGCCCGGCAGAGTGCCATCAATCAAGCGAGAGGCGGCAGCCATGTGAAGCTGCCAGCCAGCGCCAACGGCGGCGGGCGTGATGTGAGCATTTCAAAGGATGAGCTGGCGGTTTGGAAACGCATGGGCTTTACGGAGGAGGATGCTGTAAAGCACTATCTCGGAAAGTGAGGAAAAGAGCATGTTTAAAATTCACCACAGACTCGTGGGCGGCGTGGAGCCATACGAGTACAAAGAGGTAAAAAGCGGCGAGGAAGTGCAGGCCGGTGAAGCGCTGGTGCTGGCAGCCGGAAAGCTGACCAAGTGCGGCGCGACCGTGAAGCCTGAGTACATTGCCATGGGCAAGGCCAAAAACGGCATTGCACCGGTGATCCGTGTGCTGCCCACCACGGTGTTTGCGGCCACGGCGCAGGCAGGCCAGAACGCGCTGACTGCGGGCAGCAAGGTGACGCTGACGGCGGACGGCATGAATGTGACGGCTACCACGGCAGACGGCGTGTTTGTGCTGGATACGCCTGCGGCAGCAGCGGGCAGCGAGTGCGTGGGCCGGTTTGTGTAAAAGAGAGGAGATAACAGTATGGCAGGAATTATTTTTTCGGAAGGCAGCGGCCTGAACGACAGCCTGTTCGGCAAGAGCCAGGAGCCCATCAAGCATGTGATCACATGCGGGATGGAAGAGTTTGAACGCGAGAGCCAGCTGGAAAAGGTGTACAACATGGACACCAGCGACCGATACGCCGAAAAGTACACCAGCGAAACCTCGCTGGCAGACTTCCAGGATGTGGGCGAAAACGGCGCTGTGCCGGTTTCCGGCTTTCAGGAGGGCTATTCCAAGGTGATCGAGGCCATGACCTGGAAGAATGGCTTTAGCGTGAGCAAGGAGATGCTGGAGGATGCGCAGTATGGAAAGGTGAAAAGCAAGGCACAGAACTTTGTGCAGAGCTACAACCGCACCCGCGAAAAGTTTGGCGCGGCTATGCTGGCCGGCGGCATCGGCAAAAAGGTGATGTTTGCAGGCAAGGCATACGATACCACCAGCGCAGACGGTGCGGCATTGTTCAGTGCGGAGCATACTTCCATCACGGGCGGCTATGGCAAACAGAGCAATATTTTTACGGCCACAAACGGATTTTCGGTGGCGGCCATGGACCGCGTGGAAGAAGCCATGCAGAGCGTGTGCGATGATGACGGAAACCTGCTTTCGGTGATGCCGGACACCATTATCATTCCCAACAATGCGCTGATCAAGCGCGCGGTGATCGCGGCGTGTGACTCTGAGTATGACCCGGAGAGCGATAAGAACGCCGTGAACTTCCAGTGCGGCCTGTGGAATATCATCGTGTGGAAGTACCTGCCCAAGACCCTGGGCGGCGAGCCTTACTTTATGATGATGGACAGAAAGTTCTGCAAAAACAACTACGGACTGCCTTGGGTGGACCGCGTGAAGCTGACGGTGGAAAGTTTTATTGACCACAACACGGATGCCAACTCGTGGAGCGGCCGCGCCCGATTTGGCGTTGGCTTTAACAACTGGAGAGGTGTGGCGATCTGCGGAAAGGGCCTTACGGGCACAACGGTGTAAGCATGGCAGAACAGAAAAAGCAAATGAAGGTTGGCGACTGCGTGAAGGTGGGGAAGCCGCCGGTGGAGATGGAGATCGTGGAGGAAATGCCCGGCGGCATCTATGTTATGGACACGCCGAAGAAAAAAGATAAGATCGCCAAAGAAAAAGGCGCCAAGGAGAAAGGCACCGGAGAAGAAAGCGCCGAGGGCTGAAAGAGGAGGTGAATGAGATGGCGGGTTATCTGCAAAAAAAGAACTGGCTGATGCGGTACCGCGAGTGCGGCCAGGATGTGGAGGATCTGCAGCTGGAATATAAACAGCTGCAGGCACTGCTGAAGCAGCAGGAAAACGATGTGAGCATGTGCGATGTTGGAACCAAGAAAAAGCGCAAGGAAAAAAACGACGAGCGACTTTATGAAGTGCAGGCAAGGATCGCATACTGCCAACGCCGCATGCTGGAGATCAACGATGAGATCGCGCTGGCCATCAACAGGCTGAAGGATGCCCAGCAGCGCAGCGTGCTGCTGAGTATTTACCTGGGCGGTGCTACCTTTGAGGTTGTGGCGCATGAGCTGCACCGCGGCAAAAACTGGGTAAAGAGCCGCCACGATGCCGCTTTGGAACTGCTGGAAATCCCGGAAAAGTAAGAAAAAGCGCCCCGGCGGAACCGGGGCGCTTTAGAAATTACTTGGCGGGGACGAATTCGATTTTGACGCGCATGCCCATGCCTGCAGCCAGACGCTGTAGGGTGCGAAGAGAGGGGTTGGCGTTGCCGCGTTCCAGCTTGCTGATATCGGTTTGGGCAATGCCGGTGCGCTCGGATAGCTGCTTTTGTGTGAGGCCGCTTTCCTGACGGGCTTTCAGGATGGCTTCGATCACGCTGAATTCGGGATCGAGTGCATCCCATTCGGCCTTAAAGGCAGGGTTTTGCATTTGGGTGCTGAGAAAATCGTTAAAGTTTGTCATGGGATAGCTCCTTTCTTGAGAGGTAATCAGCGCGGTATTGTTTCGCGAGTTCAATTTCGGCGGGCGGCGTTTTCTGGGTTTTCTTGATGAAACCGTTGGTCAGAATGATCTTTTTGCCGATCACGAAAAAATAGAGAACTCGGGTGATGTCTGAACCGAACTTGGTGCGGATCTCGAAAATACCGTCGCTCAGAGATTTTGAGTAAGGCTCTCGCAGAGAAGGGCCGGCCTCTCGCAAAAGAGAAACGGTGCGCAAGACCTTGGCCTGCATTTTTGTATCAAGGCTTAAAATGAAATCCTTGGCCGGTTCGGTTCCATCGGCTTTGTCGTAAAATTCAATATCGTATTCCTGCACGGTGCACTCCTTGCAATATGAGATTTATCCTATACATATTATATGGGATAAATCCTATATTGTCAAGGCCAGGCGGGACAAAATGGCTGCGGAAGCCGGAAAGGGAAAAATTATGATCATTGGAAGCGTGCAGGAATTTGAGGCCGTGTGCAAGCGGCAGCTGGCGACATGGTATCGCGATAATACCGACAGCAAAATCTGGCCGGACGATGTGTTTGTAGTGTGGAGCTGCAAAACGCTGCAGAATTATAAGGCTATGCTGGCCGCCAATGTTCGCGGCGACGGCATTTACGCCGAGTACACATTTAACGGCGATACAGGAGAGCTGTATGAGGATGTGTACAAAAAGGTTACAAATCGATGCATTACGGAGGAAAAGAAGGATGGCTAAAATCTATGTGCGCAGGATCAAGGCAGGTGCCATGACCATTGATGAGGTGCCGGAGATCTGGCGCGAGCAGGTGCGGCAGCTGCTGGAACAGGAGGCGTAAAACCGTGAGTTATAAAACCATGACGGGCATTGATGTGAGCAAGCATCAGGGGACGATCGACTGGGACAGCTTGGCCACGCAGTACAAGGCCGGTAAGATCGGCTTTGTAATTATTCGCGCTGGCTACGGCTACAGCACCGTTGACCCTCAGTTTGAGCGAAACTACCGAGAGGCGATCAAGAGAGGCATCCCGGTGGGCGCATACTGGTACGCCTACTGGAGCAAGGGCACGCCCACCGACGAGTGCAAGGCATTTCTGGCGGCGGTTTCGGGCAAATCGCTGGCCTACGGCATTTGGTACGATGTGGAGTACGAGCGCAGCATTACTTGTATGCCCAAAAAAGAGCGCACCGACAAGGTGCTGCAGGGACTGGCTGTGCTGGCTGCCAGCGGGCGCTATTGCGGCCTGTATGCCAGCACGGACATGATCAACAACCGGCTGGAGTATGAGCGCCTTAAAACCTACGATATCTGGGTGGCGCAGTACGGCAGCCGATGCACCTGCAAACTGCCCTATGGCATCTGGCAGTACTCCAGCGCCAACCCGTTGGGCGTGCCGGGCTACGGAAGCCATCTGGATTGCGACCGGGCCTATAAGGATTACCCCGCAATCACGGCCAAGGGCACGCTGGCCCTCGGCAAGCTGGCGCAGCCTGTGCAGCCCGGCCCCGGCGAGGACAAGCCGCCCCGCGATACATATACCCGCGAGATTGGCCCCGCCACGCGCGGCGATCTGATCAAGCTGATCGAGGCGGCGGACAAGCTGGGGCTGTATACGGTCGGCGCGCTGACCATCGGACCCATGACCGGCGGCGATGATGCAGCCATCCAGGCGCTGGCGACGGAGCTGGGGCTGGAGTGCAAGTAAGAGATAGGAGAAAGAAATGAGCAAATTTGAGGTGGGATTTAGCCTGTGCGGCAGCGCTGTGACGGCGTTTTGCTGTGCGGCATTCGGCGGCGTGGATGCATGGCTGCGCGCGCTGCTGACTGTGATCGTGATCGATTATATCACCGGCGTGGTGGGCGCTGTGGTGCAGGGGAATCTGGACAGCCGTGTGGGCTATAAGGGCATCTGCAAAAAGATCATGATCTTGTGCGTGGTTGCGGTGGCTGTGCGGCTGGACTGCGTGATCGGCGCGGGCACTGCGCTGCGCAGTGTGGCGATCGGCTTTTATATGGCCAATGACTCGCTGAGTATTCTGGAAAATGCTGTAAAGATCGGTGTGCCAGTGCCGCAGGGAATAGTGGAAAAGCTGCAGCAGCTGAAGGATGACGACCACGACCACGATCATAAACCCGAGAAGGACGAGTGAGCGCGGAGGTGATCGTGCATGGCGGCAGTTCCAACATTTTCCCAAGTTTACGATAAGCTTAGATTTAAAAAGGACTATTCCAAAAAGCCGGCGAGCTCTTTCGGCGGGGGCGGCGGTGCCTCAGGCGGCAGTGCAGCGAGTACGCCGGCACCTGCGGTGAGCACGCCAGCGCCTGCGGTGAGCGCAGCCCCTGCTGCGAACGCAGAGAACAACGCCTACGCACAGCTGAAAAGCATTTATGATGCGCAGGCCGAGGCCCAGCGCCGTGCGCGCCGTGCGGCCTATGATGCGGCTGTTTCGGCACAGAGAGCTGAGTATAACGCCAATGTAGCCAAGGTGAACAGTGCTGCCGACAAGGCGCTGCGTGAGGCATATATCAATAAAATGCAGAGCCAGCGCATTATGGGCCAGCAAATGGCCGCACAGGGCTTGAACGGCGGGTATAGTGAGACCACGGCGGCGGGGCTGCAGAACAACTACGGCAATGCCAGAAACGAACTGGAAACCGAGCGCGGCAGCCAGCTGAATGATCTGAATATCACGCTGCAGAACAATTTGGCAGCGGCCCGGAACATTTTGAATGAGGGCACGGCCAAGGACATGAGCCAGTATTACACCAACCTGGCGGCCTTGGTGGCGCAGAACCCGACGGCTGTTTTGAGCATGGAGCAAAACGGCCCGGCGGAGAACACCACCAACTACAATAAACTGCTGCAGGAGCTGCTGCAGCAGGGATATACGGCCGAGCAGGCCGCGAAGATCGCGGCAAACGGCAGCGATTACAGCAAGCTGATGCAGCAGTACTTCGCCTAAATCAAAACCCCGGTCGCAATGATCGGGGTTTTGTGCTAAGAAAGGAGCTATCCCATGACAAAAAATATCAGTACGGCGCGAAGCGCTTATAAAAGGAATCTGGAGGCGCTTGTGAGCGCCAAGAGCAAGGCGGCGCTGCAGGCGGCCGGAACAGCTGGAAAGAGTGCCATGAATGCGGCCGCCGGCACGGTGAATGCACAGATCGACACCGGAACGCTGGACGGCGCAGCCTATGCCGCCCAGCTGGCAAAGGGGATCGCGGAGATCAAGGCGGCCCAGCAAAAGCAGCTGGAAGAGCAGCTGAAGCAGCAGGCAAAGGAGATTGCAGCCCAGCAAAAGGCAGCGGCCAAGGCCAACGCCAAAGCAGAAAAAAAGCAGGAGCAGACTGAACAGAGCGTGCAGGCCGAGCAAGGCGTGCAGGATGAGCAAGGCGTGCGGGACGATGAGAACACTGCGAAAGGGCAGTGGACCCCATGGGGAGAGCAGAGCCCTGTGGTGGGCCCTGTGCGCAGCGGCAACACGAACAAGCCGAGCGAGGAAACGGCGGCTGCCGGAACGAAAGAGGAAGCCAAACGGGCACAGGCAGACGACAAGGCCCAAAAGGTGGCCGAGCTGAAGGCCCTGAACCGCAGCCAGGCGAAGGCCCGCGCCGAAAGCCGTGCCATGCGGGAGACGAATGCCGGGCTTTTGAATAAGGAAAAGCTTACCGAGGCAGAAAAGGAGGAAATTTACCGGCGCGTGAACACATGGGCCGAAGACCCCAAGAACAAGGAAACCATGGAAAGGCTGAAAATGGCCAAGAACAAAAATCGCGTGGCGGACTTGCTGGAAGCAGGGTACACGACCGAGCAGCTGGATGAGGCAGAGGAATATCTGCGGCTTTACAAAAAAATGGGTGTGGGCCAGCGGCTGGAGGAGCGTGTGGGCAAAACCATGCTGGGCGTGGGCAAAACCATGCTGAGTGCGGTGCCGCAGGCGTGGGATGCCGGTGTGCAGACTGTAAAAAACGCCAAGGCCAGCTTGGAGGACGAGGAGTACAGGAATGCGGTGGGGCAGCAGAATGCAGCACTGCTGCGGATGCAGGATCTGGAAATGTCCGGCGAGGCGGTGAAACACGATGAGAACGGAAACCCGGCGGGGTATACGGATGAGTACAAAGAGCTGCAGAAAAAGCTTGCCGATGCGCAGAACGTGATGACCGCAAGGGACAGCGAGATCAACGCGCCGGTGAGCCAGGATACCTATGGCTATAAGCTGTGGGAGAGCGGCCAGAAGGATCTGGCAAGATCGGACCTTGGCCTGGATGGATCGCAGAAATTTTTCAAGGGCGCCGTGACAAGTGCTGCGGAGAATATCGCGCTTGCTATGATCAACCCGGCGCTTGTGCTGCCGGGATTGAGCGCACAGGGCGCTGCGGACAGCTTTGGACAGAGCACGCAGAACGGTGAGGCCGCCATGACAGGGCTTGCCAAAGGCGTGGCCAAGGGATTAGCAGGCTATGCGATCAACAGCGTGGGCGTGGAACAGATGCTGGACACCATGGGCGCTTCGGGCACGCGAAACACAATGGCTGCAAGCATTGTGCGATATCTGAAAAACCAGTCGAAGCTGAGTGGGATCGCCAAGAGCAACCCGGCACTGTATGCGGTGCTGATGGGGGCCACGGACAACGGCCTGCAGAGCTTTGCGGAAACCTGGGCGGATTATGCCATCGACCTTGCCACGAACACGGCAGAGCCTATGAGCGCGGAACAGCTTATGATGCAGAGCCTGCAGAGCATGGCCAGCGGCGCTGTGGGCGGCGCGGCTACAGCTGTGGCCGGTATGGGTGTGAATGCCGGGCGGCGGGCGGCGTATGAGAGGGCACAGAATGCGCGGAACGCACAAATGGCCCCGGAAAATGCGCAGAATGTTACGGAAAATGCACAGAATGTTACGGAAAATGCACAGGCGGCACAGAACGAACCTGCAGCGGCAGCTGACAATATGAAAGCAACCGGTGACAATCTGCCACCGGTTCAGCCTGCAACTGACTACAAAAATGCGACAGTTACTGCCCCGGCGGAGCAGACGGCGGCTGCACCCGCCATGCGAAACGATATTATTGCGCTGAAAGAAAACCTGGAACAGGGCAGTGAAATAAAGCCGAGAATTGCGCAAATGTTTTTGAAGCAGGGCAGCACCGAGGAAATGAAACAGCGAAAGCAGGAAAACCGAAAGGCGCTTGCACAAATGCTGGGGGTGGAGGAAAACGAAATTCCCACCACGCTGAAAGCGGCGCGGGAGTATCTTGCCAAGGTGGATGCCTCCAAGCTGGTGATGCGGCAGGCACAGGAAAGCCAGAGCCCGGCGGGCCAGAACAGCGAAATGCAATCGAATGCAGCTGCTGCAGGTGCAGCAGACGAGCGCGCGGGCAGTGAGCCGGTGCTGAGGACTGTGCCCATGGAGAGCGTGCCGGAGGAAATGCAGCAGGTGGCGCGAGAGATCAGCGAGAGCACCGGAGCGCGTGTGGAGTATTTTGAATCCGACAATCCGCGCGCCCTTGGAGCGTATGAGAACGGTACGCTGAGCCTGAACAAAAGCCTGAACACAAAAGAAGCGGCGCAGCAGACGATTGTGCATGAGTTTACGCACTGGATGGAGGGTACAAACACCTACAGCAAAATGCGCCAGTATATCACGGACAGCAGGATTCTGCAAGAGGCGGCCAGAGCGGCCACCGGCCTGAACGAGCCGCCGCAGGGCATGAGCTGGGCGGAGGCATGGCAGCAGAAGATTTTGGAGGATTATGCTGCTGCAGGGATCGAGGCAGATGCGGAAAAAGAGATGATCGCCAAATTGTGCGAGAAGTATCTTTTTTATAACGAGGATGCCGTGAACAAGATCTGCCGCGAGAACATGAGCCTGGCGGAAACCGTGCTGGACTGGGTGCGGGAGATGATCAGCCGTGTGCGCGGCGCTACGATGGAGGCCGAACTGCGGCACATTGAGCGCCTTTACCGCAAGGGCATTGCGGAGGCAAAGAAAAATGCCGCCCAGGAAGGCGGCACGGAGTATAATATCGGAAAAATGGAAACAAAAAATCCACCCAAGGATAAACGCTCACCCTCTGAAAGAGGGGGCCAGTCGGCAAGTGCCGCCCTTGTGATGGATTCTGAGCACAGTGTATCACAGGAAAATGTGCCTGTCAAGGATTCCACAACCCGTTTTTCTCTTTCTGAAGAAAACAAAAGCATTGCTGACCAGCTGAACGATAGCTTGCCGGAAATCATGGCAATGGAATCGGTTTCAGAAATCCCAATCGATGAACGGCGAGTGCCTTATACTGGAAGCAAAAAAGCCGATGAAAAAGCGGCGCAAAATGTATTCAGGAAACAGGGCTTGAAAGCTTATCGGGAAGGGTTTGGGAAGATAGACCTTAGCCGAAAAGGAATAGACCACAGCATTTTTCATGGGAACAGTGCAGCTAAGCAAGCTGCATTTGCGGCCGTAAAAGATGTAATTGAACACGGAAAACAAGTATATGAAGATCAGGACCATAAAGGAATGGGAAGCGACACATACACTTTTGCTGCACCCGTAACATTTGGAACCGAAAAGATTGGTATGGCCGTTGTTGTTAGGAAAGCAGGAAATGGCGGACACCCGGGCTACTATATACATGAAATCTGCGACAGTAAAGGCAATTATATCGACCTTGACGAAAGCGGAAATGTAATAAAAAAATCGGCCTCCGCTAACTTGAGATCCAGTTCAAGCGCGGCTGCCGATATGCAGGAGAATCAATCTCCTGTCATTATATTATCGCAGAGTGAGGAAAATGTCAATCTTGATTCGGGTACAAAATTCGCTATTACTCAAGAGGAAGACGAAGGCACCGTGAGCAGGGAGGAGATCAGCCGAGGGCGCTTTGCTCGTGCGGCCAAGGCCCGAGAAAACGGGGACAGCATGCTGCGGGCATTGTTTGTGGAAGAGGACATTGCCGAGGAAACCATGCGCGTGATGGAAACCGTTAAAAATGAAAGCTGGGCAATTCTGCGCGACACGGAGGAGAGCCAGCGCACGGCCGGGCAGAAGGTGCTGGACCGGAGCGCAAACGGCATAGCGTGGGCGCTGAAGCGTGAATATCACAGCAGCGCAGACCGTGCCGGGCTGAAGGAAAAGCTGATCGGGCTGTATGCCGACATGGAAAGCAAAAACATTACCATGGAAGAGGCCATTGGCCGGGCACGCAAGATCGGCCGAGAGCTGGTGCAGACGGCAAGGCCGGAGCGCCGCGCCAATACAGAGCTGATGGACGCCTATGGCGATGCTTACCAGAGCCTGACAGGGCAGGTGATCAGGATCACGGACAGCGAGATGCAGAGTATCTTGCACAGGTGGGGCAGCCTGCGGGAGTTTCGCCGTGACACCGGAAACAAGATCCGCGTGAGCACCGAGAACGGTGTGCCCATCGATGCGCTTTGGGGGGAGCTGAGCGAAACGAACCCCGGAAAATTTGAGGCAGATACCAACGATGGCGATAGGATGGACACGATCGCAAATTTCGTAAATGAGCTGCGGCCGCAGGAGGTGCAGCGCTATGCAGGCGTGGAACAGGAGACTGCGGAAGAGATCGGCGAGAGGATCATTGACGGGTTTGTAGACGGCAAGGTGAGAACGGAAAAGGAGCGCGTGCGCAAGGAGGTGCAGAAAGAGGTCCGCCGGCAGGTGAAAAAGGGCGTGGAGCGCCTGAACGCCGACAATTACGAATACCGCCAGGAGCTCGGGAAGGAGAAAAAGAAAATTGAGCGTATGGCGGAGCGCATGGGCCGAAAACTGGCGAGCCCCACCAGACAGCAGCACATTGTGGCGGATGCTGATGTGCAGCGTGTGGTGCAGAGTATTGCGGACGATGCCCTTGCGATTGTGACGGGGCGCTTTGCCGGAGAAGATAAGCTGCCGTATGTGGGCCGAAAGCTGGTGGCGCTGTCGAACAGCTTGTCCCATCTGGCTACGACGGATCACCGGTATGCGGGATTTATGACGGTGGACGCGGACGGCAAGGCTGTGCCGGTGGAGTTTGTGCGAAACCTGAATGATCTGGCCAAAACCATGGACAAGATCCATAAGGAGAACCCGAGTATCAGCGATTTGGATTTGGAGACGGCGCGGAAGCTGCGGGAAACGCTTGAACGGGTAGAACATGAGCTGGAAACGGCGGACAAGCTGCTGAGCGATACCATTGGTGCAGAGCACCGGGAAAGCGTGGAGAAAACGGCCAAGCAGATCTATAAGGAAATCGATGGCGCACGCAAAGTAAGCACGAACAGCAAAAGCGTGGGCGCCAAGATTCTGCGGGCACTGGACGACAAAAATGTGGGGTACGCTTTGACGATATTAAACCCCATGCGCGTGGCCCGCATGATGACCAACTACAGCAAAGACAGCGCTTTTGTGGAGGTGGTGGATGCGCTGAACAAGGGCCAGCGGAAAATGATGCTGCTGAAAAGCCAGGCAAGTGCAATTTTTAAGGATGTGACCAACAGCCAGTTTACCCTTGGATTTGACAAAAACGCCCGGCGGAGCAAGACGGGACTTGGGTATACCAAGGCGGATTACGATGGGTTCAGCGGGCGGAATGCACAGCGGCTGGATGTGGGGTTCCGGGATGCGGACACGGGAGAAGTGGTGTATATCACCCCGGCCATGCGCGCAGAGCTGGCCATGCACTTAATGAATCCGCACAACCGTGACCGCGTGCTGTACGGCGGGCTTATGATCCAGGATGCAGAAGAACTGTGCAAGGGGAATACCGAGAAGGCACAGCGGCTGAGCCACTATGTGCGATTTGATATAAGCAACCCGGCGGCTGCCTATGAGATAGTGGCCAAGGTGGTAGACGGCATGAGCGACTATGAGAACCAGTGGGTAAAGGCCGCGCAAAGGTATTTCTGGGATTTTTCCGGCAAGGAATACAACAAAACGACCGTGCAGCTGTGGGGATATGAGGCCGCAAATGTAGCGAATTACTACCCGGCCGCCAGCGACAACAAAAACCTGCGAAAAAATGTGGCGCAGCGCAGCCAGGAAAACTATACGGTGGAAAACAATAGTAATCTGAAGGACCGCGTGTATAACGCCACAAAGCCTATTGTCCTGAACGAGATCAACCGGACGGCCCTGAAGAGCATTGACACCATGAGCCGTTTTTGCGGCTTGGCGCTGCCAATGCGAGACTTTGAGAAGATCTACAACTACAATTCGGAATTTACGGCATCCGGCAGCAGCGAGAACATTAAAAGCGTTATGGACCGCGTGTGGAACGGAAAGGCCAGTATCTACTGGGAAAAGGTGCTGGAGGACATGAACGGCGGCCGCAGAAAGTGGAAGGATGCGATTTCCCGCTTTTTTGCGAAGGCCCGAGGCAACTATGCCACGGCCGTGCTTTACGGCAATGCCAGCACCGCCATGAAGCAGGCGGCGAGCTTTCCCACGGCTGCTGCTGCAATCGGATGGAAGCCGCTGGCGGACGGCCTTGCAAATTATAACAAAGAGGGTGCGAAAACGCTGGAAGAAATCAACAAGCGCGTGGCCACCTATAGCATGAGAAATGGAGACGGCAACAGCGTGTACGATACCGGTGATACGAGCGGGGCAGTGGCACGGTTTGTGAACAGAATGCCGGGTGCAGGCTGGATCACGGCAGCGGACGATCTGACCGTTAAGGTGCTGAGCACGGCAGCCAAGGCCTATGTGGACCAGAACATTGGGAGCCTGGAAAAAGGCAGCACCGAGTACTGGGATAAAGTAGCAGATGTGTATGCAGATTGCATCGAGCTTACCCAGCCCAACAACGGCACCATGCAGCTGAGCGCGCTGAGCCGCAGCCAGAATGAAATTTTGCGCGGCGTGACCATGTTCAGCAACCAGCGTATACAAAACCTTGGGCTTATGTGGGATGCCGTGGCAGACCTTAGAGCGCAGAAGGCCCGGCTGAAAGATGCACCGAATGATGCCGATGCAAAGGCGGAGTTTGACCGCGCGAAGGAAAAGTTTGCCAATACCATGAGCGCCATGGCGGTGCAGAGCCTGATGATCGGCCTGATGACGGCGGCAGGAAGAGCGCTGTGGCACAGAGAGGATGAGTATCGCGATGAGCTGGGAAAAATCACCTCGAAGAGCTTATGGAAAAAAATTGCGGATGACAGCCTGGACAGCTTTTTGAGCAACTTTATCGGCATTGCGGATATTATAGATGTGGGCCGGTTTTTCGTGGATAAGGACTATATCCATTATGATTTCTCGGTGCCGGAGCTGGAGATGATCAACGGGCTTGTGACCAAGGGCCGCAGTATGATAGTTGCGATCGGCGCAGCGCTGGAAAACGATGACCCGGAAAAAGAAGATGCCCTTGATGAGAAAATGAAAAAATCCGTGCTGGCATTTGTCGAGCAGGCCGGGCAGAGCCTTGGCGTGCCGCTTGTGAACCTGCGCAAGAATGTGCTTGGGGTATTTAAAGGCGTGCAGGGGATCGCGGAAGGCAACGGATGGTTTGGGGAGTATCAGTACACCGCCAAGAATATGCGCAGCATGATCAGCGGCTATATGGACGGCCGGTATGATCTGGATGGTGCAAACGAAATTCTGGAGAAATACTGTGTATCCAAATACGGGAAAGCCTTTGGCGATATGGAAAAGTCGGAACGAGATAAGGCAGCCAGCGATATGCGCGAACAGATTGCCAAGGACTGGAAGGATCTATATGTGCAGGCAACGGATGAGGAACGGGCCGAATTGGCCGAGAAGCTGGGAGAGATCCGCGTGGGCGACCGCAAACTGTTTACCACCAAAGCTATGCAGGCGTGGGTGGACAGTGCCGAGAAGGCTGCGCAGGAAAAGGCCACGAAGGACCGGGCGGATAGGCTGTATGACGATGCTGTGGACGGCCTTGCCGGGCAACGCTTGTACAAGAATATGAGTGAGGAAGAGCAGATCAACCTGGAAAGCAGCCTGAACGAGGCAGCTAAAACGGCGGCTAAGCTGGAAGCCGGATACATGAAGACAGAGGATCTCAAAGCCGGAGAGCGGTATTTGTGGAATTATGCCGGGAAAAATGCCGATAAGTGGCTGGCGCTGAAGGCTAAGTATGCGGCCGTCAACCAAAAGGCCAAGGGAGGCGCGGACGGCACTGTGAAAATGGAAGCTTTTCTGCGAGCACTGGAAAGCAGTGGCTACAGCACAGAGGAACAGGCTGCGCTGCTGCAGGCCAAGGGCGGAAACAGCAAGCTGGAAAAAGCCAAAGCAGAAACCAGAATTTCTTATTACCGCGCCCAGGTATACGGTGATACAAACGGAAACGGCAGCCTGAGTCAGAGCGAATTTAAAGATTATGTGGCAAACAGCGGCATGAGCCGCAGCACTGCGGATAAAATCTGGAATATGCTGTGGGCGCCCGGGGAAAACGGCAGCAGCAGCCCGTACCGGTGAAGTGCAATCAAATGCACTAAATCATGTAGTGCTTTACGGTGACCTCGTTGCGCCAGTGCGCCAAGGAAAACACAGAAACAGCCATGAGGGCGGTTTTGTCGTAGGAGATCGGGCGGCCAAGCTGCAGAGCAATGCGGCGATTGTCACCGCGAAGGTGATAGGTGCTCTGCATCTCGAGAACGAAGTGGTTCAGCAGTGCGGCTGCAGATAGGTGCTTGCCGCGCTGCTGGGCCATCTGGTAAGCTTTGCAGCCCTCGGGCCCGGCGGATGTGTAGCGGCCGAGAAGATCATGCTGCAGCTGCGCCCGGCCACCGGGCTGGTGGCAGATGGAGAGGTAACGCTCATATTCGGCGCGGGCATGCTCGGCGCGGATGCCGTGCAGATCTAAATTTTTGTTGCCGGTTTCGGCGGGAGAGAAAACGAGTTCATCCGGCCGAACGCGGGAGAAATAAGACGAAACAAAAACCTCGTTTTGAGGAGCGATGCGCTGGAGCTGGTATTTGCCGCCCTTGCCGCGCTCAACCTCTACACAAAGAGCGCCGGAAAAATCGCGTTTGAGGTTGCGGCCGCGAAGGGCGGCAAGCTCAGACCGGCGAATGCCGACGGCCTGCTGGAACTGCACGAGGCGCAAATTTTCCGGCTTGGAGCGTTCATCGGCAGAGCGCTGGCACAGGCCGATGCTTTTGGATTTGCTTGAAACGGTGCGGCGAGGGGTGGACACCTGATCCATGCAGATCTGCAGACCGCGGCATGCGCTGGCAGCGTAGGTGTGTATGGTGGCGGGGGATTTGCCATCGGTGATCAGCTGATCGATCCAGCTTTGCACTGCGGCCGCGGGATCGGCAAGGACGGAAGATTTGCTGATGCCGGCCTCTTGGGTGTAGCGCAAAAATTTGGAAATGTCCGCCATGGCGCGCCGATAAGAAAGATTGCTTTTGCTGCGCAGATCAGCGCAGTTGGCGCGCATGAAAGAGCCGAGCCCCTGACGCATGATGGGAATCCTCCTTTGGATTTGAGTGGGCGTTTTGTGCCTGCCCTGGGCACCACAAGTTAATCTGGATACGCTTTTTGATAACGGGAAGCGTAACCCAAGGATGCAGGCAAGAGTCCGGCTCACCTGTACCACGAATGGCGGGTAGTGACACATTTTTAGGTGGAACTACCCGCTATTTGCTGAAAATGGCTAAAAATAATAAAATGCCCCTGCTTTGCATTGCACAAAACAGGGGGCTTTGCCGAGATCGGCGTTTGAAAAAATAGAAGCCACGAACACAGAGGCGCTTTCGTATACTCTGCATTCGTGGCTTCTATTATTATATGTATATATTATACCTTGATAGGAAAAAGATTGCAAGGGAAATTGTAGACACCTATCGCCAAGGCGTTGCCATGGGGCGGCGATATTTTTTATTTTTTGTCTTTTGGAAGCTGCGCGAGCCGCCAGCCTTTATAAGTCGTGACTGGCTTGCCTTTGCGGCTACGCACACCACGGGCATAGAAGGCAATGGCTTGGAACCCTTGTGATATGCGCGTTGATGGCGTAGGACTGCGTGCAGCGCTTGCCGGTTTCGGCTTCGTACTGGTCGATATAGTGGGCGATGGCGATTTCTGCGATGGAATCGGGGGAGAATGTGATCTTGCGCGTGGCGTGCCTCCTGTTGCTGTTAGGGTTGTTATTCGGGCGGTGGGGTATGGTCACTTTACTGTGCGACCATCTATGGCATCAGTGCTTTTCAGTGTTCTCTTTTATCAGTTCTTCTATTCCCACGCCGAGAGCGTGGGCAAGTGCGGTGATTGTACCGACGGTGATGTTGCGGGTCTTGATCTCGCCGGTTTCGATCTTCCTAATCTGCCGGGCATTGATGCCAGACAGCTCCGCAAGCTTTGATTGGGTCATTCCCTTTTCTGTGCGGATGGCGTAAAGGTTATTCATGGTCATAACCCTCCAAAATCTTTTTCTTCTCGCTGCGGTATTGCTCCATGGCTTTGAGATAATCCTCCAAAGATTTTTTATCTTCGGCGGTCATTTCGGAAAGGTTTATAGATTCGGTGTTCATGGTGTTCTCCTTTCAATCGACAGAATCGGAATCAAAGCTGCCGGGGTAGGTGTCGGTAGAGTGGTACAGCCCCCAGCAGATACCGTCAGCGCATGATGGATCTGTGTCAGAAATGTTGATCTCATCAAAGGCTTCGGCGGTGAGATCGTCCTCGGTGATGACGGCGCTGTACACATGGGTTTTCACCTTTTCACTGCTGGTCAGGTGATCCCAAAGGCTGCGAGCTTCGCGGGCTGCATCTTCGGGAGTTTTAAAAAACTGCTCGTAGGTATCTCCCAGGCCGTTTCTGGGTTCCTCGATGGCTACATACATTTTCTTCATGGTGATTCCCTCCTTAGTAGATTTCCACGCCCAGCTTCTCGGCTGCGGCTTCCAGCACAGCCTCGAAGTTGTCGCCGTCTGCTGCGTCCCACTCGGCTTCCATGCCAGCGGCTTCGCACAGCTCCCGGCACAAGTCGGCGTCGTACACATCGGCGCTGCGGATTTCTTCGGCGATTTCAAAAGCGTTTTTCATAAGAAATTCATCCAAATTTTCAAATGTGGCTGTATCGTCTTTGTTTGATTATATTATAGGCCAATTTTGGCCGGTTGTAAATGGGCGAAATGCATAAATTATGATATTTTTTTTAGTCGCACTTGTTGCATACTATTCGAATTCGGCGTTTGAAAAAAATAGAAGCCACGAACACAGAGGCGCTTTCGTATACTCTGCATTCGTGGCTTCTATTATTATATGTATATATTATACCTTGATAGGGAAAAGATTGCAAAAGGAATTGTAGGCACCATTGTATGCATCTATGTATGCACCGTTGTATGCACCCGCCGTGTTTTGTGGTGTTTTCTGGTGTATTTTTTGAAATTCGGAAAAATGAAAGACTAAAAATAAGCACCCCATATATAACGCACAAACGCTATATATGGGGTGCTTTGGCGGAGTAGGAGAGATTTGAACTCTCGCGACGGTTTCCCGCCCTACGCCCTTAGCAGGGGCGCCTCTTCGACCTCTTGAGTACTACTCCAAGTTCAAAGTGATTCACATATTCACTTATAATTGGCGGAGAGGGTGGGATTCGAACCCACGGCACATTGCTGTGTCACTGGTTTTCAAGACCAGCTCCATAAACCACTCGGACACCTCTCCATAGTGGGCAATCTGACCGCCATCAGAGTGCGAAAATAAGTATAGCAGAAGAGATGCACTTTGTCAACGACTTTTTTGCAAAAATTATAAAAATACGAAAAACCGCAAGTTTCTGGCGGTAAAAACTGCCTTTTTATGCCCCGCCCAAGGCCCAAATGGCATCAGGCAGCCCGGCCGCTGCCGGAAAAATCCAGCCGAATGGCTTTGCGGTGCGCACGGGGAGCCTCGCGCAAAAGAAAACGCACACAGGCCCAGCCGCCCCCAAGGCACAATGCCACACCGCAAAAAATGCCGCCAAAGCTCATAAGCCCTTCAAAGGCAGCGCCCATCAGCATAAACAGCCCAAACCCGCACACAAGGATCAAAAACCGCCCAAAATCCTTTTTCATAACGAAACCCCTCTCTTTGAATAACAACTCGCGGTTGTTCTATATCTGCATCATAATACAACTATCGGTTGTTGTCAATGCTTTTTTACAACTTTTTAGAGAAGATATTGCGAAAAATGCTTTACATCAACAACAACTGGTTGTATAATAAAACCGAAATATCATATTGTGTTTTATGGCAATGCCGGGCCGTTGGGCAACATTTGGCGGCGCTGCCTGTGCGATACAAAGCATTTTGCAGGAGGAAACCACATGAATGGAATACAGCTGAAAGAATGCCGAAAAGCCAAAGGGATGAGCCAGGCCACGCTTTCGCGCTTGCTGGGCGTTACGCAGCAGGCGGTGGGCAAGTGGGAAACCGGCCGCTCTAATCCGGACCCCGAAATGCTGGTGCGTTTGGCCGAAGTGCTGGGCACCACCACCGACTATCTGCTGGGGCTGCACACCGGCGGCGCTGAGGCCGAGCAGGCCGGGCGCAGATTTTTCGGCGGCTATGCCGAATGCCCCATTCCTGTGATCGGCACGGTGCGCGCCGGGTATGGCGCGCTGGCCTTTGAAGAGGATTATGGTACAGAATATGCGCGCGTGAAGGACCCGCAGAACTATTTTTATCTGGTGGTCAAGGGTGACAGCATGGAGCCCCGCATTTCGGATGGCGATCTGGCGCTGGTACACCGCCAAAGCACGCTGGATTCCGGCGATCTGGGGGTGATCGTATATGGTGACGAGGGCGAGGGAACGCTGAAAAAGTATATCCAGCGCGGCAACGCCGTGGTGCTGCACCCGTTCAACACCAACTACGAGGATAAAATCATTCGCGGCGAGGAACTCAACCAGCTTTACATTGCCGGAAAAGTGGTGGAAACCAAAACCAAGTGGTAAGGGCTTTCGCACTTTCACAAAACCGGCAGAGATACATATATAAGTATATAAGAGGCAAGTCATGGATCTGGAACAAAAACTTGTGATCTTGGCCGACAGTGCCAAATATGATGTGGCTTGCACTTCCAGCGGCACAGTGCGCAGCGGCAAAGACGGTATGCTGGGCAACAGTGTGGGCGGTGCGGGCATCTGCCATGCCTTTTCGGCCGATGGGCGCTGCATCTCTCTTTTAAAGGTACTGATGACCAATGTGTGCTGCTACGATTGCTCGTATTGCACCAACCGCCTGAGCAACGACCGCCCGCGTGCGGCTTTTACGCCGGAGGAACTGGCTGAGCTGACCATACAGTTTTACCGCCGCAACTACATTGAAGGGCTGTTTTTGTCCAGTGCGGTGCTGGTAAGCCCGGATTATACCATGGAGCGCATGATCCGCTGTTTGGAGCTGCTGCGCGGAAAATACCGTTTTAACGGATATATTCACGCAAAAACCATTCCGGGGGCGGACCCGGAGCTTGTGCGGCAGATGGGCTTTCTGGCGGACCGCCTTTCCGTAAACATCGAGCTGCCCAGCGAGGCCAGCCTGAAAATGCTGGCGCCGGATAAAACCAAGGCAGGCATTCTGCGCCCCATGAAGCAAATTGCGGCGGGCAGCGAGCAAAGCCGAAAGGAACTGGCTTTATATCGCGGCGCACCGCGCTTTGCTCCTGCCGGGCAAAGCACCCAGATGATCGTGGGGGCATCGCCCGAAACGGATTATCATATATTGCATCTCACCGAGGGCCTTTACAAAAAATTCGGCCTGAAGCGGGTGTTTTATTCGGCCTATCTGCCCGTGGTGGAGGATCAGCGCCTGCCTGCGCTGAATACAAGGCCGCCGCTTTTGCGTGAGCACAGGCTGTATCAGGCCGATTGGCTGCTGCGCTTTTACGATTTTTCGGCAGCCGAACTGCTGGACGAGCAAAATCAGAATTTTAACCCGTATTTAGACCCCAAATGCAACTGGGCCATTCATCATTTTGAGCTGTTTCCGGTGGATGTGAACCGCGCGCCGCTGGAAATGCTGCTGCGTGTGCCCGGCATCGGCCCCAAAAGCGCCCGCCGCATCCGCAATGCCCGCCGCATGGCATCGCTTGGACTCGAGGAGCTGCGCCGCATGGGCGTGGTGCTCAAGCGCGCGCAGTATTTTATCACCTGCCGCGGCTTTTCGGGCGCATTGAATGCCCGCCGCGAGGAGGTGGCGCGCACATTGATCGACCCGCAGGCGTTTTCGGTGGGGGTGCAGCAGCTCAGCCTGTTTGACACACCCTCAAATGCCCTGCCCGGCGAGCAGCCGGGGGCCTTGGCAGCGCCTGCCGTGCATCGGCTGATCGACGAGGGCGTGCAGCCGGCCCTTGCGGCACAAACTGTAAAGGAGGAAGCAGTGCAATGGCTTGCCAACGCGATGTGATCTATTGGTATGACGGCACCTTTGAAGGCTTTTTGTGCTGTGTGTTTGAAAGCTACGCAAACCGGGAGATCCCCTGGGACATCTGGTATTATGCCACCCGCCAAAGCAGCCTTTTTCCGGGGGTAGACGTGCAAACCGATATGGTCAGGGCGCAGCGTGTGCTGAAGAGCATTCGGGAAAAACTGGGCCAGCGTGTGTATTACATGGTGGTGCGCGGCTTTTTAAACGGCGATGAAGGCAAAGAGATCCGCCTTTTGCGCTTTTTGCGCCTGATGTATGACAAAGGGCCGCAGGCGGCTTATCAAACCGGCGCGCCCGAGGTGGCCGATGTGGTGCAGCTGGCGCGCGCAGTGGCCAACGAAGCCTGCCAGTTCAAGCAGTTTATCCGCTTTGAAGAGCGCGAGGGAATGCTGGGTGCGGTGATCTCGCCCAAGCACTATGTGCTGCCGCTGCTGCGCACCCATTTTTGCGACCGTATGCCAAACGAGGACTTTCTGATCTACGACAATCAGCATTATGTGGCGCTGGTGCGCCGGGGAGAGGATGTGCATTATACGCGTTTTCAGGGCGGCTATCTGATGTCCAGCCCCGAAGAACGCGAGCATACCTATCAAAGACTGTGGAAAGCCTTTTACGATGCACTGGCCATTGAGGAGCGCCGCAACGAAAAGCTGCGGATGCAGCATTGCCCCAAACGCTTTTGGGAAAATATGACCGAGCTGAAGGATCTGGCATAAAAAACAGCATAAAGCAACGCGGAGCGCCATTCCCAAGGGGAACGGCGCTCCGCGGCGTTTTACTATTAATAAAAAGGATATCAGTCGTCGTTTTCCAGATTCACATAGCTGCGGCGCACCATGGTGTGATCGTCAAGAAAAACGGTGACAGCCAAAGCCACAGAGGCTGCCAACAGGAAAAACGAAAAAATCTTTGCCAGTGCTTTCATAAAGTGGTACCTCCCCGTGATGTAACAAAATTCATATAAAAAACAGGCGGTGCCGATAAAACACAGTGCCCGCGGGCCTATCCGGAACATTCCCAAAGCAGCCTGTGGGCGCTTTACACAAATACGGCAGTACAGCAGCAGAGCGCCGCGCTTCTTATATAGGGTATATTATACCACAGATTTCCCCAAGTGCAATGCCCGCGGTTTTCACATATACCATGCATCGTGAAAAAAGAAAGAGCGGATTTTTAAGCGAAACCTGTGAAATTTTTGTTGACTTGTGGGGCTTGGGTGATAAAATATATACGTATAGGTGGGGGCGCTACAGGCAGCCATGCCGTGCCATTTTGGGGGCACGCGCCCTTGCCTGCAATCATTTGGACTGTCTCTGGGCCTTTTTTGGTCCGGAGCAAAGCAGTTCCCCGGCACGGAAGGCTGGCGGGAAGGTTTTTCCTGCGCATTGTCTGACGAACAGCGAGAAGGTGCAGATGTGCATTCTGCCCATTCGCCGCGCCGTGAGATTGCTCTGCTTCGGAAAAAGAAACTCTGCGGAGAGAGTACCATAGTAAGAAATGGGGGATCGTTTATTCATGTTCAAGAAACTGAAGCGCTCGGCTGAAGGCGCCAGCGTGCCCCATGAGAAAGCGACCGCAGGTATGGCTACTGTTGTAATGCCTGCTCCTGCAAAGGTCGTTCTTCCCATGTCGCAGCACATCGGTGCGCCTGCCGTACCCGTTGTTAAAAAGGGCGACACCGTTATGGTGGGCACCCTGATCGGTCAGGCTGGCGGTTTTGTCAGTGCCAACATTTACTCCAGCGTGTCTGGTACCGTGTCGGCAGTGGCTCCCGTGGCCATGGCAAACGGCTCGAGCTGCAATGCAATTACCATCGAATCCGACGGTCAGCAAACCGTCGACCCCGCCTGTGTACCTCCTGTTGTCACGGATAAAGACAGCTTCCTGAAGGCTGTGCAGAACTGTGGTCTGGTGGGTCTGGGCGGCGCAGGCTTCCCTGCACACGTGAAACTCAGCGCCAAGGGCATCGACTATCTGGTCATCAACGGCGCCGAGTGTGAGCCTTTCCTGACTCCGGATACCCGCGAGTTCCTGGAATGCAGCGACACCATCATCAGCGGCATTGAAGCTGTGATGAAGTACTGCGAAATTCCCAACTGCGTGATCGGCATCGAGCGCAACAAGCCCGAGTGCATCGATCTGATGAGCGGCCTTGTGGCCGGCATGAAGGGCGTAAGCGTAAAGCCGCTGCCCATGCGCTATCCTCAGGGCGCTGAGAAAACCCTGATCGAAAGCTGCACCGGCCGCGAAGTGCCCAAGGTGGGCCCCACCGGCAAGCCCGGCCTGCCCGCCGATGCAGGCTGCATCGTGATGAACGTTACCAGCGTCTCTACGCTGGGCAAGTTCCTGAAAACCGGTGTGCCTCTGGTAACCAAGCGCCTCACGGTAGACGGCGATGCTGCTGCCAAGCCCATGAACGTGGAAGTGCCCATCGGCACCCTGTTCACCGACATCATTGAATTCTGCGGCGGCATCAAAGAGGGCAAAACCCTGGGCAAGGCCATTTCCGGCGGCCCCATGATGGGTCTTGCCATGTTCGGCACGGACTTCCCTGTGCTGAAGCAGAACAACGGCCTGATCCTCTTGAGCCGTGAAGCTGCCAACCTGCCCGAGCCCAGCGCCTGCATTCGCTGCGGCCGCTGCATCAACGGCTGCCCCATGGGTCTGGAGCCTGTCAACATTGCCAATGCCTACACCGCCAAGAATATGGACGAACTGGGCAAGCTGAATGTTGATTTGTGCGTTGCCTGCGGCAGCTGCAGCTTCGTGTGCCCCGCAAAGCGCCCCGTCACCCAGACTATGCGCCTTGCCAAGGATGCATACATGGGCTATCTCAGATCTCAGGGAGGTAAATAAAAATGGATGAGCGTTTGATCGTTACGGCCTCCCCGCATATCACCGCTGCTGCCACCACCCGCAAAATGATGGGTACCGTGGTGCTGGCTTTGATGCCCTGCGTGCTGGCCTCTGCAATTATTTTCGGTATGCGTGCTCTGGTGCTGGAAATCGTCACCACCGCCGCCTGCGTACTGTTTGAGTACCTGTACACCCGCTTGATGAAAAAGCCTAACCCCGTGGGCGATCTGTCCGCTGTGGTCACCGGCCTGATCCTGGCACTTAACTTCCCGGTAAGCCTGCCTTTGTGGATCGGCGTTGTGGGCGCTTTTGTGGCAATCGTGATCACCAAGCAGCTGTTTGGCGGCTTGGGCATGAACTTTGCCAACCCCGCTCTGGTGGGCCGTATTGTGCTGTTCACCGGCTTTGCTGCCCGTATGACCTCTTGGGTTTACCCCGATTCCGCTGTGGGCCAGCTGAGCAGCGCCACCCCCCTGCAGGTGTCTGATCTGAGCCAGGTCGATCTGATCGATCTGTTCATGGGCAACCATGGCGGTGTGCTGGGCGAAACCTGCGTTCTGGCCTGCCTGATCGGCTTTGTGATTCTGGTGGCCACCAAGGTGATCAGCCCTGCCATTCCCGTGGCCTATGTGGGCACTGTGTTTGTATGCTTCCTGCTCACCGGCAACGGCCTGCATTTTGCCCTGGCCGAGATCATGGCCGGCGGCCTGATGTTCGGTGCTGTGTTTATGGCAACCGATTATGTAACCAGCCCCTTCACCCTGAAGGGCAAGATCGTGTACGGTGTGTTTATCGGCATCGTCACCTTCGCCATTCGTTACTTCGGCAGCATGGCTGAGGGCGTTTCCTACTCCATCCTGCTGGGCAACCTGGTTACTCCTTACATCAACGACCTGACCCACCAGACTCCTCTGGGCTATGTGAAGCCTGCGAAGAAAGCAAAGGAGGGCTGATCGACTTATGGAAAACAAGAACAACAATTTTGAAACCATGATCAAGCCCGTGATCGTGCTTACCGTGATCGCCTTGATCTGCTCGGCTCTGCTGGCTGTGACCAACAATGTGACCGCACCCATCATTGCGGAAAACGAGCGCATCACCACCCTGAACGCCTATGCACAGGTGCTGCAGGGCGTGGATGATCCCAACACTCTGGAAGAGATCGACGGCATTACCACCGCAAATGTGGCTGCTGCGGTTAAGACCGAGGACGGCCAGATCGCTGTAAAGAGCACTGCCTCCGGCTATGACGGCGGCGTGATCACCACCATTCTGGGCTTTGATGCCGACGGCAACATTCAGGGCATTTATTCCGACTGCTCCACCCAGACCGCCGGTATGGGCAGCAAGTGCGACGACGAAAGCTTTACCAGCCAGTTTGTGGGCCTGAGCGCTGCAAACGAGCTGACCCTGAATCAGGATGTGCAGCAGGTTTCCGGCTGTACCGTTTCCTCCAAGGCTTTCGTGGCGGCTGTAAATGCAGCCATTGACTGCTTCAATGAAGTAAAGGGGGCTGCATAACATGGCTGAGAACAAAAGCAAACTGAGCATTGTTACCAACGGCATTATCAAGGAGAACCCCGTTCTTCGTCTGGTGCTGGGCACCTGCCCCACACTGGCCGTTACCACTGCCGTTTCTAACGCACTGGGCATGGGCGCTGCATTTACTGTGGTGCTGATCTGCTCCAACATCGTTATTTCCGCACTGCGCAAGGTGATCCCCGATAAGGTGCACCTGCCTTGCTACATTGCCATTATCGCAACCTTCGTTACGCTGGTGCAGATGGTGGTGCAGGCATATTCTCCCAGCTTGTACACCGCTCTGGGCGTGTATCTGCCCCTGATCGTTGTAAACTGCATCGTGCTGGGCCGTGCCGAAATGTTTGCCTGCAAGAACACCGTGCTGGATTCCGCACTGGACGGCGTGGGCATGGGCATCGGCTTTACCCTGACCCTGACCGCTATGGCCAGCATCCGTGAGATCCTGTCCGCCGGTTCCTGGCTGGGCATCACCATCGTTCCCGAAAGCATCGACCGCTTCACCATCATGGGTTCTGCCCCCGGCGGCTTCTTTACCTTCGGCTTCCTGATGGCTATGGTGATTTTGTACGAGAACCGCACCAACAACAAGATCAAGCGCAGCATCGGCTGTGCCGGCAATGCAGAAGAGGAGGCGTAATTTATGGCAAATTTGTTCTTTATCTTCTTCAGCATGATTCTGGTCAACAACTATGTGCTGGTGAAGTTCCTGGGCATCTGCCCCTTCCTGGGCGTTTCCAAAAAGCTGGATTCCGCATTTGGTATGTCGTGCGCCGTTATCTTTGTTATGGTGCTGGCAACGGCTGTAACCTGGCCTTTGGAAACTTATATTCTGGACCCCAACGGCCTGCATTATCTGCAGACCATCGTGTTTATTCTGGTCATCGCTGTGCTGGTGCAGTTTATTGAGATCTTCCTGCACAAGTACATGGTGGCTTTGTACAACTCCCTGGGCGTGTATCTGCCCCTGATCACCACCAACTGCTGCGTGCTGGGCGTGTGCATTCTGAACTTCACCAATGGTTACAACTACCTGGAAGCTCTGTTCTGCGCTGCAGGCTCCGGCTTCGGCTTTATGGCTGCCATGGTTATGTTCAGCGGTGTGCGTAAGCGCGTGGATGCTGCCAATCCTCCCGAATGCTTCAAGGGCCTGCCCATCACTCTGGTGGCGGCTTCCATCACCAGCCTGTCCTTCATGGGCTTTGGCGGTATCATGAACAGCATCTTCGGGATCGCTGCCTAAGGAGGAAACAGAATGAATACGATCGTATTGGCAATTATCATCGTAACCATTGTGGGCCTCCTGGGCGCCGCCATTCTGGTGGCTGCAGCCAAGTTCATGGCTGTGTATGAAGACCCGCGTGTGGGTGAGATCACTGCCGTTCTGGCAGGTGCAAACTGCGGCGGCTGCGGCTACGCTGGCTGCGCTGACTACGCAAAGGCTGTGGTAGAGGGCAAGGCCCCCTGCGACAAGTGCGCCCCCGGCGGCGCTGCCTGCTCGGCTGCCGTGGCCAAGATCATGGGCGTGGGCGCTTCTACGGGCGTGCCCAAGCGCGCTATGGTGGCCTGCAGCGGCTCCAACGATAAGTGCAAGCAGAAGTTCGACTATCAGGGCATTGAAACCTGCGCTGCTGCAGCAATGGTTTCCGGCGGCCCCAGCGCCTGCGCTTTCGGCTGCATTGGCAAGGGCGATTGCGTAGCTTCCTGCAAGTTCGATGCCATCCATGTGGTGAACGGCGTGGCTGTGGTTGACCGTGAAAAGTGCACTGGCTGCTCTGCCTGCACCGTGGCCTGCCCCAAGCACATCATCTTCATGAAGCCCCTGGAAGCAAAGCCCGTTGTGGAATGCTCCAACAAGGAAAAGGGCCCCGTGGTGATGAAGGAATGCACCGCCGGCTGCATTGGCTGTATGCTGTGCCAGAAGAACTGCCCCGAAGGTGCCATCACCGTGACCGACTTTGTCGCCAGCATTGACTACGACAAGTGCACCGGCTGCGGCATCTGCACCGAAAAGTGCCCCAAGAAGGTGATCTACTTTGTGGACGGCAAGCCCAAAACTGCCCCCAACGAAGCAGCTCCTGCCGAAGAAAAGGCCAACTAAACCCGGCCTAAGGGCGCTTTGCCTGTAAAAAACAAAACTCCCCGCAGGGCATCGACTTTTCAAAAGCCGATGTTCCCTGCGGGGAGTTTTTTGCATTTTGCCGGATTTTGGTGTTCATATTGGAAAATCGATGGGTAAGCCCTGCAAGAGCCGAATCCAAACAGCAAGAGCGCCGAAGGGCCAGCCGCCGCTATGCAAGATCACAGCCATAGAGCATTGTGCTAAACGCAAATCGCCCGTGTCTGGGCTGCAAAGCAAACGGCAGGGGAAAAAATCATCACCCCTTACTCATAGCGGCTTATAGCGGGCCTCTGCAGGCCGCAGGCGCGGCGCACTCGGCATGGCTTTGCAGGCAAGGATACGCTAAGCCCAGCGCGCAGCCGGGGCCTGCCATAGCTGGGCGGCATTGGCCTGCTCTTGGTAGATATGGCAAGGGGCGTTTCGCACTGCATAAAACGAGCGGGGAACAGGCCGGTTTCCTGTAAGAAAAAAGTCGGGCTCTGCGATAAAACAGAGCCCGACCCGGGAAACAGATTTGCGTTTTTCTTACTTTGCGTATTCCACAGCGCGGCTTTCGCGGATCACATTCACCTTGATCTGGCCGGGATAATCCAGCTCTTCCTCGATCTTCTTGGCAATGCTGCGGCTCAGCAGGATCAGCTGATCGTCCGACACCTTGCCGGGCTCAACCATAATGCGAACCTCACGGCCAGCCTGCACGGCAAAGGCGCTTTCCACGCCCTCAAAGCTGCAGCTCAGCTCTTCCAGATTCTCCAGACGCTTGATGTAGCTTTCCATGTTTTCGCGGCGTGCGCCGGGGCGTGCAGCCGAAATGGCATCGGCAGCCATCACAATAAAGGCCAGGGGAGTCTTGGGCTCCACATCGTTGTGGTGTGCTTCCACTGCGTGAATAATAGCGGGATTCTCTTTATACTTGCGGCAAATGTCCACGCCGATCTGCACATGGCTGCCCTCGATCTCATGGTCAAGTGCCTTGCCGATATCGTGCAGCAGGCCGGCACGGCGGGCCTGGGTGACATTCAGGCCCATTTCACCGGCCATCAGGCCGCTGAGCAGCGAAACCTCAATGCTGTGCTGCAGCACATTCTGGCCAAAGCTGGTGCGGAATTTCAAGCGGCCCAGCAGCTTGACAAGGTCAGGATGCAGTCCATGAACGCCCAGATCCATCACAGCACGCTCGCCTTCGCGCTTCATCTGCAGCTCCAGCTCGCGGCGGCATTTATCCACGGTTTCCTCAATGCGGGCGGGGTGGATACGGCCATCGCTGATCAGCTTTTCCAGTGCCATACGGGCCACCTCGCGGCGGGTCTGGTCAAAGCTGGAAAGAGTGATGGCTTCGGGGGTATCGTCAATGATCAGGTCCACGCCGGTGGCGGTTTCCAAAGCGCGGATGTTGCGGCCCTCGCGGCCAATGATGCGGCCCTTCATTTCATCGCTGGGCAGGGGCACCACCGAAACGGTGCTTTCGCTGGAATGATCGGCAGCGCAGCGGGCAATGGCAAGGCTGATCATATCGCGTGCGATCATATCGCACTGATCCTTCATGTTGGCCTCATAGGCGGCCACACGCACAGCCTTTTCGTGCACCAGCTCATCGTCCAGCCGGCTCAGCAGCAGAACCTTTGCATCCTCCTGGCTCAAACCGGCAATGGTTTCCAGCTTTTCGTTTTCACGGGCTTTCAGCTGTTCCAGCTCACCCAAACGGGCATCCACCAGCTCGGTGCGGTTTTTCAGGTCTTCTTCTTTCTTTTCCAGAGCCTCGGTTTTTTTGTCCAGCGAATTTTCCTTTTGAACCAAGCGGTTCTCCTGGCGGCTCACTTCGCTGCGGCGCTCTTTGATCTCTTTTTCGGCATCGGCCTTCAGCTTAAAGGCTTCGTCCTTTGCTTCAATAATAGCTTCCTTGCGTTTCTGCTCGGCAGTTTTGATCGCATCGTTTACCAAACGCATAGCCTCTTGTTCGGCGCTGCCAATTTTGGCTTCCGCGGTGTTTTTGCGGTGGGTATAGCCGCAAAAAAAGCCCCCTGCGGTGAAAACGATGCCGACCACCACTGCAACGATAATGGTAGTAGTCATTTGTTCAACTCCTCAAAAAATTATATAATTTCATTTGAGGCGCACCTGCAAAGAGCTGGTTAGAGTCTGATTCAATTTTATAAGAGCCGGAAAAGGGCATAAAAAACCCTGCGCCGCACAAATTACCGCACGGAGAGCTTTTTATAGAATATGATAAAGCTATTCAGGATCTATCTTATAAAAAAGAGCAAAATGCTCGAAATTCCAGTCAGTGCGATGCACCTGTTTCTGTACCTAAATAATATATTAAAGGTTGGGCGGCAGAATGTCAAGAAATTGTTACAGAAAAGCAAAACTGCCGGGTGTTGACAAGGCTGAAAACGGGGGTATAATAGAAAATATAAAACAAATCATCCCGCAAAAGCGTCGATGCGGACAACGCCGTTTTCACCGCCGCTGCCATTTGCAGAGAGGGCTGCCGTTTCGTTTGGAAATGTGCTGCAAGCAGCCCGGCAGAGCCAAAAACGGATACCACCGCTGAGCGCGGGGGCGAACCCCCGCCGGGCCGGGCCCGTTACAGCCCCGATCGAGAGGCACAGCGTCTGGCTGTGCAATTCGGGTGGAACCGTGGAGCATTTACCGCTTCACCCCGTAGTTTTGTGATACGGGGTGAAGCGTTTTTTATTTTTCGCAGCTTTTTAATCAGGAAAGGAAGCATTTATGAAGATCGTTTATAAGGACGGCACCGTTGCCGAGTGCCCCAAAGACCAGGAACTGCATGTATTGCGCCACACCGCTGCCCATATTATGGCACAGGCCGTGAAGCGCCTGTTCCCTCAGGCCGATTTTGGCTTTGGCCCCGCTACCGATAAGGGCTTTTACTATGATATCGATCTGGGCGACACCAAGCTGAGCGACGAAGATCTGGAAAACATCGAGAAAGAGATGCGCAAGATCTGCAAGGAAAACCTGCCCATCAAGCCCTTTATCCTGCCCCGTGCCGAGGCCGTAAAGCTCATGGAAGAGCGCGGCGAAAAGTATAAGGTAGAGCACATGGCAGACCTGGCAGACGAAACCGAATTCAGCTTCTTCCAGCAGGGTGAATATATCGATATGTGCATCGGACCTCACCTCACCTACACCAAGGGCCTGAAGGCATTCAAGATCACCCAGCAGTCCGGCGCCTATTGGAAGAACGATGACAGCAATAAGATGCTCACCCGTATCAACGGTGTGGCTTTTGCCAGCAACGAGGAACTGGAAGAGTACGAAAAGCAGATGCAGGAAGCCCGTGAGCGTGACCATCGCAAGATCGGCAAGGAAATGCAGCTGTTCATGACCGATAACCTCATCGGCCGTGGCCTGCCCATGTTCCTGCCCAAGGGCTACACTGTATGGCAGGAGCTGGAAAACTACATCAAGGCCAAAGAGCGCAAGCTGGGCTATCTGCATGTTATGACCCCCTGTGTGGGTACGGTGGATCTGTATAAGACCTCCGGCCACTGGGAGCATTATAAAGAAAATATGTTCCCTGCCATGGAAATGGAAGGCGAAAGCTTTGTGCTGCGCCCCATGAACTGCCCCCACCACATGATGATCTACGCCAACCGCCCGCATAGCTATCGCCAGCTGCCCATCCGCATTGGTGAGATCGCACACGACTTCCGCTATGAGTCCTCCGGTACGCTGAAGGGCATCGAGCGCGGCCGTCACTTCTGCCAGAACGATGCGCACCTGTTTGTGACCCCCGACCAGATCGAGTCCGAAATTTCCAAGGTCGTTGATCTGATCTTTGATGTGTACAAGGATTTCAACATCACCAACTATCGCTGTGTGCTGTCGCTGCGCGATCCTGCCGATAAAAAGAAGTATCATCAGGATGACGAAATGTGGAACAAGGCCGAGGATGCACTGCGCAAGGTGCTGGACGATCTGCACATTGATTACACCGAGGAGATCGGCGAGGCTGCCTTCTACGGCCCCAAGCTGGATGTGAATGTGCAGCCTGCCGTGGGCGCTGAGTACACGCTGTCCACCTGCCAGCTGGACTTCTGCCTGCCCGCTAAGTTCAAGCTCACCTATGTGGACTCTGACGGCAGCGACAAGACCCCCGTGGTGCTGCACCGCGCCATTTTGGGCTCGCTGGATCGCTTTATGGCTTATATCATTGAAGAGACCAAGGGCAAGTTCCCCACTTGGCTGGCTCCTGTGCAGGTCAAGGTTCTGCCGGTTTCTGAAAAAACGCTGGATTATGCCCGCGAAGTGGCTGCTCAGCTGGATGATGCCGGTATCCGCGTGGAAGTGGACGAGAGCAACGAAAAGATCGGCTATAAGATCCGCCAGGCCCGCCAGCTGGATCGTGCCCCCTATATGCTGATCCTGGGTGCCAAGGAAGCCGAGGCCGGCAACATTTCGGTGCGCAACCGTGCAGGCGACACCGTGGAAATGAGCGTGGAAGAGTTCAAGAACAAGGTTCTGAACGAAATTGCCACCCGCGCACACGACTGATCTGCCAAGCTATAAAAAATTCCCCGGCGGGGTTCATAGGCGCATGGTTCGCCTTTTGAGCCCCGCCGGGGTTTTTGTATAAGTTTATGGAAGAGGGATGCAATTACGAAATTCCCATACAGCGCACCGCGGGTAAACCATCAGCGTCTGAGAAAAAGATTAGAAACGGAGAAAACAGTGGATGCTTGGCGTGCAGGAGTCGTGTGAGTTCAAATCTCTCTCACTCCGGGAAAGTGATTTTACCTGTGGTCTACGAGAGGAGAGCGACAGGTTGATATCGTTCAACTTTTGATTATATTGTAGATTTGAAGTCACGCCCCTACACGAGGGGCGACGCGCGCGGACAAGAACCTTGTGAAAGCATGGGACAATGCCCCTGCGGTGCTTTTCTGTGCAAAAAAATGCCTGAAACGAAAGCCGGAAAAACCGGCCCGTTTCAGGCATTTTGCTTTTATGGTGAAAAATTATTGGTCAGTGGAATCGCCCTTTGGCATGGTGAAGCGCAGGTGCTGCTCAGCGTGCTGGCACAGCTTTTGGAAGGTTTCCTCGCTCAGATCATGCTCCACCTTGCAGGCATCGGCGGCGGCGGTTTCCTTGCTCACGCCGAGAGCTACGAAAAACGAAGTCAGCGCCTGATGGCGGCCATAGATGCGCTCGGCCACCTGCTGCCCGCTTTCGGTAAGCGTGATGTAGCCGTCCTGTGCCATTTCGATATAACCGCTTTCCCGCAGGCGCTTCATGGCAATGCTGACACTGGGCTTGCTGTAACCCAACTCGCCCACAATGTCAATGCTGCGCACCTGCCCAAGGCTTTGCTTTAATTTTAATATGGATTCCAAATAGTCCTCGCCGGATTCGTGAATAGACATGAACGCGAAGCCTCCTTAAACAATCAAAATGCTGATTTTCTCCGCGGCAAAGGCGGCTGCAGAAAATTAGGTGTATTACTACATAATTTATCATGTTTTTCAAAAATTGGCAAGCAAGAGCCGCGATAAAACCGGAATGAAAGAGGGAAAACGAAAAAATTGGCCAAGTTAGCCAAAAATAACCCCCACGGTTAAGCATAACAAACCAAAATCCACAAATCGTGGAAAACGCGCTTGACAATGGCAGTTAGCCATAGTAAACTATAGACGCTCAAGACAAGTTAGATGCCTCTAACTTGTGAGACTTTCGGCACAGCTGCGCCGAAAAACAGATATTTTAGTGGGAAAAGGAAGTGTATCCGGTATGATGCCTCTGACAATGGCAAAGGTGGGCGAGCCGGTGACCATTCGCAAAATAACCGGCAAAGACGAAGTTCGCCAGCATCTGGCCGAGCTTGGGTTTGTGGTGGATGCCGCTGTGACCGTTATGAACGATATGGGCGGCAACCTGATCATTAAAGTAAAAGAAAGCCGGATCGCGCTGGACAAGGCGATGGCTAATCGAATTATGATCTGAGGAAGGAGAAAACACATGAAAACCTTGAAAGAAGTAAAAGTGGGCGAAACCGTAACAGTGGCCAGAATTCAAGGCGCAGGCCCTGTAAAGCGCCGCATCATGGATATGGGCATCACCAAAGGGGTGACCATTCATGTGCGCAAGGTGGCCCCCTTGGGCGACCCGATGGAGCTGAACCTGCGCGGCTACGAGCTGAGCCTGCGCAAGGCCGATGCCGAAATGATCGAAGTAGAATAAGGGCCACACCGTACGATTCCCGCTAAACCGGCGCTGGAAGCGGTGCGGCAGGGCCCATAGATCCCCCGGGCGGTGCAAGGCCGCTTTTTTGCGGGGCATAGGTTAGAGGGTTCTAACCGATAGAAAGGAGAAAAGCATGGAGTTGAAAATTGCACTGGCAGGCAACCCGAACTGCGGCAAAACCACCCTGTTCAATGACCTGACCGGCAGCAGCCAGTATGTTGGAAACTGGCCCGGCGTAACCGTAGAAAAAAAGGAGGGCAAACTGCGCGGCCACAGTGATGTGATCGTGCAGGACCTGCCCGGCATTTATTCTCTTTCTCCCTACACGCTGGAGGAAGTGGTTTCGCGCAAATATCTGGTGGGCGAAAAGCCCGATGCCATTCTGAACATCGTGGATGGCACCAATATTGAGCGCAACCTGTATCTGACCACCCAGCTGATCGAGCTTGGCATTCCCGTTTTGGTGGCTGTCAACATGATGGATCTTGTTCGCAAAAACGGCGACAAGCTGAACCTCACCAAGCTCAGCGAGCGCCTGGGCTGCCCGGTGGTGGAAATGAGCGCCCTGAAAAGTGAGGGCTGCATGCAGGCCGCCGAGGCTGCGCTGGCGCTGGCCGAGGGCAAAAATCAGGTCAAAGAGCAGCCCCATGTGTTTACCGGCAGCGTAGAGCACGCCATTGCGCACATTGAGGAATCCATTCAGGGCCATGTAGAGCCCCGTTTCCTGCGCTGGTATGCGATCAAGCTGTTTGAGCGCGATTCCAAGGTGCAGGAGGAGCTCAACCTGCCCGCCGATCTGATGGCACATCTGGAACAGCACATTGCCGATTGCGAGGCCGAGCTGGACGACGATGCCGAAAGCATTGTGACCAACCAGCGCTATGCCTACATCAACAAGGTGATGGACGGCGCCATTCAAAAGGCCGCTGCCGCCCACAGCATGAGCACCAGCGATAAGATCGACAGCATTGTGACCAACCGCATTCTGGCATTGCCGATTTTTGCACTGGTCATGTGGCTGGTGTACTATATCTCGGTTACCACGGTGGGCACCATAGGCACCGACTGGGCCAACGACGGTGTGTTTGGCGATGGCTGGCATCTGTTCGGCATTGGCACCTCTGCTTATGAGGAGGCCGCCGAGCCCTATGGCGATGCCATGAATGTGATCAACGCCTTTGTTGAGGCAGACGGCAGCGAAGCGCTGGCCGCTGCCATTGACAGCGAAAGCGAAGATTATGACGGCGCAGCCGCCGTGGCTGCCGTGAACGAGTTTGCCGCCGCCGTTGCCCCCGATGCAACGGCCGATTACACCTTGGAGGACGAGGAAACGCTGGCCACCGAGGATGTGACCTATACCGGCGAGGAGCTGGCCGAGGCTGCCGAAACCTTTGCAGAGTATAACGGCGAAGAGCCTGACCCCGCCGACTACGGCATCTGGGTGCCCGGCATTCCTGTGCTGGTGGGCAGCCTGCTGGAATCCATGAACTGCGGCGAGGTGCTGAGCGGCCTGATCCTGGACGGCATCATTGCTGGCGTTGGCGCTGTGCTGGGCTTTGTGCCCCAGATGCTGGTGCTGTTCCTGTTCCTGGCATTCCTGGAGGAATGCGGCTACATGGCGCGTATCGCCTTTATTATGGACCGTATCTTCCGCCGCTTTGGCCTGAGCGGCAAGAGCTTTATTCCCATCCTGATCGGCACCGGCTGCGGCGTACCCGGCATTATGGCCAGCCGTACCATTGAAAATGACCGTGACCGCAAGATGACCATTATGACCACCACCTTCATTCCCTGCGGCGCCAAGCTGCCCTTCATCGCCATGGTGGCGGGTGCAATTTTCGGCGGCGCAAGCTGGGTGGCTCCCTCGGCCTACTTCCTGGGTATTGCAGCCATCATCTGCTCGGGCATTATCCTGAAAAAGACCAAGCTGTTCGTGGGCGACCCTGCTCCCTTTGTTATGGAGCTGCCCGCCTATCATATGCCCACCGTGGGTGCGATCCTGCGCTCCATGTGGGAACGCGGCTCTTCCTTTATTAAAAAGGCAGGCACTATCATTCTGCTGTCCACCATCGTGGTGTGGTTCACCACTTACTTCGGCTTTGTAAACGGCAGCTTCGGCATGCTGGCAGAAGACCAGATCGACAGCTCGATCCTGGGAACCATTGGCAGCGCACTGGCCTGGATCTTTGCCCCCTTGGGCTTCGGCAACTGGCAGGCGACCGTGGCTTCCATCACCGGTCTGGTGGCCAAGGAAAACATTGTGGGCACCATGGGCATTCTGTACACCGCAGGCGAGGGCACTGTGTATGCCAACATGGCAGCCACCTTCACGCTGGCAAGCGGCTATGCCTTCCTTGCATTCAACCTGTTGTGCGCTCCCTGCTTTGCCGCTATGGGCGCCATCAAGCGCGAAATGAACAATGCCAAGTGGTTCTGGACGGCTATCGGTTATCAGTGCGGCTTTGCATGGCTGGTAGGCCTGGTGGTCAACCAGCTGGGCAGTCTGGCATTGTATGGTCAGTTTGGCGTGTTCACCGTGATCGCCGTTCTGGTGGTGATCGCATTCTTCTACTTCCTGCTGCGCCCTGCTAAGAAAATGCAGGGAAAGGGCAAAGCTGTTACCGCAGTGGAAGCAAACGCCTGATTGGTTTAAAACAGAAGGGAGGGGCGGTATATGCCTTCGATCGTGGGAAATCTGATCATGGGTGGGATCGTGCTGGTGATCGCAGCACTGGCGGCCCGCTCGCTGTACAAGGATAAGAAAAACGGCAAGGGCTGCAGCGGAAACTGCGGCCACTGCAGCGGCTGCCACTGAGCAGACGCCAAAATGTGCAAGGCCCCGGCGGTCTTGCACATTTTTTGTGTTTCAGTGCCGTTTTTCTCCCCGGCTATAGCCGGGAACCGAAAAACATGGCAAATTATATCATTTCGCTTCGCTCCATGCACACAAAATGCGCAGCGCCTCGCCATTTGCCCCTGTGGGGCAAGTGGCAACCGGCTTTTTATGCGCAATTATATCATTTCGCTTCGCTCCATGATATAATAAAACCAAACCCAAAAATATGGATGCAAAGCGGGGAACGGAGCATGGAAAAACGATATTTTACCGATTACAGCTACTATGTGGGCCGGGATATGACCTGGCACGTGCATGGCAGCGCAGGGCGCATTGTGATCGCACTGCCCAGCCAGGGGGATCGATGCTGGGATTATGAAAACAACGGCATGGTGGCGGCGCTGGCCCCGTGGATCGAGCGCGGCGAGATCATGCTGGTGTGCGCCGATGGGGCCGACGATCTGATCTGCCCGCAGGTGGGCCGGGGCAGCCGCAGCGGTTCGCTGGCGCTGGAAAGCTACTACAACTATATCCTGCGCGAGCTGATGCCCATGGCACGCCGCTTAAATCCCGCCGCACCCGAAAAAATGCTGATCACCGGCTGCAGCCTGGGCGGCGGCATGGCGGCAGATGTGTTTTTCCGCAAGCCGGAACGGTTTTCGGGCGTGATCGCGCTCAGCGGCTGGTATCGCGCCTCGCTGCTGTTTGGTGATTATACCGACGATCTCACCTACCAGAACAGCCCGGCGGAATTTTTGCTGCATCTTCCGGCGGGCGATTCCCGGCGGGCCCTGTATGCGCAAAGCAAAATCTATCTGTGCTGCGGGCAGGGCAGCGGCGAAGAAGCCCTGCTGCCGCAGCTGGATGCCATGCAGGCAGCGCTGGAACAGCAAAACATTCCTGCTGTGGTCGACCGCTGGGGCTGGGATGTAAACCACGATTGGTACTGGTGGCAAAAGCAGATCGTGTATTTTATGGAAAAAGCATTGCAATAAAAAATTCCTGCCGTTTCTCCAAGCGGCAGGAATTTTTTTACCGGATTCAAGAAGGCAAAAGGGCGTTTTTGCGCTGCAGCATCCGAAACAAGATCAGGCACACGATCACGGAAAGCAACGAGCCCGCCGCGCTGGCAAAGCCCATGGGCAGCAGCGTTTGCGGAAAAAGGCGGCAGGCCAGATAAGCGCCCGGCACGCGCACCAGCACAATGGAAAGCACATTGTGCAAAAACGAAAGTTCGGCCCGGCCCAGCGCACAAAAATAGCCGCTGAAGCTGAACTGGATGCCCGCAAAAAAGCAATCCCAGATATAGCCGCGCAGGTATTCGCCGCCCGATGCAGCCACGGCGGCATCGGCTGTGAACAGGGCCACCGTGTTTCCGGCGCAAAGCTGCACAGCAAGGCTGGCGCAAAGGCCAAAGCCTGCAGCGATGGCAATGGCGCACTGCAGCGTGGAAACAGCGCGCTGCGGCTTGTCGGCACCAAGATTTTGCGCCCCCAGCGCCGACACCGCTGAAAGCATGGACGAAGGCACCAAAAACAGAAAACTGATGATCTTTTCCACAATGCCCACTGCGGCGGCATCGGTGAGGCCGCGTTGATTGGCAAGAACGGTAATGATCAGAAACGAGATCTGCACAAAACCGTCTTGCAGCATAATGGGCATACCGATGCGCAAAATACGCTGCAAAAGGGCTTTCTGCGGCCGAAAGTCACCGCGATGGAGCGAAAGCCCCATGCTGCGGCGGGTCAGGATCACGGCCAGCGAAAGCACAACGCTCAGCGCCTGCGAAAGTGTGGTGCCCAGCGCAGCGCCCACAGGGCCAAGGCCCAGAAACCCCATAAAATAATAATCCAGCACGATATTGGCAAAGCACGCGGCGGCAATAAAGAACATGGGGGTTTTGCTGTCGCCCATGCCGCGGAAGATCGCGCTGATAATATTGTACGCTACAATAAACGGAATACCGAAAAAGCAAACCGTCAAATAATCCACCGTGCCCGAAACCGCAGCAGCGGGGGTGGCAACCAGGCTCACAATGCCCCGGCGCGCCAGCAGCAAAAGCCCGGTGAGTACCAGCGAAAGTGCGGCAAACAGCACAACGGTGTTTCCAATGATCCCGCTGATGCGCTTTTGATCGCCGCTGCCCACAGCCCGGGCAATGCTTACGGTGGTGCCCATGGCCAGCCCAACCACCATCACGGTGATCATGTGCATCACCTGTGAGCCCACCGAAACCGCGGTGATCGAGGCTGCGCCCTCAAACTGGCCGATGATATAAAGATCGGCCATGCCGTAAAGCGTTTGCAGAAAATAGGATAGCAGAAAGGGCAAAGAAAAACACAGCAGGTTTTTCCACACACTGCCCGAGGTGAGGTTTTTTTCCATAAATTTAAGCCTTTCTCCCATAGAAACAATAGCACTATTATAATACGATACAGAAAATAGCGCAATCAAAAAGCCCCTCAAATAGCCATTGGCAGCAATGCTATTGACAAAAGCCGGCGGGGCTGTTATAATTTCACCGGTGGTTAGTTTAAGCTAACCACAAATATTTCGGCATGAGTTAGCTCATACTAACCAAAACGGGAGGTGATGGATTGCTTAGCAGTGTTCTGGTGCAGCAGGCTGCCCCCACCATGGCGGGGCTGAAAAGTGCCAGCTTGTTTTCGTATGCCATTGGCCCGGCAGAGGATCTGGAGGCCGAGCTGGAAGGCTGGAACCGCCAATACAGCGCCAAGGGAATATGCACAATGGTTTTGGGGCGCTGCAAGGCCCGGCCCGAGCGTGTGCTGCTGTATACCTACCGCCCGGTGCTTTTGGCCAGGTCGCTCAGCCGCCCGGGCTCACGCGAGCTGTTGGCCGAATACGGCTACCATGCAAGCTGGGGCACACGGCAGTGCCTGCAGCACCTTGCGGGGCGCGTGTGCCCGGGGTGTGAATTCCCGCACGAGATCGGCCTGTTTCTGGATTACCCGGTGGCCGATGTGCAGGGCTTTATCCGCAACAAAGGCCAAAACTGCCTGTGTGTAGGCACATGGAAGGTGTACAGCGAGCCGGAAAACGCCCGGCGGCTGTTTCGCCTGTATCAGCACTGCACCGAGGTGTATCAAAAATGTTATCTGAACGGCCGGTCGCTCACGCAGCTGATCGTTGCCGTTTGAAATTCACCAATTTTATAAAGGAGTTGACTGTAATAGGAAAAAGCAGCCATCGTATTCTGGAGCGGCACCGGCAACACCGAGGCCATGGCCAAGCTGGTGGAAAAGGGCGTGCAGAGCGCAGGCGGTGAGGCAAAGCTGTACACCGCTGCCGAGTTCACCCCGGCCGAGGCCGCGGGCTATTCGGCCATTGCCATGGGCTGCCCGGCCATGGGCGCAGAGGTGCTGGAGGAAACCGAGTTCCAGCCCATGTATGATGCCCTTCGCCCGGCCCTGAGCGGCAAAAGCCTGGGCCTGTTCGGCAGCTACGGCTGGGGCGACGGCCAGTGGATGCGCGATTGGGCCGAGGATGCCGAGGCCGCAGGCGCAGCCATCGTGAACGAGCCTGTGATCGTGTGCGGCCTGCCCGAGGGGAGCGATGCCGAAGCCTGTGAGGCATTGGGCGCGGCACTGGCGGGCTGAAAAGCATCCGGCAGCACCGCATAATTTCCGCAATACATCAAAAGGCGGGCACTCTGATTTTTACAGAGTGCCCGCCTTTTTGGCAAAAAGCTTTAATCGCCGTAGGTTTCAATGCTCACCGAGTGGATCACGATATCCTCGGTGGGGCGGTGGTCGTCATCGGCAGAAGCGTTGGCCATGGCATCAATCACATCCATGCCCTCATACACCTGCCCGAACACGGTGTCGGTAAAATCCAGGCTGGGCAGCCCGCCTGCCTGCGAATAGGCATCGTACACCTCGCTGCGCCAACCGGCATCGCTCATGGCGCTTTGCTGGCTGCTGTCCACGCTGTCGGGCTCGGCTGCCACCACATAAAACACACTGTAGCAGCTGCCGGTGGTATCGTCCTGCGCGGCGCACAAAGCGCCCGCATAGTGCCGCAGCGCATCGCAGCTTTCCGCAGGATAGCCGTTGCCGCTCCAGATGGTGGTGCCGCCGGTGCCCTCGCCCGAGGCATCGCCGCCTTCCACGGCAAAGCCCGGCTCGACCCGGAACAGCACGGTTTCGTTATAGTAACCGGCCTGGCTCAGGCCCACGAAATTTTCCACCGCCATGGGGGCATACTGTGGATACAGTACGGCGCGCACTTCGCCAAGGCTGGTGTCAAAAACGGCAACCGTGTCACCGTTTTGGGGAGAAGCAAACTGCACCTCCTCGCTTTTCACCGCGGCGCGCTTGATGCTGCCGCCCGAAGTGCTTTTTTTGCCGCAGCCCGCCAAAGCCAGAACGGCGGCAAGGCAGCAAACCATACGCAACGATCGTTTCGCCATGAAAACCTCCTTATAAAACCGGCATACGGCAGCACCGCATACCATGAAAAAACTTGCAGAAGCAAAAAATATAATGCTTTTTAGAAATGCAGGGCGCTTTTGCAGCCCCGGGGCTGCTCCTTACAGCCGCACCCGCGGCACAAGGGCAAAACCCAAAGGCTTTCCCGGTGGGCCCGGCGGTGATATCACACATTAGTATAGCATAAAATCGGCTGGCAAAGTGTACAAATTTTGAAAAATTCTTTCATGGCATTCACCCGGGGCGGGGGCTTGACGAGCCGGGCAAAACAAGGTAAACTATTAGCAAAGAAAACTATTGGATACAA
>SFIE01000037.1 GCA_004555405.1 Subdoligranulum sp.
TGCGAAAAATTGGTGCGGAATTGGTGCGGAGTGTGTCCCCAAAACCCGAAAAACCATTGAAAATAAAGGAGATTTAGAATATATGAAATTAGGTATCGTGGGGCTTCCCAATGTGGGCAAAAGCACCCTTTTTAATGCACTCACCAGCACCCAGAACGCACAGGCGGCCAACTATCCGTTCTGCACCATTGAGCCCAACAGCGGCATCGTGCCCGTGCCCGATGCCCGCTTGGACAAATTGGCCGAGCTGTGGGAAACAGATAAAAAAACTCCTGCAATCGTTGAGTTCCGCGATATTGCGGGCCTTGTAAAGGGCGCAAGCCAGGGCGCAGGCCTGGGCAACAAGTTCCTGGGCCATATTCGTGAATGCGAGGCCATTGTGCATGTGGTGCGCTGCTTTGACGATGACAATATCGTGCATGTGGTGGAGGATGTCAACAAGCCCGTAGGCGTAGACCCCATCCGTGACATCGATGCCATTGATCTGGAGCTGATCCTCTCGGATCTGGAAGTGGTGCAAAACCGTGCAGGCCGCCAGGCCAAGGCTGCCAAAACCGGCAACAAGGCCGCCGCAGCCGAGGCCGAGTGGCTGCAGCAGCTGGCTGCCCATCTGGAAAGCGGCAAGCCCGCCCGCAGCTTTGAGTTCCCCGAAGAGGATTCCGTGCCCGCCGTGCTGCGCGAGATCGGCCTGCTGAGCGCAAAGCCCGTGATCTATGCCTGCAACATGAGCGAAGACGACTTGATGGACGGCTTTGCCAGCAACCAGTATTATCCGCTGGTGCAGCAGCGCGCAAAAGAAGAAGGCGCGCTGGCACTGCCCATCTGCGCAAAAGCCGAGGAGGATATTGCCGGTTACAGCGCAGAGGAAAAGCTGGCCTTCCTTTCGGAAATGGGCATCACCACCACGGGTCTGGACAACCTGATCAAGGCCAGCTACGAGCTGCTGGGCCTGATCAGCTTTTTGACCGACGGCAAAAAGGAATGCCGCGCATGGACCATTCGCAAGGGCACCAAAGCCCCGCAGGCTGCCGGCAAGATCCACAGCGATTTCGAGCGCGGCTTTATTCGCGCCAGCGTGATCGGCTGGAAGGATCTGGAAGCGGCCGATTTTGATTATGCAGCGGTGAAAGCCAAGGGCCAGCAGCGCACCGAGGGCAAAGAATATGTGGTGCAGGACGGCGATGTGATCGAGTTCCTGTTCAATGTGTAATAAAGGCGGTTTTGTATGCTGACAAAGTATCTGTATGTGTTTTTCGTTTCCATGGTGCCGCTCATTGAGCTGCGCGGCGCCATTCCCATCGGCGTGGGCCTTGGCCTGCCGCTGAGCACGGTGTATATCATTTCCATCATTGGCAATATGCTGCCGGTGCCGTTTATCTATCTGTTTGCCCGCGCTGTGTTGGAATGGGGCAAGGATAAGCCCGTGATCGGCAAATTTTTCACCTTTTGTCTGGAAAAAGGCGAAAAGGGCGGCAAAAAGCTGCAGGCCACAGCCGGGCGCGGGCTGGTGATCGCGCTGCTGCTGTTTGTGGGCATTCCGCTGCCCGGCACCGGCGCATGGACCGGCACCCTCGCTGCCTCGATTTTGGATATGAAGTTCCGCGACACGCTCATCGCCTGCATGGGCGGCGTGCTGCTGGCGGGCGTTATCATGGGCTCGGTAAGCGCCGGTTTGTTTGGCGCACTGGGCGCTGTGATGGGCTGAAGAGATTTCCGCTGAAACCAAAAGGCGTTTTTGCTCTTGCTTAAAAGCAGGGGCAAAAACGCCTTTTCAGCTGATTTGGCTTTGGATATTTCACTGTGCAAACACGCAGAAAATCGCCCCGGCGGGCAAAAGGAGAAAGCCTATGACTACCAGTGAACAGGTGTTTCTGGTGCTGTGCCAGGAACTCAGCTTTCGGCGTGCTGCCGAAAAATGCTATATGTCGCAGCAGGGCCTGAGCGAGCATATCAAGCGTTTGGAAACGCAATACGGCGTGCCGCTGTTTCAGCGCCGCCCCAAGGTAGCGCTGACGCAGGCGGGGCAAAGCCTGCGCCGCACGCTGGAGCGCGAAGCTGTGCTGGAACAGGACCTGTCGCGGGAAATGGAAAACCTGCGCGACGGCACCCGCGGCAAGGTGACCATCGGCATTGGCATTTCGCGTGCGCGAATTTATCTGCCGCGCATTTTAGAGCTTTTCTGGAAGGAAGCCCCCGGCGTAGAGGTGATCGTGCGCATGGACAACTCGGCCCAGCTGGAAGAAGAGCTGGCCGCCGGAAAGCTGGACTGTTATATCGGCATCGAGGCCGTGTGCGGCGAAAATCAGGTGCGCCGCCCTCTGCGTGTGGAGTCCATCTGCCTGGCAGTGCCCAGCCGCCTGCTGCCTGAGGAGCATCGTCAAAACGCCACCATACGCCCCGAAGATCTGGCCTGGTTCAGCAAGCTGCCGTTTGTGCGCAACTCGCCGGGCAGCATTCTGAATGCCAAAGTGGATGCGCTGCTTTCAAGCAACTTAAAGCTGAACAATATTGCGGATGTGAGCGATTACGAAATTCAGCTGGATTTCTGCCGCCGCGGCTGGGCGGCAGCCTTTTTGCCGCAGATCGTGCTGGAAAGCTTTGGCGAAGACCATCTGAAGCAGGCCGGGCTCACCGTGTTTGAGATCGAGGGCCTGCAAAAGGCCATGGAAGTGGACCTTGTGTGGGACGAAAGCCGAATTTATCCGGCCTGTGTGCAAAAGCTGCTGGATTGTATGCAAAAGGTGGAATGGGGAAACGCCCCGGATCGAGAATAAGCAAGGCAAATGCCAGCATGACAAGTATTTGCTTGTCATGTTACCGCATTTATGTGATTTACATTGTGGACAATCTGTGGCACAATAAAGGCACATCGAAAGGGCAGTAAAATAATTTACGAAAAGCAGTTTTTCGATGGTTCTCTTCTCGTTTTTTCGTTTCCGTATGCATGGGTGCGCTGCTGCAGGGCAGCGCACCCACTGTGTATCGGATGCTGCCGGCCATCTTATTCCATCCTTGATTCATTGCTTGCAAACGGGCGGCTCGCCCTTTCCATCTCTCTCCAACCCAAAAAATCCCCCGGGGCGAGCCGCTTATTTGCAAAACAGTGCAGGATCGGTTTTGATAAGGCGATACCGCATAATTCTAAGTGCCGATACGGCGAGCGAGGTGCGGGCAGATGCTAAGCCAAAAGCACAGATAATACTTTGCGTATTATCGAGCATTTTGGCAACACAGATGCCGTGCCGCAGCCGCCGGAGCGGTGCTTAAGCCGTAAGGCGGGAATTGTGCGGGATTGCCATAAATCAACAGGAATGTTCCCTGCGGCTTCGGCCGCTTTTTTTGTGCAAAAAAAGCGCTCTCTCCGGCAGAAAAAAGGAGAGAGCGCTTGTGTTTTTATATTGGCAGGATCACTGCCCGGCGATCTCGCGGGCTACCAGCACGCCGCTGGCCGAAGCATGGCTCAGCGAGTGGGTGATGCCGCTGCCGTCGCCAATGATATACAGGCCCTTGTACTTGCTTTCCAGCTTTTCGTTTACCGAAACCTCCATGTTGTAGAACTTCACTTCCACACCATACAACAGGGTGTCCTCGTTGGCGGTGCCGGGGGCGATCTTGTCCAGTGCATAGATCATTTCGATAATGCCGTCCAGAATGCGCTTGGGCAGCACAAGGCTCAAATCGCCGGGGGTGGCGCTGAGGGTGGGGGTTACAAAGGATTCCTCAATGCGCTTGGGAGTGGAGCGGCGGCCGCGGATCAGATCGCCGAAGCGCTGCACGATCACACCGCCGCCCAGCATATTGCTCAGGCGGGCAATGCTTTCGCCGTAGCCGTTGGAGTCCTTAAAGGGCTCGGAAAAATGCTTGGCCACCAGCAAGGCAAAGTTGGTGTTGTCGGTCTGGCGCGCAGGGTCTTCGTAGCTGTGGCCGTTCACCGTGATAATGCCGTTGGTGTTTTCATTTACCACCGCGCCCTTGGGGTTCATGCAGAAGGTGCGCACCATATCGCCGTATTTTTCGGTGCGGTACACGATCTTGCTTTCGTACAGCTCATCGGTCAGGTGGGCAAACACGGCGGCGGGCAGCTCCACGCGCACGCCCAGATCCACACGGTTGGAATGGGTGGGAATCTCCATTTCGCGGCACACGGTTTCCATCCATTTGCTGCCGCTGCGCCCCACCGAGATCACGCAATTCCGGCAGGTGGATTCTCCCTGCTCGGTGTGGATCTTGTAGGTGCCGTTTTCCAGCGCCTCCACGCTTTCCACGGGCGTATCAAAATGGAAATCGACTTTATCCTGCAAAAAGTTATACAGGTTTTCCAGCACCACATAGTTGATGTCGGTGCCCAGATGGCGCACCGAGGCATCCAGCAGATGCAGATCGTTTTGAATGCACACAGTTTTAAAGCGGGTGCCTGCCGTGGAATACAGCTTGGTACCGGCGCCGCCGTAGCGCAGATTGATCTCGTCTACATAGTGCATCAGCTCCAGCGCCTGCTTTTTGCCGATATATTCATACAGCGTGCCGCCGAAATCGTTGGTGATGTTATATTTACCGTCCGAAAACGCGCCGGCACCGCCAAAGCCGCTCATGATCGAGCAGGTTTTGCAGCCGATGCAGCTTTTTATCTTGTCGCCGTCAATGGGGCAGCGGCGCTGGCTGAGGGCATGGCCGGATTCAAACACGCCCACCTTCAGCTGCGGGGCGCGCTGGACAAGCTCAAAAGCGGAAAAAATGCCGCCGGGGCCTGCACCGATAATGATCACATCATAGTTCATAACTTTGCTCCTTGCATAGACCGGGCGGCCAAAAGGCCGCAAAAAAGGCTGACCGCGAAAGAATGCGCAGCCAGCCAAGGCGTTTGTGTTCGAGATACAGAATAGCACAGAATCAGGGAGAATGCAAGCAAAATGCGCGCGGCTTAAGCGCGGGGCAGCTGCCTAAGCTCGTGGCAGAGCGCCTCTATGCGGGCCGGGGCGGTGCTCCAGCTGGTGCAAAGGCGAACGCACTGCCGGCCGTCCGGCCAGGTGCCCAGAGGCTCAAAAATACAGCGCTGTGCCAGAAAATCGGCCTGTGCAGGGCTCACCAGCAAAAACTGCTGGTTGGTGCAGCTGTCCAGATAAAATTCGCAGCCAGCCGATCGCAGGGCGGCCTTCAGCTGCAGGGCCAGCTCGTCGGCACGGCGTGCCAGCGAAAAATACAGCCCGTTCTGGAACAGGGTGTAAAACTGCAGTCCCAGCAGCCAGCCCTTGGCCAGCGTGCCGCCGGTCTGCTTGCGGAAGGTGCGAAAATGCTCACGCAGGGCCGGGTTTACCAGCACAAGGGCCTCGCCGAACATAGCGCCGCACTTGGTGCCGCCGATCGTAAAGGCATCGGTCAGCACGGCCAGATCGGCCAGGGTGACATCACAGCCCGGCATGGCGAGCCAATAGCCCAAACGCGCGCCGTCCAGATACAAATACAGGTGATAGGCATCGCACACGCGGCGGATCTCGGCCAGCTCGGCCTTAGAGTAAACCGTGCCGTATTCAGAAGGGCTGGAAAGGAACACCAGCTTGGGCTCGGTGAGGTAATCGGCTTCACCGCTTTGGCGATATTTTTCCGCCTCGGCGGCAATGGCCTTGGCCGTCAGCTTGGCGTTTTGGGCGGGCAGGGCCAGAATTTTGTGCCCGGTGTATTCGATGGAACCTGCCTCGTGGGCAAAAATATGCCCGCAGTCGGCACTGATCACACTTTGCCACGGGCGCAGCGCCGCGCCGATCAGGGTGGCGTTGGCCTGCGTGCCGCCGATCATAAACTGCACCTCGGCATCCTTGCCGCCCAGCTGTGCCAGAATGGCCTGGGCGGCTTTTTGGCACCATTCGTCTGCGCCATAGCCGGGATAGCTGCAGGGGGTGGTTTCCTGCAGCGCCGCCATCACCTCGCTGCAGGCAATCTCATTATAGTCGTTGTTCAAACGGATCATGGAAATTCTCCTTATCCAATCAGATTTTCAGCTCTACCCACTTGCCTCGGTAGAAGCGGGTGCCCATAAATACAAAACGCATGGCCTGATCGCCCAGAATGCCCAGCCAAATGCCGGTAAGCCCCAGCCCCAGCACGGATACCAGCAGCCAGGTCACGGCGGTGCGCACAATGCTTACGCTGATCAGTGAGATCAGCATGGTGTAGCGCACATCACCCGCACCCCGCAGGCAGCCCGTGAAAATGACCTGCGAGATCTGAAACAGCATCACCACGGCCAGAATACGCAAAATATCCTCGCCCATCACAATGATCTCGCGCTCTTTAAAGAACAGGCTGTAATACCATTTTCCAAGAAGCATCAGCAGCAGTGCCAGCACGCAGCTGATGCCAAGGCCCAGCTTTTGGCAAAAAGCACCGTAGCGCTTGGCCTGCTCGGGATTTTTTTCGCCCAGACTGCGGCCGATCAGCGCCACGGCGGCCACCTGCATACCATCGCCGAAGGCAAAGGTGAGGTTGAGCACATTCATGCCCACCTGATGTGCGGCAAAGGGGGCTGTGCCAAGGCCGGCGGCCATGAGTGCCGTGAACATAAAGCCCACGCGCATAAACAGGTTTTCGGCCAGAATGCTGCCCGAAAGCCCAAAAAGGCTTTTGAGCGATTCCAGCTCGGGCACAAGCTTATGGGAAATGATATAGTGGATGCTCACAAAGCAGTCTACGGGCAGCAGCGAGCGCAGGCTCATGCAGCAGGCCACCACCGTGCCCAGCACCGTGGCCAGCGCCGCACCGCGAATGCCCAGCGCGGGAAAGCCCCAATGCCCGCCGATCAGCAGGTAGTTGCCGCACATATTCACAATGCTGCTGGTCACATTGGTGGTCATGGCAATGCGGGTGTTGCCGCTGCCCCGCTGGGCGGCGTTGACGCAAAGCGAAACCACATTGAACACCATGCCGCCCATAATGATCTGAAAATACGCCACGGCATCGGCGTGAGTGTCGGGCTGGCTGCCGCAAAGGTTTACAATGGGCCCGGCCAGAGTTACACAAATGGCGGTGATCACCGCACAGGCCGCCAGCGAAAATGTGAGCGCGGTGGCAAGAATATGCCCGGCGCTGTCACGGTCGCGCTGGCCGCGGCGGCGGGCCACCAAAGCCGAAACCGCAACATTGGTGGCTATAAAAAGCGCAAAGCCCAAAAATTTGGGCTGCACGGTAAGGCCTACGGCGGCCACCGCCGTGCTGCCCAGGCTGCTTACCATCAGGGTGTCGATCATACTGGCCAGCGCTACAAAAAAGCTTTCCAGCACGGCAGGCCACGCCATGCGCAGGGTCTCGCGCATCAAACTGGGGGGATGCGCTGCATTGCTTTGCATGAAATACGCCTCTTTCCTTGGGCGCTGCGGCCCGAAATTCTGTAAAACAATATCGTTTCAGGGTATATACAATTTTATTGTACAACAAACACCCCTCTTGTTTCAACAGGAAAAGCCGCCATGCGGCGGCAAAGAAAAAACAGATGAAATCTTACAAAACCGGTGGGAAAATAAAATGAAAAGCTTGAAAGCCAATAAAAAATATATTATATTTTTAAAATACCTATAAAACACCACAAAACCGTGCGTAAGCGCAAAAGGCTTACCCGAAGCATACAATCATTACACACAAAGGAGAGAATGCCCCATGAACGGCGCACAGGCCATTGCAAAGTCCCTGCAGATGCAGGGCGTAAAAACGGTTTTCGGCTACCCCGGCGTAGCCATTTGCCCGGTATTCGACAGCTTGCTCGAAACCGATATTCATTCCGTGCTGGTACGCATCGAGGCCAACGCGGCGCACATGGCCAGCGGCTTTGCGCGCTTGAACGGCGAGGTGGGCGTGGCCATCTGCACCAGCGGCCCGGGCGCTACCAACCTGATCACCGGCATTGCCACGGCCTATGCCGACAGCATTCCGCTGGTGTGCATTACCGGCCAGGTGAACAGCGCTTTGGTGGGCAGCGATGTGTTTCAGGAGGCCGATATCACCGGCGCTGCGGAAAGCTTTGTAAAGTACAGCTATCTGGTGCGCAAGGCGGGGGATATTCCCCGTATTCTGCGCGAGGCCTTTTACATTGCAGCCAGCGGCCGCCCCGGCCCGGTGCTGGTGGATGTGCCCATGGATGTGCAGCTGGCCGAAGTGAAAAAGTTCGTGTGGCCCGAAGAAGTGAATCTGCGCACCTACAAGCCCACCTATAAGGGCAACACGGCGCAGCTGAAAAAGCTGATGAAGGCCCTTGCGGCCAGCCGCCGCCCCATTTTGTGCACCGGCGGCGGTGTGCATTTGTGCCAGGGCGCTGGGGTGGTGCGCGCCTTTGCGGAAAAATACAATATCCCCGTGATCTCCACCATGATGGGCATCGGCACCATGCCCACCCAGCATCCTTTATATATGGGTATGCTGGGCAACAACGGCGGCATGGCGGCCAACCGGGCCGTGGTGGATGCCGATCTGGTGATCATGGCGGGCGCGCGCCTGGCAGACCGTGCTTTGAGCAACCCCACCGAGCTGTTCAAGGGCAAAACGCTGGTGCATATCGATGTCGACCCCGCCGAGATCGGCAAAAACGCGCCGGTGAGCATTCCCATTGTGGGGGATGTAAAGGCCGTGTTTGAAGAGCTTTTGACCATGGAGCCCGTGGAATGCACCACCGAGGCATGGCGGCAGACCCTGCGTGTGTACCGCCAGAAGCCCAGTGCCCGCAAAGCCCCCGAGCGCCTGGTCGATCCGGCTGCCTTTGTGCGCACCCTCAGCCTTTCCATGCAGGAAAACGCGGTGTATGTGGCCGATGTGGGCCAAAACCAGATCTGGAGCTGCGCCAACATCGTTATGCGGGAAGGCCGCCTGATGACCAGCGGCGGCATGGGCACCATGGGCTATGCCATTCCGGCAGCCGTGGGCGCACAGCTGGCCGATCCGGCCCGGCAGGTGGTGGCCGTGTGCGGCGACGGCTCGTTCCAGATGAGCATGATGGAACTGGCCACCATGAAGCAGGAAAACTGCCCGGTGAAGATCGTGGTGATGAACAACGGCTATCTGGGCATGGTGCGCGAGTATCAGCAAAACGCCTACGATCGGCGCTATGCCATGGTGGAGCTGAACCATTTCCCCCGGCTGGACAAAATGGCCGAAGCCTACGATCTGCCTTATATCCGCATTGAAAATATGCAGGAAATGCCCGACAAGGTGAAGCAAATGCTGGAAACGCCCGGCGCGGTGCTGCTGGAATGCCTGATCGACCCCATGGATGTTGTGAAAAACTGAGAAAGGAGCGTAAACCCATGAAACGAATTTTTTCTGTACTGGTGGAAAACCGCTCCGGTGTGCTGACCAAGGTGAGCGGGCTGTTTGCCCGCCGCAGCTTTAACATTGACAGCCTGGCCGTGGGCGAAACCGAAAACGCCGAAGTGTCGTGCATGACCATTGTTTCCAGCGGCAGCGAGCGCACGATGGAGCAGATCGAAAAGCAGCTGAACAAAAAGCTGGATGTGATTAAGATCCGCAGCTTTGAAAACTGGCAGGCCGTGGCGCGTGAGCTGTGCCTGGTCAAGGTGCGCTACAACCGCTCCAACAAAATGGAGATCATGGCCACCTGCTCGCTGGCCGGTGCGCAGATCGTGGACAGCAGCAAAAACATGATGCTGATCCAAATTTGCGATACGCCCGAAAAAGTGCAGGCCATGCTGGAGCTTTTGCACGGTGTCAGCATTGTGGAGGTGGCCCGCACCGGAACGCTGGCGCTGCCCGCCTGCGGTGTGAATCTGGATAAATAAAAGCGATAGATCTTTTCGTTTGCGGCGGCGGTCAGCCTTAAAAACAGGCGCTGCCAAAGCGGCTTTGAACAGAGTGTATTTCAACTGCGGGCAAGATGAATAGTTTTCACTTTACAAATGAAACTGTTTAACTTATAATAAGCGCAGTTCAAATGCGCAGCAGCAAGGCCAACCGGCCCCGGCCCGCCCGCCACAGAGAACTGCCGGTTGGTGCAAGGCAGTGCGAGGCCCCGGGTGCTTATCTCCTTGCAAGCAGCCGTGCCCAAAGAAATGTTTCCTGTAGGCGCGGACGGCAGGCTCCGTTATCAAAGCCGGCGGGCTGTTAGGCCTGCACAAAGGGGCTGCCCGGGCAGGGCGGCAAAAAGAGTGGTACCGCGGAAGCCGTGATATGCAAAGCTTTCGTCTCTTACAAGGTAAAACACTTTGTGGGGCGAAGGCTTTTTTATTTGCCCCGCGTTGGCAGCGGAAAGGATAGGATGTAACATTATGGTCACTTTGGATAAGATCTACCACGCCGGATTTGTGCTGAAGGATGTAGCCCGCAAAACCGATCTGATCGCGGCTCCCCGCCTGAGTAAAGAGGCACAGCTGTATTTGAAAACCGAAAACCTGCAGGTGACCGGCAGCTTTAAGGTGCGCGGCGCTTATTATAAGATCAGCCAGCTCAGCGAGGAAGAGCGCAGCCACGGCATTGTGGCCTGCAGCGCCGGAAACCATGCGCAGGGCGTGGCACTGGCCGCCACCAGCATGGGCATTAAAAGCGTGGTGTGCATGCCGGACGGCGCACCCATTATGAAGGTGGAAAGCACCAAGCGCTTGGGCGCTGAGGTGTGCCTGGTAAAGGGCACTTATGACGATGCCCACGACAAAGCCGTGGAGCTGCAGGAAAAAACCGGCATGACCTTTATCCACCCCTACGATGATGACTATGTGATCGCCGGGCAGGGCACCATCGGCCTGGAAATTCTGGACCAGCTGGAGGATGTGGACGCAGTGATCGTGCCCATCGGCGGCGGCGGGCTGATCTCGGGCGTGGCCTTTGCCATCAAGAGCCTGCGCCCCGAGTGCAAGGTGTACGGCGTGCAGGCGGCGGGGGCGCCCAGTATGTTCAACGCCTACCGTGACCATAAGTGGGAATCGCTGGACCGTGTTTCCACCTTTGCCGACGGCATCGCTGTGAAAAATCCCGGCGAGACCACTTTTGAAATGGTGGAAAAATATGTGGACGATATCGTGACTGTGAGCGAGGACGAAACCGCCGCAGCCATTCTGGCACTGATCGAAAACCAAAAGCTGATCGCCGAGGGCGCAGGCGCTGTTTCGGTGGCCGCAGCCATGTTCGGCAAGCTGCCCATTCAGGGCAAAAAAGTGGTGTGCCTGATCAGCGGCGGCAACATTGATGTGAACATTCTTTCCCGCGTGATCACCCGCGGCCTTGTGATGAGCGGCCGCAACGCCAACCTGATGATCGCTTTGGAGGATAAGCCCGGCCAGCTGCAGCAGGTGAGCGAGATCGTTTCCTCGTGCGGGGGCAATGTGGTTTCGGTGCATCACGACCGTGCCGACACCAACATGGCCATCTCCAGCTGCTTCCTGAAGCTGGGGCTGGAAACACGCGACCAGCAGCAGATCGACGAGATCCGAAACGCACTTACCCAGGCAGGCTTCCAGCTGGTGACCGAGCGCGCCTGAAAAGCGGGCGCCGGGCCGCATTTGCATTGAATTTTTTCACGGAAAAGCTATAATAAAAAGTAACCCGAGAAGCTTGCTTGAATTCCATCGGATGACAGGAACAAGGAATAAAAAGGAGAGAATACCATGAATGCAAAGCTGATTTCCACCCCCAACGCTCCCGCTGCCATTGGCCCCTACAGCCAGGCACTGGACCTGGGCAATGTTGTATATTGCAGCGGCCAGATTCCCATTGTGCCCGCCACGGGTGAGCTGGCCGAGGGCCTGCAGGCACAGGCCGAGCAGGTGTTTGCCAATATTGAAGCCGTGCTGACTGAGGCTGGCCTCACCATGGCCAATGTGGTAAAAACCACGGTATTCCTTACTGATCTGGCGGATTTTGCCGCCGTGAACGAAATTTACGCCAAGCATTTCACCACGCCTTATCCCGCCCGCAGCTGTGTGCAGGTGGCCGGGCTGCCCAAGGGCGCAAAGCTTGAGTGCGAAGTGGTGGCTGTGCGCTGAGCGCCGCGCCGAAAGAGGGAAAGTATGATGGATCTGCACTATATGGATCAGCGCCTGCGCAGTCTGGTGATTTTTCGCGAGCTGCTGATGGACCCGGTGATCGCCGGGTTTGAGGCTGTGCTGGCCATGGCCGATGAGGACGATGGCGATGCCTTTGCCACCGTTTGCGCCGAGTTTGAAAGCAGCCTGTTTGAAAGCACCGAAAGCTGGACGGATTATCTGTGCAATGCCGTGCTGCAAAGTGAAAATGTGTGTGTGCGCCGCAAGGCGCATGGCGAGCTGAGCCCGGTTCTGGCCGACAGCCTGCAGCGTGAATTGGCCCTGCTCAACGAGCTGGCCGGGCTGACACTGGAGGAAATTCTGGCGGGTATGGAAAATGCCCCCGACTTTTTTGCCGCCTGGACCACCCACCCCTGTGACCTGCCCGGGGAGTATGCCCGCCGCATGAACGAGGTGTCGGTGAAGGGCTACGGGATGTTTGCCCGCTACCATGTGTTTGTGGTGGAGGATGGGCAGCTGGTGCCCGTAAAGCACCCCGACCCGCAGCGCCTGAGCGAATTGCCCGGCTACGAAAAAGAGCGTGAAAAGGTGATCGCCAACACCGAGGCGCTGCTGGAGGGCCGCCCGGCCAACAATGTGCTGCTGTACGGCGATGCAGGCACGGGCAAATCCAGCGCCATCAAGGCCATTGCCAACGAATATGCCCCCCGGGGGCTGCGGCTGGTGGAAGTGAAAAAGAACCAGCTGTTCCAGATCCCCGATCTGATGGATCAGCTGGCCTCGAACCCGCTCAAATTCATTTTGTTTATCGATGATCTGAGCTTTACCACCAACGATGACAATTTTGCCGCCCTGAAGGCCATTCTGGAGGGCAGCGTGGGCGGCCGCGCGGGCAACATTGCCGTGTATGCCACCAGCAACCGCCGCCACCTGATCAAGGAAACGCTGGAGGATCGCTCGGGCAGCGATATTCACGAAAGCGATACCCGGCAGGAATTGATGAGCCTTGCCGCCCGCTTTGGCCTTACCGTGACCTTTGGCCAGCCGGACAAGAGCCGTTTTGTGCAGATCGTATCGGATCTGGCAGCGCAGTACGGCGTGGGCGAGGACCCCGAAAAGCTGATCGTAAAGGCCGAAGCCTTTGCCATTCGCGCAGGCGGCCGCAGCCCCCGTGTGGCCAAGCAGTTTATCGAGCTGTGCAAGGCCGGGGTTTTACAATGAGTGCAGAATGCAAAGAACGCAGGAGAAGGAGATCGAAGTTCCCATGATCTTGAATGGCTCTCAAATATTTGTGGAGGTGCTGGCAGAACAGGGTGTGGACACACTGTTCGGCTATCCCGGCGGCGCGGTGCTGAATCTGTATGATGAATTGTACCGCAACCAGCACCGCATCCACCATGTGATGACGGCCCACGAGCAGGGCGCCAGCCATGCGGCCGACGGATACGCCCGCGCCACCGGCAAAACCGGTGTGGTGCTGGCCACCAGCGGCCCGGGTGCTACCAATCTGGTAACGGGCATTGCCACCGCCTATATGGACAGTGTGCCCATGGTGGCGTTTACGGGCAATGTGGGCACGCCCGTGCTGGGCAAGGATGCCTTTCAGGAGGCTTATATCGAGGGCATCACCATGCCCATTACCAAGCACAACTACACGGTGCGCCGCGTAGAGGATCTGGCCGACACCATGCGGGAGGCTTTCCGCATTGCCCAAACCGGGCGCAAGGGCCCCGTGCTGGTGGATATTCCCAAGGATATCACCGCCGCCAGCTGTGAATTTACCCCCGCAGCCCCGGCGCAGATCCCCCAGATGACCGACTACGATGCTGCGGCGCTGGCCAAGGCGGCTGAGCTGATCAACAGCGCCAAGCGCCCTGTTGTGTATTTCGGCGGCGGCGTGGCCGTGAGCGAGCAGGGCTGCACCGCGCTGCGTGCCCTGATTGAAAAGGCCGATATGCCCGCCACCTACACCCTGATGGCAGCCGGTGTGCTGAACTACGGCGATGCCCGCAGCTTGGGGCTGATCGGTATGCACGGCACCTACACCGCCAACAAAACCGTGGACAGCGCCGATCTGGTGCTGGCCATCGGCACCCGCTTTTCAGATCGTGTGGCCCTGAACCCCGGCAAGTTTGCCGCCAATGCCCAGATCGTGCAGATCGATATCGATGCCAGCGAGGTGGACAAAAATGTGCCCGTGGCGCTTTCGGTGGTGGGCGATGCCGCAGTGGTGCTGAAGGCGCTGCTGCCGCTGGTGAAGCAAACCGAACACAGGGAATGGTTTGCGCAGATCGCCCAGTGGCAGGCAAACGATTACCAGCCCAAGGACAGCGAAACCGTTTTGAAGCCGCACCAGATCATTCGCGAGGTGTGCGATATGACAGGCCCCGACACCGTGTATGTCACGGATGTGGGCCAGCACCAGATGTGGGCTGCCCAGTATGTGCGCCACGCCAAGCCGCGGGGATTTTTAACCAGCGGCGGCCTGGGCACCATGGGCTATGGCTACGGCGCAGCCATCGGCGCGCAGGTGGCGCTGGGCAAAAACCAGCGGGTGATCCACTTTACGGGTGATGGCTCGTTCCACATGAATCTCAACGAGTGCTGCACCGCCGTAAGCTATGAGCTGCCCATCATTACGGTGATCTTCAACAATCAGGTGCTGGGCATGGTGCGCCAGTGGCAAACCGTGTTTTACGGCAAACGCTATTCCAGCACCGATCCCCACCGCAAAACCAATTATGTAAAGCTGGCCGAAGGCTTTGGCGCCAAGGGCTATCATTGCGAAACCATGGCCCAGTTCCGTGCCGCCATGGCCGAGGCGCTGCAAAACAGCGGCCCCAGCTGGATCGAATGCTGCATCGACAAGGACGAAAAGGTTCTGCCCATGATCCCTCCCGGCGGCGGCGTGCAGGACATCACCATGCAGGACTAACGAAAGGGGAAAACACAGTATGGAAAATCAGCAAAAGTATCCCCGCAAGGTCATCAGCATTCTGGTGGAAAACCACTACGGCGTGCTGGCCCGCATTTCCAGCATGTTCAACCGCCGCAGCTTTAATATTGACAGCATTGCGGCTTCGGAAACCATCGACCCCGAGATCACCCGCATTACCATTACGGTGCATGTGGACGAAAATATGCTCAAGCAAATGCTTTTGCAAACCCGGCGGCTGGAGGAAGTGCGCGAGGCCTTTGTGCTGGACGGCGACAGCCTGCAGCGCGAGCTGCTGCTGATCAAAATAGCAGCTGACCGAGAAAATTTGCCCAGCCTGCGCGATATTGCAGGGGTGTATAAGGCCAAGATCATTGATCTTTCGCCCGACAGCCTTGTGATGGAGCTTACCGGCAAGCCCGAAAAGATCGATGGCTTTTTGAATATGATGAAAAGCTACGATATTTTGGAAATGTGCCGCACCGGCATCACGGCCCTGGAGCGCGGCACCGACCGCATTCCCGGAAAAAATTAAAAAAAGCATTCCCCGCCTGTTTTCAAACTGAGCGGAAAATGATATAATTCACTTGTATTTGATTTGTTTTTTTAATCAGAAAAGGAGAGACTGAAATGGCTATCAAAAAGTATTATGATTCTGACTGCAATCTGGGCGTGCTGGACGGCAAAACCGTTGCTGTGATCGGCTTTGGCTCCCAGGGCCATGCTCATTCTGAAAACCTGGCCGAGAGCGGCGTGAACGTTGTGGTTGGCCTGCGCAAGGGTTCTTCTCACTGGGAAAAGGCTGCCAAGTTTGCTGAGACCCATGCCAACTTTAAGGTGATGGAAGTGGAGGAAGCTGCCAAGGCCGGTGACATTGTGATGATGCTGGTTCCCGATGAGCTGTGCGCCGACATCTATAATAAGCAGATCGCTCCCTACATGACCGAGGGCAAGGCTCTGGCCTTTGCACACGGCTTCAACATCCACTTCAAGACCATCGTGGCACCCAAGAATGTGGATGTGATCATGATCGCTCCCAAGGGCCCCGGCCACACCGTGCGCCGCCTGTACACCGAGGGCGAGGGCGTGCCCAGCCTGATCTGCGTGGAGCAGGATTACACCGGCAAGGCTAAGGACATCGCTCTGGCTTATGCTTCCGGCATTGGCGCAGGCCGTGCAGGTATCCTGGAGACCACCTTCAAGGAAGAAACCGAGACCGATCTGTTCGGCGAGCAGGCAGTTCTGTGCGGTGGCGTTTCCGAGCTGATCCACGCAGGCTTCGACACCCTGGTAGAGGCCGGTTACGCCCCCGAAATGGCATATTTTGAAACCTGCCATGAGATGAAGCTGATCGTTGACCTGATCAACGAGGGCGGCTTCTCCAAGATGCGTTACTCCATTTCCAACACCGCTGAGTACGGCGACTACCGCACCGGCAAGCGCCTGATCACCGAGGAGACCCGCAAGGAAATGAAGAAGGTGCTCACCGAGATCCAGGACGGCACCTTTGCCAGCGAGTTCCTGACCGAGATGAACCCCAACGGCGGCCGCAAGACCCATTTCCTGGCAAAGCGCCGCATGGAAGCCGAGCTGCCCATCGAAAAGGTGGGTGCCGAGCTTCGCCAGATGATGAGCTGGCTGAAGAAGTAAGCACTTTTTTACAAACCATCGCAAAAGCCTTCGGGCCGGGGGCAAAATTGCCCCCGGCCTTTTTGAATGGGCGGCGCAGCAGCCCGGCCGCCCCGAATCGAGATTTGAAAAGGAGAATCCCCCCAATGCGCAGTGATAATGTGAAAAAGGGTGCCGAGCGCGCCCCCAACCGAAGCCTGTTCTATGCGCTGGGCTACACCCAGGAGGACCTGGAAAAGCCCCTGATCGCCGTGGTGAGCGCACACAGCGACATTGTGCCCGGCCACATGAATCTGGACAAGCTGACCGATGCCGTGAAAATGGGCATTGAGGCCGCAGGCGGCACCCCCTTTATGGTGCCCGCCATCGGCGTGTGTGACGGCATTGCCATGGGCCACATCGGCATGAAATACAGCCTGGCCAGCCGCGAGCTGATCTGCGACAGCGTGGAAACCATGTTTATGGCCCACCAGTTCGATGGTATGGTGTTGGTGCCCAACTGTGATAAGATCGTGCCTGGCATGGTGATGGCGGCTGTGCGCATGAATGTGCCCGCCGTGGTGTGCAGCGGCGGCCCCATGCTGGCAGGCACCTACAATGGCCACGAATCCAGCCTGAGCCAGATGTTTGAGGCGGTGGGCGCCTACAAGGCCGGTATGATCGATGAAGCCAATCTGGAGGAATGCACCCAGAATGTGTGCCCCAGCTGCGGCAGCTGCAGCGGTATGTACACCGCCAACAGCATGAACTGCCTGTGCGAGGCCATCGGCATCGGCCTGCCCGGCAACGGCACCATTCCGGCAGCTTACTCCAAGCGCCTGCAGCTGGGCCGCAAGGCGGGCGCTGCCATTATGGAAATGGTAAAGCGCAACATCACGGCCCGGGATATCATCAACGAGCGCAGCATTCGCAACGCGCTGACCTGTGATATGGCTTTGGGCTGCAGCACCAACACCGTGCTGCACCTGCTGGCCATTGCGCAGGAGGCCGGCTGCCCCATTGATCTGAAGCTGTTCAACGAGATCAGCGCCAAAACCCCCAACCTGTGCCATCTGGCCCCGGCAGGCCCCACCCATATGCCCGAGCTGTTTGCCGCAGGCGGCATTCCCGCCGTGCAGGCCGAGCTGGCCAAGAAGGGCCTTCTGGATCTGGACTGCCTCACCGTGACCGGCAAAACCGTGGGCGAAAACATTCAGGGTGCCGTAAACCTGAACCACAATGCCATTCGCCCCATCGATGACCCCTTCAGCCCCACCGGCGGTTTGCAGATCCTGTGGGGCAATCTGGCCCCCAATGGCTGCGTGGTCAAGCGCAGCGCTGTGGCCCCCGAAATGCAGCAGCACACCGGCCCCGCCCGGGTGTTTGACAGCGAGGACACCGCCATTGCAGCCATTTATGCAGGCGAGATCCACCCCGGCGATGTGGTGGTGATCCGCTACGAAGGCCCGCAGGGCGGCCCCGGTATGCGGGAAATGCTCAACCCCACCAGCGCACTGGCCGGTATGAAGCTGGATACCACCGTGGCGCTGATCACCGATGGCCGTTTCTCGGGCGCAAGCCGCGGCGCAGCCATTGGCCATGTGAGCCCCGAGGCCATGGCAGGCGGCCCCATTGGATTGGTGAAGGAGGGCGACTCCATTACCATTGATATCCCCGCCGCCAGCATCACGCTGAATGTGAGCGATGCCGAGCTGGCCGAGCGCATGGCAGCTTATGTGAAGCCGGAGCCCAACATCAAAACAGGCTGGCTGAGCCGCTATGCCCGCTTGGCCGCCGGTGCCGATAAGGGCGCTGTGATGCAGTAAACTAAGCACAAAGGCATAAGGCAACACCGCACAATTCCCGGCTGACGGCTTAAGCACCGCTCCGGCGGCTGCGGCACGGCATCTGCGTTGCCAAAATGCTCGCCAATACACAAAGTATTGCCTGCGCTTTTGGCTTAGCATCTCCGCCGACAGAGGCTTTTCTCTGTCGGCGGGATCGTTTTTTTTAAAGAATCAGCGGCGCAGCACCTCGGCAGGCATTTGCCAGCCGGTATGGTCGGTGTGTAAAAGCTGTTCGGATTTTTCGCTGAGCGGCTCGCCCAGATAGTCGCGATAGAGTGCCTGCACCTCGGGGTTTTCGTGGCTGAAGCGCAAAAGCGATGCCTGATCCAGCTGATACAGGCGCTTGCCGCGCTCGCCCGCCAGCTCCTGATCTTCGCAGCTGATGGGCTGGCCGCCGCCGCCCGCACAGCCGCCGGGGCAGGCCATCACTTCCACAAAATCATAGTGTGCCTTGCCCGCAAGAATGGCTTCGATCAGCTTTCTTGCTTCGCCAAGGCCGCTCACCACGGCACAGCGCAGCGGCACGCCGCCAATGGAATAGCTGACTTCCCGCAGCCCCTGCCCGCGGCGAATATCCTGAAAACCGTCGGCGCTGGGATTGTGGCCGGTCAGCGCAAACACGGCGGTGCGCAGGGCGGCTTCCATCACGCCGCCGCTCGCCCCGAAAATTTCGCCCGCACCGGTATGAATGCCCAAGGGGGCATCGGGCTGGGCTTCCTCCAGCAGGGCCACATCGATCTTATCGGCGCGGATCATGCGCACAAACTCGCGCGTGGTAAGCGCAATATCCACGTCCGGCCCGGCCTCGGTGCGCATGGTGGGCAGGGCGCACTCGGCCTTTTTGGCCATGCAGGGCATAATGGAAATGCAGCGAATGTTTTTGGCATCTGCTCCGATTTTTTGGGCAAACCAGCTTTTGGTAATGCTGCCAAACATCTGCTGCGGGCTTTTGGCGGTGCTCAGCTGGCGGGTAAGCTGGGGATACTGGCTTTTTAAAAACCGCACCCAGCCCGGGCAGCAGCTGGTAAACATGGGATGATCGGCCAGATCGCCTGCTTTCAGGCGCTGCAAAAGCTCGTTGGCTTCTTCCATAATGGTCAGATCGGCGGTAAAGCAGGTGTCGAACACATAGTCAAAGCCCAGCGCCTTCAGGGCCGCAGTCATCAGCCCCATGGTGGCTTTTTCGGGGGCAATGCCCAGCGATTCGCCCCAGGCCGTGCGCACGGCGGGGGCCACCTGCACCACGGTGATCAGCTCAGGGTCGGCCAAAGCGCGGTACACCTCGGCGGTATCGTCACGCTCGCGCAGGCCGCCCACGGGGCAGTGGGTCACGCATTGGCCGCACAACGAGCAGTCGGAGTCCTTGATCACCATATTGCCCGAAACATCAATGGTGGTGCGCCCGCCGGTGCCGGCCAGATCCCACACCTTGAGGGTTTGCACCTTTTCACAGATCTGAATGCAGCGCATGCACTTGATGCACTTGTTATAGTCGCGGTACAGCGGGAAGGTGGTGGTCCATGCGCCGCGCAGGCCCTTGGGCAGCTGGGTTTCAAAGGGAAGCTGCAGAATGCCCAGATCGTTGGCAATGTTTTGCAGCTGGCAGTTGCCGCTGCGCACACAGGTGGCGCACCGGCAGTCGTGCTGGCTCAGAATCAGTTCCACATTCACGCGGCGGGTCTGGCGGGCACGGGGGGAATTGGTGTGTACCACCATGCCCTCCATCACGGGGGTGTTGCACGCAGTCACCATGGCGCGCTCGCCCTCCACTTCCACGCAGCACACGCGGCAGGCGGCAATTTCGTTGATGCCTTTTAAAAAGCAAAGATGCGGGATATGAATATCGGCCAGTCGTGCGGCTTCCATAATGGTGGTGCCTTCGGGGGCCTGCACACGGCGGCCGTTGATGGTCAAGCTTACCATTCTGTGCTCCTTCCTCCCTTAAACAGTCCAAAGCCAAAGTGGTCACAGCGCAGGCAGCGGCTGCTTTCCTGACAGGCTTCCTCTTTGCTCATGCCCTCTGTTACCAGGTTGAAATTGTCTTTGTACTCGGCCAGATGAATGTTTTTCAGATTCACGCGGCCGCAGGCGGGGGTGTTGGTCATCTGAGCGGGCGGAATTTCCACATCCGTGCGGATGGAGTGGGAAAATCCTAAGAATGCATCGATATTGTCGGCGGCCACTTTGCCTGCCGCCACAGCGCGGATCACCGTGGCAGGGCCGGAAACCGCATCGCCGCCCGCAAACACATTGTTTACACCGGGCACAGCGGCGCTGGGCTCGGCCACGATGGAGCCGCGGTTGGTGGAAATGCCAATGGCTTCAAAGGGCTTGGAGTCGATGGACTGGCCAATGGCCACGATCACATAGTCGCACGCAATGCGGAACTCCGGCTTGCCGGCGTTTTGCGGGGCCGGGCGGCCATCGCGCCCATAGGGGCCGATCATCTGCGGGCGAGTCCACAGGGCGCACACCTTGCCCTCGCTGTCGGCCTCAATGCGGCTGGGGGCCTGCAGCGGCAGGATCTGGCAGCCCTCGGCCATGGCCTCTTCAATTTCCTCGTGCAGGGCGGTCATATCATCGATCCGGCGGCGATACACACAGGTAACGCTCTGTGCGCCCAAACGGCGCGCCGTGCGGGTGGCATCCATCGAAACATTGCCGCCGCCGATAATGCACACCCGCTTGCCGGTGAAATCGGGCACATGCCCATCGCCAATGCCGCGCAGCAAATGCACGGCGCTGATCACATTTTCGCTGTCCTCGCCCTCAATGCCCAGCTTTTTGTCGGCGTGTGCGCCAATGGAAATGTACACAGCATCGTATTGCTGTTGAATGCGGGAGATCTCGACATCCGTACCCACCGAAACATTGGTGTGTACTTCGATGCCGGCCGAAAGGATATGCTCAATGTCGCGGTCCAGCACATACTGGGGCAGGCGATAATCCGGAATGCCGTAGCGCAGCATACCGCCCAGCTTGGCGCGCTGCTCATACACCGTTACCTGATGGCCCATTAAGGCCAGATAGTAGGCAGCAGTCAGGCCGCCGGGGCCGCCGCCGATCACGGCCACGGTTTTACCGGTGGCAGGGGCCTTGCACCCGGCCAGCTCGGTTTCGGCATTGTCCACAGCAAAGCGCTTGAGCCCGCAAATGTTGATGGCATCGTCCACCATGCGGCGGCGGCACTGGCTTTCGCATGGATGCTCACACACATAGGCGCAGGCCGCAGGAAAGGGATTGTCCTTGCGGATCAGCTTTACGGCATCGCCGTAGCGGCCCTGACGGATCAGGGCAATATAGCCGGGAATATCCACATGGGCGGGGCAGGCCGACACACAGGGCACGGGATGGCTCAGCCCGCAGATGCAGCGGCCATGCAGCACGTGCTCCTCGTAGTCCTCGCGGAAACCGCGCACCCCCCGAAGCACCATGTGCGCAGCCTCATAGCCAATGGCGCAGTCGGCGGAATCGGCGATCACCTGCGCGGTGTTTTCGATCAGATCAATGGTGGAAAGATCGGCCGTGCGGTCCAGCACCTGCTCGATCAAAACGGCCAGCTGCGAAAGGCCCACGCGGCAGGGCACGCATTTGCCGCAGGTTTGCGCATGGCACAGGCGCAGAAAGTTTAAGGATATATCCACCGGGCACAGGCCCACAGGGCTGGCGCTGATGCGGCGGTCCATATCCTTGTGCAGGTTTCCCAGAACCGTCTGCGCGCGGCCCGGTGTTTCAATGGAAAGTCTGCTCATGGCATTTCTCCTCCTATTTGTGGGGCAGCCCGTTCCGTATGGCTGTCGATTCCCCGCGTGAAGTGCAGCAAATTTGCGGCTGCACCAGCAATGTTACTATCATGATACAATTTATACAAAGTTTTTTCAATAGATTGCTTTGTTTAATAAATATCTAACAGATTAAAAATAAGCAGGCCCGCAAAAACGCAAAAAAAGCCGCAAAGCACGGCCGGTGCTTTGCGGCAGGGATCGCTTTATGCATAGGCCGGGCGCTGTGCGGCGGCCCGGGATTTACCGGCGGGATGAGCGGCGGGTGAGCAGCGTAAGGGCCAGCACGGCGGTGTCGGTAACCGCAAGGCTGAGCCAAAGCCCCGTAATGCCAAAGAAATGGGAAAGCACAAACGCCATGGGCACGATCAGCACAAGCCCGCGCAGCAGCGCAATGCCAAAGCCGCGCCCGGCCTGTCCCACGGCGCTGTAGTAGGCCGAAAGCACCATGTTGGTGCCGCCCGCAAACAGATACAAAAAGTAAAGCCGCACGCCGGGCTTTGCCAGCGCGGCCAGCTGGGCGCTGCCCTCGCTGTTGAAAATGGCCACCACGGCATCGGTGCCTATAAACAGGCCCAGATACATCACACCGGCCAGCCCAAGGCAGGTAAACAGGCCCGTGCGTAAAAGCTGCGCCACATTTTCATCGTGCCGGCGGCCGCGCTCACGGCTGAGCAGCGGCTGCATGCCCTGGGAAAGGCCGCTGAACAGCGCCGCCACCACCAACCCGATGTTGCTGGTAACGCCGTAGGCCGCCACGCCCACATCGCCTGCAAGGCGCAGCAGAATGGCATTGAAGCAAAAAATCACCACGCCGTTGGCTACCTCGGTCACAAATCCGGCGCTGCCAAGGCGTGCAATGTCCTGGGCAATGGCGGGGCGGGGGCCGAGGCGCATACAATGAAAGTGGTTGTGCTTTTTCAGGCAGTGGCTGCTCAGCACCAGCAGGCTCACAATGGGCGAGCAGCCCGTGGCCAGCGCCGCGCCGAACATTCCAAGGCCCATGGGAAAAATAAAAATATAGTCGAATACAATATTAAACAGGCTGCCGAACAGCGTGCCCATCATCACAAGGCGGGGCGCGCCATCGTTGCGCACAAAGCACTGTATCACGGTGTTCAGCAAAAAGAAGGGCGAAAACATCAGCACCACCCACAGATATTCGGTGGTGATGGCCAGCACCTCACCCTTGGCCCCAAGGGCGGCAGAAAGGCGCTCGGGGGCGGCGGCAAGGGCCAAAAACGGCAGTGAGAACAGAGCCGCCAGCCAAAGGGCCTGCGTGAAGGCTTTTTCATCCTGCCGCAGCGCATAGCGGGTGGCAGAGCCAATGCCCACCATGGCCCCCAAGCCGAAAATGATATTGAAGATCGGCAGCGCAATGTTGAGGGCGGTAAGGCCCAGACTGCCCGTGCCCAGCGAAATAAAATAGGTATCGGCCAGAATATAGCAGCTGGTGCCGGCCAGCCCGAGAATGCTGGGGCCTACATAGCGCACAAATTCCGCCTGAATGGATAACGACTTTGCCAAGGGTGCTTCTCCTTTTTTACAATAGCATAAGGGGGAGTGGGCAAAAGCTTTTGATGGCCCTGCCCATGGCTTTTTGCAAAGCAGCTGACCGAAAAGCCGCCCCCATACGCCAGTACGGGAACGGCTTTGTTCAGTGCTATTTCGGCCCATGGCCCAACGGATCAAACCGCGGGCTTTACCAGCACGGCCATGCAGCCCTGCTCGGCGTGGCGGCCTTCGGCCAGGGGCCGGGGCCATGCCGAGGGGGCGTTTTCGGCGTGCAGAGGATCGTTGAACCAATAATGCTCGCTGTCCATGCCCACCAGCAGCATACAATGCTCGTTGCTGCGCCAGTGGAACACCTCGCCCGTATCCTCCAGCAGCCAATCCGGCCCGGGAATGGCGGGGCGGGCATCAATGGTGGCCCAGTATGCCACCGGGATACCGGCGGCAAGGCTTGCCGCCAGCGTTTCGGCATCGGCACGATCGGCAGCCTCGGCACGGTAGGGCGCGCCCAGCGCTGCAAAGGCTTTGTTTAAAAACACGGCCAGCGCGCCGGACCAGCAGCCCATGCCCTCGGGGTCATCGGGGCGGCCCGCAAAGCACTTGCGGGGGTCAGGGCCCACCAGCGTGCCGTTTTGCTGCGAAAAATCGCGGCATTCCAAAAATTCATCCACCCAGCGCTGCATGGTCATGGGCAGGCCCAGTGCGTTCAGCAGCATCACGGCGGTGGCGCTTTCACAGCCGGTGGGCCAGTTTTTGGTCTGGTCGATGCACGGCGTCTGAATCAGGTTCATACGGCAGCAGTTTCCTTGTCTGCTTCTTCGGCATCGGCCTTATCAGCGGAAAACTTTTTCAGGCACAGCAGCACGCCGATCAGCATGGCAGAGCACAGCACCAGCGTGATGAGCCAGTTCTTGCACAAACCGGCGATCACATAGCCGATCACGCAGATCACCGCCACAATGGAGGCGTACTGCATCTGGGTTTGCACATGGTTGATATGGTTGCACTGGGCACCCGCGCTGGACATGATGGTGGTGTCCGAAATGGGAGAAACATGGTCGCCGCACACAGCACCGGCCAAAACAGCGGAAACGGCAATGATCATCATGTGCGAGTCAACGCCGTTGAACATTTCTACCACAATGGGAACCAGAATGGCAAAGGTGCCCCACGAAGTGCCGCTGGAGAATGCCAGGAACAGGGCCACGGCAAACATAACAGCCGGCACAAAAATGCTGGCGCGGGCATTTTCGCCCACAACGGTGCGCACAAATTCGCCAATGCCCAGATTGTCGCCCATGCCCTTCAGCGTCCATGCGAAGGTGAGGATCAGGATCGAGGCGGTCATCAGCTTGGCACCCTCGGGCAGTGCGCCCATAAAGTCGTGCAGGGTCACCACACGGCGGGGCAGATACATGATGAACATCACCACCAAGGTGACCATGGTGGCAAAAATCAGGCTCAGCGTGGCGTTGCAGTTGGCAAAGCAGTCGATAATGCCCACTTCACCTGCCAGATGGCCGGTGTAGATCATGGCGAACACGGCGCTGGCGATCAGCACCAGCACGGGCAGCACCAAGTCGATTACCATACCGTTGGGCTTTGCTTCTTCCTCGGAATCGGCGTTCTGGAAATCCTCCGCACCGCTGGTGAACAGATCGCCCTTGGCGGCGTTGCGCTCATGGGTGCGCATGATGCCGAAGTCGATGCCCGAGATGCACAGGAAAAATACCATCAGCAGGGTGAGCAGCGCATACAGATTGAAGGGAATGGTGCTCAAAAACAGCTGGAAGCCGGTGAGGGAGCTGCCCTTTGGCACATAGCTGTTTACGGCAGCGGCCCAGCTGGAAATGGGGGCAATGATGCACACCGGTGCGGCGGTGGCGTCAATGATATAGGCCAGCTTGGCACGGGAAACCTTAAAGCGGTCGGTCACAGGGCGCATCACCGAGCCAACGGTGAGGCAGTTGAAGTAGTCATCCACAAAGATCAGGCAGCCCAGGCCGGAAGTGGCCAGCAAAGCCTGACGCTTGTTTTTGATGTGGCGGGTCGCCCAGTTGCCGTAAGCAGCCGAACCGCCCGAGCGCTGCATCAGCACGATGATCATGCCCAGCAGCACATCAAAAATGATGATGTTCATATCCATGCTGTTCACCATGGTGGTAAACAGGGTTTCAAAGGTGCCCCAGGGGCTGAAGTTGGCGGTGAACAGCGCGCCGAGCAGCACACCGATAAACAGCGAGCTGTAAACTTCCTTGGTAATCAGTGCCAGCACAATGGCGGTCACGGGCGGAACCAGCGACCAGAATGTGCCGAACATTGCACTTTCCATGATTCTTTCCTCCTTATAATTCGCATGGCCAGTCGAGAGCAATGCGCGAATAAAACAATTATCACTTTAAAAGCGTAACTTGTCAACCGCAAAAACGCCATTACAGGCCGAAAATAGCCTTTTTTTCAGATTTTTCCGCAATTTTCCACGCCGGTCACCCGCAAAAGGCCCTCGTGAACGGTGAAATGCACCTCAAAGCCCGCAAATTCCATGCCGTACACACGGCCGGGGTCGTCCTGATAAGCAGGGCGCGGGTCCTGCGCAAGCACCTGCGTAAGGGCCTCGCGCTTTTCACAGGGCACCTTTTCCCAAAGGCCCGGGGCATACTCTACCGCAAGGCGATGCCCGCCGGTGTGCCGGGTGAAACCGGCCTTGGCGTTGGGATGGCTGTCGGTGAAGGGCAGGTAGGGCTTAATGTCCAGAATGGGGGTGCCGTCCATCAGATCCGCCCCCCGCACCCAGATCACCGGGCCTTCGGGGGTGGCGGCCTCCACATGGTCCAGCTCTACGCTGGAAAGGCCGATGGCGTTGGGCCGAAACGGCGAGCGCGTGGCAAACACGCCCATGCGGGTGTTGCCGCCAAGGCGCGGCGGGCGCACCGTGGGGCTCCAGGTACTGCGCACGGCACGGCTGAACTGCCAGATCAGCCACAGGTGGCTGTAATCCTGCAGCCCGCGCAGGGCATCGGCGTTTCGGTATTCGGGCTCAAACACGATTTTGGCCATCAGATCCGGCGCAAGGCCGCTTTGGCGCGGCACGCCGAACTTGGTGGCAAACTCGGTGTGAATATGGCCAATGATCTTGACCGGAAAAATTTCGGGCTGGCTCATAGCAACAGTGTTCTCCTTTGGGGCAGGGCCAAGGGGCCTCAGTCTTCTCCGTGCAGTTCCACAAAAGTGGGCTCGTGATGCAAAGCGGGCAGCAGCGTTTCAAAAAGGTCGCTGGTTTTAAACCGCACGCTGCTGGTGTTGATCATGGGGTGGCAGGCAAAATATTCGGGCTTTTGCAGATCGCTGTCCACCAGCAGGCGCACCTTGTGCTCGGTGTCGTTCATAAGGCCCATCACCGTCACGCTGCCGGGGGTGAGATCCATCATTTCGGCCAGCAGTGCTTCATCGCCAAAGCTCAGGCGTGCAACGCCCAGCTGGCCCGAAAGCTCCTTGGTGCGAAAATTCTTGTGGGCGGGCATGGTGAGCAGATAAAAGCAGGTTTTCTGGCGGTTGCACAAAAACAGATTTTTGCAGATGCCGCAGCCCAGGGCAACCGCCACATCGTCACAGTCGGTCATGGTGGCGGCAGCGGGGTGATCGATGCGGTCATATTGGATCTGCAGGCTGTCTAAAAGATCATAGCAGCGCTGCTCTTTTGCAATGCGCGCGGCAAAATCGGCCGGGCGGCCTTTTTCCAGTGTGTATGCCATAGCGATGTCTCTCCCTTACATATAAGATAAAAGAATAGAACCAGTATAGCACCTTGCAGAAAAAAATTCCAGAAATGCGTTCATGTTCCGATTTATAGTACATCACAACCGCTATACTGGTTACAGAAGCAAAAGAAGCGGGCGGCGCACCCTGCCGCGTTTATCTGAGAATATAGGAGAAAAACAATGGCAAATTACGAGATCCGATATGTGGGCGGCCATGTGGAAGTATGGCACGGCGGCGAATTTCAGTTCAGCGCGGATACCGCGCGCGAAGCGTGGGAAGAGCTTTCGGCATAAAAAACGCCCCGGCTTTCACCGAGGCGTTCGTAAGACAGTTAACAGAGCGTATCGGTGCGGATACACTCCGTTTCGTTATGCGATTATGACATATGGCACAGTTGCAGGCAGCCCCCCTTGGCTCTCCCTCTGGGAGAGCTGTCACCGAAGGTGACTGAGAGGGCTTTACAGGCGTTTTTGAATGGTGATATCAATTTGTGTGCACACGCCGCGAAAATTCCTATCAACATCTCGGTTGGAAAAACGCAGAACCTCCAATCCAAGCGCTGTCAAAAATGCGGAACGCTCAGAATCATAGGCCGTCCCCTGAGGCTCATAGTGTTGAGAACCATCCAATTCAATCACTAACTTGGCAGAAGCACAATAAAAGTCTACGATAAATCTCCCGATGATTCGCTGCTTATAAATCTTCACCGGGTATTTGCGGAGGAAAAGATACCATAGCTTTCGTTCGTGGGGCGTCATCTCACTGCGTAACCGCCGGGCGTTTTCCAGTTGACTGTTGTCCTTTGGTATGGTCATGTTTTTCCCTCTCAGTCGGCTGCGCCGACAGCTCTCCCAAAGGGAGAGCCAAGTGCCGCGCGCAATGCACTACACCGAACGGTGTATAGAAGCGAGCCCTTGTTATCTGTTCGACAAACTGGAAGTTATCGAGATGTGTTAAACGGGTGTTCCTACTTCAATCAGGTTTCCGTCAGGGTCATAAAACCTAACCACCTTTTGCCCCCAACTGTGTGTCATCAGGC
>SFIE01000038.1 GCA_004555405.1 Subdoligranulum sp.
AAACTCTTTTTTTCTATTTTCACACAATTCTGCTTTCCCACAAGCCAAGGGAGGAAAAATGGCAAAGAAAAAAAATGATGCAGAGCTTGTCTACACCCAGCAGGAGCGCAACCAGCAGGTGATCCGAAGCGTTCACCTGATCCAGAACGCCCGCTATTCCCTCACCCTGCAGGAGCAGCGCTTTCTTTTGTACTGCATCAGCAAGGTAAAACCTACCGACACCGTGGAGTCCGTATATTCCATCGAGCTGAAGGACTATCTGAACGTGTGCGGATTGCGAGGCACCACCACCTACGACAACCTGAAAAAGTCCATCGTGAAAACTCTGGAAAAAATGAAATTCCAAATGGAAGAAACCGATATCCGGGGCAACAAATACTTCATGGTATACAACTGGTTTTCCAAAATGGGCGCTTCCACCCGGGGCGTGGGCGCGGTGCGCTATCAGTTTACCCAGGATGTGGCCAAAGAGCTGATCAATCTGGCCCAGTACAACGAAAACGCCGACACCGCCAACAAGCTGTATTACATTTCCGATGAACTGAAATATATGCTCCCCTTCAAATGCCGCTACAGCTACTATCTGTATCCGCTGCTGCGCTCCTTCCAGAACCGTGACGAATGGACCTTTCCCATCGAAGGCCCGGACGGACTGCGGGAGCGTTTGGATGTGTTTGAGCATATCAGCGTGGACGAATACAACATGAGTCTGGACCAAAAGACCCCGGTGGTGCGCAAGCCCCTGTATCCCCGCTATCCGGATTTTCGCCGCAATGTGCTGATCCCCGCCATTGACGATATCAACCGCTACAGCAACATCAAGGTTTCCTTTCGGCCGGTCAAGCACGGGCGCAGCGTTACGGCCATCACCTTTTTGTATCAGGACAAAAATGCGGTGGAAAAGCTGGAATCCGAGCAGCGCGGCCAGCTGATCATGGACCGGGCCGACGGCACGGGCTATTGCATGAACCCTGTGCCGGACCCGGAGCTGCCGCTGGAATTCACCGGCACCCAGCACACCGGCCTGGACACCATTCCCGCCAGCATCACGGTGGCCCGGCCCACTCCCCTGGCGGCCAACCTCAAGGACATTCGCCGGGAAATGGCCGCCCGGGAGGAGCAGCAGCGCCGCCGCATCCGTGAAGCCGGGCCTATCCCCTACGGCAAGCGCGGGCCGCGCACCGCCAAAACCAGCAGGGACGGCCAGCGGGTCATGGAGCGCTATTTTGCCTTTGCCGAAAAACCGGCCGCAGAAAAAAGCGCCGTGCAAACCGAGCTCACCGCCAGCCTTTCCCAGCTGCACGAATATGCCGCGCTTTGCGGCGGCAGCTTCTGCAAGGCATTGCAGGGGGCCGGGGCAGCCCTCACCATGCAGGATTTCCTGCTTTGGTACATCGACCAGTCCGCCCCGCGCCGACTGCGGGAATACCGCCAAAAGGGATACATTCTGCCGGATTCCCAAAAAGACCAGCTGCGCATTCTGGTAAACACCAAAACGGCGCTGGAGGATCTGCGCAAGTTCATGGGCCTGTATCTGGGCGACACCAGCGGCGTGGAGCAGATCTTCCGGGTATATCAGGCCGACAGCCCCGAAACTCGGAATCGCTAAAAAACTCACCCTTGATTTGCAATAAAATACATAATAGCGCCAATAAATAGCCAATTCACGGAAAAAACACACAAAAACTCACAGAATAAAAATCCGGAGAATGAAAAAACTGCCTTCGGCGCGGGACAGTAAAACAGCAACTATGAAAATTGGCAGACAAAAATCGACCCGGTTGCATTGACAGGGCACACACAGGACACTATAATAAAAACAGCAACTATGAAAATTGGCAGAAGGCAAGGAGAAGGATTATGGCGATCACCGTTACCGTGGCCGTAGAAAAAGGCGGCGTGGGAAAAACAACCACCTGTGTGAACCTGGCGGCAGCCATGGCGGCCGCAGGAAAAAAGGTGCTGGCAGTGGATATGGACACCCAGGCAAACTGCACCTATTTTCTCACGGGCAACAAAAAGCGCACCGAGGCCTACAAGAACCGCGGCGTGGCCGAGATGCTGCGCGCCTATGGCCTTGTGGAGCCGGGCGCCTTTATTCACCCCACCCAGATCCCGGGCGTGGACATAATCCCCTCCAACGCGGCCAGCGTTACCCTGCCGGAAACCCTGAATACGCTGGCGCAGAATTATGCCGACAGCAAAAACCGCTTTCTGGCTTACTGCCTTGCCAAGGTGAGCGAGGGCTATGACTATGTGCTGATCGACACACCCCCGAACCTGGAGGTGATGACGGCCAGCGCCCTACTGGCAGCGGACTATCTGCTGATGCCCTTCAATGCCGAGGAGCAGGCACTGGACGGTTTGCAGAACACCGACGAACTGCGCCGTCGGCTGGAACAGCAGGAGGATGCCGAGATCCAGCTGCTGGGCATTCTGCTCACCATGACCGAGCGCACGGCCTACACCAACTATATGCGCCAGCAGGTGGCGGAAAGCGAATACGGAAAATATTTGCTGAAAACCGAGATCCGAAAGGGCACCGCCATCAAGGAGAGCGCCACCATCGGCCAGCCCGCGGTTTTGTGCGCGGCATCCAGCAATCCGGCCAAGGATTATGTGGCACTGTATGAGGAACTGAAGGCGAGAATGGAGGGCGGCACATGGCACTGAAAAAGTTTGAAAAAAAGAAAAACCCCGATGCAGGCTTTGCCAGCGCCCGGGAGATGAGCGGCGTGGCCATCGGCTCGGCAGCCGATCTCACCCCGGAGCGTCAGGAGATGATCCCGGTGCAGCTGATCGCCTTCCATGAGGAAAACGACTACCGCAACATCGAGTGCGGCGAGGAGGATCTGGACCGTCTGGCCGATGCCATCGACAAGCAGGGGTTTCTGGGCAGCCTGATCGTGACCGAGCGCCCCAGCCGTGACCCCGAGCAGGCGGGCAAGCGCTATGTGCTGCTTTCAGGCGAGCGGCGCCTGCGGGCCGTGGGGCGCCTGATGCAGCGGGGGGATGATTACAAAACACGCTTTGCCTCGCTGCCCTGCACCGTGAAAAGCGGCTTTTCGGCAGACCCGGAGCGCCGCCGCGCCGAGGAGATGCTGATTCTGGACAGCGCCAACCTGAACACCCGGGGCGGCATTGGCGGCATCAAGGACAAAAAGTTCGTTACCCGGGTGCGCCGCCGCTACATGGAAAATCTGATGTTTCTGTACGGCATGAGCGAGCTGGAGGCCGGAAAGCGGCTGAAGGAGGATTCCGGCCATGCCGATGACCGCAGCGTGGACCGTGACCGCCAGCTGTTTGCCCAGCTGGTGCCAGAGCTGTATCAGTTTATTTATCTGGAAGAAAACGATCTGAGCAAAAACGACAGCATTCGCCTTTCGGCCCTCACCCCGCAGGAGCAGGGCATTCTTTTGCAGGCCCTGCGGGAGCTGCAGCAGAAAAAGCAGGCGCTGGGAGAAAAGTACGATCAGCTTTTCCGTATGCTGCGCCGCGATGCCCTGCAGCAGGCCGAGCTGCCCGAGGGCCCCGAGCGCCTGCAGGGTGTGAAGGACGCGGCGGAAAAAGCCGAAACCGCCGTGGTGCTGCAGTGCCGCCCCAAACCGGACCAAAAGCCTGCCAAGCCCGCCCTGGTGGACTCAGCACGGGGCCAAAGCTATGTGGCCGCACTGGATAAAGCGGAAAAAACCCTGCGTAAGCTGGGCAAAAACAAAAAGGATCTGGCCGCCATGCGCATCTATGAGCAAAACCGCGCCTGGGCCGAAACCTCCCTGCGGGAGCAGCTGCTCACGATCCAGAATCTCACCGCCCAGCTGCTCAAGGATCTGGAGGAGGGATAAGCCATGCCCCAACACACGGACCAGCCGCGCCACCGTGTGGTGCTGCGCATTCGCCGCGACCCGCTGGAGCTGGCCCTGCGCCGCCGCGCCGAGCGCCACGGCCGCCGCCGTGCCACCGAGTTTTCCCTTTTGGTGCGCGGATGCCTTGCACAGATCGACGAGGAAACTTACCGGGTGAGCGATGCCGCCTGGTGCTGCTTTTTAGACCGTGACCGCCTGAACGGCCCCACGGCCAGCCCGCAGATCAGCCTGTACTTTACCCAGACCGAGCTGGAAAAGATCGACCGCCTTGCACACAGGGCCGGGCAGGGGAGCGCACCGCTCACCCGCGCCCAGCTGATCACCAGCCTGCTGGTGCAGGCGCTGCTGGAATGCGGCGAGCTGAGCGTGTGAAGCACACCCGCGGCCCACAGGAGAATAACAAGTAAAACCGGCGATGCTGCGAGTGAAAACCAGCATCGCCGGTTTTTTCTGCCGGGACGGGAAGGGCTGGGTGACAATCCGGTATAATTGGGCAAAAACTACACATTACCTTTTATTCGGCCATCGCTTTATAATGAAATTTGTGGTAAACTATATGATTCCGGATGGGAAAAATGCTTTTTGCGGCCCGGGCCGAAAGAAGCGCCGGCAAACCAATAAAAAGCGAAATAAAGCATGAAATTATGATAAAGATCGGGAAAAAAGACCATGAAAAGGGGAGAGTGAAAAGCGTGGAGAACGAAGAAAAGAAAAAAGGCGGCGGCATGGAAAAGCTGGCCGCGCTGATCGTGGATAAGCGAAACCTGTTTTTCCTGTTGTACATTTTCGCCATTGTGTTCTGCGTGGTGGCCCAGGGCTGGGTGAAGGTGGAAAATGATATCACCACCTATCTGCCCGATGACACCGAGACCCGGCAGGGCCTGACCGTGATGGACGATAACTTTGTCACCTACGGCACGGCGCAGGTGATGGTGGACAACATTACCTATGATATGGCGCTGGACCTGGCCGACCAGATCGAAAATGTGGACGGCGTGGACAGCGTAAAGTTCAAGGACGAGATGGACCACTACACCGGCACCTCGGCCCTGTTTGAGGTGACCTTTGACGGCACCGAGGACGATGACATCAGCAAGCAGGCCATGCAGCAGGTGCGCGACATGCTGGCCGGATACGATACCTATGTGGATACGCAGGTGGGCGTGGATGCCTCGGCGGATCTGGAAAAGGAAATGGGCATGATCATTGTGGTGGCCGCCATCATCATTGTGGCGGTGCTCACACTCACCAGCCGCACCTATGCCGAGATCCCTGTTCTGGTGATGACCTTCGGCGCTGCCGCCATTCTGAACAAGGGCACCAACTTTCTGTGCGGCAAGATCAGCTTTATCTCCAACTCGGTGACCGTGGTGCTGCAGCTGGCGCTGGCCATTGACTATGCCATTATCCTGTGCCACCGCTTCAGCGATGAGCACGAAACCAAGCCCACCCGGGAGGCCTGCATTGCGGCGCTGGCCAAGGCCATTCCGGAAATTTCCTCCAGCTCGCTGACCACCATCAGCGGTCTGGCGGCTTTGGGCTTTATGCACTTCGGCATCGGCATTGATATGGCCACCGTGCTGATCAAGGCAATTTTGTTCAGCCTGCTCTCGGTGTTTACGCTGATGCCCGGGCTTCTGGTGCTGTTCAGCCACTGGATCGATGCCACCAAGCACAAAAATCTGATCCCCAAGATCACGGCGATCGGAAAGTTTGATGTAAAAACCCGCTTTATCGTTCCGCCGCTGTTTGTGGTGGCGGCGGCGGTGGCGGCGGTGTTTGCCAACAAGTGCCCCTATGTGTACACCTACACGGATCTGACCACCCCCAAGCAGAGCGAAAGCCAGATCGCCCATCACAAGATTCAGGATACCTTCGGCAACAAAAATCTGGTGGCGGTGATCGTGCCGCGGGGGCATTACGATTATGAACGCGCCATATTGAAGGAGCTGGACGGCTACGACTGCGTAAGCAGCACCCAGGGCCTTGCCAATGTGGAAGCAAAGGATGGCTACGCCTTGGCGGATGCCGTTACGCCGCGCCAGCTTTCCGAGCTGATGGACATTGACTACGAGGTGGCAAAGCTGCTGTATACAGCCTACGCCACCGACCAGAGCCAGTATGGCCAGATCCTGAACGGGCTGGATAACTACAAGGTGCCCTTGTATGATATGTTCCAGTTCATCGAGCGGGAAATGGACGAGGGCGATATTACGCTGGACGATGACACCCAGGAGGAGCTGGACGATCTGTTTGACCAGCTGGACAAAGCCCAGCTGCAGCTGCAAAGCGATGACTATGCCCGCATGGTGGTGTATCTCGATCTGCCCGAGGAGAGCGACGAAACCAAGGCCATGCTGAAAAAGATGCACGAGATCGTGGGCAGCTATTACCCGGGGGATTTTTACATTGTGGGCAACAGCACCTCGGCTGTGGACCTTGCCTCCAGCTTTGTGCAGGATAACACGCTGATCAGCGTGCTGAGTGCGTTTTTTGTGATCCTGGTGCTGCTGTTCACCTTTCTGTCGGCAGGCCTGCCGGTGCTGCTGATCATGGTGATCCAGGGAAGCATCTGGATCAACTTTGCGGTGCCTGCCATCACGGGCAGCCCGCTGTACTTCCTGGGCTATCTGATCGTGAACGCCATCCAGATGGGCGCCAACATCGACTACGCCATTGTGATCTCCAGCCATTACACCGAGCTGAAAAAGCTGGAAAAGCCCCACGAGGCCATTGTGGATGCACTGAACGCTTCCTTTCCCACCATTTTCACCTCGGGCACCATTCTGGCCAGTGCGGGCGAGCTGATCTCATTCATGACCACCAACCCCGTGATCTCGGCCATCGGCGAATGCCTGGGCCGTGGCACCATCATTTCCATGGCGCTGGTGCTGGGGGTGCTGCCGCAGATTCTGGTGCTGGGAGACTTTATCATTGAAAAAACCAGCTTTGAAATGAAGCCCATCGTGCCGCAGACCCGGCAGGCCACCGGCACCATGCATCTGCAGGGCCGTGTGCGCGGTTATGTGTCGGGTGTGATCGATGCAGATGTGAACGGCGTGCTGCGGGGCCAGCTGAATGCCATCATCAGCACCGAGGACCTGAAAACGCAGGGGACAGACGAGGCGGACGAGCCGGACAAGGACAACCCGCAGCTGCCCGAAAGCAGCAATGCAAGCCCGCAGGACACGGAAACGCAGCAGGAAAAACCGAAGGGAGGGAACGGAGATGAAAACTAAGTGCAAAGGGTTTGCCCGGGCCGCGGCTGCAGTGCTGCTGGCCATGGCGCTGGCGGTTTCTGCCGCCCCGGCCGTGTGGGCAGAAAGCGATGCCTTGCAGGCAGAGCAGACAGCCGGGGACGAAAACACCATTCACATTGCCAGCCGAAGCGACTGGGAAGCCTTAGCCCGCAGCTGCCGACTGGACAGCTGGAGCGTGGGCAAAACCGTGGTGCTGGACGAAGATCTCTCTCTGGGCAGCACCTTTACGCCCATTCCCACCTTTGGCGGCACCTTTGAGGGGCAGGGGCATACCATTTCTGCCATGGAGCTTTCCCAGAACGGCAGCGTGCAGGGGGTGTTCCGCTATGTGCAGGAAACCGGCACCATTCGCCAGCTCACGGTGCGGTGCCGCACCGCCCCCTCGGGCAGCCGGTGCAACGTGGGCGGCATTGCCGCCGACAATGCGGGCGTGATCGAAAGCTGCCACTTTATGGGCCTTGTCACGGGCCTTGACTATGTGGGCGGCATTGCCGCCGTGAATCAGGCCAGCGGCCTGATCATTGACTGCACGGTGCAGGGCGTGGTGTACGGCACCCATTTTGTGGGCGGCGTGGCCGGTGAAAACAGGGGCGTTGTGCGCTCGTGCACCAACCATGCCTCCATCAACACCCAGCAAAGTGAAAACAAGGTGGAGCTTTCGGATGTTACGCTGGAAAGCCTGCTGAAAACCGAAAAGGGCACCAGCATCACCAATCTGGGCGGCATTGCGGGCACCAGCAGCGGTGTTGTACGCGCCTGCGTGAACCGCGGCGCCGTGGGCTATCAGCATGTGGGCTACAATGTGGGCGGTATTGCGGGGGATCAGTCCGGCTATATCGAGGGGTGCGAAAACTACGGCCCCGTGCAGGGCCGCAAGGAGGCAGGCGGCATTGTGGGCCAGATGGAGCCCCAAACCGTTTTGCAGTACGGCGAGGACACCCTGCAGCGGGTGCAGCGCCAGATGAACGCCCTGAAAAGCCAGATGGACCAGATGTCGGACGATGTGTCGGCGACCTATAACCAAAAGGTGGCGGATATGCAGTACAACATCGACAAGGCCAACGAATCGCTGGAAAAGATCAAGACCTATGAAAAAAGCGGCAGCGATGTGCGCGAGGATGCCAGGGATCTGGCCGAGGATGTTTGGAACAGCGGCAGTCTGAGCGGCGCGGCGGATGTGCTGAAGGACCGTGCCGATGCCCAGCGCAGTGAGTTTAACGACCGGCTGAATTCGGCCCTGAGCACTGCGCAGGATTTTAACTCCAGCATTACGGACGATTCCTCGCTGGACAGTGTGACCGCCGATATGAAGGCCATCACCAACCAGCTGAATGCCATTTCGGCCACCATCACCGGCACGGCCGACCGCATTCGCAACCACACCTGGTACAGCGATATCTCCGACCGCGACACCGACGCCGACACCGCAGCCAAGGTGACGGGCTGCGTGAACTATGCCCATGTGGATGCAGACCGCAACGCAGGCGGCATTGCGGGGGCCATGGCCTTTGAAAACGATCTGGACCCTGAGGACGATATTGAGGATACGCTGGGCACCGAAAGCATGAATGCCACCGTGAACACCCGCTGTGTGCTGAGCAAATGCACCAATCAGGGGCAGGTGAGCGGCAAAAAGGACAGCGTGGGCGGCATTGCCGGCCGCCAGAAGACCGGCGTTCTGAAAAACTGTGAAAGCTATGGCCCTGTGCAGGCCCCGGATGCCAAGAGCGTGGGCGGCATTGTGGGCGCAAGCCTTGCCGCGGTGCGCGAAAGCGCAGCCAAGTGCCTGATCGAGGGCGATTCCCATGTGGGCGGCGTTGCAGGCACCGGCTTTACCATCACGGACTGCCGCACCATGGTGCGCATCAACAGCGAGGGCGAATACATAGGCGCCATTGCGGGCGAGATCAGCGAGCAGGACGAGGAAAACACCAAGATTATTTCCCTGCAGGATGCCAAAAGCACGGTGAGCGGCAACTGCTTTGTGGAAAACGATGCACTGTTCGGCATTGACGGCGTGAGCTATCAGGGCAAGGCCTGGGGCGTAAGCTATGACGAAGTGATGCAGCTGGACGATGTGCCGGAAAGCTTTGCACACCTGACGGTGCAGTTTATGGTGGACGGCACGCAGGTGTCGGTGCGTCAGGTGGAATACGGCGGCAGCCTTTCGGATAAGGACCTGCCCGCGCTGCCTGCGCGGGAGCATGAGGGGGGCAAATGGTCCGACTTTGTGATGACCAACATCACCGAGGATCAGATCGTGGAGGCGGTGTACAGCCCTGTGGCCACGGTGCTGGCCTCCTCGCAGAAGGCGGGCAGCCAGCCGCTGGTGCTGGCCGAGGGATATTTTACCTCCGGCCAAACGCTGAAGCTCACGGATCTTTCGGATGCACCGCAGGTGGAGGGCACACAGCTGATCGCCGCCATGCGCGCCGAGGTGAGCGGCGGCGACTCGGTGCAGCGGCAGCTGCGCTACTGCGTGGGCAAAAAAGAGGCCGGCCGGTGCAGCGTGTGGCTGCGCAGCGGCCAGGTGTGGCAGCGCGCCGAAAGCCGTGCAGACGGCAGCTATCTGGTGTTTACCATGCCGGAGGGCGAAACGGATTTTGCGGTGCTGCGTATGCCGCCGGATCTGCGCCTGCCCGCGGCGTGTACGGGCGCAGCGGCGCTGCTGCTTTTGCTGATGGCGGTGCATCGCCGCCGCAAAAAGCGCGCCGCCAAGGCTGCCCGGGCCGCCAAGGCATAAAAACCGGCGCAGAATTTGCGCCAAGTACCCCCGGGGCAGCCCTTGGGCGAAGATCCGCCTTAATTTTTGTTGAAAAATTTTGGATTATTATTGCAATTCGCATTTTCATGCGCTATACTAATTAAATCCAATGCCGGATAATGCCGCAAACAGGAGCGTTATCCGGCAAAACAATCTTTTGGGGCGGCCCGCAAAAAGCAGAGGTTGGCTTTTGGGGGGAGCAGCCCCGGTGAATCAAGGAAGGATCATGACCTTATGGAAAATCTGATGTATGTAGTTCCCGCAGCCGGTGCCGTGGCACTGGTGTGCGCGCTGCTGCTCACCCGGTGGATCACCGGCCATGATGCAGGTGATGCGCGCATGAAAGAGATCGCGGGCTTTATCCGCGAGGGCGCAATGGCATTTTTGCGCCGTGAGTACATCACCGTGGCCGTTTTTGTGGCCGTGGTGTTCGTGCTGATCTGCGTGCTGCCCGGTTTGGGCGTGCGCATGGCTCTGTGCTTTTTGCTGGGCGCCGCTTTGTCGGTGCTGGCAGGCTTTATGGGCATGAATGTGGCCACCCACGCCAATGTGCGCACGGCTGCCGCAGCCCGCACCGGCAGCATGAAAAAGGCGCTGGTGGTGGCTTTCCGCGGCGGCGCTGTGATGGGCCTTTCGGTGGTTGGTTTTGGCGTGCTGGGTCTGGGCGTGCTGCTGTGCGTGCTGGGCGTGGCGGATCTTGAGCTGCTCACCGGCTTCAGCCTGGGCGCAAGCTCCATTGCTTTGTTTGGCCGTGTGGGCGGCGGCATCTACACCAAGGCTGCCGACGTGGGCGCTGACCTTGTGGGCAAGGTGGAAGCCGGTATCCCTGAGGACGACCCCCGCAACCCCGCTGTGATCGCCGACAACGTGGGCGACAACGTGGGCGACGTGGCCGGTATGGGCTCGGACCTGTTTGAAAGCTATGTGGGCGCTCTGGTTTCCTGCACTTTGCTGGCCGGCAGCGCTTCGCTGGGGGTGAACGGTGTGCTGTTCCCCTTTGTGCTGGCGGTGATCGGCATTGCCGCCTCCATCGTGGCCATTTTCTCGGTGGGCATGGGCAAGGCCGATAACCCCGCCAAGAGCCTGAATCTGGGCACCTACCTGAGCGGCATCATCACCCTGGCCGCCGCCTTTGTGCTGGGCAAAAACTTCTTTGGCGTAAACGGCCCGTTTGTGGCTGTGGCCATCGGCATTGTGATCGGCATTGCCATCGGCGCACTCACCGAGCGTGCCACCAGCGCAGAGTTCAAGCCTGTGCAGAGCATTGCCGAGCAGTGCAAAACCGGCCCCGCCACCTGCATCATCAGCGGCCTGGCCGTAGGCATGAACTCCACCATGTTCCCGGTTTTGCTGATCGCCTTGGGCATTCTGGGCGCCTATGCCGCCTTTGGCCTGTACGGCATTGCTCTGGCTGCCGTGGGCATGCTTTCCACCGCAGGCATCACCATTGCTGTGGATGCCTACGGCCCCATTTCGGATAACGCAGGCGGCATTGCCGAGATGAGCGGCCTGCCCGAGGAAGTGCGTGAGATCACTGATACCCTGGACAGCGTGGGCAACACCACCGCTGCCGTGGGCAAGGGCTTTGCCATCGGCTCGGCTGCGCTGACGGCTCTGGCTTTGTTTGTGAGCTATTCTCAGGTGGCTGGCCTTGCCTCCATTGACCTGCTGGACCCCATGGTGGTGGCCGGTTTGCTGATCGGCGGCATGCTGCCCTTCCTGTTCAGCGCACTCACCATGAACAGCGTGGGCAAGGCTGCCGGTGACATGATCGAGGAAGTGCGCCGTCAGTTCCGCGGCGATGCCGGCATTATGGCAGGCACCAGCAAGCCCGACTACCGCAAGTGCGTGGATATTTCCACCCGCGCTGCACTGCGCGAAATGATCCTGCCCGGCGTGATCGCCATTGTGAGCCCCATCATTGTGGGCCTTGCCTTGGGCACGGCTGCTCTGGGCGGTATGCTGGCCGGTGCATTGGTGACCGGCGTGCTGCTGGCCATTATGATGAGCAACGCAGGCGGCGCATGGGATAATGCCAAGAAGTATGTGGAAGGCGGCTTTGGCGGCGGCAAGGGCAGCGAGACCCATCATGCAGCCGTTGTGGGCGACACCGTGGGCGATCCCTTCAAGGATACCTCGGGCCCCTCCATCAACATTCTGATCAAGCTGATGACCATTGTGAGCGTTGTGTTCCTGCCTTTGTTCCTGTAAGACCGGCAAGGAAAGCTCTGCTTGTTATGCCCGCTGCGGAAATTCCGCAGCGGGCTTTTTGCGCCCCAAAGGCCGAAGAAAAAAATTCATTGACAAATCCCTGCGCGGTTATTACAATTACCTATTGCAAAAAACGATTTACCCCCAATAAAACAGGAGCGGAAAGTATGAGTGTAAAGATCATTACGGATTCTACGGCGGATATGCCGGACAGCGGCAAAAGCCGCATACTGACGGTGCCGATGCATGTGCGCTTTGGCAGCGAGGAATATCTGGACGGCGTGACTTTGAGCCGACAGGATTTTTATGAAAAGCTGGCCCAGAGCAAGGAGCTGCCGGCCACCAGCCAGCCCAGCCCCGCCGCCTTTGCCGAAATTTTTGAGCAGGTGGTGAGCGCAGGGGACACGGCGGTGGTGATCACCATTTCGGCCAAGCTGTCGGGCACCTATCAAAGCGCCTGCATTGCAGCCGAGGAGTATGCGGGCAAGGTGTTTGTGGTGGATAGTGCCACCGTGGCGCTGGGCACCGGCGCCTTTGCCCTGCGCGCCGTGCAGCTGGCCGAGGATGGGCTGGAGGCCGCCGCCGTGGCCGCACAGCTGGAGCAGGAAAAGCCCTCGCTGCACGTGCTGGCCATGCTGGACACGCTGGAATACCTGAAAAAGGGCGGGCGCATTTCGCCTGCGGTGGCCTTTGCAGGGGGCCTGCTTTCCATCAAGCCGGTGGTGACCACCCAAAACGGCGAGGTGGCCATTCTGGGCAAGGCCCGGGGCTCTAAGCAGGGGAACAATCTGCTGGTGCAGCAGATCGAAAAGGCAGGGGGCGTGGATTTTGCGCGCCCGGTGCTGCTGGGCTATACCGGCCAAAGCGATGCACAGCTGCAAAGATATTACGAGGACAGCCGCTCCCTTTGGGAAAACGGCGGCCTTGCGTATGACCCGGTGATCCTGAGCGGCGCCATCGGCACGCATCTGGGGCCCGGCGCAGTGGGCGTGGCCTTTTTTGCGCCCCAGTGAGCGGCGCGGATTTGCCAATAGAAAAAATCGATTTTACGACAAATTTTAATTTTTACGCGGCCGATCGATCCGCAGCGGAAAGCCCTTTTGGTCAAAAAAAGGGCTTTTTTGCATTTTTGCGAGAAATTTTGAAAAATTTTCATTGTGTTGTGTGCGGCGGTGTGGTATTATAACATTAGGTGTGTTTTAAGGGAGAAAGTGTTTTTTTTCGTAAGATCGGCGGCAATTTTTTTTGCTGCGCAGCCGCGCCGCGCGCAGCCGGAGGGTGCCGTTTTGTGGAAAGAAAAAGGGGATAGAATCATGGATCTGAAGGAGCTGTATGACCAGATCGGCGGCAATTATCAGGAAACCATTTCCCGGCTGCCCAGTGAACCGATGGTGAAAAAGTTTGTGCTGAAATACCCGGCCGACCCGACATATGCACAGCTGCAGGCCGCCATTGCCCAAAAGGATTGGGAAACCGCCTTTCGGGCGGCACACACGCTGAAGGGCGTGGCGCAGAATCTGGGGTTTGACCGGCTGTACACAGCGGTGTTTGCACTCACCGAGCAGCTGCGCGGCGGCAAGCCGATGCAAAACGAACAGGACTGGCTGGCGGTGCAGCAGGCGCAGAAAACCGTACTGGACGGCATTGCGCAGTTTGAGCAGCAGTGATTTTGTGCAAAGGGGGAGCCGGCAGATGAAAACCATGCAGCAGGCACAGCAAATGCTGAAAGCCTATAAACAAGTATTCACCTATGCCTATCTGCTGCCCGGAGAAAAGCTGGAGCAAGGCCTGGCACACGCCGGCCCGGGGCAGGCCCCCACGAAGGAGTGCCTGTATTGCCGCTGCGCCGGAACGGCCAAAAGATGCTCGTGCTGCATTGGGCACGAGGCACTGAAAAAACGCGATCAGCGTACCCGGGTGGAATATGTTGACCCGGATGTGTATCAGATCACCGCCGAATACATGGAGGTTGAGGGAAAGCCCACTGTGCTGGAGCTGGTGCAGCGTGTGGAGCTGAGCTCCATGGTGGGTCAGGCGGGCAGCCTTCATTTAATGGAAATGCTGCAAAGTTACCGCAGCCGGATGTATCAGGATTCGGTGACGGGGGTGTTTAACCGCAATTATTATGACGATGAGCTGCGTGACCGGGTGATGCAGGCCGCTGTGGCCATGATCGATCTGGATAACCTGAAGTTTACCAACAATACCTTTGGCCACCAGAGCGGAGATCTTGTGCTGGCGGCGCTGGCCAAAACCATTCGCATGAACCTGCGGGACGGCGATTTGCTGGTGCGCGTGGGCGGCGATGAATTTGCGCTGGTGATGCCCGGTATGCGCGATGAATTCACGCTGCACAACCGCCTGCAAAGCCTTTGCGACTGCGCACAGGCCATTCGCATTCCGGATTCGCCCTACCTGCGGGTGTCCATCAGCATCGGCGGCGTGATCGCCGAAAAAAATGAAACCGTGGACAGCGCCCTGCAGCGCGCCGACAAGCTTTTGCATCATGTCAAGGGCGCGCGCAGCACGGCCATTACCGACATCAGCGAAAAGCTGGTGGATGCCGATGGGCAGGAGCGCCCGCTGGTGCTGATCGTGGACGATTCAGCCTTTAACCGGGAACTGCTGGCGGATATGCTGCAGCCGGAATATGCCATCATCGAGGCGGGCAGCGGCATGCAAGCGCTGAAAATCCTGAACGACCACGCCGAGGAGATATCGCTGGTGCTGCTGGACATCGTGATGCCCGGCATGGACGGGTTTGCCGTGCTGAAGGCCATGGAAAACCGCAATATGCTGGAGGAAACGCCCGTGATCATGATCTCGGGCGAGAGCGCCAACGATACCATTCGCCATGCCTACGAGATGGGCGTTTCGGACTATGTGACCCGCCCTTTTGACGAGCGCATCGTGCGCCGCCGTGTGAACAACACCATCATGCTGTATGCCCGCCAGCGCAGGCTGGTGGATATGATCGGCAGGCAGATCCACGAAAAAGAGCGCAACAACCGCATGATGGGCTATATTTTGAGCCACATCGTGGAATACAGAAACGGCGAGAGCGGGCCGCACCTGCTGAATGTGCGCACGCTCACCGAGGAGCTGCTGAACACGCTTTTGCTGCTGACGGATCAGTACCGGCTTACCGTGCAGGAGCGTGAGCTGATCGTGGAGGCCAGCACCCTGCATGACATTGGCAAAATTGCGGTGGACGATAAAATTTTGAACAAGCCCGGCAAGCTGACCGCCGAAGAATTTGCGGTGATGAAAACGCACACCACCATCGGTGATGAAATGCTGGCGGCCATGACGGAATATCAGGATGAATCGCTGGTGCATTTTGCCCGCCAGATCTGCCGCTGGCACCACGAACGATGGGACGGCAAGGGCTATCCGGACGGGCTGAAGGGGAACGATATCCCCATTGGCGCACAGGTGGTGGCGCTGGCAGATGTGTATGACGCACTCACCAGCACCCGGGTGTATAAGCCGCCCTACACCCATGGGCAGGCGGTGAAAATGGTCATGAACGGCGAGTGCGGACAGTTTAACCCGCTGCTGCTGGAGTGCCTGCGGCGCATTGCCCCGCAGCTGCCCAACATTCTGCACAGCGATGCACAAACCCAGCCCGGCTGCCCTGTGGGCGCAAAGGCCACAGAAAAAGCACCTGGGGAACAACAAAAAATTAAAGGAAAAGGGAAATCATGCAAAATCAGGAATACGAGATTGATCTGATGGAACTGACAATCTATTTTTGCCACCGCTGGAAAAAAATTCTGCTCTGCGCGGTGGCGGGCTTAGCCATCGGTTTTGCGATAGGAGCAAGAACGGCGGCCGTGAGCTATACGGCGACGGCAAGGTTTACGGTAAGCCTGCTGTCCTCGACGGCAAGTTCTTCTTCGACGGTAACGAGCTATGCGGGGGCTGTCGGCAGCCTTTTTGGGGAAAACCTGACGGTGGATTCATCGTCGGATGAGAGCACGGAAAGCGTGAACCGCTATTCTTCGTTCGGGGATTCTGCCAATGTGGCCCTGTATGCAGGCGAAGTTATGAAAAACGATGTGGTGCTGCAGCCGGTGATCGATTCGCTGGCTCTGGATGCCACCTGCGGTGAGCTGGCAGGCTGCATCGATACGGAAACCGTCGGCAAGGGGCCGATCTTGCAGATCAAGGTTACGCAGAAAGACGAGCAGCAGGCCCTTGCCATCTGCCAAAAGATCACAGAGATCGCCCCGGCCGTGATCGAATCGACAACGGATATCAGTGACATCACCCTGATCTCGGAGCCTGCCGTTATGCTGGAAAAAACACAGCCCCCCACACGCAAGGCCATGCTGGGCGGGCTGCTGGGCGCTGTGCTGGCGGGCAGCGTGCTGCTCATGTGCTACCTTTTTAATGCCAGGATCCGCAAAGAAGAAGAGATCGTGCGAGTGCTGGGGGCAAAAGTGCTGGGGGTGATCCCCGTGGGTGCAGACGGTGCGGCAAAGCAGGGAAAAAAGCTGTGTATGCCCGAACTTACGCCGAACGAACAAACCCCGTTTGCCGAGGCCTTTAAGGCCCTGCGCACCAATCTGGAATTTTATGCCGCCGAGCAGGACATTCACACCCTGCTGTTTGCAGCCCCGGAAGCGGACGACAGCCAGCGCACCTTCCTGCAAAATCTGGCGCAAACCCTGCACAGCGCCGGGCACACGGTGCTGCTGGCAGATCTTGACCTGCGCACCGCTGCCGAGGCACCGGGCGTGTGTGAGATTTTAAGCGAAAAAGCAGATGTGGAAAAAGCGATCCGCCATGGCGCACAAAACGGTGTGGACCTGCTGCCCGCGGGGGCTGCCTGCAGTGACCCTGCTGCCCTGTTTTCGCGCGGGGATACGGCGGCTCTGCTGGCCAGCCTGCGCGAAAAATATGATTTTGTGCTGCTGAACGCCCCGAATGTGAACGAGTACACCGATGCCGTGGTGCTGAGCCGCGTGGCAGATGCCGCTGTGCTGCTGCTGGCAGCCGGGCACACCGGTATGCCTGCCGCACAAAAGTGCCTGGAAAAGCTGAAAACCGTGAATGCCAGGGTGCAGGGCGCGGTGCTGACCCATTACGACCCCAAAAATCTGTAAAATCACAAGCTTGCCCCCGCTTTGGCGCAGCGGATGCCGCAAACAGGACGAAACGCCGGAACCGCCGGAAAGAAAATGCCCGCAGTGGCTTGCCTGCGCCTGCCTTTACGGTGTATAATAGCGGATATGCAGAGGGCCTGCCGGAAGGAATGTGCATTTTTTCATAGAGGCGCCGGTGAGGGCGAGGGTCTGGCCGAAAAGCAAGGATCGTGATGCACACAAAGCTGTGCCCGGGCTGCCGGAAAATGTGCCGGGAAAGGGCTGCAGAATGGGCCGAACGAAATCAGGAATACGCTTTTACAGAGAAGGATAAAGGGAACAGAACATGAAAATTGCAGTTGCGGGCACCGGATATGTGGGCCTTTCGCTGGCTGTGCTGCTGGCACAGCATCACAGTGTTACCGCAGTGGATGTGATCCCCCGCAAGGTGGAGCTGATCAACCACAAAAAATCGCCCATTCAGGATGAATACATTGAAAAATATCTGGCGGAAAAGCAGCTGGATCTCACCGCCACGCTGGACGGCGCGGCGGCCTATCGCGAGGCCGAGCTGGTGATCATTGCAGCCCCCACAAACTATGACGATACCAAGAACTTTTTTGATACCTCGGCTGTGGAGGCTGTGATCGAGCTGGTGCTGCAGGTGAACCCTGAGGCCATTATGATCATCAAAAGCACCATTCCGGTGGGATACACCGCCTCGGTGCGAGAAAAATACCACACGGCCAATATTCTGTTCAGCCCGGAATTCCTGCGGGAATCCAAGGCCCTGTATGACAACCTGTATCCCAGCCGCATTATCGTGGGCACCGACCTTGCCGACGAGCGCTTGGTGAAGGCCGCACACACCTTTGCGGGCCTGCTGCAGGAGGGGGCGCTGAAGCCGGAGATCGACACGCTGTTTATGGGCTTTACCGAGGCCGAGGCCGTGAAGCTGTTTGCCAACACCTATCTGGCGCTGCGGGTGGCCTATTTTA
>SFIE01000039.1 GCA_004555405.1 Subdoligranulum sp.
ACGGCTACACTGTAGATAAACAGACCAAGTCCGTCACCATTACAACTGGTGAGAACAAGATTGTGTTCATCTACACCAAGCGTGCAGACCTGAGCTACAAGGTGCATTACTACTGGAAGGGTACTACCGATAAAGTAGCCCCGAGTAAAAATGTACCGGATCAGACTTTTGGTGTGTCTGTTACGGAAAAGCCGATAAAAGTTGATGGCTACACAGCGGTAAATCCCGAGGAAGAAACAAAATTCTCCATTGGCGTAACCAACGAAGATGTGATCTTCTATTACTACAAGAATGTCACCGTAACCGCCGATAATAAGTCGAAGACTTACGGCGCGGCTGACCCTACGCTGACTGCAACAGCAACAACAGTAACTGGCTCCGTGAGCAAGGATACCGTTAAGTACGCTCTGAACCGTGAGGCTGGCAAGGATGTTGGCACTTACGCCATCACTCCCAGCGGCGAAGCAATTCAGGGCAACTATATGGTTACCTATATGCCGGGCACTCTGACGATCAATCCCCTTGAGGGAGTTGTTGTAACCATCAAGGGCCATGCCGACACCGCCACCTATGACGGCAAGCCGCACTCTGTGGATGGCTACGATATCGTTAGCATCAGCAACGATTTGTACCATGCAACCGACTTCGTCGCCAACGAAAATAAGGGTGTTAGCGTAAGCGGCACCGATGCCGAAACCTACCAGATGGACTTAAAGCCTGAGCGCTTTAAGAACACCAATGAGAATTTTGCAAATGTGGAATTCGTGGTGGAAGAAGACGGCAAGCTGGTCATCACCCCCGCAACCCTGAAGATCACCACCAACTCGGCCGAAAAGACCTATGATGAATCTGCTTTGACCGCTGGCGGCAAGATCGAGGGCGTTGTAGTGCGTGATAAGGACGAGGTGAGGCTCAACATTACCGGCAGCCAGACGGAAGTTGGCAGCAGCCAGAACACCTATGAGATCGAGTGGGGCACCGCTAAGGAAACCAACTACAAGATCACAGAAGACATCGGCACGCTGAAGGTCAATGCGCGTTCCGGCGGCGGCAGCTCTAAGCCCACTCCCGAGGAAGAGCCTACGCCTACGCCCACGCCCACCCCGCTGCCCACCCTGCCCACCACCCCCGCACCCACCACGCCTGCACGGCGCGTTACTCGCTCGACTGCAACGGTTACCACCGAGCCCGCAAGCCGGCCCACCGAGCAGATCACCGAGAACGAAACGCCCAAGGCGGAAAGCGAGCCGGAAGTGATCGAAGACGAGGAAACTCCTTTGGCACCCATGGCCACAGGTGCATGGGCACTGGTGAACCTGATTTTGATGCTGCTCACCGTGCTGGCATCTCTGCTGCTTCTGCTTGGCTATCTGGGCAAGAAGAAGTACGCTAAGGAAGATGAATACGGCAACGCATTGCACGATGCAAACGGCAACGAGATCATCGACTACACCCGCAACAAGAAGGGCTTCTGGAGAGTCGCAAGCCTGATCCCCGCTATTGCAGCAGTGATCGCATTTGCACTCACCGAAAATATGCGCCTGCCTATGGTCATGACCGACCGCTGGACCCTGCTGATGGTGATCATCGCTGTGGTGCAGCTGATCGTGGCTGTGCTGTGCAAAAAGAAAAAGGAGTCCGAAGAGGATGAAAACCAGGCCAACGCCTGATGATCTGCCCTCACAGTTTTAACCCCCACAGCGTGAGCGCCCCGCAAAGGGCGCCCACCTGAAAGGGAAAAAACAAAAAACACGCCCGGCCGGGGCAAGCCTGAAAGAAATTTTGGGCCCCCGGCCGGGTGTTTTTTGTTAGCCTGAATCATTTGCTTGTAGGGGCCTGCATTGCAGGCCCGCCGCCCCCCTATGGCGTGACCTGAAATGGCGCTGATTTTTTCGCCAGCCCGGCCTTTTGCGGATCTGCGGCAAGAAAAAATGATTTTGCACAAATGTTCTCTTGTGCTTTGCACCAAGATGGGCTAAAATAAGAGTAAAATTACCGCCATAGGGCCCGGCGCGCGCGGGGCCTGCAAGCGCACTTAAAGGAGATTCATAACATGATCCGTATTACTATGGAAAACGGCAAGGTGATCGAGCTGCAGCTGGATGCCGCCGCAGCCCCCATCACCGTGGCAAACTTTGAAAAGCTGGCCAGGCAGGGCTTTTATAACGGCCTCACCTTCCACCGCATCATTCCCGGCTTTATGGTGCAGGGCGGTGACCCTCAGGGCACCGGCATGGGCGGCCCCGGCTGGGAGATCAAGGGCGAGTTCCGCGCAAACGGCGTGGATAACCCCATCAAGCACACCCGCGGCGTGATCAGCATGGCCCGCGCACAAAACCCCGACAGCGCCGGCAGCCAGTTCTTTATCATGCACGCCGATGCCCCCTATCTGGACGGCCAGTATGCCGCCTTTGGCCATGTGACCAGCGGCATGGAAGTGGTGGACGAGATCGCCGCCACCCCCACCGATTGGAGCGACCGTCCCCGCGTGCCCGTGGTGATGAAAACCGTGGAAGTTGTGGATTGATCGTTTGAAAAAACGCCCCTGTCGGCTCGGCTTTTTGCACGGCAGGGGCATTTTTGTGTACGGAGTTAAAAAATGAAAGTAGTAAATAAATTCTGCGGCGGCGCAGTGGAGATCCTGCACGAAGCAATCAAATGGCTGCTGCTGGGCGGTGTGATCGGCCTGGTGGGCGGCGTGATCGGCGCACTGTTTCACCACGAGATCAGCCTTGCCTCGGCCCTGCGCACGGCGCACCCGTGGCTGCTTTACACCCTGCCCCTGCTGGGCTGCGTGATCGTGGCGCTGTATCAGTGGGGCAATATGCTGCCTGACCGGGGCACCAACCGCATTCTGGACAGCGTGATGAACAACGAGCCCATTCCCAAGCGCATATGCGGCCTGATGTTTGTGTGTACGGCGCTCACCCAGCTGGGCGGCGGCAGCGCAGGCCGTGAGGGCGCGGCCCTGCAGATCGGCGGCAGCGTGGGCAGCTTTTTCAGCCACCGGCTGGGCAAGCGCTGGCTGCCCCGCCGCAGCCAGCGCATAGGCATTATGTGCGGTATGACGGCGGTGTTCAGCGGCCTGTTCGGCACCCCGCTTACGGCGGTGTTTTTTGTGCTGGAGGTGTGCGAGATCGGTGCAATGCCGCAGCTGGCGGTGATCCCGTGCATGATCGCGGCGTTTGTGGCCAGCTACGCCAGCCTGCTGGTGGGCGGCAGCGCCACCAGGATCACCATGGTGGCCATGGAGCCGCTCACCGCGCTGCTGATGCTGAAGGCCGTGGTGCTGGGCATCGGCTGCGGGCTGGTGGCCATGCTGTTCTGCGAGGCCAACCACGGCGCAGGAAAAGTATACGCAAAGTATATCAAGAACCCGTATATACGAGTTGTCACAGGCGGCTGCGCAGTGATCCTGCTCACATGGCTGGTGGGCGCTACCACCTACAACGGCGCCGGTATGGAGCTGGTTTCGCTGGCCGAGCATGGCGGCGCAAGCTGGTACAGCTTTTTGCTCAAGATCCTGTTTACGGCGGTCACGCTTGGGGCGGGCTTTAAGGGCGGCGAAATCGTGCCCTGCTTTGCGGTGGGCGCGCTGTTCGGCGGCGCATTTGCCCCCCTGCTGGGGGTTGAGCCTGCGCTGGGCGCAGCCGTGGGCATGGCCGCCGTGTTCTGCGGCTCCACCAACTGTCTGGTGGCCAGCCTGGTGCTGGGCCTTGAGGTGTGCGGCGGCAGCGCCTATCTGCCGGTGTTTGCGGCGGCCTGCGCCGTAAGCCAGTTTGTAAGCGGCCCGTGCAGCCTGTATGCCAGCCAAAAGCGCGTGCATCCCCGGCTGGATCTGGCCAAGCCAGAAGGCGAGCAGGCTTAAAGCCTGTTTTAGAAATAAAAAAAGCATCCCCGGCCGGTTGGTCGGGGATGCTTGCGGTTTCAGGGGCTTATGCCAAAAACAGGGCGGTGGGCAGCAGCAAAATCAGCGGCAGCGCCACCCAGTAATACAGGCGGTTTTTCTCCAAAAGTGCGGCCTCGGCCAGCAGCGCCTCATAGGTTTCGTTGCCGGGCAGGTCCAATCCGTCCTCCTTCACGCATTTCAAAAGGCCGGCGGTGGTGCTGTAGCCCTTTACCAGCGCGGCCTCGCGGCGCATGTGCAGCTTGGCCTTGGCGGTCAGCCCGCCGTGCAGCTGCGAAATGATCTCGACCATGCGCTTTACGGCGCGGTTGGTGATCACCACGCCCACAACAAAATGCATAAAAGCCACGCACAGCAAAAAGCTGGCGCTCATCAGCCCGCTGGTGAGCAGGCCGTTGGCGTTTAAAAGGGGAAACAGCACCAGATACAAGGCGATGGAGCCGATCAGCGCGGCGGCTTCGGCCCGAAAGAAATCGCGCTTTGCATAGATCAGCGAGCCGTCGGCCCGGCGGGGAGAAAATTCATTTTTCACAGGGCACCTCCCGGTTGGTGGAAGCATGAAGGCGGGCAAGCTCGCGGTATTCCTCGGCACCGTCGGGGGCAAGCGAGCGCTGGCGTTCGTTCAGCGGGCCGCGCACATAGGCGGGCACGCCCATCACAATGCTGCCGGGCGGCACGATCATGCCCTCGGGCACCACGGCCCCGGCAGCCACGATGCTGCCCTTGCCGATCACACAGCGATTTAAAAGGGTGGCGTGCATGCCCACCAGCACATCGTCCTCCACCGTGCAGCCATGCACCACGGCGGCGTGGCCGATGGTCACATTGCGGCCGATGGTGAGGGGGCAGTGCTTGCTGCAATGCAGCACCGCACCGTCCTGCACATTGCTGCCGGGGCCGACGATGATGGGCTCAATATCACCGCGCAGCACCGCACCGTACCACACGCTGGAATCTTTTTCCAGCCGCACCTTGCCAATCACCGAGGCACTGGGGGCAACAAACAGCGCACCATTGTTTTGGGGCGTTTCACCGCCGCAGGAAATCATCATAAAAACCGCTCCTTTCGCAGTTTTGAATTATTGTAAGCAGAAAAGCAGCCCGGCATCTCCCGCCGCCGCAGCAGCCGGAAGGGCAGGGCACTGCCATAAAAGATTTATTACATATTATAACAAAATGGGGCTTTAAAATCAACGAAATCGAACAAACGCTGCTTTGAAAAACAAAAAATACGGGCCTTTTTTAACTTTTGTACAAAGCTGATGGGAAAACCGATTTTTTTGAAGGGATTTATGTTGTGTTTTTGTTTCAAAACCTGTATAATTGTTTCTAACAACACGCGGCAGCAGTGCGCGCCGCAGAAAAAGGGGAGGCAACCAACCATGCTTCAATTTACGCATCTGGTTAAGGATCCGGTTGGAATCCACGCAGGCCCTGCGGGCCGTATTTCTCGCAAGGCAAAGGAATTTCCCGGCACTGTGATCACCATTGACAAGCAGGGCACCAGCGTGCAGGCAAACAAGCTGATGCTGCTGATGGGCCTTGGCGTAAAGGGCGGCGATACCATCACTGTAACCATTGAGGGCGGTGAAGAAGAAAAAGCCGCTGCAGCCATGAAGGAATTCTTGGAAAAGGAACTGTGATCCTGTAAGGCGAACAGCGCAGGGCTGTTCGCCTTTTTCGGCTATAGGGCTGCATGGGGGCGCTTGATAGGGCAAGGATCCTGCGGGGGCTGCCGCTGTGCCAGAAGCGCCCGAAGCATCCGGAATTTTTGCAGGTAACCCACAAAAACGAAAGGAAACCGCTATGATACAGATCCACGGCAAAAGCGCCGCGCCCGGTGTGGCTATTGGGCCGCTGTATTTTTACAAAAGCGAAAGTGTGCCCATCAGCCATAAAAAAATCAAAGACCCGCTGGCAGAGTGGCAGCGTTATCTGGTGGCGCGCGATCTGGCGGTAAGCCAGCTGGGCGCACTGGCCGAAAAAGCCCGCATACAGGGCGGCGACACCGCGGCGCTGGTGTTTGAAACGCACCAGCTGATGGTGGAGGACGAGGATTTTGAACAGCGGATCCACGAGGATATTTTTAAGAATCTGAACAACGCCTCCAGCGCCGTGTGCAATGCCAGCAGCTATTATCAAACCATGTTCAACAATATGGACGGGCTTTACATGAAAGCCCGCGCCATTGATATGCGCGATATTGCCCGCCGCCTGAACGATATTCTTTTGGGGCGCATTCGCGGCACGCTGCACACCGAGGTGCCCGTGATCCTGGTGGCAGACGATCTGACCCCCAGCGATACCATTCAGCTGGACAAAAACATGGTGCTGGGCTTTGTCACCTCACAGGGCTCGCCCGCAGGCCACACGGCCATTCTGGCCCGCAGTCTGGGCATTCCCGCCGTGGTGGAGGTGGGCGATCTGCTCAAACGGCGCAACCGCGGGCGCGAGGCCGCCATTGACGGCGATGCGGGGCTGGTGATCGTAAACCCGGACCACCGCACCCGGGAAAGGCTGGAGCAAAAGCAGGCGCAGCAGGCCCACCGCCGTGAGCTGCTCACCCGCCTGAAGGGCAAAGAAAACATAACGCAGGACGGGCGCGCCGTAAGTCTTGTGTGCAACATCACCACGCCGGAGGATCTGGAGGCCGTTAAGGAAAACGACGGCGGCGGCGTGGGGCTTTTCCGAAGCGAATTTTTGTATCTGCGCCAAAACGATTACCCCAGCGAGGAAGACCAGTTTTTGGCCTACCGTGAGGCAGCCTTGCAGATGCGGGGCAAAAGCGTGATCATCCGCACACTGGATATCGGCGCCGACAAGCAGGCAGGCTATTTTAATATGGAGCCCGAGCCCAATCCGGCCATGGGCATGCGCGCGCTGCGCCTGTGCCTTACCCGCCCGGGAATGTTCCGCACCCAGCTGCGCGCCATCTACCGCGCCAGCGCCTTTGGCAAGCTGGCCATTATGTTCCCCATCGTTACAGCCGTGTGGGAGCTGCGCGAGGCCCGCAAAATGTGCCAGATCGTAATGGCCGAGCTGGAGCAGGAGGGCATTCCCTACGATAAAAATGTGCCGCTGGGCATTATGATCGAAACCCCGGCGGCGGTGTTTATCAGCGATCGTTTGGCCCATGAATGCGACTTTTTCAGCATTGGCACCAACGACCTTTTGCAGTACACCACCGCGTGTGACCGGCAGACCAGCGGTGTGAGCCGCTTTTACGATCCCCACCACCCGGCGCTGCTGCGCGCCATTAAAATGGTGGTGGACAGTGCCCACGCCGCCGGGATCTGGGTGGGCGTGTGCGGCGAGCTTGCCAGCGATCTTTCCATGGTGCAAACCCTGCTGGCGCTGGGAGTGGACGAGCTTTCGGTAAGCCCCGGCAGCGTGCTGGAGGTGCGCGATATCATTCGCAAAACCAATGTGAGCGCCATTCGCGGGGAATGCGTGGAGGAAATTTTCCGCGATACCGAGCGCGAGGAAACCGGCGAGGATGCCGGGATGGACACGTGGTTTGCCAGCGATTATTAAACTTTTCGTTATATCAAGCAGGAAAATACAAAGAGGAAAGTATGTTCAAGTTTCTTACCGAGCATTGGGTGGATGCGTTTCTCGTTTTTATGATCCTCATCAGCCTGCTCACCGGCAACAAAACGCTGTTGTATGCCATGGGCATTGTGTTTGTGCTGCGTATGGTTCGCGCCACTGCGGTTTTGGAAATTCTGGCAGGCAAGGGCATCAGCTGGGGCATTCTGGTGATCACGATCGGATTTTTGGCGCCCATTGCGCTGGAACGATACGATCTTTCGCAGTTTAAAGCCGTGTTCACCAGCCCCGCGGGGTGGATCGCCATTCTGTGCGGCATTGCCGTGGCCATTATGGGCGGCAAGGGCGTGATCGTGGGCCAAACCGACATGGTGATCACCGTGGGCATTATTCTGGGCACCTTTTTGGGTGTGGCGGTGTTTAAAGGAAACCCCGTCGGCCCGCTGATCGGCAGCGGCATGGCATGGTTCATCATAGCGCTTGTGCGAAGGATCATTCCGTTTTAACAGGGCTTTTGGGGGCACTATGCCCGGCAGGGCCCTGCCATGATAAAAACTATACAGAGGGGTAAGTATGAATTTTCAAGAACTTTCTCAGCAGCGTTACTCGCTGCGTAAATTCAGCGCACAGGCTGTGGAGCCGGAAAAGCTGAATCTTGTGCTGCAGGCCGCTCAAAGCGCGCCCACCGCACACAACCTGCAGCCGCAGCGCGTGTTTGTGCTGCAAAGCGAGCAGGCCCTGCAAAAAGTGAACGAATGCACGCCCTGCCATTTTGGCGCGCCGGTGGTGCTGGTGGTGGCCTACGATGCCGCCGAGGCATGGAAGCGCGAGGAGGACGGCAAAAACCACGGCGAGATCGATGCCGCCCTGGCAGCCATGCAAATGATGCTGCAGGCTGCCGAGCTGGGCCTTGGCACCACCTATGTGGGAATGTTTGATGCACAAAAGCTTTTGGCGGCATTCCCTGAAATGCAGGGGCTTACGCCCATTGCACTGCTGCCGCTGGGCTATCCGGCCGAGGGCGCACACCCTGCACGCCTGCACGCCCAGCGCAAGAGCCTGAGCGAAACGGTACAGTATCTGTAAATTGGCATCTGGGGCGTTTGCTTTGCCCCATCGGTACGCCAAAAATGCAAACAGCCGCCGGCACAATCGGGAAACTCCGTTTGTGCCGGCGGTTATGTTTATTAGAGGGCCTGTTTTTCCGCGCAGAACAAGAGCCCCCGGCCGAGGCGCGGTATAAAACAAAAAAAGCAACCTACTTTCGTAGGTTGCTTTTGGTGCGCTGGAAGGGACTCGAACCCCCGGCCTTCTGGTTCGTAGCCAGACACTCTATCCAGCTGAGCTACCAGCGCACATTCCGTTCACTCGGAACAGTTGATATTCTACCACCGAAGCCATAGAATGTCAACACTTTTTTTGGAATTTTTTTAAAAAGTGAAAAAAAGGCGTTTTACACGCTTTTGCGGGCATGAAAAATACGCAGGGCAGCCCTTGTCAAGCGCAGTTTAGTGGTATTATAATAAAGTTATGTGATCACAGCGCTATCTGACCCCAACAGGATTTTACACTGTTTTGGCAGAGGCCGTGGAAAGTAATAGAAGGAAAAGAGGAAATTTGTATGCTGGATATCAAAATCACCAGAACCACTGCCCCCAAGGCAAAGCCTGCCGATGAATCCAAGCTGGGCTTTGGCAAAAAGTTCAGCGACCATATGTTTTTGATGGATTATGACCGCCAAAACGGCTGGCATGATCCCCGCGTGGTACCCTATGCCAATTTTACGCTGGACCCCGCCTGCGTGGTGTTCCACTATGCACAGGAAATTTTTGAAGGCCTGAAGGCTTACCGCACGGCCGACAACAAGATCCAGCTGTTCCGCCCCGAGTGCAACGGCGCTCGTATGCAGGACTCCTGCGATCGTTTGTGCATGCCCAAGATCCCCGTAGAGGATTTTGTGCAGGCCTGCAAGACCCTGGTGGAAGTGGATAAGGATTGGGTGCCCCACACCGATGGTGCATCGCTGTATCTGCGCCCCTTTATCATTGCCACCGATGTGGGCCTGGGCGTACACGCTTCGCCCACCTACACCTTCTGCATCATTGCTGCTCCCTCGGGCGCATACTATGCCGAGGGCATCAACCCCGTGCGCATTTATGTGGAAGATGAATACATTCGTGCAGCCCCCGGCCTCACCGGCTTTGCCAAGTGCGGCGGCAACTATGCTGCTTCCATCAAGGCAGGCGAAATGGCCGAGGAACTGGGCTATGCACAGGTTCTGTGGCTGGACGGCGTAGAGCGCAAGTATGTAGAGGAAGTCGGTTCCATGAACATCTTCTTCAAGATCGACGGCAAGGTGTACACCGCTGCCTGCGTGGGCACCGTTCTGCCCGGCGTTACCCGCCGCAGCTGCATTGAGCTGTGCAAGGACTGGGGCTACGAAGTGGTAGAGGGCAAGCTGGCCATCGCCGACATCATGAAGGCTTCCAAGGAAGGCAAGCTGGAGGAAGTGTTCGGCACCGGCACCGCTGCTGTGATCAGCCCCGTGAAGGAGCTGAAGTGGGAAAACGAGGTCGCCCATATCTCGGACGGCAAGATCGGACCCCTCACCCAGAAGCTGTACGACACCATGACCGGTATCCAGTGGGGCAAGATCGCCGACACCAAGGGCTGGATCGTGCCTGTGTGCAACGGCTGAAAAAAGCGCCCGTAAAACGCATATAAAATCAAAAGGAGCCTTATCCGGTGGGGTAAGGCTCCTTTTTTTGTCAGCTTTCGCCGCTGCCGGGCCCGGCAGGGGGCAGGGGGCTGAAATATTCGGCGGCAAAATCGCACAGGCGCATCAGCAAAGGGCTTGCGGCATCGCTGCGCCAGGCAAGATACACCGGGCGGCTCAGCCGACAGCCGCGCACACGCAGCGGCACAAGGCCGTCACGCTCCAGATCGCGGGTGGCGGGCAAAATGGTATAGCCCTGCCCGGCGCTTACCATGGCGGCGGCTGCGTTGCATTCCTCGGCCTCGGCCCCCACAAAGGGCTCGGCGCCCTTTTCCCGGAAAAACTCCAGAATGGTGCCGCGCAGGCTGGTGCCTTCGCCCACCAGCACCAGGGGCTGCTCCAGCAGCTGCGAAAACTCCACTTCCCCCGCCGAAGCCAGCGGATGAAATTTGGAAACCGCAAACAGCAGCTCCTGATTTTCCAGCAAAAGGCTTTGCGCGCCCTCGGGCGGCGTGCTGCACACCGCCGCCGCCACCTTGCCTTTGCGCAGGCTTTCGGCCATGGCCATGCTGGAATGCTGCACCATCTGGCGCACCGAAACGCCCCGGTTCTCGCTTTGCGCCAGAAACTGGGCGATCATGGGCTGCACCTGCTGTGCCAGACTGAAAATATAGCCCACCGCCAGAGCGTTCTGCTGCTTTTCACAGTAGGCCTCCAGCTCGGTGCGGGCTTTATCCAATTCGCCCAGCGCGGCGTCTACCCGGCGGGCAAACAAATGCCCCGCAGGGGTAAGCATTACGCCGCGCCCTTTTTTTTGAAACAGTTTTACGCCCAGCTCTTTTTCCAAAAGCCCCATGGCGTAGCTCAGGCTCGGCTGGCTTACCATCAGGCGCTCGGCGGCGCGTGTGTAGTGCTGGGTGCGCGCCAGCTCACGAAAATATTGCAGCTGCTGCAGTGTCATGGCAGTAATACGGCTCCTGATCCGTTGTGTGAATGATAAAGACTCTCTATAGATTATAGCAGAGAATCGGTATTAGACCAAGAGGGTTTTGTGCGGTATGATAAAGATACAGAAAGAACCAAGGCTTTTGGAAAAAGCCTATCGATACCCGTTAACCAGAAAGGAGCAAAAATATGTATCGCTTCACGCCGCAGGATGTAAAATTGCTGGAGCACCAGTGCGCCCAGCTTCGCCGCGATGTGGTGAACATGGTCCACAAAGCAGGCTCCGGCCACCCCGGCGGCAGCCTTTCCGCTGCCGAAATGATCACCGCACTGTATTTTCATGTGATGAACATCGACCCTGAAAATCCCAAAGACCCGGGCCGTGACCGCTTTATTCTTTCCAAGGGACACTGCTGCCCGGTGTATTATGCGGCGCTGGCCCACCGTGGGTATTTTGATGTGAAAGAGCTGGACACCCTGCGCCAATACAAAAGCATTCTGCAGGGCCACCCGGATATGAACATTACCCCCGGCGTGGATATGACAGCGGGTTCGCTGGGCAACGGCCTGTCCATCGGTGTGGGCATGGCGCTCAGCGCACGGCTGCACCGGCAGGATTACTACACCTATGTGATGATGGGCGACGGCGAAATTCAGGAAGGCATGGTGTGGGAGGCCGCCATGGCAGCAGCACACCACCGGCTGGACAACCTGGTTGCCATGGTGGATGTGAACGGCATTCAGATCAACGGCTGGGTGAATGATATCATGCGGGTGGAGCCCTTGGCGGATAAATGGCGCGCCTTCGGCTGGAATGTGGTGGAGTGTGATGGCCACGATATGCGCAGCGTGCTGGTGGCTTTCCACAAGGCACGCGCAAAGCGCGGTGCGCCCACGGTGATCCTGGCCGCCACCGTAAAGGGCAAGGGTGTAAGCTATATGGAGGACAACAACCTCTGGCATGGGCAGGCACCCAACGATGCACAAACCGAAGAAGCGATCCGCGAGATCAATCAGGCAGAGGAGGGGCTGTAATGGGTACTTTGGCAACAAGAATGGCATTTGGCAAGCGCCTGATGGAGCTGGGCGCGGAAAACCCCGATTTTGTGGTGTGCAGCGCCGACACCAAGGCCTGCGGCATTGAGCATTTCGGCGAAAAATACCCCGGGCGTGAATTTACCTTCGGCATTGCCGAGCAGGATCTCATGGGCGGCGCAGTGGGCCTTGCCAGCTGCGGCAACAAGGTGTTTGTGGCCACCTTTGCGGTGTTTGCCACCATGCGTGCCTGCGAGCAGGTGCGCACCTTCATCTGCCACACCGGTTTGGATGTGACGGTGGTGGGCACGCACACCGGCCTGCAGGTGGGCTGTGACGGCGCCACCCACGCCGCTGTGGAGGATGTGGGCATCATGCGCAGCCTGCCCAACATGACCATTATTCAGCCCAGCGACAGCATCAGCGCCTACAGTCTGGCCGATGCCGCACTGGCATTTCACGGCCCGCTGTATGTGCGCCTGCACCGAAACCCTGTGCCGGATATCCACACCCCGGATTTTCGATTTGAGATCGGCAAGGTATACACCCTGCGGGACTACGGCACCGACTGCGCCATCATCGGCAGCGGCATTCTGTGTGCAAAGGCCGTGCAGGCTGCCGACCAGCTGAACGCCGAGGGCATCCATGTGCGCGTATTGGAGGTGCCCACCCTCAAGCCGCTGAACAAGGCACCGATCCTGCAGGCGGCCCGGGAGTGCGGCGCAGTGGTCACTGTGGAGGATCACAACATTTACAACGGCCTTGGCAGCGCCGTGGCTGAGGTGCTGGCCGAGGAAGAGCCCACCCCCATGAAGCGCATCGGCATTCAGGATCGCTTTGGCGAAAGCACCAACGATGTGGAGGACCTGTATCGAGAGCATCACATGACCGTGCAGGACATTGTACAGGCCGTAAAGGCACAGATGGCCCGCAAGGCAAAATAAAACAGAGGCAGCCCAACAAACCCAAGGCTGCCCCGGCGGCCCTGCAAAAGGAACAACAGGAGGAAAATTTATTATGCCCAAGCATATCTGCATTCTGCAAACCAGCTTTGCCAAGCGCGAAGACAGCATTGCCTATCTGAAAGAGCGCATTCCCGATCTGCGCATTGATTTTATCACCGACAGCAGCCTGCTCACGGATGTGCGCGCTGCCGGGCATCCCACCGAGGATGTGGAGGCCCGCATGACCCTGTATGCGCTGGCCGCCGAAAAAATGGGCGCAGATCTGATCGTGAACACCTGCTCTACCGTGGGCGAGGTGGCCGACCGTTTGGATAAGATCACCCGGGTGCCCGTGGTAAAGATCGACGAGCCCATGGCCCGTCTGGCTGTGCAGGCAGGCACCAAAATTGCGCTCATTGCCACCTTGCCCACCACGCTGGGCCCCAGCCGCCGCCAGATCGAAAAGATCGGCCGGGAGCAGGGCAAGGAAATGCACTGCGAGGAATTTTTGGATCAGCCCGCATGGGAGGCCCTGAGCAGCGGCGACCCCGCCCTGCACAACAAGATCCTGATGCAGAGCATCCGCAAGCTGGACGAACAGGGCTTTGATGCCATTGTGATGGCACAGATCAGCATGCGCGCCCTGCTGCCGGACCTGAAGGATGTAAAAACTCCGCTGCTGTGCAGCTTTTACAGCGGCTGGGACCATGTGGCAGAGCTGGTGGAGCAGCTGCCCGAGAAGGAATAACAGCCTGCCGATCGTGGGCAAACCGGTTTTGCAAGCGCCTGCTTGCCCACACCGAAAACATCTCTCCCGATCATCTTCATAAAACTGCGCCGCCCCCGATGCCTTGCATTCTTGGCATCGGGGGCGGCGTGGTGTTTTTTTACTTTGTGTTACTGCGGCGAGCCGTAATGCTCTACAATGAAATCCCGCAGGGTGGCCACAGCAGGGGAAAGGGTGCGGGTCTTGCTCCACGAGCAGTAGATCTCACGCTTGAAGCGCTCGTCGGCAATGGGCACCAGCGCCAGGCCCTCGGCGCGGTATTCGGGGGCCTGCGGCACAATGGCCAGGCCCATTTCCAGCGTGACGAACTGCTGCACCGAGTGGCATTCCTGCAGCTCAAAGGAAAGATGGGGCACATGGCCGCTTTCCTTGTAAATTTTTTCCAGCTGGCGGCGGATGGTAGAGCCCTTGGCCATCATGATCAGCTTTTCCTCGGCAAAATCCTCAAACTGCACCGAGCTGCGGTGAGCCAGCGGATGCGAGGAGGGCACGGCCAAAAACAGATCCTGCACCATCACGGGCACGCTTTCCAGTGCAGCATCCAGCTCGGGGCAGAAGGCAAGGTCGATCACGCCGTCCTTCAGCTGCTGCACCAGGTTGGGGCCAAGATCCTGCACAAAGTCAAACAGAATGGGGCTGTGCGGGTTTTCCTGATAAAAGCGCTTGACCATTTGCGGAATGAACGAGGAGGAAATGCTGTGCAGATAGCCCAGGGCCACGCGCTCCTCGGTGGAATCCACCACGGCGTGAAAGGCATCCACGCCGGTGGTGATGGTGTCAAGCGCCTGCTCTACATATTGCATAAACACCTGCCCGGCGGGGGTAAGCTGAAATTTGCGGTTTTTCTTTTCAAACAGCTTGGAGCCAAGCTCTTTTTCCAGTTCGGAAATGGAATAGCTCAGGCCGGGCTGGCTGATGTGCAGGTGCTCGGCGGCCTTGGTGTAGTGCAGGGTTTTGCCAAGCTCACGGAAATATTGCAGTTGAAGAAGTGTCATAAGAATGAAAACCTCCCGTGAAAATATCGGCGTGTGAAAAAAGGTTTTGTAACATTAGTCAAATTAGCCAAAGTATCTTGAAAAAACTGTGTAATTTGATAAGTCCCCTATATATATTCTACACTTAATTTATCAAAAAAAAGGTGGTCTGTAAAGCCTTTTGGGGGGTATCGGGTGGTTTTATAAATTGGGTTGATAGATTCAATCGAATTTATGTATTTGACGAAAAAGGGAAACGGTGGGTATAATTTAGGCATACAAAGCAAGCACAGCGGATGCATGGTGCATCGGCTTGCGGATCGGTTTTTTATGAACCACTTATCGAGAGGAGAGTTTTTCTTATGGCACATGTTGTTACCGAAGAAGATCTGAAGATGTTAGACGAAATGGTCGCTCGCGGCCATGAAGCTCAGAAGTACATGATGACTCTGGATCAGCAGCAGATCGACCGCCTGGTTCAGGCAGTGGCTGCTTCTGTTTGCGATGCTACCGTGTGGGCAAAGCTGGCTGACGAAGCCGTTGACGAGACCCGCCTGGGCGACAAGGTCACCAAGCGCAACAAGAAGACCAAGCTGCGTCTGATCCTGCGTGACTGCCTGCGTAACCCCTCTGTGGGCGTGATCGAGGACAACCCCGCCAAGGGCATCACCAAGTACGCAAAGCCCGTTGGCGTTGTGGTTTCTCTGGTTCCCACCACCAACCCCTGCCTGACTCCTGCAGGCCAGGCTTTCTATGCACTGAAGGCTCGTAACGCCCTCATCTGCAGCCCCCACCCCCGTGCAAAGATCACCACTAAGAAGTGCTGCGATCTGATGCGTGCCGCTCTGGTTCGCGAGGGCGCTCCTGCTGACCTGATCCAGGTTCTGGCTGAGCCCAACATCGCCCTGTCTCAGGAGCTGATGAAGCGTGCGGATCTGGTTGTTGCAACCGGCGGCCGTGCAATGGTCAAGTCTGCTTACAGCACCGGTGTGCCCGCATACGGCTCCGGCGCAGGCAACGCAACCGTGATCTGGGACGAAACCACCATTCCTGCCGAGGCAGCTATGAACACCCGCATTTCCAAGTGCTCTGACTTTGGCTCCGGCTGCTCCTGCGATGGCAACCTGGTGATCCATGAGTCCGTTTACGAGGCTGGCAAGGCTGCTCTGGTTGCTGAGGGCGGCTACATCCTGACCGGCGACGAGATCGAAGCTGTTAAGAATGTGATGTGGGATGAGACCGGCCACCGTCTGCCCAACACCGTTGCTGTTTCTCCCCAGGCTCTGGCAAAGGCTGCCGGCTTTGAGGTTCCCGAAAACGTTAAGTTCCTGATGGTTGAGGGCGGCGGCATCGAGAACATCCGCAAGGATTACTTCTACTGCACCGAAAAGCTGACCACCCTGGTCACCCTGTTCAAGTATGTCGGCGAGTTCCAGAACGCTATCGACATGGCTCTGGCCATCTTCGAGATCGGCGGCAAGGGCCACAGCTGCGGCATCTACAGCTGGGATGACAGCCACATCGACCGTCTGGCAAAGGCTGCTCCTGTTTCTCGTATCATGGTTCGCCAGCCCAACAACAAGGGCAACTCCGGCTCTGCCTTCAACGGCATGCCTCCCACGTCTTCCATGGGCTGCGGCACTTGGGGCGGCAACATCGTTTCCGAGAACATCACCCTGAAGCACTACATGAACACCACTTGGGTGGCTCGTCCCATCCTGGAGGATCTGCCCTCTGACCGTGTTCTGTTCGGTGACTTCTATGTAGAGGGCATGGAGACTGAGAAGAAGTAATTCTTCCCCGTTTCTCAAAAACTGAACATCGCCGTGTGTCAGCACACGGCTTTCCGAAAAGGCGCTGACCCCCGGTCAGCGCCTTTTCTCACTCAAATAGGATCAATCAGGAGGAAGCGACGCTATGTCTAAATATGTAGATGAAGTGATCATTTGCGAAGTGGGTCCCCGCGACGGCCTGCAGGCAGAAAAAACCATTGTCAGTACCGAGGATAAGGTGGAGCTGATCAACGCCATTGTAGAGGCCGGCGTGCCGGTGGTGGAAGTGGGCTCGTTCATGCACCCCGTAAAAATGCCCCAGATGGCCAACACCGACGAAGTGTTTAAGCGCATCGTGCAGAAGGAGGGCGTGGAATACCGCGCCCTGATCCCCAATGCCCGCGGTGTAGAGCGCGCTGCCGCCTGCGGCTGCAAAAAGGTGAAGCTGAATGTTTCGGCTTCCCGCGCACACAATCTGGCTAACCTGAACCGCACCCCCGAGGAGAGCGTGGCAGGCTTTAAGGCCGCCGTGGATGCCGCCAAGGATGCAGGCATCGCCATTTCCGGCTCGATCTCCATGCCCTTCGGCTCTCCGTGGGAAAAAGAGATCCCCCTGAGCGATGTCAAGAGCATCACGCAGGCTTATATTGATACCGGTATCACCGAGATCTCCCTTTCGGATACCGCCGGTGTGGCCTATCCCAGCCAGGTGTACAACTACTGTGTGGAAATGGCCAAGGAATTCCCGCAGGTGACCTGGTGGATGCACTTCCACAACACCCGCGGCCTGGCTATCGCCAACATTGTGGCTGCCATGGAAGCAGGCTTTACCCGCTTTGACTCCAGCTTTGCCGGTGCGGGCGGCTGCCCCTTTGTGCCCGGTGCAGCAGGCAATGTTTCCACCGAGGACGTGGTGCACATGATGGATCAGATGGGCATCAAAACCGGCATCGATCTGGACAAGATGATCGCCATCGGCAAGCGCGTGGGCGAAATTCTGAACCACGACAGCTCCAGCTACATCCTGAAGGCAGGCCCCGCCAGCGCATTGATCCGTGAGCTGCCCACCGGCCAGGCCAAGGCAAACAACGCCAAATAAGTAAAGGCAATACCACACCATTCCCGCCTGAGGGCTTAAGCACCGCTGCCGCGGCTGCGAAGCACAATCTGCGTTGCAAAAATACTCGATAATACACAAAGTATTATCTGCGCTTTTTGGTATTGCCTCAATTTAAAACCCGATCGTATCCCCCAAAGCCCCCGGCCCCAAAGCCGGGGGCTTTGCCGTGCAGCGCAAAAAATCGGCCCCTATAAAGCGCACGCAAAAGTTACAAAATGGTAATTTTTGCTCTTTCGGCAAATTCAGGGGTTGCACTTGCCGAAAAAAGGTGCTATACTCATTGCATATTCAACACATCGGTGCTTTAAAGCGATAAAGCAAAAGCGCACCGATCCTGTGCAATTCTTGGGAGGGAATATATTATGAAGAAAGTGATTTCCGCTGTAATGGCCGGTGCTATGGCGCTGGGCCTTGTCGCCTGCGGCGGCCAGAGTGCATCTTCGGCCCCCGCTGCATCATCCGCAGCCGCCGGTTCGGCTTCTGCCGCCGGTAAAACCTATACCGTGGGCATTTGCCAGCTGGTGCAGCATCCCGCACTGGATGCCGCTACGCAGGGCTTTAAAGATGCCCTCACCGAAAAACTGGGCGATGCTGTAAAGTTTGACGAACAGAACGCCAACGGCGATGCACCCACCGCCGCCACCATCTGCAACGGCTTTGTGGCTTCCAATGTGGACTTGATCCTGGCCAACGCCACCGCCCCGCTGCAGAGCGCAGCCGCTGCCACCAGCACCATTCCTGTGCTGGGCACTTCCATTACCGACTACGCCACCGCACTTTCCATTGACGATTGGACGGGCGTTGTGGGCGGCAATATTTCCGGTACCAGCGATCTGGCCCCGCTGGATGAGCAGGCTGCCATGCTGAACGAGCTGTTCCCCGATGCCAAAAATGTGGGCATTCTGTACTGCTCGGCTGAGGCAAACTCCAAATACCAGAGCGATGTGGTGACTACCGCACTGGAAAAGCTGGGCTACACGGTGAATGTGTACACCTTCTCGGATTCCAACGATGTTGCCAGCGTAACGCAGACCGCCTGTGAGGCAAACGATGTGCTGTACATCCCCACCGACAACACCGCCGCTTCCAACACCGAGGCCATCAACAATGTGGCACAGCCCGCCGGTGTGCCTATTATTGCCGGTGAAGAGGGCATTTGCGCAGGCTGCGGCGTGGCAACGCTTTCCATCAGCTACTACGATCTGGGCACGGTGACCGGTGAAATGGCTTACGACATTCTGGTGAACGGCGCCGACATTTCCAACATGGCTGTGCAGTTTGCCCCCGAGGTCACCAAGAAATACGATGCCGACCGCTGCGCGGCTTTGGGCATCACGGTTCCTGAAGGCTACGAGCCCATCGAAGGCTAATCGATTTTCTGCAAGGCACACAGCGGCGGCGGGCCAGCCCTTGGCTGCCGCCGCTTTTAACAAATCAAGTAAACGGTGTGGAGGGAAAAAATCATGCTGGATCCTATGGCGCTTTTGCGCGCAATGCCCGGTGCCTGTGCGCAGGGCATCATCTGGGGCCTGATGGCGCTGGGCGTATACCTTACTTTTAAGATCTTGGATGTGGCCGATCTTACGGTGGATGGCTCTATTGCCACCGGCGGCGCTGTGGCCGTTATGCTGATCCTGGCCGGGTGGAGCCCGGCGGCAGCCATGGCCGCTGCCTTTGCGGTGGGCATGCTCACCGGTGCGGTGACCGGCGTGCTGCATGTGGCGCTGGGCATTCCTGCCATTCTGGCAAGCATTCTTACCCAGATCTCGCTCTATTCCATCAATCTGAATATCATGGGCAAGTCCAACCAGGCGGTCAGCGTGGATAAGTTTCCGCTGCTGGTCAGCCTGCGCTATATCCCCAAGGCCATCGCCGTGTGCCTTGTGATCGCTGTGGCGCTGATCTGCGTGATGTACTGGTTTTTCGGCACCGAGCTGGGCTGCTCCATCCGTGCCACCGGCTGCAACAAGAATATGGCCCGGGCGCAGGGCGTGAACACCGGTGTGATCACCGTGCTCACACTCGCCCTTTCCAACGGCATTGTGGCGCTCAGCGGCTCGCTGCTGGCCCAGTATCAGGGCTTTGCGGATGTGAATATGGGCCGCGGCGCCATCGTGATCGGCCTGGCAGCCGTGATCATCGGCGAGGTGATCGGCGGCGCCGTGCTGGGCAAATACCTGAACTTTATGGGCCGCCTTGCCTTTGTGGTGGTGGGCGGTGTGATCTACTACATGGTGCTGCAGATCGTTTACTGGCTCAAGCTGCCTACCGACGACAGCAAGCTGTTTACCGCCATCATTGTGGCTCTGTTCCTGGCTGTGCCTTATCTCAAGGGCAAGTACTTCACCAAGTCATCCTACAAAAAGGAGGCATCGCGCCATGCTTGAGTTAAAAGATGTTGTAAAGGTGTTCTACCCGGGCACCGTGAATGAAAAGGTGGCGCTGAACGGCCTGAACCTGAAACTGGAGGAAGGCGATTTTGTTACCGTGATCGGCGGCAACGGCGCAGGCAAATCCACCATGCTGAATGCCATTTGCGGCGTGTGGCCCATTGATGACGGCAAGGTGATCATTGACGGCAAGGATGTGACCGCCCTGCCCGAATATAAGCGCGCGGCATTTTTGGGCCGCGTGTTTCAGGACCCCATGACCGGCACCGCCGCCACCATGGGCATTGATGAAAATCTGGCCATGGCCGCCCGCCGGGGCGAAAAACGCGGCCTGCGCTGGGGCATTACCAAGGAAGAACGCGAAAAATACTACGAGCTGGTGAAAAGCCTGGATCTGGGGCTGGAAAACCGCCTTACCAGCAAGGTGGGCCTGCTTTCGGGCGGCCAGCGCCAGGCCATTACGCTGCTGATGGCCAGCTTAAAGCGCCCCAAGGTGCTGCTGCTGGACGAACACACCGCCGCGCTGGACCCCAAAACCGCCGCCAAGGTGCTGGCGCTTTCGGATAAGATCGTGGCGGAAAACAAGCTGACCACCCTGATGATCACCCACAACATGAAGGATGCCATTCGCTACGGCAACCGCCTGATCATGATGCACGAGGGCCATGTGATCTACGATGTGCGCGGTGAGGAAAAGAAAAACCTGCAGGTGAGTGATCTGCTGGAAAAATTCGGCCAGGCAAGCGGCGGCGCATTTGCCAACGATCGCATGATGCTCTCGTAAGGCATCTCGTTCTGTATAAAAAAGCGGAGGCAGGGCTGCCTCCGTTTTTTTGCGCGAAAAACTACAAAAATGTAAAACGGGCAATGACCAAAGCGGTCATTGCCCGTTTTACATATACGGAACGAACGAAGAAGGAGATGATTTGGTAAAGGAACAATCTATATAAGGAATGGGCTTTTGGGGCCCAGCCTGTCGGGGGAAAGCCGCGGCGGTTTTAACCGGCGGCTTTTTAGGGGCATTTTTGCACGGACTGCTGCTGATGCCGTGTAAGCGGTGCCGCCCGAGCACTTTGTTGTGCTTTGGTTTACAAGCTTATTATAAGGGCAAAACCGCCATAAGTCCAATACGGGAATTCTATAAAGTTTATAAGAATCACTGCGGGTTTTCAGCGGTTCACCAACAGCTTTTTCAGGGCTTTTTCCAGATTGGCCACCGTGAGCAGATACATATCAAACTTATCGTTTAGAATATCGTAGGTGCTCAGATCATAGTGGGAGCCAACGCCCCAGTAATCATCGTGCCACAGGCTGCGCCCGCCGGTGCTGGGGTTTAACCACACATTGTGGGGGTAATGCTTTTGGAACAGCTGAAACCAATCCAGCCCGCACATACGGTTCTGGCCGTAATAGCGGTAGTTCAACAGCTCATAGGGGGCCATTTCGGCATCGCCCAGAATGATCATTTTATAGTTGCCGTCCAGCTGGTGCAGCACGCTTTCACTTTCCACCCATTTGCCGGGGGTGCAGGTGGGGTCGGTGTACAGGCGGTCGTGAATGCAGTTGTGGAAATAATAGATCTTTAAGTCCTGAAAATGATTGCTCTTGCGCACGGCCTGAAACAGCGCCGTTACCACGGCCATATATTCATCCATGCTGCCGCCGCTGTCAATGAGCAGCAGCAGCTTCACGGTGTTTTGGCGCGGGCGCTTGTATTCAATCTTCAGCTTGCCGGCATTGTCGCTGGTGGCCTGGATCGTAGCATCCAGATCCAGCTCGGTTTTGGCGGCGTTGGTTTCACCGCTGAACTGGCGCAGGCGGCGGAAGGCCATTTGGTATTGGCGCAGGCCCAGCACCTGATCCTCGCTGAAATCGCGAAAGCGGCGTTCCCCGGCCACACGCATGGCGGCGTGATAATGCCCCTGGCCGCCCACGCGAATGCCGTCTTCCTGCCCGGCGCCGCTGTTGCCGAAGTTGCTGCTGCCGCCGGTGCCCACCCAATAGGTGCCGCCGTTGTGCTGGCAGGTCTGCTCGCCAATGCGCTCACGCAGCATCTGCTCAATCTGCTCGGCGGTGCGGTAGGGGCTTTGGTGCTTTTGCCCGTCCATGGATTCCGAGCCGCGCGGGTTGGCCAGCCACTGGTAAAATTCAGGCGGGATCTCGGGCATTTCCGCAATGCCTTTAAAATGCTCTAAAAATGCCTGATCGAATTTGTCATACAGGCTTTCGCTTTTCACCAGCACCGCGCGGCACAGGCGGTAAAAGCCGGTAAAGCTGTTGCCCGCCAGGCCCTTATCCAGCGCCTCGGTGAGGGTAAGCCAGTCGGTGGGGGTAACATCCAGGCCCTTTTCACGCAGCAGATAGAAAAAATCAAGAAACATGGGGTGTCCTTTCTGTGTTTCCGATCGGTACGGCGTTTTTTAAGCCATCAACCGGCAAAGGGGCCGCGGCCGGTCTGCTTCATTTTTTCCAGCTCGGCCATATCCTCGCTCTTTTTCAGCAAAACACCGGCAAAGGGCATGGTTTTGCAAATCTCCTCGGCCGAAATGCCGCCGATCTGCAATGCGCGGATCCAGTCGATCAGCTCGCTGGTGCTGGGCTTTTTCTGCAGACCGCGCTGCTCGCGCAGGGCATAAAAAGCGTTCATGGCGCTTTCCAGAAGATCCATTTCCAAAACAGGGTAGTGGACCTTGATGATCTTGCGCATCAGGTCTTTATCCGGGAAGGAGATATAGTGGAAGATGCAGCGGCGCAAAAATGCATCGGGCAGCTCTTTTTCCGCGTTGGAGGTGATAATGATGATGGGGCGTGTTTTGGCCTTGACGGTCTGCTTGGTCTGGGGAATGTAAAATTCCATTTTATCCAGCTCCCACAGCAGGTCGTTGGGAAATTCCAGGTCGGCCTTGTCGATCTCGTCGATCAAAAGAACCACCTGCTCCTCGGCGCTGAAAGCCTCGCCCAGCTTGCCCAGCTTTACATACTGCTCTACATCCTTCACATCGCTGCCGCCAAACTGGCTGTCGTACAGGCGCTGCACAACATCGTAAAAATACAGGCCGTCCTGTGCTTTGGTGGTGCTTTTGATGCTCCAGATGATCAGCTGCTTGCCCAGTGCGGCGGCAATGCTTTCGGCCAGCTTGGTTTTGCCGGTGCCGGGCTCGCCCTTGATCAAAAGGGGCTTCTGCAGGGCCATGCTGATATTTACGGCGCTCATCAGGTCGGCGCCTGCTACATAATCCTGACTGCCTTCAAAAGTAAGATTGGTTTGCATACAAGTGGTTCTCCTTAAAACAAAATCCATTGGCGAAGCAAAAGAATGCCCCGGCTATTATTGACTATACAGCTATATTATATAGGACGACCGCCCACTCCCGCAATAGAAAAACGCAATAAAAGCCGCCGGTTTTCGGTATAAATCAAAGGGGTGCAAAACAAAAAGCACCCAGTGGCAGGACTGGATGCTTTTGAACATGATATCGCTTGTTCTTGCGAGATAAAGGTGTGGCCCGGCCCGTTAAGGCTCCTTGGCAGGGGCGGCAGCTTGGCCCGGCTCGGCAGAGGCTTTGCCCTGATCTTTATACCATTCGCACACAAAATCGGTAAAGGTTTTGTCCAGCACCGAAAATTCGTTTTCGGCCAGCGTGGCCAGATAAATGTTTTTATACAGCGGCGGCGTTACCGAAAGCTCGGCCACACCGCTGCTGGGCATACGCGAAAAAATTTCCGCCGGGAAAAATCCCACGCCGATGCCGGCTTCGATCAGGCTGAAGCCGATGGTGGGGATCGAGCTGCGGCAGATCACATTGGGCTCAACCCCCGCGCGCCGGAAGGCATTGTCCAAAATCGCATTGATGCCGTTTGCGCCCTGGTGCATGATCAGGTTTTCGTTTTCCAGATCGGCGATCTCAACGGTTTTGCGCCGGGCCAGACGGTGCAGGCGCGAAACCGCCAAATGGTATTCGTCGCGGCCCAGATAGGTGAAGTGCAAGTCAGAATACAAAGCAGGATCGTCCACCACCACAAACGCCTGTGCAATGCGGTGGCTGCGCAGCATTTCGATCAGCGTAATGGAGCCTTCCTCCTGCAGGTCAATGTTCAGGCTGGGATACAGGCTGTAAAAGCTGGCCAGCATTTCGCTGAAGTGAATGGCCTCCAGGCTGCTGATGGCGCCAATGGTAAGCGTGCCGCGCATCAGCCCGCCATAGGCCGACATATTCTGGCTCAGCAGGCGGATGTTGCGCAAAATATCCCCGGCGCTTTTTACAAATTCCTCACCGGCCTCGGTAAGATGCACCGTGCGCGTGGTGCGGTAAAAAAGGGTCACGCCCAGTTCTTTTTCCAGCTTGGCCACCTGCAGCGAAAGGGTGGACTGCGAAAGATACAGCTCCTGGGCGGCGCGGGAAAAACTGTGGCTTTTGGCAATGGCCAAAACGGCCCGCAGTTGGGATATTTCCATAAACGGGTTCTCCTTTCCTGAAATTTTTCAAAATAGGCGGGGCAAAACAAAAAGCGGAACAGACCCTCCGCATTTAAAACTTATAGTTATATACTAATTGATTTTGTCAATAAATGCAAGAGCTGCTGCAAAAAAATCTTCGCCATAGAAACACTTTCGGCTGCATAAAAGGCAGCAGAGCGGGCACACTGAGGCAAAAGGAGGCGGGTTTTTATGGAAAAGGGCACATCCCCGCGGCCCCGAAGCCGCAATATGCGCCTTACCCCCGGCGAATACAGCCGCATGGTGGGCCGGGCCTCGCCCAAAAGCCCGCTGCGGCGCGATGTGGTGTGGGCGTTTCTGGTGGGCGGCGGCATTTGCCTGCTGGGCGAATGGCTGCGCAAGGCGTTTCTTGCCGCCGGGCACACCCTGGGGGATGCCGCCGCGCTGACCAGCATCACCCTGATCGGCCTTTCGGCGCTGTGTACGGCGCTGGGGTGGTATCAAAAGCTGGCGGCCAAGGCCGGGGCGGGCACGCTGGTGCCCATTACGGGCTTTGCCAATGCGGTGGTGAGTCAAGCCATCGAGTTTAAGGTGGAGGGGCTTGTCACCGGCGTGGGGGCCAAAATGTTTGTGATCGCCGGGCCGGTGATCGTGTACGGCACCATGGCCAGCTGGGCGTGGGGGCTTTTGTATGCGGCGCTGCGGGCGTGGGGGTGACGGTATGCGTAAAAAAGACAGCATTGTGTTTCATCGCCCGCCCTCGGTGCTGGCATGGGCGGCGGTGGGGGGCAAAAAAGAGGCCGAAGGCCCCTTGGGAAATCAGCTGGACGCCGCCACGGAGGACAATACCCTGGGCGAAACCAGCTGGGAAACCGCCGAAAGCGATCTGCAGCGCCGGGCCGTGCAGCTGGTTTTGCAAAAAGCCGCCACCGGCCTTGCAGGGGTGGATCTTATTTTTGCAGGGGATCTGCAGGCGCAGTGTACGGCCAGCGCTTATACCATGCGCGCACTGGATGTGCCCTTTGCGGGGCTGTACGGCGCGTGCAGCACCATGGCCGAAAGCCTTGGCATGGCGGCCTGCTTTTGTGCCGCGGGGATGGCGGGCAAGGCCATGGCACTTACCAGCAGCCATTTCTGCACAGCCGAGCGGCAATTCCGCACGCCGCTGAACTATGGCGGCAAGCGCACGCCCACCGCACAGTGGACGGCCACCGCCGCCGGCTGCTGCCTGCTGGGCGCAGCGGGAAACGGCCCGCGCGTGAACGCAGTCACCTTTGGGCGTGTGCGGGACTATCAGGTGAACGACATCAACAATATGGGCGCAGCCATGGCCCCGGCCGCAGCGCAGACACTGCTGAATCATATGCAGGCGGTGGGCACCACCCCCGCACAGTACGACAGCATTTACACCGGCGATCTGGGGCAGGTGGGCAGTGCGCTTTTGTGCGAAATTTTAGAGCGCGAGGGAATGCCGCTGCCCAATCACCGGGACTGCGGCCTGATGCTGTATGACCGGCAGAGCCAGCAGGTCAAGGCAGGCGGCAGCGGCTGCGGATGCAGCGCGGCGGTGCTGTGTGCGCACATTTTGCCCGGCCTTGCGGCGGGGCGCGAAAAGCGGGTGCTGTTTGCGGCCACGGGTGCGCTGATGAGCCAAACCCTGTTTTTGCAGGGGGAAAGCATTCCCGGCATTGCGCACTGTGTAGAGCTGGCCAGCCCGGAATCGTTATAAACAAAAAGGGGAAACGAGCATGGATTATGTGTGGGCGTTTTTGGTGGGCGGTGCGATTTGCGCGGCAGGGCAGGTGCTGATGGACCTGACCGGGCTTACCCCGGCGCGCATTTTAACCGGCTATGTGGTGGCGGGCGTGGTGCTTTCGGCGCTGGGGTGGTATGCCCCGCTGGCCGAGCTTGCCGGGGCGGGGGCCAGTGTGCCGCTGCTGGGGTTTGGGCATTTGCTGGCACAGGGCGCACGAAACGCCGTGGATCGTATCGGCTGGCTGGGCGCGTTTACAGGCGGGCTTTCGGCGGCGGCAGGCGGCATTTGCGCCAGCCTGGTGTTTGGCGTGCTGGCGGCCCTTGCAGCCCGCAGCCGGGATCAGAACTGATAGCAAAAAGCCGGGCCTGCCGTAAAAAATCGGCAGGCCCGGCGGGGCTTATGCGGGGCGGGATCAATTACTTCATGTTCAGCACCATCTGGGTGAACAGTGCGCTGCCGCGCCACAAAATATCGGCAGGGGTGGCCAGATGGCAGTTGTGCAGGGGCCAAACCTCCTTGCCGGGCTCGTCTACGCCCAGCCAGGCAAAGCTGCCCGGGGCTTCCTGCAGATAGAAGGCGAAGTCCTCAGCGGTCATGGCGGGGCCGGGCACACGCACGGCGTGTTCGGCACCAAACAGCTCGCTTGCGGTGTGCAGCAGATAATCGGCCATGGCAGGATCGTTTTGCACAGCGTTGTAACCCAGCTCGTAGTTCACTTCGCACTCGCAGCCCATGGCCTCGGCCACATTTTGTACAATGTGGGTCAGGCGGTCACGGCACAGCATACGCACGGCGGGGTCAAAGGTGCGGCAGGTGCCTTCCAGCTCACAGGTTTCGGCCACAATGTTGTAGCGTGTGCCGGAATGCAGGCGGCCAATGGTGATCACCGCCGACTTCATGGGGTCAACATTGCGCGAAACAATGCTTTGCAGTGCGGTTACGATCTGTGCGCCCGCCACAGCGGCATCGCAGCCCAGATGCGGCATGGCGCCATGGCAGGATTTGCCCTTGACCATCACGCTGAAATGGTCGCTGGCGGCCATCAGCGCGCCGGCACGGGTGCCAAAGGTGCCCATGGGCAGGCCGGGCCACACATGCAAACCGAACACGGCATCTACATCCTGCATGGCACCGGCGGCGATCATGCCCTTTGCGCCGCCGTGGGGCGAAAGCTCTTCGGAGGGCTGGAAGATCAGGCGAACACTGCCGGGAATGTCGGCCTTGTTCTGGGCCAGCAGCTTGGCAGCGCCCAGCAGCATGGTAATGTGGTTGTCGTGGCCGCAGGCGTGCATCAGGCCGGGATTGCGGCTGGCATAGGGCAGGCCGGATTCCTCGGTGATCTGCAAAGCGTCCATATCGGCGCGCAGCGCCACGCGCTTGCCGGGCTTGCCGCCCTGCAGATCGGCCAGAATGCCGTAGCCGTACACATTGGTGCGAATGCTCCAGCCGCCGATTTTTTCCAGCTCGCGCAGCACGCGGGCGCTGGTTTCCTTTTCCCCGCGCGAGGGCTCCGGATGCTCGTGAAATTCCCGCTGCAATTCGGCCAGATAAGGCTGCAAAGCCTGTGCCTGTTCATAAATCGTCATACTATAACACCTCCTGATGGCTTTTTTGCCATAAGAAAACCATGCAAGCGCCGTTTTTGGGGCGGGCTTGCCCGAATTTATTTGCACAGACAGTCAGGGCAAAGCGTATGCAAAAGGCCCCGGCAGCCTGCGTTTACATCGTTCCATGTGGCGGTAAAATCCCCGGTATACCATGGGTCAGCCACTTCGCCCGGGCGGGCGGTATAATCCAGCAAAAGATGCAGCTTGCCCTTGGGATCATCCCCGAAAAAGCGCTGCATATTGCGCAAATTGGCATAGTCCATGCCGATCAGCAGGTCGTAGCCGGCATAGTCCGAAGCGCGTATCCTGCGCGCGGTTTTGCCGCTGCAGGCAATGCCGTGGGCGGCCAGCACACGCCTTGCGGGCGGATACACCGGGTTGCCGATCTCCTCAGTGCTGGTGGCTGCGGAAGCAATCTCAAACTCCGCGGAAAGCCCTGCCCGGGCAACAAGATCTTTCATTACAAACTCCGCCATAGGGCTGCGGCAAATATTGCCGTGGCACACGAATAGTATTTTGATCATCGTCTTATATCTCCATATAAGTCTTGTATTTCTTCTCAAATGCCCAATATTGCAGGTTTTTTCGGCATTTTCCGGTTTCTGTATTTCCAAAGTATCTTCTCAGATCTTCCCGTATTTTCTCATGTTTTTTCCTGCAATATTGGTAAAATCGCTGGTAAATAAATGCTAAGTATCAATAGGGTTATAGCAATATAGCTGGTAAAAATTAAAATCCTATGCGAGCTCTAATATCATTTAACCACTCGCCTTTATATTTAAAAAATCTTGGTCCTGCAATCGAATATTTCTTTCCGGATATAAGTTTTGCAGCAGCCGTCAACGACATTTCTTTTCCTTGATACTCTACTTTTCTGTCCCCAACAACCGTGCACGTAATACTTGGATCATCATAATATTCGATTTCTTCTCCCACAGGAATCTGACATTTGATAAAGGAAAAGTTCTCCGCTTTTTCATGGCTTTCTGTGTCAATTTCCTGCGCCAACTGTTCCTCCTGTGCTTCTACATCACTCAGAGCAACTAATCTCAGATTCTCTTTACAATCATGGATTTCTGCCATTGCCTCCAAAATTGCATAGGCTTCTTCCGGCTTCATTGCGTAGAATTCACGGATCCTTTTCTGGCCATTAAAGTCATCAATAGATCGCAAGTCTGGATTCAGCTTATCAATAATCGTATGTAGCTTCAAATCTGACAATCTTGAGTTCACTTCATACGTCGCATATACTCGGAACGCAAACGGAATACACTCACTGCGATTTAATTGCTTCAATCTTTTATTTATATCATCTGCATAACCTATTTTCACATAATCTGGGAAAGACGGATTTGTGAGGATGTATATTACCCCTCTTTTATCACTCATATACTTTTTCTCCGTTTATAATTCAAATCTTTGCTTACTTTTTTAATGTAATTTTTGCCCTTTGCACTGTTTCCAAAGTGTCAAATTGACACTTTGGAGCAAGCGTTTGATACTTTGAAAACAGACTTGCTTAATAAGCAATCCTGAAATAGTCCAAATAAGTTTTATATTTATCCTGTGCGGTCAGACAGGTATCAGTCAAATAACCCTTTTCATTATTCCATTCTTTCAATCCTCGGTAGTAGAACATCTTCAGATTATCCTCGATGATAAACGGAACAATATTATATTTCAGGCATTCTTTGAACATAATCAATCTACCTACACGACCGTTGCCATCCTGGAACGGATGGATTCGCTCAAACTTCACATGGAAGGCCAGAATATCTTCAAAGGT
>SFIE01000009.1 GCA_004555405.1 Subdoligranulum sp.
AGTTCCAGTTTGAAGTGTTCCATGGAGCGGAACTCCTGCAAATACAGCAGCTCACTTTTGAGCAGCCCGAAGAAATTTTGTATTTAACCATGATACGAATGATTCACATTCAAATTTATTGTCTGAACTAAATAAGCATGTGGATGCTCCTGCCCTTGTTTCAATTTCCACAATATCGAATGATGCATATGCTCCTTAGAAGTAGTAACTTCATCTTTTGAAGTTCACTTCTACATCTGGATAAGTATGTTTGGACAAATAGGCACCAAAAGTAGGACTGATGTATTCAATTTTGGCAACGAGTATGAACGGAAATCAATGATTAGGCACAGCAAATTGGACGCTCTAACGTTTTTTCATTCCTTCAAAATTGATATTTCAATTTCATCTCCATGCACAAAATCCAGATGGTCAAGTTAGCTACTATGACCAAACAAATTAAAAAACACTATTACAGGCGTTTTTTGCCGAAATATTCAAGTATTCTGTATATTATCCAAAGATTTAACCAGACACAATTATCTTAAAAGGGACTTCCCTCACAAAAAAGCACCGCCGTGCCGAAAGCAATGCTTTCGGCACGGCGGTGTTCGTGAATTTCTAAAATCAGTGGTTGTCGGGCTTGATGCCGTTTTCGGCCAGCAGCTCAGCGATCTTATCGTGGGGATCGCAGATGCTGGTCACGCTCATATCATGGTTCAGAGCGGCAATAAAGTAAGCAATGTACTTGGAAACGTCCACATCATAGTACCACTCACGGCTCAGCAGGTCATGGCTGCGGTAAGTCAGGTTGGTGCCCAGCACAGCGCTGATGGTGCCGTCCGCATAGGCCTTGTCAAAGGCATCCAGACCGGCGGTGAACAGGGGGAAGGTGGCGTTGGCGATCACCTTGGCAGCGCCGCGCTTCTTCATTTCCACAGCAATGTCGATCATGCTTTCGCCGCTGGCAATGATGTCGTCGGTGATCAGCACGGTTTTGCCTTCCACGCTCTCGCCCAGATATTCGTGTGCCACAATGGGGTTACGGCCGTTCACCACGCGCGAGTAGTCGCGGCGCTTGTAGAACATACCCAGGTTGCAGCCCAGCACGCTGGAGAAGTACATATTGCGGTTCATAGCGCCTTCGTCGGGGCTCACGCACATAAAATGCTCGCGGTCCAGTGCAACGCCGGGCACATAGTGGATCAGCTTTTTCAGGGTCTGATAAGTAGGCATCACATTATCAAAGCTCATCAGAGGCACAGCGTTCTGCAGACGGGGGTCGTGTGCATCAAAGGTGATAATGTTCTGCACGCCCATGGCCTGCAGCTCCTGCAGTGCCACAGCGCAGTCCAGGCTCTCGCGCACCACACGGCGATGCTGGCGGCCGCCGTACAGGCTGGGCATGATCACGCTCACACGATGGGCCTTGCCGGAAACAGCCTGGATCAGGCGCTTCAGGTTGGCAAAATGATCGTCGGGAGACATGTGGTTCTCGTAACCGAACAGCTTATAGGTCATGCTGTAGTTACCGGGATCCACCACAATGTAAATATCGTCGCCGCGCACGCTGGCCGTAACCAGGCCCTTGGCATCACCGCTCTGGAAGCGGGGGCACTCGCTCTCAATGATAAAGTTGTCGTTCTCCAGGCCAACCTCACGCGCCCAGCGCACCAGATGGCCATTGATCAGCTCGGTCAGTTCCTCAGCGCCGGGGCAGGCAATCAGGCCCAGATCGGCAACCTGGCGGTCACCACGGAAAAAGTCGCGAGGTCCCATCGAATTTTCAGACATTATACTTCTCCTTTTGTTAAAACCATATCATCCGGCACACCGCTAAGGGCCGGTCTGCCACCGGAATCCAGATTTCGGCGGGCATTCTCAGTTATTTTAATTGTATCACAATTTACCCAAAATTAAACCGCAATATTCGTCATTTTGACATTTTTGTTGATTTGCACATTTGCCTTTGATTCCAACGGGTTTTCCTGTCTTTTTTCCACAAAATTTTCTCTTTCTCCCTGCATTCCGCGCTTTGCAGGTGTGTTATAATGAGTTCAGGTATTCATTTTCCCCAATGATTTCGAGGTGTTTTATGAATCTGCCCCTTTCCGCCGCCAATGCCTGCCAAAAGGAAGCTCCCCTGTTCCGTGTGCAGGCAAAAAGCGATTTTTCCACTTATAAAAACCTTTGCTGGGCTGTAACCGGCAGCCGCCTGATGCTTTCCGGCGGTTTTCTGGGGCTTCTGGCGCTCATTCTGGTGCTGGCCTCTCTCACGCCTTCCTCTGAAGGCTTTGCCTTCTGGCTGGGGGCTGCATTGCTGTTTCCGTTTTTGCTGTGGTGGTTCTATCAAAACAGTCTGCGCCGAAATTACCGCGGCACCCAGCTGGTGCACGGGCTCACCGTCACCTATTCCTTCTGGCGCGATCATTTCACGCTTCGCAGCGAAGTATCGCAGTCCTGCATCCGCTACGATTCCCTGTATAAAATTCTGGAAACCAAAACCGCTTTTTGCCTGCTCACCGGCCCCCATCAGGGGCTTGCCGTGGAAAAATCCGACTGCCCCGATGGTCTGGCCGAGCTTTTGCGCAGCCAGCAGGCCCTGCAGCCCGCCCCCGGCCGCCTGCCCCGTGCCGCCATTGTGTCAAGCGCACTTTCGCTGAGCCTGCTGGCGCTGCATTTGGCCATTCAGTGCTTTTGCCCAGCACAATACCGTGTGCAGGGCTGGGTGAGCCTCTATTTTTCTGCGCCGGTTTTTCTTTTGCTGGCGGTTTCCATCACGCTTTGCTTTGCGGCACTGTTTACCCAGCGCCTTGCCCGCCTCCAAAGGCGGATGCTGCGCCTTCTTTTGCAGGGTGCCGCCCTTTTGGTCGGCCTTCTTTGTGTGCTGTGCTGCCTGCTGCTGGCCCTGTTTTCCCTTGACACGGATCGCGAGGCAAAAAACCCCGACGGCACCGTTACCGTGATCACCTCTGTTTGGCTGGATGAGCCCATCTCGGCCGTTTACACGCCCTATGGGCCTTTTTATCTGCGCCCTGTGGGAAATACCTTCCACGCCTCCCCGCAGCCGTTTTCGCCCGAGCCGCAGCCTACGCCCACCCCCGAGCCGAGCAGCTCACCGGCGGAATCCGCCGCCCTCTTCCCCGAGGAAAGCGGCTACCGCACCATTTACAGCATTTTCCTTGCCGACACCTGCCCGCTGTTTGAAGAAACCTGCCATGCCAAGGGAAATTCCTATGTTGTGCTGAAGGATACCGACACCTTTACAGAAATTCTGGAATACGACCGTGACTCTCAAAATGGCCGGTGCGGGCTGTATGTGTACTACCGCTGCCCCAAGGCTGCAGATGGCTCATGGAGTGTGCAGGATGATCAGCAGATCTTAAACATTTACGCCTATGAATACGCCACCGGTGCCGTTGCCGTAAGCGGAAAAACCAGTTGGGGCTCCGCAGCCGCGCAGGCCTATCTTGATCTGACCGGCGATTGAAGCCCGCCGCCTGAAATATCCGGCGGAACAAGCACCGCCTTATGAAGCCGCATTTTGCAAAAACAGCCGGGCTGTGCAAAAGGCATTGCGGAAATTTTCTGCCGCAAGCCCTGCGCTCCTGCAGGGCCTGCCCGCAGGCACAAAAAAAGCGCCCTTCCCTTATACGGCCAAAGCCGAAGGGGAGGACGCTTTTTTTCCGTCCCTTATGGCGTGAGCCGGAAAATTCCGGCTCACGCACAGGGCGGAGTACAGCGATTTATGCTAAACCGCCAGATTCACACAAGAATCAAACCAGCTCGATGATAGCCATCTCAGCTGCGTCGCCACGACGCATGCCGGTTTTGATAATGCGGGTATAACCACCGTTACGGTCTGCATACTTGGGGCCGATCTCATCGATGACCTTCTTAGCAACAGTTTCCTTGGTGATGTAGGAGAAAACCTGGCGCTTAGAATGCAGGTCTTCCTTCTTACCCAGAGTCACCATCTTCTCGGCCATGGAACGAACTTCCTTGGCGCGGGTAACGGTGGTCTCAATCTTGCCGTTCTCGAACAGGTAGGTCACCATTGCGCGCAGCATAGCTTTGCGGCTGTCGGTGGCTCTACCCAGCTTTCTGGTACCGGGCATCCCGTTTCACTCCTTTTTAGTTATCTTCATCTTTGGTCAGCGTAAAGCCCAGGCTATCAAGTTTTGCCATGACTTCTTCCAGGCTCTTACGGCCGAGGTTGCGAACCTTCATCATCTCATCCTCGGACTTGTTCACCAGATCCTCAACGGTATTGATGCCGGCGCGCTTCAGGCAGTTGAAAGAACGCACGCTCAGATCCAGCTCTTCAATGGTCATTGCAAGAGCAGAATCGCGGTTGTTGTCTTCCTTTTCCACCATGATGTCGGTGCTGGCAACTTCCTCGCTCAGGTTGACAAACAGGTTCAGGTGCTCAGTGAGCACGCGGGCAGCCAAACTCACAGCCTCCTGTGCGTTAATGGTGCCGTCAGTCCAAATTTCGATGGTCAGCTTATCGTAGTCAGTGATCTGGCCCACGCGGGTATTCTCGCAGGCATAATTCACCTTGAGGACAGGGGTGTAGATACTGTCAACAGGCAGGGTGGTCACATCGTTTTCGTCCAAAGCCAGCTTGTTGCGCTCTGCGGGCACATAACCGCGGCCTTTGTCGAAAGTGATCTCCATCACCAGCTTGCCGCCCTCGCCCAAAGTAGCAATGTGCCACTCGGGGTTCAGAATCTCAATATCCTCGCTCTGCTTGATGGAGCCGGCAGTGACTTCGCACACGCCTTCGGCTTCCACACGCACAGTCTTGGGGCCATCGCCATGGATCTTGGCAATGATGCCCTTCAGATTCAGCACGATCTCGGTCACGTCTTCTTTCACGCCCTCGATCGTAGAGAATTCATGCACTACACCGTCGATCTTAACACTGGTAACGGCCACGCCGGGCAGCGAAGAAAGCAGCACACGACGCAGACTGTTGCCCAGAGTCGTTCCGAAGCCTCGCTCCAGCGGCTCCACTACGAACTTGCCGTAGCGGCCATTGGGGGAAAAGCTGACCGTTTCGATCTTGGGGCGTTCGATCTCCATCATATATAACCCTCCTTGTTCTGCCGGCCCCCGGCAGGGGCCGGCCTACTCTTTGTAAAAATTTCGGACAAGGCGAGAGATTACTTGGAGTACAACTCGACGATCAGGTGCTCCTCAACCTCGAAATCGATGTCGCTGCGCTCGGGCAGACGGATCACTTTACCCTTCAGGGCGTCCTTGTCGCGCTCCAGCCAGGCGGGAGTTACGACCAGGGGTGCATCGGGGCCAACCAGCTTGCTGAACTTAGCGCTGCTGCGGCTGCTCTCACGAACTTCGATCACATCGCCAGCCTTGATCAGGTAGCTGGGAATGTTGACCTTCTTGCCGTTCACAGTAAAGTGGCAGTGGGAAACCAGCTGACGGGCGTCACGACGGGTGGAAGCAAAGCCCAGACGGAACACAACGCTGTCCAGACGGCGCTCCAGCAGGCGGAGCAGGTTTTCACCGGTAATGCCCTGCTGACGGGATGCGATATCAAAATAAGTTGCGAACTGCTTTTCCAGAATGCCGTAGATAAACTTCAGCTTCTGCTTTTCCTGCAGCTGGGTAGCATATTCAGACTTCTTCTTGCGGAAGTTGTTGCCACCGGGGTTACGATTGGTAGTTTTCTTAGCGTAGCCCATGACTGCAGGAGAAATGCCCAGAGCCTTGCAACGCTTTGCGATAGGCTGCGTATTTTTAGCCATAGTTCAAATTCCTCCTTCAATCAAACACGACGACGCTTCGGGGGGCGGCAACCATTGTGAGGGATGGGGGTAACATCCTTGATCATGGTTACTTCCAGACCGGTAGCCTGCAGTGCACGGATAGCGGACTCACGGCCCGAACCGGGGCCCTTCACGTAAACCTCAACGGTCTTCATGCCATGCTCCATTGCAGCCTTGGCAGCCACTTCTGCGGCGCTCTGTGCTGCAAAGGGAGTGCTCTTGCGGGAACCACGGAAGTTCAGGCCGCCCGAGCTTGCCCAAGAAACAGCATTGCCCTGAGTATCGGTGATAGTAACAATGGTGTTATTGAAGGTGCTCTGAATATGGGCCTGGCCGGCAACAATATTCTTGCGCTCTTTACGCTTGGTACGGCCCTTGGCTGCACCATTAGTTTTCGTAGCCATTCTTTATTCCTCCTTCAATTACTTTTTCTTGTTGGCAACAGTGCGCTTGGGACCCTTGCAGGTACGTGCATTGGTCTTGGTGCGCTGGCCACGGCAGGGCAGGTTCTTGCGATGACGAGTGCCACGGTAGCACTGGATCTCAACCAAACGCTTGATATCCAGAGCAACATTGCGGCGCAGGTCGCCCTCCACCAGAATGTTGTGTGCATCAATGTAGTCGCGGATCTTAGCCTCATCGTCTGCAGTCAGATCCTTAACGCGGGTATCAGGGTTGATACCAGTACCGGCGAGAATCTCGTCGGCAGTGCTCTGGCCAATGCCGTAAACATAGGTCAGACCAACCTGCACGCGCTTTTCGCGGGGCAGGTCAACACCAGCAATACGTGCCATAGTGTTTGTACCTCCTAGTACATCATCCCATGTCAAGTGTCGGAGCCTGCGCCGGGAATCTACGCACTTGGCTCCCAAGTCCAGGAAAATTAGCCCTGGCGCTGCTTATGCTTGGGGTTTACGCAAATGACCATCACGCGGCCTTTCCGCTTGATGACCTTGCACTTTTCGCAGATGGGTTTCACGGAAGGTTTTACCTTCATAATGATTAACCTCCTTTGTGGTGGTGCTGCGGCGCACGAATTACTTCGAACGCCAGGTAATGCGCGCCTTCGTCAAATCGTAAGGCGACATTTCCATCGTAACTTTGTCTCCGGGCAGAATGCGGATAAAGTTTGTCCGCAGCTTGCCGGAGATGTGTGCGAGCACGGTATGGCCGTTGGGCTTGCCTTCGCCATTCAACAGTTCAACCTGAAAAATTGCGTTGGGCATCGCTTCCCGCACAACACCTTCTACTTCGATGACATCTTCTTTAGACAAGTTCCTTGCCTCCTTAAGGTGCGTCAAATGGGGCTTTGGGCATCATAGGCCCGAATGGCTCCACGCAGCTGTTCGTCACAGGCGAGAAATTCGCCCTGTAAGACGGTGGCAGTGGGGGCCACATGCATCTTCTTTTTGCGCTTGGCGCACGAAAGTTTATGCAGGTGTCCGTCTGCCAGAAAAAGCATCTGGCCTTCCACGGCCAAAACGGCAAAAGTATGTGCCCGGTCTCGCCCTGCTCGGGATCGAACCAACTGGCCTCTTACAAGGTCCATTGGCCGTTCTCCCAGCCCAGAGTCAAAACTTCGGGGCCGTTCGCTGCAATGGCGATGGTGTGCTCAAAGTGAGCAGCCAGGCCGCCGTCGCAGGTCTTGACCGTCCATCCATCGGATAAGGTTTTGACTGCGTAGTTTTTCTGGTTTACCATGGGCTCGATGGCAATGCACATTCCCGGCACCAGCCGAGGGCCGCGGCCCGCATGGCCGAAATTCGGCACTTCGGGGTCTTCATGCAGCTCCTTGCCCACACCGTGGCCCACGAACTCGCGAACCACAGAGAAACCGTTTTCTTCCACATACGACTGCACGGCGTAGCCGATGTCGCCCACTCTTGCGCCTGCCTGTGCCGCTTTCACGCCAAGGTGAAGCGCCTCGTGGGTCACATCCATCAGCCGCTGGGCTTCCATGTCAACCTTGCCGCACGCAAAGGTGCAGGCATTGTCGCCATTAAAGCCGTCCAGCTTTGCGCCGGTGTCGATGCTTACAATATCACCCGGCCGGATCACAATGTTCTTGCTGGGCAGCCCGTGGATCACCGTGTCGTTCAGACTGATGCAGGCTGTTCCGGGGAACCCGTACAAGCCCTTAAAGTTGGGCTTGGCTCCGTGCCGAAGGATAAAGTCGTAAATAATTTTGTCAAGCTCAGCGGTTGTCATGCCGGGCTCGATATGCTCGCCGCCATACTTCAGCGCGGCTGCGCTGATCGCATTGACTTTGCGCATTTTCTGCAGTTCCACTGCATTTTTGATCTGGATCATCGTTTTATGCCTCCAGCGCCTTCATGATCAGCGCAGTAGTCTTTTCGATGCTTCCCTGATCCGGGATCTCCACCAGCTTACCACGGCTCCGGTAGAAGTCCACCAAAGGCTCGGTCTGCTCGTGATAGGCTTTCAGTCGGTCCACAACGGTTGCAGGCTGGTCATCCTTGCGGATCTCCAGTTTGCCGCCGCAGCGGTCGCACACGCCTTCCCGTTTGCTGGGTTTGTTGGTGATGTGGTAGCTTGCACCGCAAGCTGCGCACACCCGGCGGCCACTCATGCGCTGAATGATCGCCTCGTCGGCTACGATCAGGTTCAGCACCTTGTCGATCTGCACGCCCATCTGCTCCAGGGCTTCGCCCTGTGCAATGGTGCGGGGCATACCGTCCAGCACAAAACCATTCTTGCAGTCGTCGGCCTGCAAACGCTCTTTTACAATGCCCACGATCACATCGTCGGGCACCAGAGCACCTGCATCCATATAGCTTTTCGCCTTCACACCCATGGGCGTGCCGTCCTTGACGGCCGTCCGAAGGATGTTACCGGTGCTGATAGCGGGAATTTTGAAATGGTCGCAAACGATCTCTGCCTGCGTACCTTTTCCGGCGCCGGGAGCGCCCAGAAAAATCAGGTTCATCATAGCCTCCACTTCTCTCATTGGCATTTACTCCAAGAATCCCTTGTGGTGGCGCATCAGCATATAGCTCTCCAGGCTGCGGCCGGTTTCCAAAGCCACGCCCACAACGATGAGCAGGCTGGTACCGCCAAGCTGAATCGAAACGCCGGTCACATTGCCCAGCACGATAGGCAGGGCAGCAACCACTGCCAGGAACGCAGCACCCAGAATCGTTACCTTGTTCAGCACACGGGTGATAAAATCGCTGGTGGGCTTACCGGGGCGGATACCGGGAATAGTGCCGTTGTTCTTGCGCAGGTTGTTGGCGATCTCGATGGGGTTATACTGAATGGCTACATAGAAGTAGTTGAACGCCACGATCAAAAGCAGATACAGCACAATGTACACGGCGCTCGTGTAGTTGAAACTGTGCAGGAAGCTGTACCAGATGGGGTGAACCTGAGGGTCCACATTCACAAATGCACCGATGGTGCCGGGAATGCTGCACAGGGCAGATGCAAAGATGATGGGCATAACACCGGTCATATTCACCTTAATGGGAATATAGCTGTTCTGTCCGCCGTACATCTTGCGGCCCACAACCTTCTTGGCATACTGCACGGAAATGCGGCGCTCTGCATTGGTGGTAACCACCACGAACACAACGGCCACGATTGCCAGCACAGCAATCAGGGGCAAAATGAAATAGTACTGGGGCTCACCGTTCTGTGCGCGGGCCAGAATGCCCACCACAGAATTGTAAACGCCGTTCCAGCGGGATACGATACCGGCAAAGATCAGCAGCGAAAGGCCGCTTCCGATGCCCTTGGTATCGATCTGTTCGCCCAGCCAGACAACCAGCTGAGCACCTGCCACAAAGCAGGCAATGATCACCAGCGCAGCCAGCCACTGGCTTGCACCCTCGGTATACTTCAGCATACCGGAGCGGCGCAGCACAAAGTAGTAGCCGATGGACATGATCAGTGCGATCACCGCACCGGTCATTTTGCTGATGATGCTGATTTTGCGGCGGCCTTCCTCACCCTCGCGGGAGAGGTTTTCCAGATAAGGAATGGCCACGCACAAAAGCTGAATGATGATCGTTGCATTGATGTAGGGGGTGACGCCCAGTGCGAACAAAGCACACTGGGACAGAGCACCGCCGGACATCATGTTCAGATAAGTCAGCATGGTACCGGTCTCAAACATTCCTGTCAGAGCACCGGCTTTGATAAAGGGCACGGGGATCGCACAGCCCAAACGGAAGATCACAACGATAGCCAGCGTAAACAGCAAGCGCTTGCGCAGATCTTCGATCTTCCAGGCATTACGAAAGGTTTCGAACACCTTAGATCACCTCGGCCTTCCCGCCTGCCTTCTCGATCTTTTCCTTGGCAGAGGCAGTATAAGCAGCTACCTTAACGGTAACAGCCTTCGTGACTTCGCCGTTGCCCAGAACCTTCACGCCGTCGAGGGTCTTGTTGATGATACCCTTCTCCAGCAGTGCCTGAGCATCCACCACTGCACCAGCCTCGAACTTGTCGAGGTCGCTCACCTTAATGGTAGCGTACTGGGTGGCAAAAATGTTGTTGAAACCACGCTTAGGCAGACGACGCTGCAGAGGCATCTGACCGCCTTCGAAACCGGCCTTCTTCACGCCGGAACGAGCCTTCTGGCCCTTGTGGCCGAAGCCTGCGGTTTTGCCATTGCCGGAACCGGCGCCGCGGCCCTTACGGGTAACGGGGGTGTTTGCGCCCTTGCTGGCCTTTAATTCATGAAGCTTCATTGTTGCACCTCCTTGCTATTATGCTTTCGACACAGCGATCAGGTGCATGATCTTGTTGATCTTGCCCTGGGTAGCTGCGTTGTTGGGCTGAACGGTGGTATCACCGATTCTCTTCAGACCCAGGCTCTCGGCAGTAGCCTTCTGTGCCACTACCTTGCCGTTCAGGCTGTGAATGAGCTCAATCTTAACCAGCTCGACCTCTGCCTTCTTGGCAGGAGCCTTTTTAGCAGGAGCCTTTTTAGCAGGAGCCTTCTTGGCAGCGGGCTTCTTTTCGCCGTCTGCTGCCTTCTTGGCGGCGGGCTTCTTCTTGGGAGCAGCCTCAGCGACCACAGTTTCCTTGATCTCTTCAGTCATTGTAAGCACCCTCCTTAGCCCAGAATTTCCTGTACGGTCTTGCCGCGCTTAGCAGCAACTTCCTCAGCAGTGGTCAGGCTGCACAGACCTTCGAAGGTTGCAGAAACCACATTGATGGGGTTGTTGGAGCGCAGAGACTTGGTACGAATGTCTTTAATGCCGGCAGCTTCCAGAACGGCACGCACGGGGCCGCCTGCGATCAAGCCGGTACCGGTGGGGGCCGGACGCATCAGAACGCGGCCTGCACCGTAAGCGCCCACAACCTCGTGAGGAATGGTAGTACCCTTCAGGTTGACAGTGCGCATGTTCTTCTTGGCAGCCTCCAGGCCCTTGCGGATAGCCTCGGGAACCTCACCGGACTTGCCAATGCCAAAGCCGATCTTGCCTTTGCCGTCGCCCACAACCACAAGAGCTGCGAACTTAGCAACGCGGCCGCCCTTAACGGTTTTGGATACGCGGTTGATGGACACAACCTTTTCGATCATGCCGTCATCGACATCATTTCTTCTCTGATATGCCATGTGTGTATCCTCCTTCCATTACAGCTTGAGGCCGCCCTCACGGGCACCCTCTGCCAGGGCCTGAACACGGCCGTGATAAACGAAACCGCCGCGGTCGTAAACGACCTCAGAAATACCCTTTTCCAGAGCCTTCTTGGCGATGTTTTTGCCAACCTGGTTGGCAGCTTCAATGTTTCCGCCGTAGCCATTGAAATCTTTGTCCATGCTCGATGCAGCCACCAGGGTAGTGCCGGTGGTGTCATCGATGATCTGGGCATAGATATGCTTGGAGGAGCGGAAAACATTCAGGCGGGGCCGCTCTGCGGTGCCGCTGATCTTGCCGCGAACGCGGCGATGACGACGAAGACGAGCTTCGTTCTTGTCAGCCTTATTAACCATTTGTTCTCACTCCTTCTCTTATTTGCCCTTGCCGGCTTTGCCTTCCTTGCGGACGACATACTCGTTCTTATAGCGAACGCCCTTGCCCTTGTAAGGCTCCGGAGGACGCTTCTCGCGAATCTCGGCGGCAAACTGGCCAACCTTCTGCTTATCGATGCCCTTGATGATGATGTTGTTAGCATCGGGAACCTCGATCTTGATGTCGTCGGTCTCAGCCACGATCACCTGATTCGAGAAGCCCAGGTTCATCACCAGGTTGCTGCCCTGCTTAGCAGCACGGTAACCAACGCCCTGGATCTCCAGCTCTTTCTGGAAGCCGTGGGTAACGCCTTCCACCATGTTGGAGATGTTGGTGCGGGTCAGGCCGTGCAGGCTGCGGGCCAAGCCCTCGTCGTTGGGGCGGCTCACGATGATCTCGTTGCCCTCCAGCTTAACGCTCATCATAGGATGATAGTTGGAATTCAGAGTACCTTTGGGGCCCTTCACAGACACGGTGTGGGCAGTCTCATCGATCTTCACTTCCACGCCTGCAGGAACGGCAATGGGTTTTCTTCCAATTCTCGACATTGTCTTTTACCCCTTTCTTACCACACGAAGGCCAGGACCTCGCCGCCAACGTGCTGAGCACGGGCAGCCTTATCGGTCATAACGCCTTTAGAAGTGGAGATAATTGCGGTACCCAGACCCTTCATGACCTTGGGCATATCCTCACAGTTGGTGTAGATACGCAGGCCGGGCTTGGAAACGCGCTTCAGGCCAGCGATGACGGGCTGGTCGTTTGCGGTGTACTTCAGAGCCACGCGAATGGTGCCCTGTTTGTCATCTTCGATCACCTGCATACCCTTAATGTAGCCCTCGTCAACCAGGATCTGGCAGATAGCCTTCTTCAGGTTGGAAGCGGGGATGTCCACAGAAGGGTGTTTGGCAGTGCTTGCGTTGCGGATGCGAGTCAGCAGGTCCGCGATAGGATCGGTGATTTGCATAGTGCCACTAACCTCCTTAGGTTAATTATCAGTTGTTGATTACCAGCTGGCTTTCTTCACGCCGGGGATCTCGCCTTTGTAAGCGAGCTCACGGAAGCAAATACGGCAAACGCCGTACTTGCGCAGGTAAGCGTGGGGGCGGCCGCAGATCTTGCAACGGTTGTAAGCCTGAGTGCTGAACTTGGGCTCACGCTGCTGCTTCAACTTCATAGAAAGTTTTGCCATCTTAATGTGCCTCCCTTAGTTTGCGAACGGAGCGCCCATGAGCTTCAGCAGCTCCTTGGCTTCCTCGTCGGTCTTTGCGGTGGTAACAAAGCAGATATCCATACCGCGAACAGCGTCGATCTTATCGAAGTCGATCTCGGGGAAGATCATCTGCTCCTTGATGCCGAATGCATAGTTGCCGCGGCCGTCGAAGCTGTTGCCGTTGATACCGCGGAAGTCACGAACGCGGGGCAGAGCCACATTGAACAGGCGGTCGGCAAACTCATACATACGCTCGCCGCGCAGAGTGACCTTAACGCCGATCACCTGGCCCTGACGCAGCTTGAAGTTAGCAACGCTCTTCTTTGCGCGGCAGGGAATGGCCTTCTGGCCAGTGATCAGTGCCAGATCGTTCATGATGTTGTCGATGATCTTTTCGTTTTCTTTTGCCTCACCGGCGCCAACATTGATGATGATCTTATCCAGCTTGGGGATCTGCATGGTGCTCTTGTAGCCGAACTTCTTGTTCAGGGCAGGAGCAATTTCATTTTTATACTGTTCTTTCAAACGTGCCATGATTTACTCTGCTCCTTTCTTTACAGTTCAGCGCCGCACTTCTTGCAGACACGCACATTCTTGCCGTTTTCGATCTTCACACCCACGCGGGTAGCCTTGCCGCACTTGGGGCAGACGGGCATAACCTTGCAGGCGTACAGTGCGCCTTCGGCCTTAACAATGCCGCCCTGCTCGCCCTGCTGGCGGGGCTTCACGTGCTTGGTAACCATGTTGCGGCCCTCGACGATGACCTTACCCTCTTTGGGGCTGACCTGCAGAACCTTGCCGGTCTGGCCTTTGTCCTTGCCGCTAATGATCATAACGGTATCGCCGGTTTTAACATGAAGATTATTCATTCTTAAAACCTCCTTACAGGGATTCCGGAGCCAGGCTCAGGATCTTGGTGAAGCCGGCATCGCGGAGTTCGCGGGCCACGGGTCCAAAAATACGGGTGCCCTTGGGGCTCTTGTCAGCCATAACGATAACAGCGGCGTTCTCATCAAAACGGATGTAGGAGCCGTCATCACGACGCAGGCCATGCTTGCTGCGAACGATCACAGCCTTGACCACGTCGCCCTTTTTCACGGAGCCACCGGGAGCTGCCTTCTTAACAGAGGCAACCACGATATCTCCGATGTTAGCGTATCTCTTGCGGGAACCGCCCAGTACACGGAAGCACATTAACTCCTTGGCACCGGTGTTGTCGGCCACTTTGAGATAAGTTTGCATCTGAACCATTTTCAGGTCCTCCTTTCAAAGTACCAGGCTTAATTACTTAGCTTTCTCGATGATCTTGACCAGGCGCCAGTTCTTGTCCTTAGAAACCTTGCGGGTCTCCATGATCAGAACACGGTCGCCGATGCCGGCCTCGTTGTTCTCGTCATGAGCCTTGAACTTAACGGTACGCTTCAGGATCTTCTTGTACAGAGGGTGCTGCACAGCATCTTTCACTGCGACAACGATGGTTTTGTCCATCTTATCGGAAACAACAACGCCTACACGGGTCTTTCTCAAATTGCGTTCCATTGTTTAACCTCCCTCTTTAAGCCTTCTCTGCCAGAATGGTCATCACGCGGGCGATGTCCTTCTTGACAGTATCAATACGAACGGGGTTGTCCAGCTGGTTGATAGCGTGCTGGAAGCGCAGGTTAAACAGCTCCTGCTTCAGATCAGCCAGCTTCTTGTTCAGCTCAACCTCAGACATTTCACGCAGTTCCTTAGCCTTCATTCACGCCACCTTCTTCCTCACGCTTGACAAATTTGCATTTGACAGGCAGCTTGTGCATAGCCAGGCGCAGAGCCTCGCGGGCGGTAGCCTCGTCCACATCTGCCAGTTCAAACATTACGCGGCCGGGCTTGACCACAGCCACCCAGTACTCGGGAGAACCCTTACCGGAACCCATGCGGGTTTCAGCGGGCTTCTCGGTTACGGGCTTATCGGGGAAAATCTTGATCCAAACCTTACCGCCACGCTTGATGTAACGGGTCATGGCAATACGAGCTGCCTCGATCTGGTTCGAAGTGATCCATGCGGGCTCCAGAGCAACAAGACCATACTGGCCCTGGTTCACAGTATTGCCGCGCATAGCCTTGCCGGTCATACGACCGCGCTGCTGACGACGATATTTAACACGCTTAGGCAGTAACATTACTTGTTGCCTCCTTCCTTACGGAATGCGGGCTTCTTTTCCTGAACAGGAGCCTTAGCGCCCTTCAGAACTTCGCCCTTGTAGATCCAAACCTTAACGCCGATCTTACCGTAAGTGGTATCGGCCTCGGCAAAGCCGTAGTCGATGTCGGCACGCAGAGTCTGCAGAGGAATGGTACCCTCGTGATAGCTCTCGCTGCGGGCAATGTCTGCACCGCCCAGACGGCCGGAGCAAGTTGCCTTGATGCCCTTAGCACCGCGCTGCATAGCACGGCCGATGCACTGCTTCATAGCGCGGCGGAAAGTGATGCGGCGCTCCAGCTGACCGGCAATGTTCTCAGCAACCAGCTGAGCATTGGTGTCAATGTTGTGAACCTCAACGATGTTCACGTTCACGCTCTTGCCGATCATCTCGCTCAGCTGCTTCTGCAGGTTTGCGATCTCAGCGCCGCCCTTGCCGATAACCATGCCGGGCTTTGCGCAGTAAATGTTTACCTTGACCTTGGGCTCACCGGACTGATTGTCGGTGGTGCGCTCGATCTCGATTTTAGGAACACCAGCGCCGAAGAGCTGCTTTTTCAGAGTCTTACGGATCTTGTTGTCCTCTACCAGGGTGTCGCCGAACTCCTGCTTGGAAGTAAACCAGCGGCTGTCCCAATCTTTAATCACACCCACGCGGATGCCATGGGGATTGACTTTCTGGCCCATTAGTGTTTACCTCCTTACTCTTTCTCTTTCAGCACAACAGTCATATGGCTGGTGCGCTTCAGGATGCGGAATGCACGGCCATGATCACGAGGCATAATACGCTTCAGTGTGGGGCCGGGGCAGACATAGCATTCTGCCACATACAGGGCGTTCTTATCCATGCTGAAATTGTTTTCTGCGTTAGCAGCTGCAGACTTAACCAGCTTCAGAAGGGGCTCACAAGCGGCCTTCGGGGTGTACTGCAGAATTGCAAGAGCCTCGTTCAGGGGCTTGTTGCGGATCAGATCCATAACAATGCTCACCTTGCGGGGGCTGATGCGGGCGTAACGAAGTGTTGCCCGAGCTTCCATGTTGTGTTCCTCCCTCTATTACTTAGTAGTCTTGCCACCGGTGTGACCTTTAAAGGTACGGGTGGGGGCAAACTCGCCCAGCTTGTGACCAACCATGTCCTCAGTGACGTACACAGGCACATGCTTGCGGCCGTCGTGAACAGCGATGGTATGACCAACGAAGTCGGGGAAGATGGTGGAAGCGCGGCTCCAGGTTTTAACAACCTGCTTCTTGCCGTTCTCGTTCATTTCCTGAACGCGCTTCAGCAGGACAGGCTGGACGAAAGGTCCCTTCTTAATGCTTCTAGACATATTCGTGCTCCTTCCTTAACCGTTTGCGCGCTTGACAATGAACTTGTCGGAGTGCTTCTTGTGCTTGCGAGTCTTAAGACCCAGTGCAGGCTTGCCCCAAGGGGTAACAGGGCCAGAGCGGCCGATAGGAGCGCGGCCCTCGCCACCGCCGTGAGGATGGTCGCAGGGGTTCATAACAGAACCACGGCTGCCGGGGCGAACGCCCATGTGGCGCTTGCGGCCTGCCTTACCCAGGTTCACATTCTCGTGATCCAGGTTGGAAACCTGACCAACGGTAGCGATGCAGTTCAGGCGAACATTGCGCATCTCACCGGAGGGCAGACGAACCAGTGCCAGGCCATTCTCCTTAGCCATCAGCTGAGCCATGTTGCCAGCGGAACGAACCAGCTGAGCGCCGTGGCCGGGATACAGCTCGATGTTGTGGATGATGGTACCAACGGGGATGTTCTCGAAGGGCAGTGCGTTGCCGGGCTTGATGTCGGCGTTGGGGCCGGCCATCACGGTGTCGCCAACCTTCAGACCATCGGGAGCGATGATGTAGTTCTTCACACCGTCAGCGTACTGGATCAGAGCGATGAAAGCGGAACGGTTAGGATCGTACTCCAGGGTCTGCACGGTGGCAGGCACATCAAACTTGTTGCGCTTGAAGTCGATCACACGGTACTTGGTGCGGTTGCCGCCGCCGTGATGGCGAACGGTGATACGGCCGGTGTTGTTGCGGCCGCTGTGCTTTTTCATGGGCTCCAGCAGGCTACGCTCAGGCTCAACCTTGCTCAGCACGCTGTAGTCAGTCACAGTCATGCCACGGCGGCCGGGGGTAGTCGGCTTGTACTTTTTGATTGCCATGTTTTTCTCCTTTAAAATATCTTATGAATTATTATCGGGGTCATATCCCCATACTCGAACCCTCGGCGGGTTCTTTTATCAGGTCATGTTGTTGAAGAACTCGATTTCCTTGGAATCCTTCGTCAGCGTGACCACAGCCTTCTTGGAGGCTGCGGTGTAACCACTGTGCAGGCCCTGGCGGCGGAAGCGGCCATGGACGTTCATAGTGTTCACCTTTTCCACCTTGGTGCCGGGGAACAGGGTCTCCACTGCGTTGGCAATGTCGATCTTGGTAGCATCCACAGCAACCTTGAAAGTGTACTTCTTGTCAGCGATGCCAGCCATGGAATTCTCGGTGATGACCGGCTTCAGAATAATGTCCTGTGCGGTTTTCATTAGCCCAGTACCTCCTCGAGTTTCTTAGCAGCGTCTACGCTGATAACCAGCTTGTTGGCGTTCACAACATCATAGGTGTTCACGCTGCCGGTGGTGGTGGTCTTCACACCGGGAATGTTTGCAGCGCTCTTGATGAACTTTGCATCCACGGTGTCGTTCACAACCAGGTTCTTCTTGCCGGCGCCAATGGCGTTCAGCATTGCAACCACGGTCTTGGTCTTGTAATCTTCGCAGGTCAGCTTGTCAACAACGATCATATCGCCGTTCAGAGCCTTGTCGCTCAGTGCGCTCAGCACTGCCAGGCGCTTAACCTTCTTGTTGATGTGGTAGCTGTAATCGCGGGGCTTGGGGCCCAGAGCCACACCGCCGTGAGTCCACTGAGGAGCACGGGTAGAACCCTGACGAGCGTGGCCGGTGCCCTTCTGGCGCCAAGGCTTCTTGCCGCCGCCGGAAACCTCCATGCGGATCTTGGTGTTCTGAGTGCCCTGGCGCTGATTTGCCAGGAAGTTCACGACTGCGATGTGCACAGCCTTTTCGTTAGGGGTAATGCCGAAAACTGCATCGGAAAGCTCCACGGTGGAAACCTTCTTGCCGTTCATATCGACAACATTGAATTGTGCCATTTCGCTTTCCTCCTTATGCCTTCACGCTGTTCTGGATGGTAACCACGCTGCCCTTAGCACCGGGAATAGCACCCTTTACGGCGATCAGATTATTTTCGGCGTCGATCTTCACGACGACCAGGTTCTGGATGGTGCTCTTTTCAGCGCCCATGTGGCCAGGCAGCTTCTTGCCCTTGAACACGCGGCTGGGAGAAGAGCAAGCGCCCATAGAACCAGCATGACGAGAAACAGGGCCGGTGCCGTGGCTCTCGCGCAGACGGCGCTGATTCCAGCGCTTGATAGCGCCCTGGTAGCCCTTACCTTTGCTGATGCCGGTCACATCGATGTGATCGCCAGCTGCAAAGATGTCAGCCTTCAGGATGTCGCCCACATTCACAGCGGCGATATCGTCCAGGCGGAACTCACGCAGGGTCTTCTTGGGAGCAACTTCGGCCTTGTCGAAGTGGCCCTTAGCGGCCTTATTGACCTTCTTGGCGGAAACTTCGCCGTAGCCGAGCTGAACTGCCTGGTAGCCGTCAGACTCGACGGTCTTCTTCTGCACCACGGTGCAGGGGCCAGCCTCGATGACTGTTACGGGAACGACCTTGCCGTTCTCATCGAACAGCTGAGTCATGCCCAGTTTCTTGCCGATGATACCTTTTTGCATTGTTTTTTCCTCCATTAAAAGGTTATTGGTTGGCGGGATTCCCCGTCAACTTGACCTCTCCGCCATTTCTGCGGAGCGTTTGAGCTTTTGCTGAGCCTTGTCGGCCTTTCATTAAAGCCCGGTAGTTGGAAGCCGTGCTTCCCTTGCCGATATATTATAATGTAAGGTTTTCTAAGATCACAGCTTGATCTCAATGCTCACACCAGCGGGGAGCTGCAGACCCATCAGGGCCTCAACCGTCTTGTTGGACGGCTTCAGAATGTCGATCAGACGCTTGTGAGTGCGAGTTTCGAACTGCTCGCGGCTGTCCTTGTACTTGTGGACAGCGCGCAGGATCGTAACGACTTCCTTGTCGGTGGGCAGAGGAATGGGGCCAGACACGCGAGCGCCGGTGCGCTTTGCGGTTTCCACAATTTTCTCTGCTGCTGCATCGATCAGGGATGCATCGTAGCTCTGCAAACGGATTCTGATTTTCTCTTTGACTGCCATTAAGCTTACGCCTCCTAATAATTTGTTTGTGCCCTAGGCGAGCCGATCAATTACACGCTTCCGGGTGTTTCAGATCATCTCACGAGAAAAGCCGGTGAACCGCTTCGCGCAGTTCTACCCGGACAACTCATGACGATGTATCTGGAAATTGGTCTCAGGGCGCATAGCATCCCCGTACATATCCCATCGCACTCGTAATTGTTTCGCCCGGTTCTAAGATCGGACATACTCCGCGGAAAAACCCGTCGATCGCTATTGCGAACACGGCAACCTCCCGCATCAACGCATATCGTGGCTTGCGCAGGTTGCTTGCCAATTATCTGCACAAGCCTTTCGCAGCCGAGAAAGATTATAGCATACGATTTCCGGCATTGCAAGTGTTTTTTGGCATTTTTATAAAATTTTTTCAAAAAAATTTTATGTTATGCCGAATGCCGCATTTGCCCGGTATATACCCGGCACAGTGCATAGTTTTCGCTGGATCGCAGGCTGTTTTTTATGGAAATTGCAATCAGAACGGCAATGTGATCCTTACAGAAAAGCTCCCGCCCCGGCACACTGACAGGCGCGGGAGCCATTTTCGCATCGGCTCCTACAGTCTTACTTTTTCTTCAGCTGTTCCTCCAGCCCCGCACGCGGGGTGATGTAAACCGTGGTGTACACCTCATACAAAACCATACCCAGCTTGGCGCCGTTCGCTTTCCAGATGTTCTTCACCTCGGTGGTATCCACCGGCACCTTCGCGCCGCCGTTTTGGCTGGAGTGCAGCACGGCCAGCTCGGCAGCCTCCTGCTTGGTGGTATCGGGAATATTTTCTCCCCGACTCATCACCACCACATGGCTGCCCGGGGCCTTTTGCACATGAAACCACAGATCCTTGCCGCGCGCGGTGTGCAGAGTAAGCTTGTCGTTCTGCTGGTTGTTGCGGCCAACCAGAATTTCAAAGCCATCGCTGGAGGTGTACCGCAGAAAATCCGCAGGCTTCTGCTTTTTGTCGCGCACCTTATAATACTTCAGATAGCCTTGGGCCTTCAGCTCGGCCCGGATCTCTCCCAGCGCCTGTTCTCCCGAAGCGGATTCCACTTCATAGAGCACCGTTTCCAGATACTCGATCTCGTGCGCACCCTCTTCCAGCAGCTTGACCAGCATTTTGGCCGCTGTCTGCTTTTTCTTATAGTCGCGGAAATACTTTTGTGCATTGGCGCTGGCCGAAAGGCGCACATCCAGCGGAATGGTGATCTCGCCGCCGTCGTAATAATTCACAACGGTCACGCTTTTCTGCCCCTTTTCCACCGCCCACAGGTTGGCCTGCAGCAATTCTCCGTACAGCCTCAGCTTTTCGCTGCGCTCGCTGGCCGCCAATTCTTCCTGACGGGCCGCCTGCTTGCGCACCGCGCGGTCATACATATTGCGCACCGCTTTAAACAGCTCCTTGCCCTTCTGGCGCAGGCGCTCGGCACGGTCCTTGGTGGAATAATAATTTTCCAGCAGCTCGCTGTAGCTGGCAAAGGTTTCCTGCACAGCGCTTTCGCCATACTGGGTCAAGGGCAAAAAGCTGTACTCCACCGCACGGCCATCGGCAGCGTGTACCGAGGTGGGCACGCCCCCCTGCTCGTAAATGCTGCGCACCTCATCCAGCGCCGCACACAGCTTTTGCTGCTGGGCTGCATCCATGCCCGCCGCCGAGATGGGCGCTTCGTCGCCAAATGCGCGGAACGCCGCCTCGCGGCACACCACCGGCCCCACGCCGCTGGTGCTTTTGAGCAGAGCATCCGCCACGGGAAGCTCCTTTTGCATGGCCGCCGCCACCAAACCGGCGCTGCTCAGGCTGAAAAAGTTCGGCCGGGGCGGTGCGGGGGGCAGCGTGTATTTCAGGCCCGGCAGCAGCTGGCGAACCTCGCTGTCCTCAAAATCCACACGCTTTAAGGCATCAATGATCTTTTCGCCCTGAAACAGCACCAGATTGGAATAACGCCCCATCAGCTCGGCTGCCAGCGTGTTCACCACCAGATCGCCCATTTCGTTCACGCATTGGAAATCAAAAAACACAATGCGATCTCCCTGCAGCATACGCACATCCAGCAGCTTTCCGCCGCTCAGATACTTGCGCAGCAGCATACAAAAGCTGGGAGGCGTGGCCGGGTTTTCAAAGCTTTCGCCGGTAAAGCACACCCGCGCACTGCCCGAGCGCGCCGAAAGCAGCAGCTTGAAGGTTTCGGTGCGGCTGCGCAGCGTCATAACCACTTCATCGCGCGTGGGCTCAAAAATTTTATCAATACGGCTGTTGCTCAGCGCTTGCTTAAGCTCTGCCGCTGCCAGCGAAAGAGTGGCGGCATCCAATGCCATGATGAGTTCCCTCCCATTTTCCTGTATAAATCTGTGTTTTCCAAGGGACAGGTGCGCTGCTCTGAGGAACATTTGGCCGCAGGCCAACCGTGACGAAACGCGGCGTGCCTGCCCCATTCTTATGCAGTGCCCCAAAAGGCAGGTGCGCCGCTCTGAGGAACATTTGGCCGCAGACCAACCGTGACGATGCGCGGCGTGCCTGCCCCTTTCTTATACAGCGCCCCAAAAAGGCAGGTGCGCTGCTCTGAGGAACATTTGGCCGCAGGTCAACCGTGACGAAGCGCGGCGTGCCTGCCCCATCCTGATGCAGCGTCCCAAAAAGGCAGGTGCGCCGCTCTGAGGAACATTTGGCCACAGGCCAACCGTGACGAAACGCGGCGTGCCTGCCCTATTCTGATGCAGCGCCCCAAAAGACAAGTGCGCTGCTCTGAGGAACATTTGGCCGCAGGCCAACCGTGACGATGCGCGGCGTGCCTGCCCCTTTCTTATACAGCGCCCCAAAAAGGCAGGTGCGCCGCTTTCCTTTTTATTATGGCAACACCGCACAATTTCCGCCTAACGGCTTAAGCACCGTTCCGGCGGCTGCGGCACAGCATCTGCGTTGCCAAAATGCTCGCCAATGTCGGGTTGCGGTACCCGCATCGTGCTTCGGGAGCAAAAGCCCCTCGCACTCTGCGACCGCTGCCCCTGCTTCGGTTCGCTGTGTCCGCCACTGGCGGCGCTCACCTTTGCAGCACAAAGTATTGCCTGCGCTTTTGGCTTAGCATCTGCCGCACCTCGCTCGCCGTATCGGCACTTAAAATTATGCGGTATTGCCTTATAAATAGCTGAAGGGATCTTTATTGCGGCGGCTGTACAAAACGCGCACGCCCGCAAACCGCTGCTTCAGCTTATCTGCCACCACCGGCACAATGGGAAATTCGGTCGCATAGTGCCCGGCCACCACCAAGCTGATGCCCAAGCGGCGGGCATCAATGGCCACATGATGGTTTGCCTCGCCGGTCAGCAGGCAATCCGCCCCGGCCTCGATGGCATCCTTCAGCATGCTGCCGCCTGCGCCGCCCACCACAGCCAGCGTGTTCACCGCCTTGCCGCAGTCCACCGCTTTCACATGTGCGCCCAGCGTATCGTGGCAAATCCCTGCGATCTGCTCCACATTGGTGGTGCGCACACTGCCCACACGGCCCAAACCGCCAAAGGTTCTGGCATTGTCGATGCCGAACAGCGCGCACAAAATGTCATTCACGCCGCCCGGGGCCGCATCCAGATTGGTGTGCATACAAATGGCAGAAATGTTCTTTTTCACCATGCGGAACACCACATCCTGCCGCCCCAGCTTTTTCATGGGATCAAAAATGACGGGGTGATGCGATACGATCAGCTGGCAGCCCTGATATTCGGCCTCGGCCACCACTTCATCCGTGATGTCCAGCGCCACCAGAATGCTTGTCACATCGGCGCCGCAATCCACCAAAAGGCCCACATTGTCCCAGTCCTCGGCCAGAGTTTCCGGCGCGAGCTGCTGCATATACTGCAGCACTTCCTGCAATTTAGCCATTTTCGTCCTCCTCTAAAGTCCGGATCAGATCGTCCACCCAATCGGCCCACGGGCCGGGCTGCATTCCCCTGCGGTATTTTTGGATCTTCACCAGCTGGCGCCTGCGATATTCCGCCGCGCCCGGCTGGCCGGGTGTAAGGCCCACCACGCAGAATTTTCCGCTGGGCTCAAAGGGCGCGCCGTTGTATGCGGCGCACAGCACCGAATAATAGCGCCCCGCTGCCCGGCACAGGCTTTCAGCCTCAATGCCAAAGCCGTTTTGGCACAGCCAGCGGCGCAGAATGCTGTGCTTGGTGGCCGGAACCAGGATCAGGCGGATCGCCGGATCGCACACCCACGGGGCCGCCTGCAGAATTTCCATGATGGTTTCCGCCCCCATGCCCGCGATCACAATGTCGGTGGCTTCTCCGGGCTGCAAAACCTCCAGCCCGTTGCCCAACCGAAGCTCTGCGCGGTCTTCACAGCCTGCCTTGCGGCAGTTTTCCTGTGCCTTGCTCAGCGGAATGGGCCGCAGATCCGCCGCGATCACCTTGGGGCAGCGCCCGCTCACCAAAAGATCCACCGTCAGCTTGCCATGGTCGCAGCCGATATCCGCCGCCACATGGCCGGGCCGCACATAGCCTGCCGCCGCCGAAAGGCGTGCATCCAGCTGCGGCAGCCTTTTTTCGCCCGTCATCTTACTGGTTGCCGAAATGCTCGTTCAGGCGGTTCACCAGCTGGTCGCAGTCCACACCATGCACGGCGCAGGCTTCTTCCAGGCTTTCACCGCGGCTGGCAGGGCAGCCCAGGCAGTGCATACCGATCTCCAAAAAGTAAGGGGCCGTTTCCTGATCCATATCCAGAATATCACCGATCACGGTATCCTTGGTCACTACCATACCCTTTGCATTTTCCTTTTTGCCAAACAGTTTTTCAAACATTGTTATTTCCTCGCTTTCATAAGTTCTGTTTAAAATATACTTTTTGTATATTTTTGTCATTTATTACAAAGTTGCGTAAATGCTCAGCCCCTGCAGCATCACCAGCGCACACAGGCTGATGCCGGCAAAGGCCGTGGGGGCTCTGAGCTGCTTCTTTTTATATACCGCCTTTTCTTCGCCCAGGGCCAACAGCACCAGCGGCAGCACCGGCAAAAAGTAGCGGCCCTGCACGCCAAACAAAACCGTGTAGTTGATGGGGGTCCAGGTAAGGCAGGCAAACAGCGAAAGCCCCACAACGCCCGCTGCCAGCAGCACCAGCCACCAGCGCCGCCAGCCGCTCACACGCGGGGGTGCGCCCTCAGCAGGCAGCGCCGCCGCCAGCAGCACCAGCACCAGCCCAATGCCATAGGCCCAGCTGGCATTCACGGGATATACGATCGGCTCGCCCAAGCTCAGGCCCAGAATGCCTTGAACCCACACCGGCAGCTGGGTGCCCAGCGTATTCAGCAGGATCTTAGCCGTTCCGGGCAGATTGCGGCAAATATAACCGATCGTAAAAGTATAGATAGAATCTCCATTGGGTTGAATCCCCGCCGCGATCTCATCCGGCGTCAGGCCGCCCCACATATGCGAAAGCATATAATACCCCACCGGCAAAAATGCCAGCACCCCCAGCGCCAGCACACCCATCAGCGCCTTGCGGGCCTTGGGTTTGCGGCGGGTGCCCAGCCACAGTGCCGCGGCAGCCGCCACGGCCAATGCCGCTTTCCAGGCAAAACGGCGAACCCCCATATAATCCACATCGCGGTAGATATAATCAAAATAGCCCCGGTTATACACCAGCCAGCCCAGCGCCGCCGCCAAACAGCAGCAGCCCTTGGCCGCAATGGCTTTGGTTTTGCCGCCAAAGCTCTGCTGCGGGATCATAAACACAAGGCCCACCAGCACCACATAGATGGCTTTGCTGGGGCCGATCAGGGCCGAAAGCACCAGCAGCTGCACAAACTCGGCTTTTTTCACCGGTTTTTCCACGCAGCGCAGGCACAGCGCCAGCATGGCAAACGCCAGGCCGATCACCAGTGTATCGGCCGAAAAGCTTGCCGCCAGCTGCAGCCCCATGGGCAGCAGGGCCGCGCACAGCAAAAGCAGTTTTCCGCGCGGAATGCGCGCAATGGCAAAGCTGCCCAAGGCCGTATACACGGCAAGGCTGCACAGGCGGCCCAGCAGCACCATGGCAAAAAACCCCATTCCCAGCACCCGCGCCAGCGCAATGCCCAGCGCCTGCGGAATATACAAAAGGTTCACGCCTGTGGCCGAAACACGCGCCGTTACCGGTGTGTCGGCCGTCTGCGGGCCCACACGATCGGCCAGATGCTCCGCCATGCGCTTGTAAGCCAGCACCCCCACATCGCCGGTTTCGGCTTTCATATAGGGTGCATCGGCGCTGCGCATCAAAAGCTGCCCGTCTTCTTGAAAAGGCTGCTGCCCCAGCACGCTGCTGGCCAGCGCATAGCTGCCCGCCAGATGCGCATATTCATCGGGGGCCACCATGGGCGGCGTGATCAGACAAAATGCCAGCCCCAGCACCGCGCTTTGCACGGCAAACACCTTCCAGAGCTTTTGCGGCCTGACAAACAGCATCAGCCACGCAAGGCCCACCGCTGCCAGCAGCAGCACCGCCACGGCGGCATAATAGCGCAAAAACCAGTGCCCCGAGTATTCCTCGATCAGCTGCAGCGCCAGCGTGCCGCCCGTTTCCTGCAGCGGCAAAGGTGCGCCGGTTTCATCCCTCTGCGTGGCTTCTGCCGCCCAAAGGCCCAGCCGGTCCTCCGGCGTTTCGGGCACAAAGCCGATCTCCAGCGTGTATTCTCCGGCTTCCAGCTGCAATGGCCTGCCACTGGTAAAAACCACATCCGCAAAGGTGTTGTCCAGCAGAGAAACGGCCTCCAGCACCGTGGCCGCCGCTTCGGTTTCGCCCTGCAGCAGCCGAACCCTCACCTGCCCGCGGCACACACGGTCGTAGGTGGCAAAATCCAGCCGAACGCCATACAGCTGCTGCGGCTTTCGCAGCACAAGGCGCTGGCGCAGCGGGGCGGGCGCGGCGTCGTTTGGCGCTGTGTTCAGCTCTGCCACGGTATCGTACACATCGTTCACCATGCGATAGCTGCTCACATTCTGCGCCCCGCGTGAGGTTTGTATGCCCACCCATGCCAGCACAAACAGGCTGATCAGCAAAACCGCCAGCCCGCCCAAGGCGGTGCGGTGCCGATGAAGCTGTGCTTTAAAACGGTTCAGCATAGGCAGTCTCCTTACATTATTATATATAATATAAAAGGCTGCCAAGCGGGCCTTACGCCCGCCCTTGCCGCAGCCAAGGGTATAACAGTAGCAGTTTATTATACCGCATTTCCCTGTAAAATACAAGGGCGTGAAGGGCGTGCCGCACAAAAAAGAGTGCCCCCGGCCATAGGGCCGAAAGCACTCTCTTTGTTACTCAGTATGAGCCTTGCAGCTGTCAAAGCAAGCGATCAAAGTGATCAGCCCTGCTCCTTCATCTTAGCGAAGCACTCGCTGCAGTAAACGGGGCGATCCTCACGGGGCTGGAAGGGCACGCGAGCGGTCTTGCCGCAAGCTGCACAGGTAGCCTCGTACATCTGGCGCTCACCACGGGTAGCGTTCTTGCGGGCATCGCGGCAGGCCTTGCAACGCTGGGGAGCGTTCTCAAAGCCACGGCTTGCGTAGAACTCCTGCTCGCCGGCGGTCCAAACAAACTCCTGGCCGCAGTCTTTGCATACTAAAGTCTTGTCTTCGTACATAATGGGATTCTCCTGTTTTTAGTATTTTTGCCCGCGGAAGGATTTAAACCGACACCTTTGGTTTTTAGGGACCAACGCTCTGATTGTTAAGCTACAAGGGGCATATATATTTTTACTCGTTTTGAGCAAAAAATTTGTCATTTCCCGCGTTTTATCTTTCGGCGGGCGCGGCACAGTGCATTTTCAGCCGCTTTTGTGGTGATATCCAGCCTGCGCGCGATCGCGCCCACACGGCAGCCCTCCAGCCGCAGGCGCAGCACCCTGCGCTCCAAGCTGCTCAGCTCACGGTTCAGGCGGCCCAGCGTATCTGAAAAAGCCTCGCGCTCCATCATAAGCTGCTCGGGGCCGGGGGCCTCGGCTTCTTCATCCAGCGGAACACTTTGATTCAGCGGGCTGTTTTTTTTGCGCCCTGCCTTGCGGCGGGCGGTGCGCTGGGCATTCAGAATGCTGGCGCGGGCATAGGCTTCAAAGCCCGGCTCCATATCCGGCCGATAGCTGCGCACAGCGCGAAGCAGGCCGATCAGCCCTTCCTGCACGGCATCCTCAAAATCAAGGCCGGGGCAGGTGCAGCCACGCGCGCCTCGGCGCACCAGCGGCATAAAGTGAGCCACCAGCGCCGCCACTGCAGCATCGCTGCCATCGTGTGCGGCCTGCGGCCAAGTGGGATCCCACTGTTTCATAACCTGCTCTCCTGCATCCTTTGCAAATCAAGGACTTCTATCATTGTACAGGTGAAAAGTTCATTTGTCAACAAAATACTGTAGATTTATCCTGCTATTTTTTTCGCAACCTGCACAATTTCATGTGTTTTGTTCTTTATGCTCAATTTCCCACTTGATTTTTGTAAAAGTTTCCCGTATAATATTACTGTTATCATCCAAGCCGGTGTGTTGGAATTGGCAGACGAGACGGACTCAAAATCCGTTGATGGCGACATCGTGCGGGTTCGACCCCCGCCACCGGCACCAAATCCCCGAGCGCTGAAAAGCGCCCGGGGATTTTTTGTTGAATGGTTTCTCTGCGATTTTTCACAGTATTTTCTTTTCTGCAAGCCCTCCCTCTGCTGTCCGTTCCCGCTGCGTCCATTCGCCCGCAAAAAAGGCTGCCCCCAAAAACGCTTGGAAGGCAGCCTTTTTCTAACTTACTATCGCTCTGATATTTTAGCCCTTTGCGGTTTCAAACTCGTCCAGAATGCTCTGCTCAGGCGCTTTGGTGCAAAGCGAAACCACCACGATCAATACCAGCGACACCATAAAGGCGGGCAGCAGCTCGTAGATGTTCCACATGCCGCCCAAGGGGCGCACCAGGAATTTCCACACAAACACCATTACACCGCCGCTCACAAGGCCGGTCAGTGCGCCGGGCAGGGTGGTGCGCTTCCAGAACAGGCAGCACAGCATCAGCGGGCCAAATGCGCCGCCGAAGCCTGCCCATGCAAAGCTTACGATCTGGAACACACTGGAGTTGGGGTCCTGCGCCAGCAGAATGGCCACAACCGAAATGCCCAGAATCGTGGCACGGGCCACCAACAGGCTCTGCTTGGTGCTGAGCTTGATGTGCAGAAAATCCTGCACCAGATTCTGGCTCACGCTGGAGCTGGCCGCCAGCAGCTGGCTGTCGGCCGTGGACATGGTGGCGGCCAGAATGCCCGCCAGGATCAAACCGGCCACGATGCTGAACAAAACGCCGTTCTGGCTGATCAAATGCGTGATCTGCACAATGATGGTTTCGCTTTCGCCGCTGCTGGCAAGCAGGGGCACAAGGCCGGCCTTGGTCATGGCGTTGCCAACAATGCCGATCAACACCGCCACGGCCATGGAGATCACCACCCACACGCTGGCGATACGACGGCTCAGCTTGAGCTTGTCTTCATCTTCAATGGCCATAAAGCGCAGCAGAATATGGGGCATGCCAAAATAGCCAAGGCCCCATGCCAGCGTGGAGATCACCGTAATAAAGCCATAAGGCTTGGCAGCGCCATCGGCCATGCTGTGCGTGGCGGTCATGCTCAGATAGCCCGTCATCGAGCTGGCGTTCTGCATCACGGCCTCCATGCCGCCCGCAGCATTCACGCCGTAGATCATCACCACCAGCAGGGCAAAGGTCATCACAATAGACTGCACAAGATCGGTGGTGGAAACTGCCATAAAGCCGCCCAAAACAGTGTACACTAAGATCACGACCGCCGAGAGGGTCATGGCCACATGGTAGTTCACGCCGAACAGGCTGTTGAACAGCTTGCCGCAGGCGGCAAAGCCCGAGGCCGTGTAGGGTACAAAGAACACCACGATCACCAGTGCCGCCAAACAGTTGAGCAGATTTTTTTCATCGTGAAAACGCTTGGAGAAGAAATCCGGCACGGTGATAGCGCCAATGTTGCTGGAATAGCGGCGCAGACGGCGCGCCACCATCAGCCAGTTGAGCCATGTGCCGAACGCCAGGCCGATCACCGTCCATGTAACATCGCACAGGCCGGTAAGATAGGCAAGGCCGGGCAGGCCCATCAGCAGGTAGCTGCTCATATCCGAAGCCTCGGCGCTCATGGCCGTTACAAAAGGCCCCAGCTTGCGGCCGCCCAGATAAAAATCGCTTGTGGATTCATTTTGCTTCGAGTAGAGAAACCCGATAACCAGCATACCGATCAGGTATACTACAATGGTTGCTCCAATGCAGAAATTGATGGTAGTCAAAACAAACTTTCCTTTCTTTTTTCGGCACGCGCCGCTTTTCACGCTGCAGCGCAAACCTGAAATTCCTTGTCGATTATACCACACATTTCTATAAACGAAAATACAGAATAAAGTTTGCACTTTATTCTGTACATTCTTGGATATATTCTAAAATTTATATGTTACTTAGTATAATTTTAGCAAAACTGCATTCTGTACTATTTTATGTACGAATAAAATAATTTTGTTATTTCCAGAATGCCTGCATGAAATGCGGCATCATTTTTTGCGAATACTGGGTCAAGGAATATTCCCCCTGGCTCAGGCACCAGTCATACATCAAAGCACGCTCGGCCATGGCATAGGCCTTTACCACCTCGGTCACCGTCACACCGGGGGCAAGCTCGCCCTTGCGGTAGCTTTCCCCCACCAACCGGCGCAGCAGCTTGTAATAGGTGCGTTCACGGTCCAGCAAATGCTTATCGCCGCGCGTGATAAGCTGGCTGGAGAGCAGCCGCGCCAAAAGCTCCATGCTCACGCTGTTTTCAATCATGGTAAACAGCTCCTGATTCAAATACAGCAGCGCCGACTGGCAGTTGGGCTGGCTTTCCAGAAGGGGCTCCAGCTCCTCGTATTTTTCGTCAAACAGATAGGAAAGGCTGCTCAAAAGCGCATCCTTGCCATCAAAATAATGGTAAAAGCTGCCCTTGCTGGCGCCGCTTTCCGCAATGATATCCTCCACTGTGGTATTGTCGTACCCTTGCTCATAAAACAGCTTCCACGCAGCCGCCACCAGCTTGCCCCGCGTGTTCTGCGCACTCTTTTTTGCCATGGTTCCTCCTTATATCAGCCAAAACCCGATCAGTCCGCACAGCCAGCCGAACGCCAGCCCCGCCAGCACATCCCGCAGCCAGTGTACCCCCAGCAGCACCCGGCCTGCCGCCTGCAGCAGCGCCACAATGCCAAACACCGTCCCCAGCCAAGGGTGCAGATAAAACAGCGCCGCCGATATCACCGCCGCGCTGAACACATGGCGGCTGGGAAAGCTTTTGCCGCGGGTATCCTTGTGGGCAATGGGAGGCAGCTGCAGCACCTCATACGGGCGCGGCGCATTCAGCCTTGCCCGCAGGGCGCTGCCCGCCAAAAAAGTAACGGCGGGCACCAGCACAAAGCGGATCAGCTGCTGCCATGGGCGCACCCCGGCGATGGCCTCGGCCAGCAGCAGCGCCATGCCGCCGATATACACGGCATACACAAGCAGCGTAAGCGCCCTGCTCACACGCAGCAGTGCCCTGCTCACAGCCGGGCGGGCGCGCAGCCACGCATCCTTGCGCCGATACCAGTTTTCCATAAGCATTTCCTTTCCTTGCATTGCCGCAGCAAAGCCTTTATAATAATTCTATCCGAAAACAAAACCGCCTGCGATCCGGGGCCCTGCCGTGCAGACCCGTGACATCGTGTTTTCCTAAACAAAATACCAATTTGATCCAAGGGGGAGCTATGCTGTATCCTTTTGCCAACCTGTTGCTTCTTGCCTTAGCGCTGACGGGCCTTTGGCAGCTGGCCGATGCTGCGCGCAGCGGCCATTTTTTTGCCGAGGCACGCCGCCGCTGGCAGGCCGAGGCCTACCTGCTGGGCCATGATTTTTCTGCGCGAAAAAAAGCGCTGCAAACCGCTTTTCTGGCCTCGCTTTGGCTGCATCTTTCCTGCGTGATCCTCAGCGGCAGCCTGCTGCCCGCCAAGCTGCCCTGGCTGGAAACCGTGCTGGACGGCTTTTGTATGCCCGTGATGCTGCTGTTGCTGCTCTGCAAGCTGATTTTCAGCCGCTACAGCTGGCGGCAGTATCTGGCGGTGTGCATGAGCGTGTTTATTTTCCGCTGGGTGTTTTTCAATTCTCAGGACATCTGGCTGTTTTACGCCATTTTATTTGTGGCCGCCGCCAAGGATGTTTCCATGAAACACGCCGTGCGGCACTGGATGCGCTGCACCCTTTTGCTGGTGTGCTGCGTGATCGTTTTAAGCCTTACCGGCTTTTTGGAAAACACCTTCTGGATGGATGCCTACCGCGAGCGCTGGTATTTTGGCTTCACCCATCCCAATACGCTGGGTGGATTTTTGATGGGCATCGTATGCGGCTGGGTGATTCTGCGTGCTGAAAACTGGCGCTGGATCGATTTTGGGCCGCTGCTGGCCATCGAGCTTTTCAACGATTTCGGTCCTTATGTGCGCAGCTTGCAGGTGGTGCTGCGCGCCACCCTTGCCCTGTTGGTGCTGGCCAAGCTGCTGCCCCTGCAAAAGCTGTGCCGCCCCAAGGCCCTGCGCCTGTTTTTCAGCCTTGCCCCGGTTTGGCTGATGCTGTTCAGCCTGGGCATGGTTTTCTGGTATGACCATCACCCCGACGATCTGATCGAATATATCAACATTTGCCTGACCGGCCGCATTTACCTGCAAAGTCAGGGCTTTCAGCTGTACCCCATTGCCATTGCGGGCCAGTTTATGAAGGAATGGCCCAATCAGGACAACTGCTTCATCGCCGCACTTCTGCGCTACGGCCCCGTGGTGAGCGCCATGATCTGGGCCGCCGCCTGCCGCGTTTTGTGGCAGCTTTTCCGGGGCGGGCGGGCTTATACCGCGCTGATCTTTTTGTGTATGCTCGTGTATGCCTATTTCGAGATCATCTTTTTCCACCTGCCCGGCAACCCGGCGCTGCTGCTGTTTGCCGGCGCATTGTACGCCCTGCCGCCCCAGGGGTTTACCGTGGCAGAGCCGCTGCAAAGCCCTCGCTGACCGGCCGCATTTTCATGGATAAAAGCAGGCTGCTGCCGCAGGAAACTTTTCCTGTGCAGCCGCCTGCTTTTTGTCTGCCCAAAATTGGCAGGGTCACGGCGTTGGCTCGCCCTCATTGGCTGCGGCGTTTTTGTGCATACACGCAGCCATTTTCCGGCGCACGGAAGCCGGTGCTGCGATCTGCACACCGCCGTCAAAACCGGCCACCCAGCCGAAAAACCGCGGGCTCACCTGCACCTGCACGTGTACGCGGAAATGCTCGCCATCCTCACACGGGATCAGGATCGGCCCGGTGCCAAAGCGGTCAATGATTGCGCCAACCAGCTTTTTGTCACACAAAAGTGTTACATTTTCCTCTTTGCCGCCGAACATATCAAACATTTGCTGCACATATTGGTTCACATCAAACTGCGCATAAGCCTCGGCGCCTTCCCGGTCGGCATCCAGCAGCTCCACATGGGCAATTTTATCCACACGGTAGTTTTTCAGCTTGCCCTCGCTGTAGGCGATCAGATAATAGTTGCCGTTTTCCCACACCAGCGCCCACGGGCTCACGCAGTACAGCTTGCCGTTGTGCCGCGCCACCAGGCGTTTTTCCATGTTCCATTCACGGTAGGTAAAGGTGATCTGGCGCTTTTCAAAAATGGCACGGTGCAGCGCATCCACACTGTAGTAAATGCGCTCATCATTGGTTTTGTAGCGGCCGCTCACCAACACCTGGCGCTGCAGCTCATCCTCCTGATAGCGGCTGGTAAAGCGCTCCAGCTTTTTGATCAGCTCGCGGCTTTTGGCCTTGGTGATAAATTTGCTGGCCTGCACGGCATCCACCAGCAGCTTGAGCTCCGCCAGCTGAAACTCGCCCTCGACCAGATAATATCCGCCCCTGCGCCCCCGGCGCAGCTGCACATCATAGCCCATTTCACGCAGGGTATCCACATCGTCGTAAATGCTTTTTCGCTCGGCACTGATGTTTCTCTCCTGCAGCAGCTGCAGGATCTCGGGCACGCCCACGGGGTGTTTTTCATCGGTCTGTCGCCTTAAAATATCCAGCACTGCCATCAGCTTGAGTTTTTGTTTTTCCTTTCGCGGCATTCAGCACAGCCCCCTTGCATTTTTTTGGGTATCCGGTGCGCCGGTGCGGCTTTTGGCCCCGGCGCATCGCTTTTTCGGCAGGCGGCTTGCGCCGTTTGCCGGTTCAGCGCTTAGAGTTTTTTCGTTTAGACTTGATCCATCATTGCTTTTTATCAAACAGCGCACGGCGCTTGGTGGAAAGCTGAAACAGCCTTTCCAGCTTTTCACGATCATCGTCCTCCATGGCCTTTTTGATGGTTTGCAGAGCCATGTCGAACTGGTCGATCTGATTGATCAGGTTTTCCTTGTTCCACAAAAACAGCTCGGCCCACATTTTATCGTTCAGCCGGGCAATGCGCGTAAGATCACGGAAGGAATCGCCTGTGTACTCTGCCAGACTGGTGTTGTCCTCGGCGATCATCAGCGCCGCCGCAATGGCGTGGCACAGTTGGCTCACATAGCCGATCATGTGATCGTGCATGGCAGCAGTGAGCATGGTGATGTGCCGAAAGCCCAGTGTCTCGGCCAATTCACGGCACCACGCAATGGCCTGCGGGGTGTTTTTTTCGGTGGGGGTAATGATGAAATTCGCCGTGGAAAAATCCACCTTGTCGCTGTTTTCCACGCCGCTGGTCTCCTTGCCCGCCATGGGGTGGCTGGCAATAAACTCCACACCCTCGGGCAAAAGCTGCTGAATGGTATCCACCAGACCGGTTTTTACGCCCGAAACATCCGTAAACACACAGCCGGGCTGAATATATTTGCCCCACTGGCGGACCCATTCGATAAATACCGTTGGATACAGGCCAAACACGATATGGTCCGCCTCTTGGATCAGATCCGTAAAATCTGCGGATTTTCCGCGGCTGATATACCCATGCTCCAAGGCGAACTGCAGCCGCTCCTCACTGCGCTCGATGGCAGTCACGGTAAAGCCGCGCTCGCTGAGCTCCTTGGCATATTTTCCGCCCAAAAGGCCCAGGCCCACGATCAGGTAAATTTTATTTTGTTCCATCGCTTTCACTCTCCACTTCCGCACCGGTTTTTGCCAGCACCTCAAAGAAGTCCGGCCAGGATTTGCGCACGGCCTGTGCATCGTCCACCACGGCGGTAAAGCCTGCGCCCAGCGCGCACACCGCCAGGCTCATCACCACGCGGTGATCGTTGTGGCCGTGCAGCTTGCCGGGCAGGCTCAGCGGCACACCGCCCTCGATATACACATCGTTTTCGGTGCTGGTGATCTTTGCGCCAAACTTTGCCAGCTCAGCCTGCATGGCGGCAATGCGGTCGCTCTCTTTCAGGCGCAGGCGGGCGGCATTGGCAATGTGGGTACGCCCGGCGCAAAAGCAGCCCAGCACCATCAGCACAGGGCCAAGATCGGGGCAGTCGGCCAGATCGATCTCGGCGGCGTGCAGCTGGCTTTTTTCAAAGCGCACACTGTCACCATAGCGCTCAAATTTTGCCCCGCACCGCTGCAGAATATCCAGAATGGCCGCATCACCCTGGCGGGTGTCCGGGCGCAGGCCGTTGATGGTAATGCCGCCCTTCAGCGCACCCAGCACGGCAAAAAAGGCCGCCTGACTGTAATCGCCCTCCACCGTGTAATCCCGGTTGTGATAGCTTTGCCCGCCGGGGATCAGCAATGTGTCGGGCTCTTCGCTGCTCCAGTCTGCCTGCACGCCGAAATCGTGCAGCACCCCCAAGGTAAGCTGCACATAGCTGCGGCTTTCAAACGGCGGCAGAATTTTGATCTTGCTGGGCTTATCCAGCAGCGGTAGCGCAAACAAAAGGCCGCTGATAAACTGGCTGCTCACATTGCCCGGCAGCTCGTACTCGCCGCCTCCCAGTGCGCCCTTGATGGTGATATCCTGACTGGTTTGGGTGAACTGCAGGCGCTGGCTTTCAAAAATTTTCTGATACACGCCCATGGGCCGCTCAAACAGGCGGCCTGCACCCGTAAAGCGCACCTTTTGACCGGTAAGGCTGAACACCGGGATGAAAAAGCGCAGGGTGCTGCCGCTTTCATCGCAGAACACCGGCTTTACCAGCGTGGCAAAGCCGCCGTGGCCCTCAATGCGGGCGCTGTTTTCGCCGCATTTCACCTTGGCGCAGCCCTGCCCGACCCCCGCAAGCGTGGCCTTGATATCCTGGCTGAATTCCAGATTTTTCACAAGGCTCAGCCCCTTGGCAAGCCCGGCGCACAGCACGGCGCGGTGCGCAATGCTTTTGCTGGGGGGTGCGGTGATCACGGCATTCTGTGTGCCCAGTGTGCCCGGACGAACGGTTACCTGCATACTCATGCCTCCTGCTCGGTCATTTCAAACCAGCGGTCGATGGCATCCATGGCATCGATCACGGCTTCCATAAAAGATGTATCATAGCGAATGGTTTCGTCCGCAGCGCCCACATACTGCGGGCGGCGCTCCTTTTCCATTTCAGCCAGCCGCTCGCGGCTGGTGGAAAGGGGATAGTTTCCGCCCACGGTCAGCTCCTCGATCGGGCGGTCAATAAACAAGATCGGCCCATTCTGGTGCAGAAGGCGTGCTGTGCCCACGGTTTCCAGGCAGCCGCCGCCCGTGCAGATCAGCTGGCGGTTTTCCTTGCTCACATCTGCGATCACGCGGTTTTCCAGCTTGCGGAAGGCTTTTTCGCCATCCTCCTGCATAATTTCCGGAATGGTTTTTCCGGCGCGCTGCTCCACCAGCGCATCGGTATCCACAAAGCGCTTGCCCAGCTTTTTGGCAAGGCGCAGGCCAATGCTGCGCTTGCCTGCCGAGGGCATGCCCACAATGCTCACATTGGAGATATCTTTTTTCAGCATGGCGTGTACACGGCCGATCTCGGCATGGTTGATGGGCTTGGAAAGAAAATGCTCGGCGGCAAACACCGCCTGCGCCACCAGCATTTCAAAGCCGCTGTAGGCCGGAATGCCCAGCTCCTCGGCGCGCAGCACGATCTCGGTTTTAAAGGGATTGTACACCACATCCAGCACGGCCTCCAGATTGGGAAACTCTATGGGATCGATGGCGGCCTGCCCCACATTGGGATAGGTGCCCAGGGGCGTAGTGTTGATCAGAATTTGAATCTCCTTATGCTCTTTGGCCTCGGCATAGCTGATCAGCCCTTCCCCGGCTGCGCCGCGGCCAGGCTTGCGGGTGGCCTTATACACCGCCTTGGCCCCCATATCGCGGCACACGGCGGCGGTGGTGTTGCTGGTGCCGCCGGAGCCCAGAATCAAAACCGTTTTTCCCTTGGCCGAGATATCATGGCTTTTCATCAGATATTCAAAGCCCGCATAATCGGTGTTGTAGCCGTACAGCTTGCCGTCCCGGTTCACCACGGTGTTCACCGCATGAATGCTCATGGCCTTCGGGTCAACATAATCGCAGTACGGGATCACCAGCTGCTTGTAGGGAATGGTCACATTGATGGCCTTAAAATCATGCCGTTTCATAAAATCGTGCGCTTCCTGCTCGGTGGGCAGCGGGCACAGATCGTAATCATAATCGCAGATCATCTCATGGATCACCTTGCTGTAGCTGTGCCCCAGCTTTGCGCCGATCAATCCGTATTCCATAAATACTTTCCTCTCTTTCCCTTTGCTGCACGGCAGCTTTTGTTTATACTTCTCCGTGCTTTTGCCACAGCGTTCCGTAACGCTGCGTTAAAAGATCCAGCACACCAAAGGCCGTAAGGCTGTTTTGTACCACGGCGGCCCGTGCCACAATGCAGGGGTCGTGCCGGCCCTGAATATTCAATTCGGCTTCGCGGCGGTTCACATAGTCCACCGTTTGCTGGGTTTTATAAATGCTGGGCGTGGGCTTAACCGCCGTGCGGAACACCACCGGCATTCCGTTGGTAATGCCGCCGTTCACGCCGCCGTTGTGGTTGGTGGCCGTTGCGATCTTTCCCTCACGCATACAAAAAGCGTCGTTTGCACAGCTGCCCCTCTGGTCCGCCATGGCAAAGCCCATGCCGAATTCTATGCCTTTTACGGCGGGAATGGCAAAGGCAATGTGCGCCAGCTCACTTTCCACACTGTCGAACCACGGCTCGCCCACGCCTGCGGGCAGGCCGGTCACAATGGTTTCCAGCACTCCGCCCACACTGTCGCCCTCGGCGGCAGCGGCGCGCACCGCCTGCTGCATGGCGGCTTCCCGGCTGGGGTCCAGCAGGGCAAAATGGCCGTTTTCCGGCTCGGGGCACACCAGCCCCGCCGCACTGCTGAGCGGCGCATCCTCCACCCCTGCCAGCCGGGCAATGTGGGTGTACACACGAATGCCGTGCCCGGCCAGCACCCGCTCGCAAATGCTGCCCGCCGCCACGGCTGCGGCGGTCACTCTGCCGCTGAAATGCCCGCCGCCGCGGACATCCTGCCAGCCCTCATATTTGGCATAGGCCGTATAATCGGCATGGCCCGGGCGCAAAAGATCGGCGGTTTTGGCATAGTCGCCGCTGCGGGTGTTGGTGTTGGCAATGGTCAGCGCAATGGCGGTGCCCGTGGTATGGCCATTCACCACGCCCGAAAGAAATTCCACCTTGTCCGGCTCAATGCGGGCGGTGGAAAGCCCATCGCCCCGGGCGCGGCGGCGCTCCATGCGCGCAACAATGTAGTCGCTTTCCACGGGCAGCCCGGCGGCCAGCCCGTCCAGCACAGCGCCGATGGCCGCGCCGTGGCTTTCGCCGAATATCGTTAAAGAAACGGCATTTCCAAATGTATTTTTCATGGGCTTACTTCTCCTCCGGGGTTTTGGGCTGCAGCCTTTGGCGGATCTCGTTCGGCTGCAAACGGCAAACCTGCCAGCAGCCAAGGCCGGTGATCTGCACCGATTCCAGCGCACCGCCCTGCCATGCTGCCTCGTCCAGCAGGGCCTCCAGCACCCGGCTGCGGTTCCACACTGCGCGCGCAGGCAGGCCCAGGGCCCGGCACAGTACGCGCAGGCGGTGCAGCAGGGCTTTATCCATGGTCACGCCTTCCAGCGCCAGCACCAGACATTCGCCGGGCAAAAACCCCTTGGTGCGGCGGCCCCGGCAGCCATACAGCTGCCACAGCGCCCTGGCCAGCGGCATACCGCATTCCAGTACGGGGGCTCTTTGCGCCGGGTTCTGATCCATCAGATGTTTCTTGTTTTGCAGCGTGCGCCACAAAATTTCATCGTAGTCCGGCTCGGCGGCTTCCAGCAGCGCCAGCAGCTTGGGGTCACAGGTCAAGGCGATCTGCAAAGCCCACGCATAGCCTGCTGCCCGCCGGGCGGCGGGCTCGGTTTCGGGCAGCGCCGGGTCCACCATGATCAGCGCAGGGGCCTTATACACCCCCGCCCGGCAGCCGGGCCTTGCCAGCTCCACGCCCAAAAGCTCTCCCCCGCAGGCACAAAGCTGCGCCTGCGCCGTTGAGGGGCACGCCGCCAGCTCTATGCCGCCCTGATAAATGGCCGCGGCCAGGCCTGCCGCGCCCTGCACATTTCGCCCGCCCAGAGCCACCGCCAGATCGCCCTGTGCCAGTCCCTGTCGGCACAAAGCCTCCAGCACAAACTGCACCCCGGCCATTCCCCGGCCCTTTTCGCCCGCGGGCAGGCGGCACACACTGCCGTTTTTGCACTGTGCCAGCACCTGCCCGGCCAATGCTTCGGGGGTGCCTGCGCCGGTGATCACCGCCACTTTACGGTTTTGCGTATCCGTAAAGCTGCGCAGATTGGCCAAACAGCCGCGCTTTAAGATCAGATCGCAGCAGCCGCCCGCATGGCGCAGGTAAAACTTTGCAGAATGCTCACCCATTGGGTTCCTCCCGGCTGTAAACGCCCAGCAGCCGCACCGTGCGGCACAGCTTTTGCATTTCGTCCAGCAGCAGCTTTCCCTTTTCGCTCATGGGGCTGCCCTCGATTTCCACATAGAAATAATACTGGAATTTTTCGCCGGGATGCGGCCGGCTTTTGATGGATTCCATATTAAAGCCCGCACGGCCGATGATCTGAATGATCTCGCTCAGTGCGCCGGGCTTGTTGCTTACGGTAAACAGCAGGCTGAAGCGATTGCCGCTGGCCGGAGTTTCTTTGCTGATCACGATAAAGCGGGTAGTGTTGTCGCCGTCCGTGTTGATGTTGCGCACCAGCACCTCCAGCCCGTACAGCGCCGCCGTTTCGGCGCTGGCAATGGCCGCCACGCTTTTATCGCCCATTTCCGCCACCTGCCTGGCCGCAATGGCGGTGTTGGCGCTGGCCTTGGCCGTTAAGCCGTTGGCGCGCAGAAACTGGCTGCTCTGGCTGATGGCCTGCGGGTGGCTGAGCACCGTGCGCACATCCCGCAGCGCCGTGCCGGGCACCACCAAAAGATTCTGGCTGATGGGCTGATCGTACATCTGCACCACATGAATGCCCTCGTACTGATAGCACAGGTCCAGCACGCTGGACACATCGCCCGCATTGCTGTTTTCAAAGGGCAGCACGCCATAGGCGCACTCGCCGCTCACCACGGCGTCGAACACCTCGTTCCAGCCTGCAAAATTCAGCGCCTTGGAATGGGGAAACAAATGCCGCAGCGCAATGTGGGTAAACGCACCCTCCACGCCCTGATAGGCCACCTTGTCCAGCCCTAAGCGATATTCCTGATAGCTGCGGGAAACCGCCATGGTGTGGCGGATAAAATCCTCGTAATACGCAGCCATTTTGGGGTTTTGCAGCCGTGCCACATTTTTGGCCACCACCGCATCCTCGCGGCTGGCATCAAACACAGCCATGCCGGTTTGCGCCTTGTGGTGCGCCACCATGGTCACAGCCTGCATACGCTGCTCAAACAGTGCGGCCATTTGGGCATCGATCTCGTCGATCTGCTGCCGGGCCTGTTCCAGTTCATTCATAGTGCCTGTTCCTCTCTTTTTCTGCCTTGCGGCCCATTACTTTTCTGCTGCATTCCGGCTGCGCGCCAGCTGGGCAAAGCTGTTGTTCTGCGTGTACAGCCGATGATACGGATTCTCGGCGTTTTCCGGCGCCGGGGTATGCTCGGGCAGGGCCAAACGGATCTGCTCCTGCACCAGCTCGGGCAGGGCTTTTTTGGTTTCCTTGTCCAGCTCGGCCACCTGAATAGCGGGCAGAATGCGCACGGTCACCCTGGCCGGGTGCATCAGCATATGATTGTTTTCCATCACATCGCGGCTGTGGCTGATGGCCACCGGCACCACGGGCGCACCGGTTTTGGTGGCAATGCGGAACGCACCGCCCTTGAACTCGCCAATGCCGCCTTCCTCGCCTTTATAGCGGGTGCCTTCGGGGAAAATGCTCACTGAGCGGCCCTGCTTTACCTCCTCGGCGGCCTGATTCAGCGCCCGCAGGCTGGCACGGGCATCGCCGCGGTTCACATACACACAGTGCAAAAGCTTCATCCAGCCGCGCACCAGCGGAATTCTTTCCACCTCGGCCTTGCTCACCAGCGCGTGCGGCCCGTCCAGGCAGGTGAGCATGAGCGGAATATCATAATAGCTGCGGTGGTTGGCCACAAACACGCAGGCCACGCCCTTGGGAATGTTTTCGCGGCCTTCCACCTGCACGCTGACCCCCGCGCGGCGCAAAAGCTCGCTGCACCAGTGAGGCACATGGCGGTTCACCAGCTCGTTCACACGGGCCTCGTCGCCCGCTTCCAGCGCCTGCAGGCCGCTGTTCAGATCTTTTTTGTGCAGGATCATATACCCGAAAAAGTATATAAACCATGCGATCGTTCTCAGAATATCCATCTTTTTCCACACTTTCCGGGCTTCGCCCCAGTATACATTTCCATTGTACCACAATTCGGACTGCCGCGCCGCATTTCTTCTATATTTTTTTGCGCACAATTTTATAAGGATATTTTATAAATATACAGCCCTTATTTTTTTCTCTCTTGTTGCAAGTTTCACGGCCCGGAGGTACAATAAAACCAACACGATCATCACAATATGATCACAGTACTATCACAGTGTGGAGAGCCTTTCATGGAAGCAAAAAATCTGTATGTTCTCAGCGGCACCGAAAATCTGATGCGCGGCGAGCTGGACAATGTCACCATTCAAGACGGCCACCTTCGGCTGGACAGTGTGGCCGGGCGCTATGTGCTGTACGGCTGCTACACCAGCCAGCCCGTTTCTTTTCCGGCGTTCACCCGCCTGATCATGAGCTGGAACGCCGACACCCCCAACGGCACCGTGGTGGAAGCTCAGGCCCGCGTGATGGTGGACGGTAACTGGACCACATGGAGCAGCTTTGGCCGCTGGAGCCCGTTTTTGACCACCCGCGCCAACGCCAAGCGCCCGCCGCGCGGCCCTGTTTCGGTGGAGGGCAACATTCTGAATCTGGACGGCAAAACGGCCATGCAGGCCCAAATGCGCATTTATCTGTACACCGAGGACGAGCGCATCTCCCCCATGGTGGATCTGCTGGCCATGAGCGTGCATACCTTTGCTTTCACGACCCGTGCCCCCGCCAGCCGCCCCATGCAGCGCGAGCTGCGCATTCCGGCCTACAGCCAGCTGCTGCGCGATCCGCTGTTCGGCGGGCGCATCAGCCTGCCGGTGTGCTTAACGGGGCTGATGAACCGCTGGGGCGAGGATGTACTTCCCGAGGAATTGGCCCACGCCATGTACGACTGGGCCGACCGCACCTGTGCCAACCTTACCTTCGGCACGGCGGCTGCGGGCTGCTGGGGCTACGAATGCTATGCCCTGTGGTGTGACCTGCCGCATCTGCGCGAGGAGGTGCGCAGCGGGTTTGCCGCCGCCGTTCGCCTGAGTTATCCCGGCCAGATGCCCGCGCCCCCCGCTGTGGCCGAATGCGGTGAAGCCGCCGGGCATTATGTAAATGTCACCGGCTTTGTCACCCGGGACGGCGTGGATTATGTGCTGGTAAACGATCCGCTGGCCCCCACCGATGATTCCGCCCCCCGCGCATGGCATCTTTCGTATTTTATGGATGTGTGGGATGGGCTTACCCTGCTTTTGCACCGCCGCCGCAAAACAGGCGGCTGGCAAAAACCGGGCCGTGTGACGGTTTCGCTGCAGCCGGTGCCGGATTCCAACGGCCTGTACCGCCTGTGCGGCGTGGACGGCCCGCTGGAGCTTTCGGCGGATTTCTGCGGCAGCGAGGGTGTGCCGCGCGGCTGCGTGGGCATTATCCGCAACGGCAAAAAAGTGTTTGCCACCACCGCGCACAAGCGCACTCGCTTTGTGCTGCCCATGCAGGGCTGTGTGCAGCTGCCGCCCCCCAGCACGCCCCCCGTGCGCTACACCGTGTTCGCTGTTGATCCCACCGGCCGCATGACCGTGGGGGAGGTGCACCGATGAGCAGCCGCCGAAAAAATCTGATTTTTGCCGCCGTGATCTGCCTGCTGGCGGCGCTGAGTTGGCTTTGGCTGCAGCACAGCGCCAGGGGCAGCGGCGAAACGGCCGTGGTGGAATACGGCGACGCCGGGCAGTGCGTGGAATACCCTCTGAACAAAAACGCCCGCTACGATTTGGATACCGGCTATTACACCGTGCATTTTGAGGTGCAGAACGGCCGCATCCGCTTTGTGGATTCCCCCTGCCCCGACCACACCTGCGAAAGCTTTGGCTGGCTGCAAAGCGCCGGGGACTGGGCTGCCTGCCTGCCCGCCCGCGCCAAGCTGAGCGTGGTGCAGAAAAACGCCTCCTGAGCAAAAGAAAGCACGCTGAAAATGCCTTTTCCGCACTTGCGAAGCGCAGCCTTTTCTGTTATACTTAAAAAGTTAGTCTGCTTACATTTTTGATAGAGCTGCGGCATGGCTGTGCGCCCTGCCGCAAGGAGGAAACAGAGTATTTATGAACGAAACCAAAACCGCCGCAGTCCATGAAGAAAACCCCATGGGCTATGTGGCCATCAACCCACTTCTGATCAAATTGTCTGTACCTATGATGATCTCCATGCTGGTGCAGGCTTTGTACAACATTGTGGACAGTGTGTTTGTGAGCCGCATTTCCGAGGATGCCCTTTCTGCACTCAGCCTTGCTTTTCCCGTGCAGAACCTGCTGATCAGCTTTGCCGTGGGCACCGCCGTGGGCGTAAACGCCCTGCTCAGCAAAAGCCTGGGCGAAAAGAACTACGAGCAGGTGAACCGCTCGGCCCAAAACGGCCTGTTTTTGAGCTGCTGCACCTTTGTGCCGTTTTTGCTGTTCGGCCTGTTCGGCACCCGCGCCTTCTTTCATGCCCAAACCACCAACGCAGCCATTCGCCAATACGGCATCGACTATCTGGGCATCGTGTGTGTTTTGAGCATCGCCTGCTTTTTGCAGTGTATGCTGGAAAAGCTGCTGGTGGCTACCGGGCGCAGCTTTTACGCCATGATCACCCAGCTGGCCGGCGCTTTGACCAATATTATTCTGGACCCCATTATGATCTTCGGCCTGTTCGGCTTCCCCCGCATGGAGGCCGCCGGTGCCGCCATTGCCACGGTGTGCGGCCAGTTTGTGGGCTGCGTCATGGGCATTTATTTTAACCACCGCGTCAATCAGGAAGTCCACATGAACTTCCGCGGCTTCAGGCCCCATGGCCGCACCATTGCCAACATTTACAATGTGGCCGCCCCCAGCATTGCCATGCAGGCCATCGGCAGCATTATGACGCTGTGCATGAACACCATTCTCATGGCCTTCAGCAGCACCGCCGTGGCCGTGTTCGGCGCTTACTTTAAGCTGCAAAGCTTTGTGTTTATGCCCATTTTCGGCTTAAACAACGGCCTTGTGCCCATTGTCAGCTTCAACTACGGTGCCCGCAAGCCCGAGCGCATTATGAAAGCCATCAAGCTGGCATGGCTTTACGCTTCCTGCATTATGCTGCTGGGGCTTTTGGCTGCACAGCTGGCCCCCAATGTGCTTTTGAATATGTTTGATGCCAGCGAGGATATGATGGGCCTTGGCGTAAAGGCCCTGCGCATTATTTCGCCGCATTTTCTGCTGGCCGGCATCGGCGTTGTGAACTCGGGCGTTTTTCAGGCGCTGGGGCAGGGCATCTACTCGCTGCTGGTTTCCCTGATCCGCCAGCTGGTGGTGCTGATCCCCGCTGCGTTCCTGCTGAGTTTGAGCGGCGATGTGAACATGGTGTGGTGGTCTTTCCTGATCTCCGAAAGCGTTGCGCTGGCCGCCAGCATTTTCTTTATGACCCGCGCCAACAAAAAGATCATTCAGCCTTTGTATCAGCACCCCGAGGCATAATGGGGCAAATGCCCCAAGCTGCCTCCCGGTTTTCCACAATTCTCCTGTAAAATGTTGAAAGTCTGCCCCTTCGGCAGAGAAAGGACGGTCCGCTATGTTCAAACAGCTCAAGCGCAGCTTTTATCTGTTTAGTATCCTGTATATCATTTTGGGCGGCGTGCTGATTGCGCACCCGTTCAACAGCCTGCGGGCGCTGTGTGTGCTGGTGGGCGCTGTGGTGGCGCTGTGCGGCGCAGCACTGCTGGTGCGTGCGTTCCGCCCCGATGAATTTGCCCTTCTGCGCTTTTTGTGGCTGCCGGGCGGCATTGTGTGTTTGGGAGCCGGGTTGTTTTTGCTGTTTTTCCCCGATGGCATCATTGGGGCGGTGCCCATGGTGTTCGGCCTGTTTGTGATCTTCGACAGCCTTGTGCGCCTGCATGATGCCTGGCGGCTGCGCAAGGCCGGCGGCTCGGTGGGCGGTATGCTGCTGCCGCTGGCGGTGAGCCTTGTGCTGGGCGCAGTGATGCTGTTTGACCCCTTTGATGCCGCCGAATCCATGATGATCGCCATCGGCGCGATCCTGATCGTGGAGGGCGTGATGAATCTGTGTACCGGTGTGTATGCCGCCGCCAGACTGCGCGCCTGCCTGAAAGAACACCCCGAGGTGCTGGACGGCGAAACCCAGCGCCCCACGATCGAGGGCGACGCCCCCGCCGTGGATGTGGAATTCCGCGATGTGAGCAGTACCGATCCGCAGGATAAACCCGAAAACAAACCCGAATGATCCGCTTTTTAAAAGCCAACCGCCCCCGGCCTTGCATTTTTTTGCAAAGCCGGGGGCGGTTTTTTTATTTTTCCATGCCGTCACATTTCAGGCGGATATTCTTTACGGCCTGCTGCAGCGAGTTTGCCAGCACGGTGTAATCCAACCCGCGCAATCGCTCTACCGGGCCGGAATAGCTCAGGGTATAGATACGATCCGGCATGGGCAGCGGCACGGCTACGGCTGCAACGCCGCCGTCCACTTCCCCCTCCGACACACAATATCCGCGATGGCGAATTTCCTGCACCTGCTCGCGCAGTTCCTCTTCCCGGCCGGGGTAATTGTGCAGCAGCTTCTCCATCAGTTCATCCGGCTGTGCCGACAGCAGGGTTTTGCCGGTTGCTCCGGCATCCAGCGGCACAATGTAACCGTTTTCGCCCGAAATCCCCAAATTGTGGTGGCTCTTCACAAGGTCTACACAAATGCCGGTGTCCCCTCGCAGTGCGGACAGCACCACGGTTTCGTTGTGCAGTTCACACAAGCGGCGCATTTCTTCGCTGATCAGCTGGCGTGCCGTATAATGCACCGACACAGCCGATGCGACCATCAGAATGCCGCTGCCCAGCCGATACTGTCCGCTGGCGCTGGACTGCTCGATCCAGCCAACCGATTGCAGCGTTCTTAAAATTCGATAAACTGTTGTTTTATGCAGCCCCACCGCACGGCTGATCTCGGTAAGGCTTAGATATTCACGGCGCTGCGAGGCATAATAATCTAAAATTTTGGTGGCATGCAGCACCGAATTCACCATAGGGGTGGAAGACTCTACAAAATTTGTTTCACCCATTCAGCACATTCTCCTTTTTTGCGCCCTTGCTCGAAAACTGAGCATGGGCGTTTTTTTTCTTAGGGCAATACCGCATAATTCCAAGTGCCGATACGGCGGGTTTGGCACGGTATGGCCCTCTATTTTTCTACACCGTTTTCACTCTATGATGTATTTTTCGATCCTACTCTCTGTTGTTTCATTATAGTGAACTGCTGTGCAAAAGTCAATCTTGCAGCCGCCCTGCCGATTTTCTTTGGCGCTTCGTTTGTTTCATTATTGTGTCTATATTTCAAAACTGTAAACAAAATGCTTGACTTCCCCGTTTTTCGCCTCTATAATGGGCATCAGCGGGACACCCTATTGAAACCAGTTTCAATATTGTAAATTCAATTGCAAAAAGGAGATTTGTTATGAACGCTTTTACTGTGCAGGACGCTCCCCTGAATATGGCCCCCACCGGCATTGCCACCTTTGCCAAGGTGCCCATTTGCTACAACATTCACGAGGCCAACGCCGATGTTGCCATTTTGGGCGCACCCTTTGATCTTGCCATTCAGGGTAAAACCGGCTGCCGCTTAGGACCCCGCGGCATCCGCAATGCTTCCACCCGTTTTCGTATGAAAAAGGGCGGCAACTATGATCCCGAGCGCAACAAGAGCTATCTGGATACCGATTTGTGGCGCGTAGTGGACTGCGGTGACTGCGACTATGTTCCCGGCGATCTGACTGCCACCAACAAAAATCTGGAAGAAGCTGTGCGCATTTTGGCAAAGCAGGGCGTTATGCCCATCGTTTTGGGCGGTGATTGCTCGGTAGGCCATCAAACCGTGAAGGGTCTGGACTGCTACCCTGAGCTGGATATCATTCACTTTGATTCTCACCTTGACTGGACCAAGCCCCTGAACGGTCAGCCTTACTTCAACGGCTCCCCCATGCGCAACAACTCCACCTTGCCCTATGTGAAAAACATGATTCATCTGGGCATTCGCGGCATTGGCAGCAGCGGCCCTGCCGATTTTGCCGAGGCACGCGCCAACGGCGATAAAATTTATTCTGTAAAGGATTATCGCCGTGTGGGCATTGAAGAGATCCTGAAGGATCTGCAGCCCGGCCGCAACACCTTTATCCATTTTGACATTGACGCCATGGACTATCCGCTGTCCAAGGGCACCGGCTCTCCCATGCTGGGCGGCTTTACCTACGACGAAGCCACCGAAATGCTGGAAGCGATCGCCAACCATTGCCATGTTGTCGGCATGGCCATGACCGAGGTTGCGCCCCAGTATGACGACGAGGGCGACACCACCTGCTACACGGCAGCCCGCCTGACCTGTGATCTGATGGGCTTTGCCACCAAGGCACGCGAAAAATAAGCCATTCGCTTATTGAAAAAAAAGAGGAATAAAAAAGGAGGCTCCCCGCATGACATTTGAAATTATCGACTCGCTGTTCACCATAAAGGCCGACAGCATTATGACAGTCGCCATGGCTGCCGTGCTGCTGCTCATTGGTTTCTTTATCAAGAGCAAGGTGAAATTTCTGGAAAAGTATTGCATTCCCGCGCCTGTGGTAGGCGGATTCCTGTTTATGTTCATCACCTTTATCGGCCATGTTACCGGCAGCTTTGCATTTTCGTTTGACAGTCTGTATCAGTCTCCCTTTATGCTGGCCTTCTTTACCACGGTTGGCCTGGGCGCCAGCATCAGCCTGCTGAAAAAAGGCGGCCTGCTGCTGTTCATTTACTGGGTCATTGCCGGTGTGATCTCGATCATGCAGAACATCATCGGTATCGGCGTGGGCAAGCTGGTGGGGCTGGATGCACCTTATGCTCTGCTTTCCAGCGCCATTTCCATGGTGGGCGGCCACGGCGCCGCCGCTGCTTACGGCAGCACCTTTGCTGATATGGGCTATGCACCCGCTCCTCTGGTGGGCGCAGCAGCCGCCACCTTTGGTTTGATCAGCGCCGTTATGGTGGGCGGCCCGGTTGGCCGCCGCCTGATCGTGAAATATAACCTGAAGCCCGATGAGTCCGAAAACTTCGAAAGCGACATCAATCAGGTCAATTCCTCCAGCGGTGCCAAGCTCAGCAGCCTGGATGTGATCAAGAATGTCACGGCGCTGCTGGTATGCATGGCACTGGGCACCATGGTTTCCGGCTGGATCGGCAAAGCCATCGGCATGAGCTTCCCCACCTATGTGGGCGCTATGTTTGTAGCCGTGATCGTTCGTAACCTCAACGAAAAGTTCCACTTCTACAATTTCGACTTCGGCTTGGTCGACGGCATTGGCGATGTAATGCTTTCTCTGTATCTGTCCATTGCATTGATGACACTGAAGCTGTGGGAGCTTTCCGGCCTGATCGGCGGCGTTCTGGTCGTTCTGATCTGCCAGGTGGTATTCATGATTCTGGCAAGCTACTTCGTCGTGTTCCGCCTGCTGGGCAAAAACTACGATGCAGCCGTTATGTGCGCCGGTTTGTGCGGCCATGGTCTGGGTGCTACGCCCTCGGCTATTGTAAACATGACCGCCGTAAACGAGCGCTACGGTATGTCCCGCAAGGCCATGATGATCGTTCCCATCGTTGGCGCATTCCTTGTGGATATCATTTACCAGCCCCAGACCATCTGGTTTATTAAAACCTTCGTGCAGGGCTTCGTGGGCTAAGGCTCATTTCCCTTACGGATAAGGCGTTTCTCCTCCTATATAACAAAAGCATCCCTGCCGGGATCGAGTTCACCCGGCAGGGATGCTTTTTGCATTTTTAACTTTTATGCCCGTCAGCCCTGGGGCAAAGCACAGGGCGCGGCATTCTGATTTTGGTTCAGCCCTCCGAGGTGCTGGCGGCGGTGGGGTTGGCCTCGGTAAGCTCCACCTCTACGGTGATCAGCTGGCCCTTGCGCGCCACCTGCAGCGAAACGGTATCGCCCACGCTCTTTTCCTGCACCCTGCTCACCACATCGTTGGCGGTTTCGGCCAGCACGTTATCCACGCTCACAATGCGGTCGCCTGCCTGCAGGCCCGCCTTTTCAGCGCCGCTGCCGGGGTTTACCTGGCTGATATAAATTCCGGCGCTGGTAACACCATAGCGGGCAGCCGTGGCGGCATCGGTGATGGTGATCACGCTGATGCCCAGCTGCGGGCGGCCTGTTACATAGCCGGACTGGATCAGATCCATGGCCACATTGTAGGCGGTGTTGATGGGAATTGCAAAGCCCAGGCCCTCGGCATAGTCGCCGCTGCTCTTGGCGTTGACAATGCCGATCAGATCGCCGCTTGCATTAAACAATGCGCCGCCCGAGTTGCCGGGCGAAACCGAGGCATCCATCTGGATCAGGCTCATGGTCTGGTCTTCAATGGTCACTTCACGGTTCAGCGCACTGATCATGCCGCCGGTCACTGTGCCGCCCAGCTCGCCCAAAGGGTTGCCCACAGCCAGCACGCTCTGGCCCACGGCCAGACTGTCGCTGTCGCCGATGGTGGCGGGGGTCAGCCCGGTGGCATCGATCTTCAGCACAGCTACATCGGTGGTGGAATCGCCGCCCACCAGCGTGGCAGTGTATTCCGTGCCGTCATTCAGCGAAACCTTGATATTGTTTGCACCCGACACCACATGGTTGCAGGTGATGATATAGCCATCCTCGGTAAGCACCACGCCGCTGCCTGCGCCGCTTTGCACATACTGGCCGCCAAACCAGTTGTTGCTGGTGACCATCGACTCGGTGGTGATCACCACCACGCTGGGGGCCACCTTGGCCGAAACTGCGCTGAAATCGTTGTTGGAAACCACGGCTGTGCCGTCCGTGCGCGGCACCATATTGGTCACCACGCGGTTTGCCGAATTATTGCGCATGGCCAGCACCGCGCCGCCGTAGCCCGTGCCGAAGCACACGCCCAGGCAGGCAACGCCCGCCACGATGCGCAGCGCCCATTTTTTTCCGCCGCCGTTTTTGGCGCTGCGGGGGGCATTGTGATGCCCGGGGGTATGCTGCTGCGGATCCCGGGTATAATTTTTACTGTAATCATACGCCGTGTTTCCGTTTTGTGTGTTCTCGTTCTGGCGGGGCGGTTCCGTTTGCTGAGCCTCCGCGTGGAAATCCTCAGCGGTATTGGCGGTGTTGGTGCCGCTGCTGCCTACGTTCTGATAACCGGTATCCGGTGTTTCGTTGGTGCCGCTGTGCAGGCCGTTGTTTTCGTTGTCCATCATATCGATCATCCTTTCGCTTAAAAAGGGGATATACTCTATTGGTTTCGGGGCTTTCCCGATCGTTTGGCCTTAGTATAAAGGCGAATTGTGAAATGCAATTTATATGCCCGTGAAGAATTTGTGAAATTCTGTCACTATCTGCCGCAGAGTGCCGAATTGTGAAATTTCCTCTGCATTCCAACCCTTTGAAAATGCCATCTTTTCTTTATTTATTCATATTTACAGGTTATGATTATTATAGCACAGTTCCGGTATGCTGCAAAATAAAAATCTGCAGGAGAATCGATCTATGAATGTGATCCGGCAGGAAAACTGCTTCCTTCTACAAAAAGAATCCCACACCATTGCCCGCTGCACCATTCAGCCCGGGCCCGGCGGCATCCTGCTCACCGCCCTTTCGGTGGATCCCTGCTGGCAGCGGCGCGGCTACGGCAGCTACCTTTTAAAAGAGGTGCTGCGCTCCACAGGCGGCTTTGTGCCGGGGCAGGCCAGCCTGCACTGGCTGTATGCCACGAACGCCCCCGCTGCGTTTTTTGCCAGATTCGGCTTTGTTTTAAAGGGGGATCGTTTGGTTCGCCGCCGCCCCGAAGAGCTTACCGCCGTGAAATTTGCCCAAAGCATTTTGGCCGGGCGCATTCCCGCCGGGGGCTTTGCCATTGATGCCACCTGCGGCAACGGGCACGACACCGAGTTTTTGTGCCGCACCGTGGGGCCCGCCGGGCAGGTGCTGGCGCTGGATATCCAGCCGGCAGCCATTGCTTCCACCCGTGCGCGGCTGGAGCAAGGCCGTTTTGAAAATTTTTCGCTGCATTGCACCGATCATTCCCGGCTGGCCGAGCTGGCCGCCCCCGAAAGTGCCGACGCCGTTCTTTTCAACTTTGGCTGGCTGCCCGGGGCAGACCACAGCGTGTATTCCGGCCCGGGCAGCACGATCCCCGCGCTGGAAGCCGCACTGGGCATTTTGAAGCCCGGCGGTGTGCTGAGCGCCGTTTTATACAGCGGCCGTGTGATCGGCGACACCGAAAAGCAGGCGGTGCTGACATGGCTAAGATCGCTGCCCCTTGCAGACTATACCGTGCTGGTGTGCGATTTTGCCAACTGGGCCGACACTGCACCCCTGCCCTGCCTTGTGTTTAAAAAGTAATTTTTGGCAGCGCCCGCCGCGCCGCCTTATCACTGACAGATAGGAGATTACTATTATGTGTACTGCCGCTTGTTTTCACCCTCACGATTTCTATTTTGGCCGCAACCTTGACTATGAGTGCTCTTACGGCGAATCCATCACCCTCACTCCGCGCGGCTACCGCTTTGCCCTGCGCTGCATGGGCGAAATGCACACCCGCTATGCCATTCTGGGCATGGCCCATGTGGCCGGAGAGTACCCGCTGTATTATGATGCCTTCAACGAAACCGGCCTATGCATTGCAGGGCTGAACTTTGTGGGCAACGCCGCCTTTTTTGCCCCCGTGCCCGGCAAAACCAACATCACCACCTTTGAGCTGATCCCCTGGCTTTTGGGCACCTGCGCCGATCTGCAGCAGGCGCGCAAGGCCCTGCAGAACCTGAACCTTGTCAGCATTCCCTTCAGCGACCAGCTGCCCCTTTCCCAGCTGCACTGGATGATCGCCGACCGCACGGGCTGCCTTGTGCTGGAAAGCACTGCAGACGGCCTGCACCTTTATGAAAACCCTGCCAAGGTGCTGGCCAACAACCCGCCCTTCCCCCAGCAAATGGCCCACCTGAACTGCTACCGTTCGCTTTCGGTTTCCACCCCTGCCGAGGCCAGCTTTGCGCCGGGGCTCAGCCTGCCCGCCCTCAGCCGCGGCATGGGCGCCATGGGCCTGCCGGGCGATCTTTCTTCGCCCTCGCGCTTTGTGCGCGCCGCTTTTACGGCAGGCAACTCGCTGTGCGGGGCCGACGAAGCCTCAGCGGTGAACCAGTTTTTCCACATTCTCACCAGCGTAGAGCAGCAGCGCGGCTGCTGCCGGCTGGACAGCGAGGAATACGAGATCACCATTTATTCCAGCTGCTGCAACGCCGACAAGGGCATTTATTATTACACCACCTACGAAAACCGCCAGATCACGGCGGTGGAAATGCAGCGCTGCGATCTGGATTCGCAAAAGCTGCAAAGCTGGCCCATGCTGCAGCGCTCGAACATTCTTTTGCAAAACTAAGCGCCGCCAAACCTGTTTTTTGCCCCGTGCCGCACCCGGCCGGGGCATTTTTGTGCCCTATGCCATATACAAACCGGGCGGCGGTGTGCTATACTACAAGAGTGCGATGATTTTCATCGCACTGTCACGATACGATCACAACGCAAAAAAGCGGCGCCTCGCCGCCCTTGTTTGTTTTAAAGGGAGAATAACGATCATGGCAAAAAGCTTAACACGCAAGCAATTTGATATTCTGGTGGTGCTGGCCGAGGCCGAAAAGCCCCTTTCGCAGCGCCAGATCGAAGAAAAAACCGAGTATTCGCTGGGCACCGTAAACCGCACCATGCAGGAGCTTGCCGAGCTTGGTTTCGCCGCTGCCGGTGAGATCAGCCCCGCCGGTGCTGCTGCTCTGGAGCCCTACCGCGCCAAGCGCGCCATTTTTATCGCCGCCGGTTTCGGCAGCCGCATGGTGCCCATCACCTTCAACACCCCCAAGCCTTTGGTGCGCGTACACGGCCAGCGCATCATTGACGGGCTGATCGATGCCTGCCTGGAGGCCGGCATCAACGAGATCTACATTGTGCGCGGCTATCTGGCCGAGCAGTTTGACCAGCTGCTGTACAAATACCCCATGGTGAAGTTTTTGGATAACGCCGTGTACAACGAGGCCAACAACATTTCCTCTTCCATGGCGGCACGGCATCTTTTGTCCAACGCTTATGTGCTGGAGGCCGATCTGGTGATCTCGAACCCCAAGATCATTACCAAATACCACTACCGCTCGGACTTTTTGGCCATTCCTAAAGACCGCACCGATGACTGGTGCTTCACCGTGAAGGACGGCATCATCACTGAAGAAAAGGTGGGCGGGCTGAACTGCTGGCAGATGGTGGGCATCTCGTATTGGGACGAAGAGGACGGCCGCAAGCTTGCTGCCGACATTGAGCACACCTATGCGCAGCCCGGCGGTAAAGAGCGCTATTGGGAGCAGGTGCCTCTGGTGTTCCACAAGGACCATTATCAGGTGGAGGTGCGCCCCTGCCGCGACGAGGATATCATTGAGATCGATACCTTCCGCGAGCTGAAGGCCATCGACAAAACCTACGATGTATAATTTCAGGGCCATACCGCATCATTCTAAGCGCCGGTACAGCCAGCGAGAAGTGCAAGCTGCCAAGCCAAAAGCGCAGATTGTGCTTCAGCCGTCAGGCGGGAATTGTGCGGTGCTGCCTTAGCCTTTTGCAAGGCCGCCCCGGTGAATGGTCGGTGTTCATAAGGCAGCGAACAGCCACAGCAGCTTGCACTGCCGTGGCTGTTCTTGTAGTTTATCCGGCCATAGGATAGTATGGAACCGAACAGACCCGCAAATACGGAATTTGTGGAGGAGAGTATGAAATACAAAGGAACGCTTATTGTTGTTAAAGATTGCAACCGTGCTCTAAAGTTTTATCGTGATATGTTTGGGCTTCAGTTGCTGCAAGACAACGATGGAAATATGGAACTGACAGATCATCTGTATTTGCAGGAGCAGTAGAAAAATTTGTGGAACGACTTGAAATGCTCTACCCCCAAACAGAATATGTCAATCGCCTGATGACACACAGTTGGGGGCAAAAGGTGGTTAGGTTTTATGACCCTGACGGAAACCTGATTGAAGTAGGAACACCCGTTTAACACATCTCGATAA
>SFIE01000010.1 GCA_004555405.1 Subdoligranulum sp.
TGGAACGACTCTTGAAACAAGGTTTTACTTCCGAACATGAAAGCCCAATCATCCTCTCAACAATCCATTCAAGCAAAGGCTTAGAATATGATACTGTCTATATGGTCGATGTTTATGAAGGTCGATTCCCGTCATCAAGACCTAATATTTTTTGTCGTTCTAAGGATAGTGCTGATGGTGAACAAGAAGAACGGCGATTGTTCTATGTGGGTATTACACGAGCCAAAAATAAACTGCACTTGTTCGAAATTAACGAAAGAGAGAGTTCATATATTGATGAACTCTTTCCCAAAGCAAGAATGCTTCGACTTCAAAAGCAAGAAGAAAAACGAAAGAAGTTTGTGGAAGAACGGGAGCGAATGCGTGCTGAGCAAGTGCGTATACAACGAGAAAGCTATCTGCAACAACAAGAAACTCTAAAAAAGGAACGAGAAGAAGCTGCAAAAAAAGCTCGTGAATATCAAAAGCAACTTGCTGAGATGGATCATATGAAGCGCTACAATGAAGTCAAAGGAAAATTTGTTCAACAGGAAACGCCAATTAGAGACTCCTCTGGGCGACGCTGGGTACAATGTGAGATTTGTCATGAAATAAAAGAAGATAGTGAATTTAGTTCTTATGGCGGAATGAATCATGTTAATCTCGGAAAATGTTCCAAGTGTTCACGAAACTCATCTTTATAAATCAAGAACTGATTTGTCCCAATCAAAAAATCAGCACCAACGGTGCGTAGCCAATTTCTCAGAAATTGTTAAAGGGTTTGGGATGTTTCCCAACAAGTACGCACAAGTGGGTACCGTCGTGCCCTGCTTGCTACAGATGATTGCATCTTAGCAAGCAAATCGAAGATTTCAAATTTTTCGCAAAATCTGCAAAGCTGATTTTTGCAAAAATTGCAGAGTGTACATACACCTGCTGTGCTTGCTATTCTCCGTTTTCTCATAATAGCAAGTGCCATTTCCTAAATGGAAATCGGCGGCAACCGCCGCCTTGTCTGCCCAAAAGCGAAACGGACGGACGCTGTCAATGGCGGCGAAGCCGTTCATCTTGACCGTTGACAGCGTTTGCCCGTTTTGCTATCTCTACGAGATTCGATGCACGCCCTCCTGCTCGTTCAGCTTGCAGGCGCGCAGGATCTCTTCTTCGGGCAGAAAATCGTAGATCTCGCAGCTGGTGTGGTGGTGGGCCGACTGGGCGCAGTACTTGCAGTCCTCGGGGCAGCGGCCGCTGCGGGCGTTGATGATAGAGCAAAGGTTTACCTTGCTGCCCACGCAGGCGGCGCGAATTTTATCGGCGCCGCGGCACAGCTCGTTCAGATCGCAGCGGATCAGAAAATCCAGATCGTCGGTGCGCTGCAACCGGCGGCCTGCAATGATCTGCTCGGCCAGCTCCAGGGGGGATACGGTAATGTTTTCCATGCTGTAAACTCCTTTTTATTTAAACGGCACTGGCCGGGGCAAAGGCGCGCACACGCTGTGCCACAATGGCACCCAGCACGCTCAGGGCAATATCGCCGGGCACAGCCAGCAAAAAGCAGTAAAGGATCAGCGGCCAGATGCCAATGGGCGTGCCGATCACATAATTGCAGATCAGATAGTAATACACCATGCCGAAGGCGTACACCACTGCCAGCCCGGCCAGGTTGGCGGCCAGATATTTGCCAAAGGTGGGGTGCTGCATACGCTCGGCCAGATAGCCCGTCAGATAAGCGCCCACGCAAAAGCCCGCCAGATAGCCGAAGCTGGGCTTAAAAATGTAGCCAAGGCCGCCGCCCTCGGTGAAAATGGGCAGGCCGGCAAGGCCCAAAAGCACATACACAGCCACCGAAACAGCACCGCGCTTGGAACCCAGCAAAAGCCCGGCCAGCATGGTGAACAGATATTGCAGCGTAAAGGGAACCACGGGCACGGGAACGCGAATGAAAGCGCCCACGGCAATCAGTGCGGTGAACAGTGCGCAGTAAACCATGCTGCGCGTGCGGGTGGCAGTGTGTTTCATATATTCATCCTCCATAAAAACAAATGCGGTCTGCGTTTACAAGCATACTCGGATCTGCATGCAAGTCAACCCGAAAAAAATTAGGGGTTTACAACTTGCAAAAGCAGGCACCACCAATGCAAAACCGGCGCGCCATGCCCGGGGGCGGGCGGTTTTGCATTGACCCATCGGCGGAATAGCGGTATAATTCGCTTATATACCTTATAATATAAATGCAACGATCAAAGAGGGGTCAAGTTATGGAACAACCAAAAAGCAAACCGGCGCAGTGCGCCGAGCTGTTTGCCGCATTTGCCCGCATCGGCGCGTTCACCTTTGGCGGCGGCTATGCCATGCTGCCCATGCTCAAGCGCGAATGTGTGGAAAGCAAGCACTGGATCGATGAGAATGAGCTGTTGGATGTGTTTGCCATCGGCCAGTGTACGCCGGGCGTGATCGCCGTAAACACCGCCACCTTTGTGGGCTATCGCGTGGGCGGCACCCTTGGCGCTGTGGCCGCCACGCTGGGCGTGGTGTTTCCCAGCCTGGTGATCATCATGCTGCTGGCCGCCGCCCTTAGCTTTGTGATGGGCTATGCCGCCGTGCAGCACGCGCTTAACGGTGTGCGCGTGTGCGTGTGTGTGCTGGTGGCCAACGCCGTGCTGGGGCTGGCCAAAAAATCGCTGGTGGATAAATTTGCCATTGCCCTGTATGTGGTGGTGCTGGTGCTGGCGCTGTTTACCGGCATTTCCTCGGCGGTGTTGGTGGTGGCTGCGGGGGCCGTGGGTGTGCTCACCTTGTTTATTCCGGCGCTGAATCAGGCCAAGGGCAATGAACAGGATCCGAAGGAGGGCAAATAAGCTATGATCTATCTCACTTTATTTGTCCGATTCTTTTTAACCGGCCTCATGGCCGTGGGCGGCGGCCTGGCCACCCTGCCCTTTTTGCAGGAGATCGGCCACGATACCGGCTGGTTCACCAGCATGGATCTGGCCAATATGATCGCGGTGTCCGAAAGCACCCCCGGCCCCATGGGCGTAAACATGGCCACCTATGTGGGCTATCATGTGGGCAGCGAGCACTACGGTGTGCTGGGGGGCATTCTGGGCGGCACGGTGGCCACGCTGAGCCTTATTTTGCCCAGCCTGATCGTGATCCTCATCGTGGTGCGGGTGCTGGATGCATTTAAGGAAAGCCGGTTGGTCCAGGCCATCTTCCGCGGCCTGCGCCCCGCCAGCATGGCCATGATCACCGCAGCGGGCCTGAGCGTGGCCAAGGTCACGCTGGTGAACCCCTCGGCTGCGGGCATCGGCGAATTTTTCTGTGTTCCGCAGATCCTTTGCTTTGCCGTTTTGTTTTTCGCCATGAAAAAATGGAAGCTGCACCCCATTGCCTATATCTGCATTGCCGCTGTGGTGGGGGTGGTGCTGGCACTGTAACGCGCGGCGGCAGCATCTATATTTAGCGCCTGCAAAAGGCATCGGCACAACATATGCGCGGCAAAAAAAGGCCCGCAAACGGTATACACCCGGCTGGTATAACGGAATCAAAAATCCATGATCTTCTTGCCGAAACAGCAAAAATGGTTTTACGATTCCGGAAAGTTTTACCTTTTGTATAGTGGAAAGCGGGGCGGCCAATGTTGAAAACCCTGTTGAAAAGGTTGAAAACTATGGGAAAACCCCCACCGGCAATGTTGAAAAAGTGGAAAAGTCTGTTGAAATCTACTGCTTGTTGAACCGAAACTGTGGAAAATTCATCACGAAGGCCCACGAAAGCCCCAAACCGCAGCAGAATGCGACAGACAACAATAAAACAAATTCTGAGAGGAGAAACTATGACTTGGTACGACAAGCTGGAGCGCCGCTTCGGCAATCTGTATATTCCCAATCTGATGATCGGCGTGGTGCTGGTGCAGGGGGCCGTGTGGCTGCTGCAAAGGCTGATGCACGCGGTGTGGATCACACAGTTTTTCAGCCTGCAAAGCGCCGCCGTGCTGCACGGGCAGGTGTGGCGTTTGTTCACCTTTATTTTTCTGCCCGGCAGCTACTCCAACCCCATTTTTCTGTTTTTGAGCCTGTATTTTTACTATGTGATCGGCCAAACGCTGGAAAACCAGTGGGGCGGCTTCCGGTTTAACCTGTATTATCTCATTGGCATGGTGGGCGCTTGGGCCTGCAGCCTTCTGGTGGGGGCCTGGGGCAACGGCGGCCTGCTGCTGAGCCTGTTTCTGGCCTTTGCATGGCTGTATCCCAATATGCAGGTGCTGCTGTTTTATATCATTCCCATCAAGGTGAAATGGCTGGGCATTGCCGCAGGCGTTATGTGGGCATGGGATGTGCTCACCTACCCCGGCATTTACCGCCTGTGCCCGATTTTTGAGCTGGCCGGTTTTCTTTTGTTCTTCGGCCCCGATGTGTGGCGTGCTATCTGCAGCTGGTTCAACAACCGCGGCCGCCGCAACAACTGGAACAACCAGTGGCGATAACCTCTATTTTTGCAACAGCAAGGAGAATGCTCTATGAAAATGATCACAGCCGTGGTGAACCACGAAGATGCCCGCGCAGTCAGTCAGGCGCTGGTAAAGCAAAAATTTTATGTAACGCGCATGGCCTCCAGCGGCGGCTTTTTGATGTCCGGCAACGATACGCTGATGATCGTTACCAAGGATGAACGCGTGGATGACTGCATCCATGTGATCGCCGAGCGCTGCCGCCAGCGCACCGAAGTGGTGCCCAACACCGCCGGTTACGGCGAGGGCAGCATTGCCATGCCCATGGAGGTTACCGTGGGCGGCGCCACCATTTTTGTGACCAATGTAGAACGGATGGAAAAACTGTGAAGCCCGCAGAGCCCATGCTGAATGCTGTGCGCGGCAACGAGCGCCTGCGCGCGGAGCTGCTGGCCGCCCTTTCGGAGGATCGTCTGCCCCACAGCCTGCTGCTGGCGGGGGAAGCGGGCTGCGGCGCGGGCTTTGCGGCCCGGTGCTTAGCGGCGGATTATCTGTTTCCGCAGGGCGGGCCGCCTGCGCAGAACACCGCGCAGGGCCGCGTGACCCAGATCGATGAAAAAGGCGAGCTGGTAACGGGCATCATCCGTGAGGTGCTGGCCCTGCGCCCGGTGGGCAAAATGAACCAGATCAACATTGCCCAGATCCGCACGGCGCGGCGCGAGTGCTTTCAGTCCTCGCTGTCGGCCGATGGCCGCGTGGTGCTGATCCAAGGGGCCGACCGCATGAACCAGTCGGCCGCCAATGCCCTGCTCAAGGTGCTGGAAGAGCCGCCCGAGGGCGTGCTGTTTTTGCTCACGGCGGGCAGTCAGGCCGCGGTGCTGCCCACCATTCGCAGCCGCTGCAGCGTGTATGCGGTGTCACCGGTATCGCCCGATGAATGCACGCAGGCGCTTTTGCAGCGGGAACACCAGCTGCCCCGCGCCGAGGCCGAGTATCTGGCCGAATTGTTTGCCGGGCAGATCGGCAGCTGCCTGCACGCCCGGGAGCCTGCGCGCCGGGCCGCACTGGAAAAAGCCGGTGCGCTGTACGGCTGCCTGGCCGCAGGCAAAGAATACGAGGCACTGGTGCTGCTGGCAACCTATGAAAAAGAAAAAAGCGCCGCCATCGCAGTGCTGAACGATGTTTCTGCGCTGTGTGCGGCCAGCCTTCGCAGCGAAGCCTTTCGTGTGCCCGGCCAGCCCGCCATGCCCCCTGCCCGTGCCGCCCGCGCCGTGCAGGAGATCGGCAGCGCCGTGCGCCGCCTTGGGGCCAATGCCTCTCCCAAGCTGGTGCTTACGCTGCTGGCGGCCGAGCTGTGCCAATAACTTCCCTTTTAAACGCGCCCTCATATATGAGCCGGGGGGCGTATGTGAAACCCGCCGCCCACGGCAGCGGCCAAAAGAAAGAAAAATACTATGACCAAAGTGATCTCTGTTCGATTTAAACCCAGCGGCAAGGCGTATTATTTCGCCCCCGGCTCGCTGGAGATCCGCAAGGGGGACTATGTGGTGGTGGAAACTGCCCGCGGCAGCGAATGCGGCGAGGTGGTGGAAGGCCCCCGGGATATCCCCGATTCCAGCGTGGTGGGCCAGCTGAAAAGCGTGCTGCGCATGGCCGACAGCATGGACCTGCGCCAGATGAAGCAAAACCGTGCCGACGAGGAAAAGGCGTTTCGCATTTGTGAAGACCGCATTGCCCGCCACGGCCTGGATATGAAGCTGGTGGAGGTGGAATACAACCTTGACCGCAGCAAGATCCTGTTTTATTTCACCGCCGACGGCCGTGTGGATTTCCGCGAGCTGGTAAAGGATCTGGCGGGCGTGTTCCACACCCGCATCGAGCTGCGCCAGATCGGCGTGCGCGATGAAAGCAAAATGCTGGGCGGCATTGGCATTTGCGGCCAGCCGTTTTGCTGCAGCCGCTTTTTAAAGGATTTTCAGCCGGTTTCCATTAAAATGGCCAAGGAGCAGGGCCTTTCGCTGAACCCTGCTAAGATCAGCGGCTGCTGCGGCCGCCTGATGTGCTGCCTGAGCTATGAACAAAAAGCCTATGAATATCTCAACTCCATCACGCCGCAGGTGGGCAGCGTGGTTTCCACGCCCGACGGCCTGGGCGTGGTGATGGAAGCAAACCCCGTGGGCGGCACCTTAAAAGTGCGCAGCGAGGTGGAAAGCCTGCCCCCGCGCTATTATAAGCGCAGCGAATGCACCTATGTGCGCGGCGGCAAGCGCGCCCCCCGCACCCCCGACCCTGAGGACTGAGCCGCTGAAAAGGCGCAGCGCAGCGCAAAAAGGCGTTTTTTCACAAAAATGTGATCCCGTTTCAAAATTCCTTCAGAATTAGCCATAACTAACACCTTGAAAAACAGGTTGCCAAGTGCTACAATAAAGGAATAGAGGGCCTGGGCCCTCGATGCGAGGATTTTGACCCGCCGTGCAAGTTGACCGAGCATTTAAAATTTACTAAGCACGGAGACAAGGAGTACGACTATGGCTTACAAGATTACCGATGCTTGCGTTTCTTGCGGCACCTGTGTCGATGCTTGCCCCGCCGGTGCAATTTCTCAGGGCGATGCTCATTACGAGATCGACGAGAGCGTTTGCATGAGCTGCGGCGCTTGCGCTGGCGCTTGCCCCACTGGCGCTATCGAGGGCTAATTTCCTTCTAAAAGGATATTTCCGGCGGCGGATACCATGGGTATCTGCCGCTTTTTTTATACAGCTGCTGCCGCCCAGCGGCCCCCAACACAGGAGAGTTTTATGGAAAATGCACACGCGCCCGGCTGCGAAATTTTAACAAACGGCACGCCGGTGTTCACGGCCCCGGGCTTTACCTTTGGCACCGATGGGCTGCTTCTGGCGCGCTTTTGCCGCCCCAAGCCCCGCCAGCGGGCAGTGGATCTGTGCAGCGGGTGCGGCATTGTTTCACTGGAATGGCACGATGGCGGTCACCGCGGCCCCTGCGCCGCACTGGAGCTTGACCCCACCGGTACGGCGCTGTGCGCAAGATCGGCGGCGGCCCTGCCGCAGGGGACGCATATCACCCCCATCAATGGGGATCAACGCCTTTGGCGGGATGCCGCGTGGGAGGGCCTTTGCGATGTGGCGGCCTGCAACCCGCCCTATTTTACCGGCGGCTACCGCAGCCCGGACCCCGCGCGTGCCGCCGCCCGCCACGAGGACAGCTGCTCGCTAAAGGATGCCGCCGCCGCGGCGTTTCGCCTTTTGCGTGACGGCGGGCGTTTTGCCGTGGTGCAAAAGCCGGACCAGCTGGCAAGGGTGTGCGCAGTGCTTTCCTGCGCCCGGCTGGAGCCCAAGCGCCTTTGCTTTGTGCGCGGCGCAGCGGGCAGGCCCCCGGTGCTGATCCTGGTGGAGGCGCAGAAAAACCGCCGCCCCGGCCTTACGATAGAGCCGGATATCCTGCTGGACAGCGGCGCGGCACAGTATGGCGGCTGATTGCTTTTTGGGGCGCGATGGCGTAAAATAAAAAAGGCCGCAGCGGCAAAAAAGCGCACCCCGGCGGCAGCATTAAAGAGTATAAAATGTAATAAATATACAAAAAGTATTATCCGGGCTGAATTTTTGGCCCCAAAAGGAGGAACCATGGCTGGCACACTGTATCTGGTGGCAACGCCCATCGGCAATCTGGACGATATGCCCCCCCGCGTGGCGGCAACCTTTGGCATGGTGGATTTTATTGCCGCCGAGGATACGCGCGTGACGCTGCGCCTTTTGAACCATTTGGGCATTAAAAAACCGATGCTGAGCTATTACGAGCATAATTTCAGCAAGGGCCCCGAAATTTTAAACCGCATTGAGCAGGGCGAAAACGGCGCCCTGTGCAGCGATGCCGGCATGCCCTGCATCAGCGACCCCGGCGAGGAGATCGTGCGCGATGCACTGGCGCGCGGGCTGCGGGTGGTGCCCATTCCGGCAGCCAGCGCCTGCACCACGGCCTTGGCGGTGAGCGGCCAGAAAACCGACCGCTGGGTGTTCGAGGGGTTTTTGCCGGTGCCCAAAAAGCAGCGCCGCGAGCGGCTGGAATTTTTGCAGGGCGAAGTGCGCACAGTGATCTTTTACGAAGCGCCCCACCGCCTGCGCCAGACCTTGGGCGATCTGGAAGCGGCATTCGGCGGGCAGCGCAGCATCACGCTTTGCCGCGAGCTGACCAAGCTGCACGAGGAAGTGCGCAAAACCACCATTGAGCAGGCCATTGCCTATTACAGCCAAAACGATCCGCGGGGCGAATATGTGCTGGTGATGGCAGGCGGCGAGCCCGCAGCCGCCCCGGCGGCGGCGCTTACGCTGGAACAGGCCGTGGAAAAGGCAAAGGAACTGATGCAGGAGGGCATGGCCCCCAGCATGGCCGCCAAGCAGGCTGCCAAGGGCACGGCGTTTGCCAAAAACCTGATCTATAAAGCCTTGGTGGAGGAATAACACATGACAAGAGTGATCGCAGTAAGCGACAGCCACGGCGCAGCGGAATCGCTGCGGTGGGTGCTTACGCACGAAAAGGCCGATGCGCTCATCTATCTGGGCGACGGCCTGCGGGATCTGGACGAAGCGATGGATGCAAAGCCTAAGGGAATGCGCGTGTACCGTGTGCGCGGCAACTGCGATTTCGGCTATCCCGACGAGCCGGTGCAGGCACTGTGCGCCTTTGGCGGGGTGCTGTTCTTTTACACCCACGGCCACCACTACGGCGTGAAAAGCGGCGTGTATCAGATCATGGAGGCCGGTGAGGAACGGCTGGCCGATGTGGTGCTGTATGGCCACACCCACCGCCAGCAGATCGACGAAGGGGGCGAAGGCTGCCCCACGGCGTTCAATCCCGGCAGCCTTGGCTTTGGCGGGCAGTACGGTGTGATCGAATGCCGGGACGGCGAGTTTACGATTCAGGAATGCCGCGTTCCGGCGGCGGAAAGAGGCTGAACACAATGGAAAACGAAATGCAGGATCTGATCTGGCTGCCCCAGGTGGGCAGCACCAACACCTATTGCAAACAGCATTTTGCCGAGCTTGCCGACGGCGCGGTGGTGTGTACCGATAACCAAACCGCCGGCCGGGGCCGCCTTGGGCGCGATTGGATAAACGCTGCCGGGCAGGGCCTGTATTACACGCTGGTGATCAAGCGCCCGCTGGTGCAGCCCTCCACCCTGCCCCTGCTCAGCAGCATGGCGGTGGGGGCAGCCGTGAAAGCCTGCTTTGGGCGCGATACCCGCGTGAAATGGCCGAACGATCTTTTGCTGAACGGCAAAAAGCTGGTGGGCATTCTGTGCGAGGGCATTGCCGACCGCCCCAGGGTGCCGGGCGGCATCATCTGCGGCATCGGCGTGAATCTGGCGCAGGACGAAGCCTATTTCAAGGCGCTGGATCTGCCCCACGGCACAAGCCTTGCCTTGCAGGGGGTGGAAATTCGCCCCCAGCAGGACGCTCTGCGCCTGGCCGCCGCCATGACCGAGTGGTTCCGCACCCAGCTGCCCCTGTTTGGCCAGCAGGGCTTTGCGCCTTTTTTGCCCGCCTATCGTGCCGACTGTGTGAATCTGGGAATGCCCGTTACCTTTGATGGCGGCAAAGGCACCGCACAGGATGTGGATGCCGACGGCAATCTGGTGGTGCTCACCGATGGCGGCGAGCAGCGCGTTTTCACCGGCGAAGTGAGCGTGAAAGGCATTTACGGCGCTGTGTAAACCAAAAAACACCCCCGCAGGGGCCGAAGCTTCGGCCCTTGCGGGGGTGTTGTGCTCGCATAGTCTAACGCTGCGCACCGACTTTGCTGCCCAAAACCCGATCATACAAAAAGCAGTATCTGTGCTTTAGGCCTTGCACTCGGTGGCGGGGATCGGAATGAGGGGATATACCGCTTTAACCAACCATATCGGGGGCGGTATAGGCATAACTGTGGGCATACAGATATTCGGGAGAACAGTCGATCTCGCCATCCAACCAAGTTACAGCACCGTGAAACACCGCAACGGTGTGCTGCACGCTTTCTTGCTTTAGGGGCTCAAAAGCCGAGCCCTCCAAAGTGGTAAGATCAAATAAGCGCTGTTCACCAGAAGAAAAAGTTAAAAGCAGCATCGCGTAAGGCAGAGCGCGCACAGCTGTTACGCGCAGCTCTTTGCATGGCTCCGATGCATAAACAACGCCATCTTTTGTAAACATAAACAGCCCTCCTTACAGCGGTTTGATTTTATCAAAATGTTCCCCTTGAACGGCAAGATTCCAAGCTTTATAAAGCTCTTCTTCGTGGAATAATATCCAGCCGACAACGATTTTAAACTGCTTTGCGGGAAGAGAACCGGCCAGCATTTCGCCGTCCAGACCGATCGAAGCCTCATAATCGCCATAGTATACATGAATATGCGGTTTGTTGTGGTGCTGAATATCCTTGAACAGCATAACGATCACCATGCCGCCAAATCGGCATATCTCCGGCATAAGAAACACTCCTTTCCCCTTTTTTATAGTCTACCATGCTGCACGGCGGGATACAAGAGAGAAAAAACAGGCTCCCCGCCCGGCGTTGCGGACCACCGGGCGGGGAGCATTTGTTCAGGGTTTGATTTTGGTGTGAGGAGGAATCATGTACAGTGAAGATGTTGCGGTCATCTTTACTGTGCCTATAGTATACCACAGCCCCTGCGAAGAAAATATGAGCGTAATGTAAACAAACTGTGAATTTGCGGCGCTGGTGCGCCATTCAGCGGGCGGCGGGAATGTGCGCTTTCAGCAGCCGGGCCATGCGGGCGGCATCGCAGCCTGCATGGGGGCAGAAAGCGTGCCATTGGGATCACGGCCGGATACGAAAGGGCTGCACCCGCGAGCTATGAAAATTCTTCTTTGCGCTGTAAAAAAGGCAGGGCGATCTATGGGCGGCATCCATAGATCATTTTCAAAAATATGATAGCATTTCTGGTGGCCGGAATCCAGGGAAAGCATTATGGCAATACCGCATGATTCTAAGTGCCGATGCAGCGAGCGAGAAGTGCAAGCTGCTAAGCAAAAAGCGCAGATAATACTTGGTGTATTATCGAGTATTTTTGCAACGCAGATTGTGCTTCGCAGCCGCGGCAGCGGTGCTTAAGCCGTCAGGCGGGAATTGTGCGGTGTTGCCTTATAATAAGCATTGTGCAAAAAGAATTTTTGTGAAAAATGAACCCATACAGGCAAAACGGTTCATTTTTACAGGAGGCGAGGATTTGGCAGTCAAAAACGATTTTTCACAGGGCTCCATCATGAAAAGCGTGCTGTCCATGGCGGTGCCCACGGTGGTGGCGCAGTGTGTGCAGCTGCTGTATAACATGGTGGACCGCATCTATCTGGGCCGCCTGCCCGGCGTGGGCTCTTTAGCGCTCACGGGCGTGGGGCTTACCTTTCCGATCATTATGCTGATCACGGCGTTCACCAATTTATACGGGCAGGGCGGTGCGCCGCTGTGCAGCATTCGGCGCGGCGCGGGCGATCTGGATACAGCCCGCCGCATTATGAACAACTGCCTGGTGCTGGAAGTGCTTACCGGCGCGGCGCTGATGGCAATTTTTTATGGGTTCATGCGGCCCATTCTGTTTGCGTTCGGCGCATCGCCAAGCACATGGCCCTATGCGCAGGCCTATTTGCAGATCTATCTTCTGGGCACAGTGTTCAACATGGTGTCGCTGGGCATGAACAGCTTTGTCAATGCCCAGGGCTTTGGCCGGGTGGGCATGATGACCACCGTGATCGGCGGCGTGCTGAATCTTGTGCTGGACCCTGTTTTTATTTTTGTGCTGGGCATGGGCGTGCGCGGCGCAGCGCTGGCCACCGTGATCAGCCAATGCGTGAGCTGTGTGTGGGTGCTGTGCTTCCTTGCCAGCCCCAACGCCATTTTCGGGCTGGACAGGCAGGATCTGCTTGCCATGGACTGGCCGCTGATGAAGCAGGTGGTCACGCTGGGATTTGCCAGCTTTCTGATGGCTGTCACCAACTCGGTAACGCAGGTGGTGTGCAACGCCGTGCTCAGCGTGGTGGGCGGCGATCTGTATGTGGGCGTGATGACGGTGGTCAACTCGGTGCGCGAGGGCACACAGCTGCCCACCACCGGCTTTACGCACGGCAGCCAGCCGGTGATCGGCTACAATTACGGCGCCAAAAAATACAGCCGCACCCGCCGCTGCATTTGGGAGGTCACCTGGGCCACGCTGGCCATTTCGGTGACCACATGGCTGCTGATCGTGCTGTTTCCGCGCCAGCTCATGTGCATTTTCACAAGTGATCCGGGCCTGATCGAAGCAGGCATTCCGGCGCTTAAGCTGTTTTTCTACGGCTATTTCTTTATGACCTTTCAGTTTGTGGGCCAGTGCACCTTTGTAAGCCTTGGGCGCAGCCGATACGCCATCTTTTTCTCCACGCTGCGCAAGCTGATCATTGTAACGCCGCTCACGCTATGGCTGCCCCATGTGGCGGGGCTGGGCGTGATGGGGGTGTTTCTGGCCGAGCCCATCAGCAACCTGATCGGCGGCCTTGCCTGCTACGGAACCATGCTGGCAACGGTTTGGCGCGATTTAAAAAAACTGGAAACGACCGAAGAAAAAGCATAAAAAATCAAAGCCCCTGCCGGAAAATGCTTCCGGCAGGGGCTTTATGCTATAATGCTTCGCACGCGCTGCACCGGCAAAGGCCCGGCCGCACGGGGGTATAATCGTTACCTGTGCAGCAGCGTGTCGCGGGCAAGGCACAGATAGGGCTGCAGCTTTTCCCACTGGGCCTTTGCCTTGTGCGCCAAAAAATGCTCCGGCTTTTTGGCGCCCTTTACGCTGGCCACATCCAGCCAGCTGCTTTTTTCACGCACCAGAAAAGCAGGCTCAAATGGAAAATCCGGCCACCCTTCCGGTGCGCAGAAGGCTGGGCTTAACAGGCGGATCGCATCACTCGTGTCCAGTGCATAGCGGTTGATCTGGCTCTCATCGTGCCATTTGGCAATGATGCCGTCCGCAAGGTCGGCCTCCACGCGGTCATCCAGTGTTTCGATCAGGCGGGAATACGCCGCCAGCCCGCCGCCGTTGGTGCCGCCGCACACATACACCTTGCCCTTGGTATACGGAATATAGGCGCGGCAGCTGGGATTGCGGTCGTAGGGAAAGTGAATCGGCGTTTTGTTGTAATAGCCGGGGTTTGGGCACAGAACCAGCTCATCTTGATTTGCAGGCAAAAATTCCTGCGGCAGAATGGGCCGAGCCACCAGATAGTTGGCGTTCAAAAAATAGGCCGCAGAAAAGCCCTGCTCAGCCAGCACCGGCAGCAGCGGGCGGAACATATGAAACCGCTTGAGCGTGGCGTAGGGCCAGGGGTAAGCCTCCTGCTCGATGCGGTGAATGCGGCTTGCCAGCGTGGCCGGGTTTTGTGCCGGTGCGCCCGCAGGGGCCTTGCCGCCCAGCGCGGCCAGCGCCTTTTCGCTCAGCGGCGGGCAAACGCCGTCCTCCCCGGGCAGGGGTTTGGCATCCGTAAACACAAAATAGTGTACTTCGCAGCCGGGCAAAAGATTCTGCTCGGCGGTGGCCAGAAAATCCGGCCAGAACACCAGATACTTGCCGGTGACAACATAAAAAATCGCAACTTTTTGCATACAGACTCACTCCTCTTTTTGGAATCGGGCGCGCACAGCGCCCAGCATACCGGCTGCCTTTTCGCGCAGCCATACGGCATCGGAAGTCGGCAAAAACAAAACCGCGTTGACGGCGTTGGGCAGCACCATGGCCACGCAGCCGTCCAGCACCAGTGCGGCCAGACCGCCGAAAGCCGTGAACCGGGCGTTGATCTGGCTGCACAGAGCAGCGGCGGCCAACATTTCACCGGCCAGCACTGCGGTGCGCAGCAGCTGCTTGCGCACATACACACCCAGCAGCCCCGGCAGATATTCGCCGAACACCACGCGCACGCGGCCAAACCACATCAGGCAGTGGGCCGCCACGGTGGCGGCCACCACGCCGCCCAGCCCGAACTGCCACACCAGCACAAAGCTGAGCACCACATTGGTGAGGGCGCTGGCCACCATAAAGCCCATATCCAGCTCAAACTTACCCAAAACACCGCGGAAGCTGCCCAGCATACGGTGGTTCCAGCCCACATATTCGTTGAGCGAGAAAAACACCACATAGCTCATGGGCAAAAGCCAGGAATCGTTGGGCATCCACACATGGATAAAGGGCTGCAGCAGGCACAGATAGGCCACCGCCGTAAAGCTGGCAATAAAATAGCTGAAAAGATCCAGCCCCCAAAAAATTTTTTCGCTGCGGGAACGGGCTTCCTTGTCATACACCAGATTGCCGATGCCTGCGGCAAAGCCGTCCAGCACTTTGTTGTACAGATCGGTGATCTTGGTGCTGATGGTGGAATAGTTGGTCATGCGGCTCACCACCGCCGTGCCCAGCAGGCTGGAGATCACGATATTGTCCACGCTGCCGTACAAGGCGTTGGAAAGCCGGTGTACGATATAGGTTTTCACATCGTGCAGCATACCCAGATCTTTGAAATCCTGCCAGGTGACCCTGCGGTTTACAATATCGGGGTAGTCGCGGCGATAGCGCACGGCCACGGCCAGATTGCAGGCAATGGCTGCCAGGGTGGTAACGCCGTAATAGGCAAAGTAATTCGGCCACCATGCGGCAATGGCAAGGCGGGAAAAAATCACAAACAGGTTGCCCGCAAGGTCAATGCGGGTGCAGATATAGCCGCGCTGCTCGGTGGTGTATAAAATGCGGCGGAAGGATAAAAAATAGGTGGAAAGCGTGTTGGCCACCTGCAGGCAGTAAATCACATATACCGCCCGCCAGTCGGTGGTGCCGTCGCGGAACACCAGCGGCAAAAACGGCAGCAGCACCACGGCAAACACGCTGATCACAAAGCCGATGCACTGATATGCCTTGCGGTACAGCGACATATACAGGCTCACCCGCTCACGGCTGCCCTCGCCAAGCTCCTGGTACAGGTGATAGGTGATCACGCTGCCCACGCCCATTTCGGTGACCGCCAGAAGGCCGAAAATGTTTTCGACCACGCCTGCATAGCCCAGCAGGTTTTCGTCGAAATTGGTTACAAACAGGCGGCGTGTGGCCAGCGTGAGCAGAAACAGAATAATGTAAGCGCCCAGCGAATAGGCACTGTTGATGAGTGTTTTTTTGCTTCGCAAAGTAGATACCTCATTCGGGGTTGGTTTCGATCAAATGCCAGAAGGGCTGATACAGGGCGGTCTGCTTGTCGCCTGCGTACCAGCGGCAGGGCGCAAACACCTGCTTTTGCGGGGCCGAGCCCAGATACTGGGCCCACCAGCTGTAGGTGCTGTTGCTCATAATAAAATCGCTGCACTGCTGCATCAGCGCCAGATCGCCCACGGCGGTGCCCCCGGCGGGGGCATAAAGCGTTTTTTGGCCCGGCATCTGCAGGTTTTCGCGCACCCAGTCGGGGTCATCACTGAAAAACACAAAGGTGGCCCCGGGCAGCGCAGCGGCGGCAGCGGCCAGCGCCCGGCGGTAATAATCGGGCGTACACACCTGCAGCGCAGCGTTTTCGGGCTTCAGATAATCGCCGCGGCGGGCGTGTACGCAAACGGTGCGCCCTGCCCGGTTGGCCTCGGCCAGCGCGGCGGCAAACTCGTTTTGCGGAATGTTTTCGGGGCGGGGGCGAAGCTCGCGCCGAATGGTTTCGGTATAAGGAACAAAATATTCCTCGCCCTGAAAATAGCCCCACGCCAGCAGGTTTTGGGTGCTGCGGCGGCAGGCAAGATACCCCTCGGTGGCAAAATGTACGCCGAACCGATTCAGGATGGGGCAAATGCGGCGCTCAAAGCCGCTCCAGTCACGGCTCATCATGCCGCCGCGCTTGGTTTCGCAGCGCAGCGCCAGGCTGCGCAGCGCGTTGGGCAGCGGCAGGGCGGTTTTCATATAATCGGCATCCCGGCAAATTTCCACTTCGGGGGAAATGCACAGCAGCTGCAGCGCGCACACGGCGTGCGCCACCGGGCCGTCCTGCCGGTCCACCAGAACACAGCGCCCGCCATAGGCCAGCTGCTGTGCCCGGGCAAAGGCATAGATGAACATCTGATTGCCCAGCCCGCCCATTACTTCGGCAACGGTTTGATTCATGGCGGCATCCTCACTTTTTTCTTTTTTGCACAATACTGCCCAGTGCCAGCGCGGTGCGCGGGCCGAAAACGCACAGTACAATACGGTATAGGCTCCAATCCAAACGGCCCCGGCACTGGCTGCCCAGCTTCCACAGGGGCTTCAGCTGCAAGATCAGCGGTGCGCAGGCACGGCGCACGGCCTTGCTTTGGGCGCTGGCCCCGCGCACATCCGGCCAAAAGCTGTTGGCAAGGCGCGCGAAGATCTCGGCCTTCTCCTCGGGGGAAAGCGTGCTGCGCAGGGCGTCGAAATGCCGGTAGCTGGCCAGAATGCCCTGAAAATGCCTGGGCGTGTTCACATTCATCAGGCTGCCCCTGCGGTTGGCGCGATAGATCACCATCACGGTTTCCACAAAGCACATCCGGCGGGCGTGGCGCAAAAGCTCAAGATCAAAGGGCATATCCTCGGCGTAGATCACCGGCTGCAGAAACTGAATGCCGTGGGCGCTGGCAAATTCGCGCCGCAGCACCAGTTTCCACACGCTCCAGTGGGCGCTGTCGTAAAAGCGGCGCACACGCTCGGCATAGCTTTCGCTTTGAAAAGCGCCGGGCACCAAATGCACCTCGCTGGGCGGGGCAATGCTGCCGGTGGATTCATCCAGCTCAAGATAGCGCCCAATGTACAGATCAAAGCCGGGATCTTTCTGCATATCGGCTTCCAGATGCTCCAGCATGGCCTCGGGCCAGTAGTCGTCGCTGTCCAGAAACAGCAGCCACTCGCCCCGGGCGGCGTTCATGCCGGTGATGCGTGCCCCGGCAAGGCCGCGGTTGTCCTGATGGATCACCCGCACGCGCGCATCGCATTCGGCAAAGGCATCACACATGGCGGGGCTTTGGTCGGTGCTGCCATCGTCCACCAGAATACATTCCAGACTGGCGCGCTGCGAAAGCACGCTGCCCACGCACTGGGAAAGATAGGCGGCCACATTGTAAACCGGCACGATCACACTGAATTTAGGCTGGATTTGCTGCTCCATGAGAACCTCCCGGTGGGAATAGAATAAAGTGATATACAATTAGTATAAAACGGGAAAATAATACAAAGATGCGGGGTGAACTCGCTGCCCCTCAGGGCCCCGCCGTTACAAAACAAGCGAATCATACAGCGCCTGCATGGCCTTGGCGGCGGCGTTCTGCTCGTATCCGGCGGCGGTCAGCGCGGGCCATGCATCGGGGTGATCGCCGGGGGTGATGGCGCTCTGCACGGTGTCGGCCCACAGCGCGGGGGCGCTGCCCTCGGGCAAAAACTGCACAAGATCGGTCACGGCGCCATCCGGCGGCACGCTGGTGGAGGCAAAGCACCGCAGGCCGCAGCCCTGGGCTTCCACCAGTGTGATGGGGCTGCCCTCAAACTCGCTGGGCATCAGAAAACAGTCAAACGCATTGTAGTAATCCGGCACATTGGTGCGCACACCGGCCTGGATCACCCAGGGGCCGATGCCCAGTGCGCGGATTTTGGCATCCACCTGCGGCTGGTCTTCGCCGCCGCCCACCAGCATCAGCCGCCATGCGGGGTCTTTTTGATGCAGCAGAGAAAAAATTTCCAAAATCATGGGAATGCGCTTTTGGTGGTTGTAGCGCCCCACAAACCCGGCCAGCTTTTGGCTGGGCAAAATGCCGTACTCGGCGCGCAGGGCGCTGCGTGCGGCGGCGTTGGCATAAAAGCGGGTTTGGTCCACCGCGTTGCAGGCCACCGCAAAATTGGGCTTTTGGTGGATGCGGCTGCCAAACACAAACTGCCCGGCGGCCACGCTGCAGCCTAAAAAATAATCGCCGCTGGCCTGATACAGCCGGTGGGCAATGTGCCACGAAAGCGTCATGGGCGGATACACGATATGGCTGTGCAAAATCAGCTTTGCCCTGGGGCAGCAGGCCTTGATGATACAGGCCGAAACCGCGTTGATCTTGCTGGTGGTCATCATGTGAATGATGTCATAGTCCGGGTGATCGCGGAAAAAACCGGGATAAAACGGCAGGCGGGCCTTGTCGCCGTCCGGCATTTCCAAAATGCGCACACCGGCTTTTTCCAGTTCTTCCCGGCCGCTGGCCACGCCCTGCGGCGCGGGGGTAGCCAAAAGATCCACCGGATAGCGCGTAAGATCCATGTGCAGCAGCAGGTTGCGAATGTATTGCTGCACACCGCCGTTCACGGTGAGCAGGCTGCCGATCATCAGAATTTTCATGGAAAAATTACTCCTTTACCAGTAGCTGCCGCCCTCCACCACATTCTGGGCTTTGGGGGTCTCGCTGGGGGCAGGGCGCACCCAGGCATCGTTGTAAAGCTTGCCGATCACAGGGTGATCGTCCCACCGGCGGCCCTTGATGCCAAACAGGATCTGCGTGGCGCCGCTGGTTTGAATGGCCTGCTTGCCAAGGCTGCGGCAATAGGCGGCCAGCGGCAGGCCGTAGGCCCCTGCCCCGATGAGCGCCACCTCAAAATCGGCGGCATCGATCCGGCGCTGCATGAAGGCCAGCGCATCAAACCAGGTATCAAAGGGCGGCTTTTCCCCCGCGATGCTTTGCACAGCGGGGATCACCGTGAGCTCTGCAAATTCCGGCAGTACGGTTTTGCCCGGAAAGAGCTCGCTTCGGCGCTGATACTGGCTGCGAATGCTCTGGGCAAAGGGATGCACCACCAAAACGCGCTTTCCGGCCAGGGCCTCGCTCCACGGCCGGGCAAAATAATAGGGCTCCAGACTGCGAATGCGCAAAAACTGTGTGTGCCCGGCCCGGCGCATTTCTCCGGCCACGCGGCGCTCGGCGCCCACATCCCACACGGCCAGCAGATCGGCCTGCAGCATGGCCTGATGATACACCTCGCAAAAGCGGTGCAGCGAGGCATCATCGTTGGAAAACACACCGCTCAGCGCCGAAATATCCTGCCGGATCTTTTCGGAAAAATGCGCCCCGCCATGCAGATGCTCGGCAAGGCAGCGCATTTCCGTGGCACCGGCGCGCAGGGCCAGAAACGGCTCTTCGCTGCGCAGGCGCTGGGCAATGGCCAGATTTCCCTGCTCTTCGTTCAGCAGGCCGAAGCCTGCATATTTGCTGTAAAAGGTGGTGGTTTTCACCACATCGCGCAAGCGCTGCACCCAAAAACCGTGGTTATCCATGATGCGCCTCCTCCCATTTTGCCAGCATGGTCTGCGCCGTGGCCTTCCACTGAAAACGCTCCAGCACGCTTTGGTGGGCGGCGGGGCCCATGGCGGGGGCAAGGCGCTGCAGGGCGGGGGCATACTCGGCGGTGTCGGTTACAAGAAATCCGGTTTTGCCCGGCTGCACGATCAGATCCGGCCCGGGGGCGTGGCGTGCGATCACGGGGCAGCCTGCATACAGGGCTTCCAGAATGCTCATGCCAAAGATCTCGTGGTCGTTAAAATTCAAAAAAGCATCCGCCGCATGGTAATAGGGCTGCACCTGCTCGTTGGGCAGGGCGGCGATCATGGTCACACGGTCGGCAAGGCCCAGCTCTTCAAATCGGCGGGCCAGTGCGGCGGAAAGCTCGCCTTTGCCAATGCACACAAGGCGGGTGTCTGCGGGGCAGGCCGAAAGCACCTCGGCCATATCCAAGGGCCGCTTAAAGGGGTCCAGCCGGCCCACATACAAAAGCAGCAGTCCGCTTTGTGCAAGGCCCAGCCGTGCACGCACCTGGGCCTTGGTGCCCGGTACGGGCGGAATGATGGAAAGGTCCAGCCCTACGGGGGCCAGCTGTGCCTTCACCCCGTGGGCGCGCAGCAGGGCGGCAATGGCCGGGGTTTTGGCAAAGGTGACGCTGTGCTGAAAACAGCGCAGGTTTCGCCGGGCCAGAAGATCCATGACAAAGCGCTTGGCGGCATTATGGCTGTCGCTTTTCAGCGCGCCGATATAGTTGGCGCAGGCAATGCCGTGGGCGCGGCAAAAGCGATGCACTGCGGGGGCAAAAAGATGGTTGTCGGCCAGCAGCAGCACCTGATCTACGCCCAGACGGCACAGAAAATCCAGATTATAAAAAGCGTGTACCCCCAGCCCCTTGGCAGGCAAAAACAGTGCCTGCGCCCCGGGGCAAAGGCGCACACAGCGCTCCTCGGCGGCCTCGGCCATGGTGTCGGGGTATGCCACGGTGCAGCGATGCCCCAGTGCGGCAAAGGCCTTGGCAAGGCCCACCTCCTGACAGTTATAGCTGCCAAATTGGCCGGAAGCGCCGCAGTAGATCTGCAAAATGGCAATGTGCATCATCGTGGCTCCTTACTTTAAATACCGCATATCAATAATTTCGTAGCGGCTGTCGTGGCCGTAGGTGTGGGTGCCGATGTACCGGCTGCGCGGAATACCCGCAAGGGAAACATCACGCACGGTCACCAGTTTGTCCGGCGTTTCGGCATCGTCGGTCAGCTTCCAGAACTGAATGGAAACGCCGTAGTCCACATCGGTGCTGAGCTGGGCGCAGCGCCAGCGGTTTTGCCCCACCTGGGTGATGGGCCCGGCGCTGCGGTCGGTATAATTCCAAAGCTGGGCGCGGTTGAAATCCTCGTGGGGGGCAAGGGCAAAATGGCCCTCCGTGCCCGAAAGCGTGTAGCGGCGGTACTGCACCTGCAGCTGGTCGGCAGGCAATGTAACGCTGGCCTGAATTTCCAGCGCCTGGTCATCGGCGCGGTTCACAATGGCATCGCACACTTCCTCGCCCAGCGAAAAACGGGCGGCCTGCTGCCACTGATAGGGAAACGAAACGCATTTGTACAGGCACAGGCTATGGTCGTTGCCGGTTTCGGGCAGCATCCAGATTTCGCCCCGCCAGCGGAACACATTGGGAAAGGAAAGATGAAACTCTTTTTCCAAAATGGGCACCGGCGTTTCGGGGCCCTCATCGGTGAGGCGGCTCACGGCCAAAAGCCCCTTGTGGGTGCGGCGGTCATAGGCTTCGCAAAACAGCCAATGCTCGCCGTTTTCCTCAAACAGCATGGGGTCGGCATACCAGTAGTCGGGGCTGTAGGGCATGGGGGTGAACTCCCCTGCCCCGGTTTCGGGCAGCGACTCGCCGGGCACAAAGCGCCGCCAGCCGATGGTGTAGATCTCCTTGTGGCCCATCAGCTTGCGAACAAGGCGCAGGGGCGGCATATGCAAAGCGCGGTAAAGCTGGTTCATGGCTCCTCCTGTTGCGCCTGCAGGGCGCGGCGGTAAATTTGCAAAAGTGCATGGTAGTTTTGCTGGGGGGCAAACTGTGCGGCGGCGTGGCTCTGGATCGCCTTGGGGCACAGCGTGGGCAACATTTCGTTCAGCTTCTGCACGGCCTCGGCCATTGCCCGGGGATCTCCGGCGGCAAAGCGCAGGCCGTTTTGCCCGGGCCGGATCATGGCCCCGATGTTGCCCAGATCACTGCCCAGCACCGGCGTGCCCTGCATCAGGCTTTCGGCGGCGGTCAGGCCAAAGCTTTCGTAGCAAAGGCTGGGCACGATCACCGCTTTTACGCGGCGCTGATACTCGGTGAGCACCTCGGGGGCAAGGCGGCCCAGAAACCGCACATTCTCCAAGCCGTTGGTGTGGGCAAAAAAGCTGCATTGGGTGCTTTGGGGGCCATCGCCTGCCACAAACAGCGGCTCGTTCCATGCAAGCAGCTTCCATGCCTGCAGCAGCGGCAGAATGCCCTTTAATTCCTCTAAACGCCCGGCAAACAGCCAGCCCCGCCGCTGGGATATGGGCAGCGGCGGCCGCACAGCACAGGCTGCGGCGTGGGGCTTTACCAGCAGGCGCTCAGGGGTGAGCAGCTTCAGCTTCCGGTTATATTGTAAAAACTTTTCACGGTCAAACTCGGTGGGGGCAATGGCCCACACGCCCTGCCATGTGCCCAGGCGGCGGTGCAGGGCCAGCATGGCGGCCACCACAAGGCTTTGGGCGGTGCTGCCGCGGTAACACTTGTGCTTTACGGCACACAAAAGGCTGCGGCGCGGGCAATCCTCACAAATATGGCCGCCGCGCATCAGAATGCCGTTGGGGCACAAAAGCCGAAAGTTGTGCAGAGTCATCACCACGGGCACGCCCTCGGCCTTGGCGGCGCGAAACACGCTGGGGCTGATGCACAATAGGGTGTTGTGGATATGCACAATGTCCGGTTTTTCGCGGCGGATCAGCGCGCGCACCTCACGGGCTGCGCGGCGGTTGTACAGCGCCGAAAGCGCCATCGTGAGCTTTTGCCATGCGCCCGCAGGCTCGGCATTGGTGCGCTCATAAACGATCACACGGTGGCCGTGGCTTTGCAAGAGATCCCGCTCGGCAGAAAAAACGGTATCTTCACCGCCCGGAATGCGGTAGTGGTTGTGGATCAGCAGCACGCTGGGCAGAAAACCGGGGTTTTGGCTGGGCATGAGGCACCTTCTTTTTTGGCGTATATTCTACTCTATTATATAGCACCTGCCCCAAAAAGAAAAGTCATTCGTGCAAAAGCCGCTGCGCCGGAAAAAACGCAAAGCGGGCGGGGCAAAAGCCCCGCCCGCTCAGCGGAATAAAATAGATCTGGCGCTTATTCGTTCTGGCCCGCTGCCATGTGGGCGTTCATCCAATCCAGCAGGTCAGCGTATACGGTTTCACGGTTCACCTCGTTCAGCAGTTCATGGCGGCAGCCGGGATAAAGCAGGCAGCGAACCTGCTGCAAGCCCGCCGCCCGATAGCGCGCATAGGCCGCCCGAACCCCCTTGCCAAAGCCGCCCACAGGGTCACACTCGCCGGAGATCAAAAGTAAGGGCAGGCTTTTGGGAATGCCCTTCATGCGCCGGGCCGACTGTGCCTCGCCGATGGAAACAAACATATTATCATAAGCGTTCACCGTAAAGCGGAAGCAGCGCAGCGGGTCACGCCCATAGCTGGCGGCGATCTCCTCGTCGCTTGTGATCCACTCGCACCCGGTTTTTACGGGCTGAAAACGCCGGTTGAAGCCGCCGGTGGTCAGCTTGTCCAGCAGGGCGCTGCGGCTTTTCCAGCCCCTGGCGCAGGCCGAAAGCCGGGCAATGGTGCGGGCAGCCAGCAGCGTGAGGGCGCTTTGGCTGCCGGTGCCCATAATAATGGCCCCGGCCAGCCCCTGCCCGTGGCGCTGGATATACTGGCGGGTCAAAAAGCTGCCCATGCTGTGCCCCAGAATAAAATAGGGCAGCTGGGGGTGATCTTTCTGTGTGAGGGTGCGCAGGGTGTGAATGTCCTGCAGCACACAGCCGTTGCCGTTGGGCTGGGCAAAAAAGCCCCGGTTTTCTTCGCCCGCCACCGAAAGGCCGTGGCCCAGATGGTCGTTGCCCACCACCAGAAAGCCCTGGGCGGCCAGCCAGCGGGCAAAGCGGTCATACCAGCCCATGTGCTCGTACATACCGTGAACGAATTGCAAAACCGCCCGCGGGGCACACGGCGGCTCCCAGCAGGCTGCGCGGATCTGTGTGCGGCCATCGGCCGAAAGATAGAAAAATTCCTTCATACAGGGGGCCTCCTTGCATCAAATGGGTTTTCGGCGGGGCGGCATCAGGCCTGATAGCGGCACCAGTGCCCTTTCCAGGTATACAGGATCATCAGCACCATGCCCATGCCCCAGCTGATGGGATACAGGATATAAATGCCGAAAATGGTATCAAAATGCGGCAGAATGACCTGCAGATAGAATATGCGGAAAAGGCACATGGAAAACAGCAGCGCCAGCATGGGCGGAATGCTTTTGCCGGTGCCGCGCACCGTTCCGGCCAGCGCGTGCATCACGGCGGCCAGCCAGTAGAACGGGCAGAATATGCACAGCGCCTGCACGCCGTAGTCGATCACGGCCTCGTCGCGGCAGAAAAGCCCCAGCAGCGGGTGGGCAAATGCAATCAGCAGCACGGCCATCACAGCGGTGTACACAATGCCCATGGCAATGGTGACCCACATTCCCTTTTTCATGCGCTCCAGCTTGCCTGCGCCGTAGTTCTGGCCCACAAAAGTGGTGATGGCCATACCAAAGCTTAGCATGGGCAGCACGCAGAATCCGTCGATTTTCAGATATGCGCCAAAGCCTGCCATGGCGGCAGCGCCAAAGCCGTTTACACTGGCCTGCACCAGAATGTTGGAAAGGGAGATCACCATGTTTTGAATGCCGGTGGGCAGGCCCACCTGTACAATGCGCTTTGCCATGCCGGGGTGAATGCGCACGCTGGCGGGCTGCACGCGATAATCTGCAGGCACACGCACCAGATAGCCCATGGCCAGCACGCAGGAAACCGCCTGGCTGAGGGTGGTGGCCACGGCAGCGCCCGTAACGCCCCAGCCCAGCACGCCGATCAAAAGCAGGTCAGCCCCCACATTGGTCACGGCGGCGGCGGCCAGATATCCCAGCGATTTGCGCGAATTTCCCGCTGCGTTTAAAATGCCCGCCGCCATGTTGTAGATCACATTGAAGATCAGCCCGGCGGAGTAGATCTGCAGATAGCGCACCGAATCGGGCAAAACCTCGGGCGGGGTGCGCATGGCCACCAAAATACGCCCGCTGAACAAAAGCCCGCCAATGGTGAGCAAAATGCCCAGAATGCCCGCAATGGCAAACGCGGTGTGTACCGAAAGGCGCACGCGCTTTTCCTCCTGCGCGCCGAGATACTGCGAAACGATCACGCTTGCGCCCACACTGGCCCCCTGGCTGAAGGCGATCAGCAGATAGATCAGCGAAGTGCTGGAGCCCACGGCGGCCAGCGCATTGCTGCCCACAAAGTTGCCCACAATGATGGAATCGGCTGCATTGTAGGTTTGCTGCAGCAGGTTGCCCAGGATCAACGGGGCGGAAAAAAACAAAATATTGCGAAAAATGCTGCCTTCGGTCATCAAAACGGTGTCCGGCTTTTTGGCGGCAGCACTTTGGGTAGACATAGAAAAACACCTCTTTCTGTGAAAAAAGGGGCCCGCCCCCGAAAATGGCCGGGGGCGGGCAGGAAGATGGCGGCCCGCCGTTATTCGCGGTTGCGGCCATTATTCTGGTTTTGGTTCAGCTTCACCTTTTTGCTGGGGGCATACACATCGTGCAGGGCCTTGCGGCGGCTGGCGCTGTTGTAGGCCAGATATCCGCCTGCCAGCAGGGCTGCGGCCACAAGCACAGCGGCCACCATGGGCAGGGGGCTGTGGCTCTTTTCCTGGGGTTCAGCCTCAGGCTGCGGGGCGGGGGCTTGCGTGGGCTGCGGCGCAGCGGTGGGCACCGGCGTGGGTGCGGGCGTGGGGCTGGCGGCAGTGGGGTCCTTCACCGGGGCAGGGCTGGCGGCAGGCTTTGCGGCTGCGGCCACCTTGCCCGAAATGGCAAGGGCATCGGCAAAGGTGTAGTTGTAGCTTCCGTTCATGGCCTTGGCCACGGCGGGGCTCAGGCACAGCTTGCCTGCAGGGGTGGAAAGGTTCAGGGTGACGCCGCTTTTTTGCACACCAGTGATAATGTAGCCGGGCAGGTATTCGCAGGCGGTCACATCCAGCGAAAGGGCGGTGCCGCTCTTGGCGTTCAGCAATGCGCCGTAGCCGCCCAGCCAAGTGGTTTCGCTGGCGGTCGGGGCAGGCGCTGCCGTGGGCTGCGGCTGCGGTTCATCGGGTTTGGGGGTGGCGCTGGACGACGACGAGCTGCCGCCGGAGGCCGGGGCCGTGTACTGAATGCTGAAGCTGCTGAAGCTGGCAGCCAGGAACTGTACGGTCACGGTATCGCCCGATTTGCTTACGCTCCGGCAGTCATACTGCGTGGTGAAATTCTTGCTGGCATCGGTTTCGGTGTGCTTATGCACCACCTGGAACTTGCCGTTCGGGTCTGCATTTTTGGCATGGAAGCTCAGGCTTACCAAAACCGGCACAGCGGGCTGCTGGCCGCTGCCCAGCGAAAGCTCCACCTCGATCAGCTGGCCGTCGGCAGGCTTTTCGGGGGTGATGTCCTTGGCGGTGTAGGTGGCGGTGCCGCTGCTTTCGCCAAGGGCTGCCTTGCCGCCTGTGGTGATGGCAAGGCCGGTCAGGGCAGACTTTTCGCCCTTGTTCAGCTGGGTGGAAACCGTCACATTTTCAGCCGATTCGTCCAGTGCGGCCAAAAGGGCGGTATCGCTCAGGTGGGCGCTCTTCAAATCGTCCTGCTCTTTGGGGGTAAGCTTGTCAGAACGGGTCAGTTTGGCAATATCCGCCGAAGCACCGGCGCTCAGCTTGCCGTTTTCGCTGGCGGTTTTGCTGATGGAAGCAGCAACGGTGCTCAGCTGGCCGGTGATGCCCTCTTTGCTGCCAGCAGCGGTAACCGTATCTGTAAGGGTCACGTTCACACTGGCAGTGGCCGGGCTGTAGTTGGGGTCGTTGGGGTCCACGGTGATTTCATAGCTGGGGTCGCCGGCACTGGTGGCCAGCTTAGTGTCCCCTGCTTTCCAGCCAAACTGGGCGCCCTCGGGCAGGCCCGCGGCCTTCAGGCCAATGTGGCTGAGCGGCTGGCCGCCGTAAATGCTGAGGGGGTATGTTTCCAGCTCGGTCGTGATTTTGGCACCTTCGGGCAGTTTGTAAACCGCAGGATTGATCTTGTAGGAAAGCTCCACGGTGCCGGTGTAGTTGCCCTTGCCGGTCACCTTTACTGTGTACGAACCGGCGTTGGTGCTGGCTTCGGGATATGTTACGGTGTAGTCGGTGCCTTCGGCCAGATTGCTGCCCTCAGCAACCAAAACAGTGGGTTTTTGCTCGCTGCCGTTATAAGTAAACTCGGTGGGTTTCTTGGCGATGCTCAGTGTAAAGTTGTCCGCCACAAGGCCCTTGGGGTGAACGGTAAAGTTGGCCGTGGCCGTGCAGGCGGTGGCGTTTGCGCTTTCTTTAAAGCTGGCGGTCACGGTGTAGCTGCCCGCATTAGTGGGGGGCGTGGTGCTTGCAGTATAGTTAGTGCCATCTCGGCCGGTGTAGGTGTAGCTCTCCTTGTCGACGTCGTTGGTGGCGCTTGTGGCCACAGGGGCGGGGGCTTTATCACCATAGGTGTAATCTGCCATAGTCACGCTGCCGCTGCCTGCGGCCTGTTTGATCTTGTAGGAAAGCTCCACGGTGTCGGTGTAGTTGCCCTTGCCGGTCACGGTTATGGTATACGGACCGGCGTCGGTGCTTTTATCGGGGTATTTTACGGTATAGTCGGTACCTTCGGCCATTTTGCGGCCCTCAGCAGCCAAAACAGCGGGCTTTTGTTCGCTGCTGTTATAAGTAAACTCGGTGGCGCTCAGCGTAAAGTCCTCTTTTGCAATGCTCTTGGGGGTAATGCTGAAATCAGCCGTGGCCGTGCAGGCCTTATGGGTGTTGCTTTCGGCAAAGGTGGCAGTCACGGTGTAGTCGCCCACATTGGTGGGGGCCGCGGCGCTCTTGGCATAGTCGGTGCCATTTCGGCCGGTGTAGGTGTAGCTTACATCGCCGGTGCCGTTTTGTGCCTCTGGGGTGATGGCCTCACCGTAAACATAGCTTTGCTTCACGGACACACTGCCGATGCCCTCGGCCTTTTGAATGGTCAGGGTGGTGGAGATGCCGTTCAGCATACCGGAGCTGTATTTGTCGGTGGAGCTTTCAAAATACACGCCAATGGTATAACTGCCGGGCATGGTGGGGGCTTCGGCGCTCCACTCGCCGCTGCCCTGCTTATAGCGCAGCGAAAGCGTGCCCTGGGCATCGTCTTTCTCCAGAATATCGTTGCTCACCGTGGGCAAGGTGTACTCCTGCTGGTAAACAGCGGTGATCGCGCCGCCAAGGCTGCTGCCGGTTTTCACGGTGGGCAGCGGGCGCGCAAGGATCGTAAATTTGCCGGTGCTGCCGGTAAAGGTGCAGCCCTCATAGTTGCCCTTGCCGGTGAGCGTGTAGGAAATTTCCGTGTCGGCGTTTTCGGTGCCGGTGCAGCCATGGGGGTAAGTGATCGTGTAATCCTTGCCGGACTGCAGGGTCTTGCCGTTGGCGGTCAGCACCAGCTCGCCTTCCTGCAGGGGCTGCGCAGCGCCGGTATAGCTGCGGGTGGTGAAATTCTCCTGCACAGACACTTCGCCGGTGTAGGGCGTAATGCTGCCTTTGGCCGTGCAGGGAACGGCACTCAATTTGTAGTTGTCCTTTTGGTCGCCGGTCAGCGCAATGTCGCTGGCCGTGATGGTGCGCTCGCCGCTGTCGGCTTTATCGTAGGCGATGCTGCTGAAATCAGCCGAAACCTTGCCTTTATCGGCGGGGATCACGCCATCCAGAGTGATCGCAGCCTTTTGATCGGCGGTGAGATCGGTGCCGCCGTCATACATTTTCTCGGCGGGCTCCACAGACAGCGTGGGGGTAATGGTTTTGGGGGTGATATCCAAAGCAAAGGTGGCCTCGGCGGGGTTGTATTCCTTGGAATTTTTGGGTGTGAAAAGGAATTTGGCGCTGGCAGTGCCTGCAGCAGGGATCGCGTTGGGGTCTTCAGCGCTCCATTTGCCCTGAACCTTGCCGGTCACATCGGTATTGCCGCTTTTCAGAACAAAATCTTTGGGTTGAATGCTATCTGCCAGTTCGCCCATAGTACGGCCATACTCGGCGCTCAGCGTGGCGTTTTGCACTGGCGTTGCCGTAAGGGGCTTGGCGCTGACGGTAACAGAAATTTTGAATGCCTTATCGAGCGGGGTGGCAGTGCAGCCAACCGCACTCACGCCGCCGCTGACGGAAAAATCAAAGGTGCCCGCTTGGGTGGCCTTAAATGTATAAGTGGCGGCAGAGTCGAAAGCGGCCTTTATATTTTCGTCATTCCTCAGAATAAGGGCGGACAAGCCGGTAGTGCTCACGGTAGGCTTGGTTACACCAAAGCCTTTTGCGGTGGTGTTGTCGATGCTGGTGACGGCGCTGGGCGAAAACGCATCGGCGTTATAATTTAGGAAGGCTTGCAACACGGCAAATCCGTTTTCGGTGCCGTCGACCGCCATTGAAATGGTGATCGTGTCACCCACCGATACCGTGTTTTTGTCAGCGGTGAGCGTGATAGCAGGAACGGGCGCAGCCGCTTTGGCTGTGCCGGTGGCTGCAAAGGCATTGGTCACAAGGCCGCAGGCCAGTGCAGTACTGATCACGAAAGAAAAGATCCTTTGAATATATTTCATAGGGTACACCATCCTTTACATCGTTTTGAAGGCTGTGCCCAAAAGGGCAAGGCCGTGCTGCCTTAAGAAAGCGTGCAGGAAAATTCGCTGCTGCTGTTTGGAATTTCTTCCAACCCGGCCAATGCGCGGCACAGTAAAAGCAGATCGTCGGTGTCTATATCACCGCTGCCGTCTACATCGGCGCCAAAGGTGCAGTTGGGCATGGGCTCCAACCCAGCCAGAGCGCGACACAGCAGCAGCAGATCATCGGTGTCCACAGAACCATTCAGATCCACATCTCCCGGCTGAATGCCGCCGCTCACGGTGAGGGCGGCGGTTTTGGCTGTCAGCTTTTTGGCCACGCCGTTTTGCATGGCGGCCAGCTGCACATCCTGCACTTCCAGCGTGGTTTCGGTAAAATCACACAGGGCGGTAAACTGCAGCTGCAGCACCTCGCCGCCTGTGAAGGCACTGTCTAAATCGTGCCACTCTGCCGAAACCATCCCGGCGGTGCGGGTGTTTTTGGCGGTGCCGTTGGTGTTTCCGGCCTGCTTGCCGCTGCCCGGCAAAATCTCGGCGCTTTCCAGCTGCAGCTGCGTTTTATCGTAGCCAAGGCTGCACAAAAGCGCGTGTGCACTCTGGCTGGGCTCTTGAATGGAAAGCGTTACCTGCAGCGTGTCGCCCTTGGCGGCGGGGCGCTGCACAGTGATCTCGGGGCCCTGTGCGCAGGCAGGTGCGGCCATGGCCATGGCCAGCAATGCAGCGGCTGCCGCTGTGCCGATCTTATGCCGCATGGGCATTTCCCCCTTTTTTTAGAAAATATTCAGTAAAACCGCATATAAAATGCGGATAGTTATTCATCATTATTATACAGGCGAAATATAAGAAAAACAAGCGCTTTTACAGAAAATCTGTTGAATTTTACAAAACAGGCCAGCGGGAAAAACCGGCGGCAGAAATTTGCCTTTTCCGGCGCCTGAGTTCCGGCGAAAAAACAGCAAAAAGGCCCCGCTCTGCAGAGCGGGGCATAAAATCCTTTATGCAGGCAGTGCTTTTATCAAAACAGCGCCTGCACGGCGGGCCGTCAGCAGGGATCGCCGTCCAGTGCATTGTGCAGATACTCGCCCACTTCCTCAGGGGGGATCTGCAAACACAGCGAAAATTCCTGTGTCAGCAGCTTTTCGCAGCTGTGCATAATATCGTCATCCATGCCGGGCAGGTGCTTGCCGGCTTTTTTCAGGCTGCGGCGGCGCGCATAAATGCAGCGCAGCATCAGCAGCATTTCTTCCTGATCGCGCCGGGCCAGCAGCGCGTTGAATTCCTGATGGCGGGCCGTGCGGTCCTCAGGCCAGGGCATTTCGCGGCCTTTTACGCGCTGCAGCACATCGTCCAGCCCGGCCTTATCCAAAAGCGGGCGCAGCCGCCCCACCAGCGTTTCGTTGCCCATGGGCACATAAATGGTGGAGCCCGGTTTGCTGGCAGGTTTGAGCACATAATAGCTTTGGGCTTCATCGTCGTAGGGCAGCTGCATTTCACGCACACCATCTACCGTACACACACCGTTTGCACCGTAGATCACACACTGCCCGGGGGAAAACATTGGATCGGTCATGACTCCACACTCCTTTTTGAAAAATTTAAACTATATATACCTATTATAGTATATTTTTGTACTTTTTTCAAAGGCAAAAATGCCGAAAATGCAGGAATATAGGGCATTTTCAGAAAACCTGCCCGGAAGAAAGCTGTGTTCGGCACGAAAAAAGCCCTTGCATTTTGCCCGCAAAAGCATATAATAAAGCTATAGATACCCCCTCCCCGGGGGGTGGGCACAAGCGTTTCCCCGGGAAAGAGCAGTAAAACACAAAAGGAGTTTTTATGGAACGATTTTCCGTTACCGGCATGACCTGCGCCGCCTGCAGCAGCCATGTGGAAAAAGCCGTAAACAGCGTGCAGGGCGTAAGCAGCGTGGCGGTGAGCCTGCTTACCAACAGTATGCAGGTGGAATACAGCGCCCCGGCCACGGCGGCGGCCATCTGCGAGGCAGTGGAAAAGGCGGGTTATGGCGCAGCGCCCGAAACGCCGGGCAGCGCCGACAAGGCGCAAACCGCCGATGCCCTGCAGGATAAGGAAACCCCGCGTCTGGTGCGCCGTTTGGCGGCCAGCGTGGTGCTGCTGGTGCCGCTGATGTATGTGAGCATGGGCCATATGCTGTGGAACTGGCCGCTGCCTGCTTTTCTGGCGGGAAATCATGTGAGCATGGGCATTTACGAGCTGCTGCTCACGGCAGCGATCATGGTGATCAACCAGAAATTCTTTGTAAGCGGCGTGACCAGCCTGGTTCACGGCGCGCCCAACATGGACACGCTGGTGGCCATGGGGGCAGGCGCGGCGTTCGGCTACAGCACATGGGCGCTGTTTGCGGCCAGCAGCGCCATGGCGGCGGGCGGCGCAGCGGCCGCCATGCCGTATATGGATGAATATTATTTTGAAAGTGCCGCCACGATCCTTTCGCTGATCACGGTGGGCAAAACGCTGGAAGCCTACAGCAAGGGCAAAACCACCAGCGCCATTCGCGGCCTGATGGATCTTGCCCCCAAAACAGCCACGCTGGTGCAAAACGGGCAGGAAGTCAAGGTGCCGGTGGAGCAGGTGCAGGTGGGGGATGTGTTTGTGGTGCGCCCCGGCGAAAGCATTCCTGTGGACGGCAAGGTTGCCGAGGGCACCGGCGCGGTGGATGAATCGGCGCTGACCGGTGAAAGCATTCCCGTGGATAAGCAGCCGGGCAGCACGGTGAGCGCAGGCACGATGAACCAGAACGGATTCCTGACCTGCAAGGCCAGCCGGGTGGGGCAGGATACCACCATTCAGCAGATCATTCGCATGGTGGAGGATGCGGCGGGCGGCAAGGCCCCCATTGCCAAAACGGCCGACCGGGTGGCCGCCGTGTTTGTGCCCTGTGTGCTGGGGCTGGCGGTGCTTACAGCCATTGCGTGGGCCGCTGCCGGGCGCAGCGCCGGGTTTGTGCTGGCCCGGGCCATCAGCGTGCTGGTAATCAGCTGCCCGTGCGCGCTGGGGCTGGCTACCCCCGTGGCCATTATGGTGGCCAGCGGCCTGGGAGCAAAAAAAGGCATTTTGTTTAAAACCGCCGCTGCGCTGGAAACCACCGGCAGGGTGGGCACCGTGGTGCTGGATAAAACCGGCACCATCACCGAGGGCAAACCGCAGGTGACCGATGTAAGCCCGGTGCAGGGGCTTCGCCCCGAAGCACTGCTTTCGCTGGCGCTTTCGCTGGAAACTCCCAGCGAGCATCCGCTGGCCAAGGCGGTGACCGAATATGCCGCCCAAAAGGGCGTTAAGCCCATGGAGGTGCAGAACTTCCGCGCGCTGCCCGGGCACGGCGTGCAGGCCGAGATCAACTCGCTGCCTGCGCTGGGGGGCAGCATGGCCCTGATGCGCGGGCGCGGGCTGCTTACCCCCGAGTGGGAGCAGCGCGGCGCCCAGCTGGCCGAGCAGGGCAAAACCCCGCTGTATTTTGCCATGGGCGATGAGCTGTGCGGCATTGTGGCCGTGGCCGATGTGGTAAAGGCCGACAGCGCCGCCGCCGTGGCCGAAATGCAGGGCATGGGCCTGCGGGTGGTGATGCTTACGGGCGATAACCAGCGCACGGCAACCGCCATTGGCGCACAGGTGGGCGCAGACGAAGTGATCGCCGATGTGCTGCCCGCCGATAAAGAGGCTGTGGTGCGCCGCTATGCCGCCGAAGGGCTGGTGGCCATGGTGGGTGACGGCATCAACGATGCCCCCGCCCTCACCCGGGCGGATGTGGGCATTGCCATCGGCGCAGGCGCGGATGTGGCCATTGATGCCGCCAATGTGGTGCTGATGAAGGGCAGCCTGCGGGATGCCGCAGCGGCCATTCGCCTTTCGCGCCAAACTGTGCGGAACATTCACGAAAACCTGTTCTGGGCATTCTTTTATAACTGCGTGGGCATTCCCTTGGCCGCCGGTGTGTGGTATCTGCCCTTCGGGCTTTTGCTCAACCCCATGTTCGGCGCAGCAGCCATGAGCCTTTCCAGCTTCTGCGTGGTCACCAACGCGCTGCGACTCAACCTGTTTGACCCCTACAGCCCCAAGCACGATGCCCGCCGAAAGCCCAAACCTCCAAAGGCTCTCCCGGCAGAAAAGCCGGTGGAAGATACACCCGAAACCCAAACTACGGAAGGAGAAACTACCATGAACAAAACCATTCATATCGAGGGCATGATGTGCCAGCACTGCGTGGCCCATGTGAAAACCGCACTGGAGGCCATTGCAGGCACGGCTGTGGAGGTGGATCTGGAAAGCGGCACCGCCAAGGTGAGCGGCGCTTCGCTGGAGGATGCCGCCCTGATCAAGGCCGTGACGGATGCCGGTTATAAGGTGACCGGCATCGAGGGCTGAGGCCATGGTTGCCGACCATGACAAGGTGACCCGCCTTGTGCGCACCGCGCAGGGCCAGCTGGACAGCGTGCTGCGCATGATCGAGGAGGATCGCTATTGCATGGATGTGGCCAACCAGCTGCTGGCCAGCCAGGCACTGATCCGCAAGGCCACGCGTGAGGTGCTGCGTGCCCACATGGCCGCCTGTGTGACCGATGCCGTGGCCGCACAGGACGCCGGCAAGCAGATCGACGAGCTGGTGGATATCTTTGATAAAATGACACGATGAAAACAAAGGCAGCCCCGGCGGAATTTTCCGCCGGGGCTGCCTTTTGGTAAGGGGGCTATGTGCTGTTAAAAATTGCTTCCGGCCAGGCGGCGGGCTACCCTGGGGTGTACAAGGGTATAGCACGCCCAGTGCAGCGCAGCGGTGATGGCCCAGCTGATGGGAAAAATCAGATACAGCATACGAATGGTGGGGTTGAGCGGGAAAATAAACCGGATCCACGCAAGGCGGGTGAGGCAGCTTCCGCAAAAGCTGACAAGGGTGGGCAGGATCGAATAGCCCAGCCCGCGCATGGCATCCGAGCTTACATCCATCAGCCCGCACAGGCAATAGGTGGCGCACACGGCCATCATGCGCTCGCTTCCGGCGGCGATCACCGCAGGGTCCGAAGAATAAATGTTCAGGAAGATCGAGCTGTTCAGTGCCACCGATACGCCCAGCACCAGCCCAAAGCCAAAGGCGCACAGATTGCACAGCAGAGCCGCGCGGTCCACACGGTCCAGCTTGCCTGCGCCCAGATTCTGGCTGGTAAAGGTGACGCAGGTTTGGGCAAAGGAATCCATGATGCAGTACACAAAGCCCTCAATGCTGTGGGCTGCGGCGGCGCCGGCCATGGCAGCGCTGCCAAAGCTGTTGATGGTGGACTGCACCACCACATTGGCCACATTGAACACGATGCTCTGCACACCGGTGGGCAGGCCAACGGTGATGATCAGGCGCAGCGGCTCGGGCGAAAGGCGCAAAAGGCGCATATCCAGATGCAGGGGGCCCTGCTCACGCACCAGGATGCACACCACCATAAAGGCCGCCATGCCCTGGCTGATCACAGTGGCCAGGCCCACACCGGCCACGCTCATATCAAACCCGATCACAAAAATCAGGTTGAGCACCACATTCACAAGGCCAGAAGCCGTCAGGCAATACAGCGGGCGGCGGGTGTCGCCCACGCTGCGCAGCAGCGCTGCGCCAAAGTTATAGATCATGGTGATGGGCATACCGCCAAAGTAAATGCGCAGATACAAAACCGCCATATCCAGCACATCGGCGGGGGTGCTCATGGCCACCAGCAGGGGCCGGGCGGCCAGAATGCCCACCACGGCCAGCACGCTGCCGCAGATCACGCTCAGCAGCATGGCGGTGTGTACGGCTTTCTGCACGCCGTCATAATCGCGTGAGCCGTAATAGCGGCTGGTGGCCACATTGGCGCCCACGGAAAAGCCGATGAAAAAATTCACCAGCATATTGATGATGGCGGCATTGCTGCCCACGGCGGCCAGTGCGGCAGCGCCCGCAAAGCGCCCCACAACCACCTGATCGGCTGCGTTGAATAAAAGCTGCAGCACACCGCTGGCCGCAAGCGGCAGTGCGAATAAAAAAATATTGCCCAGCATGGGCCCGCTGGTCATATTCATGCGGGCCCGCTGGCGAACATCGGCTGACATAATGGTAAAGATTCCCCTTTCACTTTTGCTGCAACGGCGGCGCAGCAAGCTTACTCTTATCCAGTATAACTGCAATTCCCAAAAGCCGCAAGGCGGCCCCGCCATGGAATTTCGCAGTGCCCCTTGCCAAAAGCGGCAAAACCCGCTTTAATAATAGTAAGCGTTGATTTTTGCAGGTGTGCGCGTGGAAAGCGTGCGGGAAAGAGCAGTTATGAAAAAGAATTCTTTATGGAAACGCATATTATCGCTGGCGGCGGCGTTTTCGCTGTGCGCTGCGTGTGCTCCGGCGGCCCTGGCCAATGCGGACCCCGGCGCCCCGCAGGGCGACACGCTGGCGGGCGCAGTCACCGAGCCGGAGGACTTTGCCGACACATCGCTGCAGCAGGCCCTTGTGCTGGAAGCGGGCGACGGCATTTCCATGGCTTCGCTGCCGGAAAATGCCGCCGAGCCGAATGTGCAGCTGAACCTGTGGATCTGCCAGGGAAACAATGCCAACCGCACCTATCAAACCGGCGTGCAGATGAGCTGGCGTGAGGCGCTGGCTGGCATCGTGAACGCCGAGGTGGGCGGATTTTACACCGCGATATCCGATAAAAACGCCGTAAAGCAGGCATGGAAGGCGCAGGCGGTGGCCGTGCACAGCTATCTGCTGTATAATGGCTGCAGCACCAACAAAAGCACCAGCGAATTCTGGCTGAAGCCCGATGAAACCAGCCCGGCGGGCAAGCTGCTGTATGAGGCAGTGGACGAAGCGCTGCCCTATCTGGCCGTGACCGGCCAAGGGGTCGACCCCGAGGGCTATTCCATGGCGCTCACCAGCTATTATGCCAGTGCAGGCCGCCACCCGGACACCGGCGCGGCGGGCACCGCCAACTGCCGGGATGTGTGGCAGCAGGATCTTAGCTATCTGGTGGGCGTGGAAAGCCCTTACGACCAGAGCTACTGCGGCAAAATGGGCCTTTCGTGGGAGCATAGCCGCTACAACTATACCCGCTGGAACGAGCTGAGCAGCGAGCTGCAGCGCCTGTACGGGGCCGACATCGGCAGCGATTGGAGCAGCCAGAACGCCGCAGCCCTGCAGGTGACCCAGCGCAGCACCTACGGCTATGTGACCCACACGGGCCTGCGCGTGGGCAATACCGACGGGCTGGACGGGCAAAAGCTGTACACAGGCTTTCGCGGCACCAACTGGAGCACGGGCCTTGCCAGCGGCTGTTACACCATTGCCTATGTGCCCGGCAACATGGTGAATGAGGGCGGCAGCCTTGGCCGCGTGGAGGAACCGTGGCATCTGGTGGCCTACGGCACCGGCCACGGCGTGGGCATGAGCCAGGTGGGCGCACTGGGCTATGCCGCCGAGCAGGGCTGGAGCGCATGGCAGATCCTGGCGCACTACTACACCGGAATCCGGGTGTATAACACGCAGGACGGCCTGCTGTATATCCCCGCGCAAAACACCCGCGAATTGATCTGCGCGATCCCCAAGGGCACCGGCGATGCCAACGGTGACGGCGTGGTGGACCTGTGCGATGTGCTCACCGCTGTTTCGGCGCTGGCCGGGCGCACCGAGTGGAGCATGGCGGGCTTTTATGCCGCCGATCTCAACGGCAGCGGCGAGGTGGAACAGGACGATCTGGATGCCCTTGTGCAAAAGCTGCTGCAATAATGCAATAAAAAAGCCCCAAAAGAAATATTCATATAAAGGATCAGGAAAATGCAAACCGAAAAGAAAATTCTTCTCATTGCCACCGGCGGCACCATTGCCAGCCGCCCCACCGAGCAGGGCGGGCTGGCCCCGGCCATCACCAGCGAGGAACTGCTGAACTGCGTGCCCGAGCTGGCCGATCTGTGCCATATCGACGCGCTGCAGCTGTTCAATCTGGATTCCACCAGCATGGGCCCGGCGCAGTGGCAGGCCATTGTGCGCACGGTGCGGGATAACTATGAAAGCTACGATGGATTTGTGGTGGCGCACGGAACCGACACCATGGCCTACACCGCCGCGGCGCTGAGCTATATGATCCAGAACAGCGCCAAGCCGGTGGTGCTTACCGGCAGCCAGAAATCCATTTATAATCGTGACACAGACGCCCGCAACAATCTGTACCGGGCATTTGTGTATGCGGTAAGCCCCGATGCGTGGGGCGTGCAGCTGGTGTTTGACAGCAAGGTGATTTTGGGCACACGCGCGCGCAAAACGCGCACCCGCAGCTTTAATGCGTTTTCCAGCATCGACTACCCCGAAACCGCCGCGTTTCGTGATCTGCGGCTGGTGCCGTTTTTGCGCCGCCCCGAAATGCCGCCGGTGCAGTTTTATGAACGGCTGGACCCCAACGTGTTTGTGCTGCGCTTAACGCCCGGGATGCGTGCGGATATCATTCCGCTGCTGATCCCCTACTACCGGGCGCTGGTGATCGAAAGCTTCGGCGTGGGCGGGCTGCCCGGCGGCGAGCGCGGCGAAATGTTCAGTGCGCTGCAGCACTGGTGCCGCTCGGGGCGCCTGGCCGTGTTCACCACACAGGTGCCGCACGAGGGCTGTGATATGGCGGTGTATGAGGTGGGGCGCGCCGTGCTGGAGCTGCCCGGCGTGATGGAAGCCGGTGACATGATGCCCGAGGCCGTGGCCGTAAAGCTGATGTGGGCGCTGGGCCAATCGGCAGACCGTGAAAAGGTGATGGAGCTGTTTGAAACCCCCGTGCAGTGGGATGTGGAGTGATCCTGCCCCAAAGCCGAAAACAGGCAATAAACAAAAATGGTTGATGCAGAAAAATTGCATCAACCATTTTTTATGCTCATTTGGCCAGCCGCCAGCAAACTTCGGCCAGCAGAATGCCCCCGGCCACATCCAACAGAACGTGCTGGCGCAGGGTGAGCGTGGAAACGCACACAGCCACGGCGGCACACAGCGCAAAGGCCTTGTATCCGTGCGAAAACGCCGGAATGTCCCGCGCGCTTGCCCAGCACAGCCAGCTGTTCAGGCAGTGGATGGAGGGAAACAGGTTCACGGGGGCATCCAGAATATACAGCGCGCGCACCAGGCTTTCCCACACATTCAGCCCCTGCACATCGGGGCGCGCCATGGTGGTGGGCAAGCCCACAAAAAACACAAAGCACACGCCCTTGGCAATAAAATCGGCGGTGAAAAACCGGCGTGCGCGCAGGGGCACGGCGGCACACAGGCAGTAATGCAGCGCCCAAAACGCATAGCAGCCAAAATAGATGCACACCGTCCACGGGATCAGCGGAATGGCGCGGTCAAGCGCAGTGGAAAACTGGTAGTGATGCCGTGTTTCGGCCAGCGCTGCGCCGCCCCAGTAAACAAACTGATTCCACAAAAGCGCGGCGGGCGGCAGCAAAAGCCGCCAGCGTGTGGAAAACAGGCGCGAGGCTTTGCGGGGCTTCATGGCTGATCCCCCGCCAGGCCGATCCACTGGCCAAAAGCCACCCGCGCTTCCCCGCCCTCGGCCTCGGCCAGAATGCGGGGCAGCAGGTGCGCCGCGCCCGGCTGCAGCAGCAAAACAATGGTGGAGCCGCACAGCGTAAAATGACCCTTTTCCTGCCCTTTATAAACCGGGCCGCCGGGGTGCGGATTCACAATGCCGCCCACCGCCAGTGCGCCGATCTCGGCTTGCACCACCGGGCCGAAATGCCGGGTGTGCAAAAGAGTCCAGCTGCGGCGGTTTTGCGCATACACCGGCACGGTTTCGCACGCCAGCGGCTGCACACTGTGCAGCGTGCCCGCAATGGGGTGGTTTTCGCCCTGATAGCCATCGTCGATATAGCAATAATGGTGGTAATCGCTGGGGCACAGCCGAAAAATCAGGCATTGCCCGCCGGTAAACTGCCCGGCAAGGGCTTCGTCTTGTAAAATATCGCCTATTTTATACAAAGAGTTTTTAATGGAAAAACAGCTGCCGGGCTGAATGGAGTGCACGCTCAGCCAACCGTCGCAGGGGCTGATCAGGCGCTCGGGCGCAGCATCAAAGGGCAGATGCGGGATCTCGCGCGCAAAAAAATCGGCAAAGCTGCCATACGCTGCCGCATTGGGGCACAAAATGCCGTGGCGGCGGGCATAAGGGCCGATCAGGCAGCGCGAAAGGCGGGTGTGCAGCACAGCTGCCCAAAGCCTGTCGGCATGGGCGGCCAGCAGGGCCTGCAGGCACAGCCGCCCTGCCGCCGTGCCGTAGAAAAAGCGCACCGCGCCGTTGTTGGGCCCGCTCACAGCAGCACCCCGGCCACAAGCGCCAGCACAGCCCCGCCGCACAGCAAAAGGGCAGCCTTGCCCGCCGCCTGCGGCTTTTTTAAGGGAAACGGCGTTAAAAAGCCCACAGCCATCAGGCAAAGGGCGGCCAAACCGGGCATGGCCATGGCCAGCCCAAGGCGTACCGCCAGCGCCAGCACGCCGGGCAGAATAAGCGCAGAACCGGTTACGGGCAGGCCGTAATACAGTGTGCGGCTGCCGGGCTCGGCGGCCTGGCGCTCTTCCTCGTCCACATTAAACCATGCCAGCCGGATCAGCGCGCACAGCGCATATCCCCCGCCAACGCACAGGGAAAGCGGCGAGGCCCCGGCGGCGCACCACACGATCACAGCGGGCAGCACCCCAAAGCACACAAGGTCGCTCAGGGAATCGATCTGAATGCCAAAGCGCTTTTCCTGCTGGGTGCGCGGGCGGGTGGAAGCGATCTTGCCGTCAAACATATCGCAAAAGCCTGCGCCCATCAGGCACAAAAGGGCCGGGCTCACCTGCCCGCCTGCGGCGAAAAGAATGCCCGCAAAGCCCGTGAGCATTCCCACATAAGTTAAAACGACGGTATAATTATAAAATCCAAGCATGGTTCCTCCTTTGGGCAGTGGGGATCAAAACAGCCGTGCAAAGGCCAAGCTGTAGGCCAGAATGCACCACGGCTTGCCCAGCACGATGATCCAGAAAAATCGGCGGCTGGGATAGCCCGAAAGCCCCGAAAGCCAGCACAAATAATCATCGGGTGCCAGCGGCAGCAAAATGGCCAGAAACAAAACCAGCGTATAGCTTTTGCGCCGGCACACCCAATCGGTCACCCGCTGGTATTTTTGCAGCGGCACCATCTGCCGCACCAGCGGCAGGCCGAAGCGCCGTGCCAGCCAGAAGGCGATCAGCGAACCAAGGCTGATGCCAAGGTAGTTGCAAACAAAGCCGCCCGCCGCACCGAACAGCCCTGCCCCCACAGCACAGCCCAGAAATCCGGGCAGTACCGGCAGGATCACCTGTATGGCCTGCACGGCGGCCAGCACCACCGGCCCCAGTGCCCCAAAGCGCAGCACATAGGCGCGAAACGCGGGCACCGAAGAAAAATGCCCCTGCCGTGCGGCCAGCAGGCAGAATGCGGCACAGGCCGCCAGCAGGAAAAGCAGCACGAACACAAGAAATTTTTTCAGCCGTTCGGCCAAAACCTCTAAGGGCATACAGCATTCACTTCCTTGCCAAAGCTCCAAAAAGCTTTCTTATATAGCATAACGAGGCACACCCCCGATCTGCTGCACAGAGAAAAAATTATTCCTCGGCCTCGGCTGCGGCCGGGCCCGGGGTGAGGGGCTGGGTTTCGGAAAGCGGAAAGGAAAGCACCACCTTAAACAGATCGCCGTCCACCGAAAGCTCCATCTTGCCGCCCTGCAGCTCGGTGAGGCTTTGGGCAATGGAAAGCCCCAGCCCGCTGCCCTCGGTGGTGCGGGCGGCATCGCCGCGGGCAAAGCGCTCTAACAGCTGCGCGGCAGGCATATCCAGCGGGTCACGCGAAATGTTGCGAAAGCTCACCCGCACCTTTGTGCCTGCCTGAGCCAGCGTAAGGTACACGCGTGTGCCCGAAAGCGCATATTTGCAAATGTTGTTCATTAAGTTGTCAAACACACGCCACAAATGCCGCCCGTCGGCCAGAATCACAAGGCCGGTCTCCGGCTTTTGCAGCACAAGGGTCAGCCCGCTTTGGGCAAGGCGCTGCTCATACTCCCCCGCCGCCTGGTCCAGCAGCACATCCACGCGGCAGGGGGTGCGGTGAACCTCCAGATTGCCGGTGCTGGCCTTGCTGGCCTCCACCAGATCCACCAGCAGCTTTTTCAGCCGTTCCCCCTGCCGGTGCAGCACCTGGGCATATTCGGTGATTCGGGGATTGTCGCACTGTTCGCGGCAGATCAGATCGGTGTAGTTGATAATGCTGGTAAGCGGGGTTTTGATATCGTGGGAAACATTGGTGATCAGCTCGGCCTTAAAGCGCTCGCTGCGTGTGCGCTGGCCGACTGCCGTATCAATGGCATCGGCAATCGAGTTCAGATCCTCGGCGTGGGCTTTGAGCGCACCGACCATGCGGGCGGTATCCAGCGTGGTATCCAGGTTGCCCTGCGCCAGGCTGTGGGCATGGGTACGCAGCTTTTGGCAGGTAAGTGCCACATAAAAAATCACCGGCAGCACTACCAGCTTTTCGAGGAACCAGAGAAACATCAGTGCTCCCGCGTTCCAGTCTGCAAACAGGAGAATGCCCATGAATTCGCCAACTGTAATCAGCAGCACGACCCCCGCCGTAAGCGGAACCAGCGGCAGGCGCAGCACGCCGCGCCAGCAGCGCCCGGCCAAATGCCAGCACCATGCCAGGATTGAGCGTTTCCACACGCCGCCCAGCCGATGCCGGATCACGACCTCGCGCAGCCAGACAAGCGCCAGACTCATCAAATACAGCGCTGCCGCCAGCAGGCAGGCCATACCAACCAGCCATTCATCACTGTCCGTACTCATATTCAGGGCAAAATCCAGTGGCAAAGCTGCCGCGCATGCCAAAATCAGCATAATGCCGCTGAACACATCGAACGGCACGCGGGTGAAAAATCCGGGGAATGCCTGCTCGGTGCCAACTCGCCTGCCTGCAGTGTGCAGCAACACCGCGCATAGGCAGCACAGCACCACCGCGCTCATACCGAAGATGGCCGGAATGTAATACCGCACACTCCACAGGTCCTTTGTGAATCGAAGTTCAGTCGCAAATCGGTTTTCGCTGTCATAAACGGCCGTGGTCGTATAGGGGCCGATAAGAGTTCTCTCTTTGTCGGTGCTGTTTTGCTCTATAGAGAATTCTGTGGAATCCGTGGCTTCATCGTCGCTCTCCTCATCGCCATAAGCCGTAGCTGTTTCCACCTCACTCCAATAGAATGTCTGCTCAAAGCGGGGTTTGTCTTTTTTCAGTGCCTTTTCATCGCCGTATTCATACACCACTTTATCGTTCTGCCCGCGGTCAACCACACACAAATAAGCAATATCATAAAAATCCATTTGATTTTCGGCATAATCCTTATATCGCATGGCATTATTATACAGAATTTGCGAGGTCAGGTTTTCGATGTCCGGATAAGCACGCAGCTGTATGGCCTGCTGCTCCAGCTCGGATTCGCTCAAAGAATAGAAATCCATCGAAGCCATATAGAGCGATGCAAATCCGCTGGCGAAGCTGACACTCGCCACCAGCATGATGAACAGCCATAAAATAAACTGCCCCGGGGCGGTTCTTGTCCACTGTTTCATTGGGATTTCTCCTTTTCTATTTTATAGCCCTGCCCCCACACCACCTTCAGCCAGCGGGGTTCGGCGGGGTCGATCTCCAGTTTTTCGCGCAGGTGGCGAATGTGAACGGCCACGGTGCGCTCGTTGCCCAGGGGGGCGTCCTGCCAGACCCGGCGGTAGATTTCGGGCGGAGAAAACACCTGCCCGGGGCTGGAAAGCAGCAGCTTTAAAATTTCGTACTCGGTGGGGGTCAGGCTTACGGGTTCACCGTCCAGCGTGACCAGCTTTTGCGCATCGTCCAGCGCAATGCCGCCCACGCGCACCACACCGGGGGCCGGGGCAGGCGCGCCGCCCCCAAGGCGGGTGTAGCGCCGCAGCTGGCTGCGCACACGGGCGCTCACCTCGGCGGGATTGAAGGGCTTGGTGATATAGTCATCGGCGCCGATGTCCAGCCCTAAAATTTTGTCGCAGTCCTCCCCCTTGGCGGTGAGCAAAATCACCGGCACATTGCTGGTTTGGCGCAGCGCAGCCAAGGCGGCAATGCCGTCCATTTCCGGCATCATGATATCCAAAAGGATCAAATGCAATTCGGTGCGGGCGGCAATTTCCAGTGCCTCGCGGCCCGTGTGGGCCTCCAGCAGGCAGCGGTCCGGGGCGGAAAGATAAATTTTCAGTGCGTTGACAATGTCGTGGTCATCGTCACACAGCAAGATGTTCAGCATATGATGCACTCTCCTTGTGCTTTTATTGTAGCGAAATTTTGTTTGAGAAAACAGTGTGCAAATCGTTAAGATTTTATTAAGATGCCGCATTCCCCTGCCGCCATAACAAAAAATCCCCGTCCTAAGACGGGGAAACGGCTTGCAAAGAATTTCCGCGCGGTGCGGAAGGGCGGCGGTTACAGAATGTTCTGCCCGTTCACGCGCAGGCGGAAGGAAAGGCCCAGATGCGCAGCGGCCTTTTGGCACAGCAGCATACGCTCCATAAAAATCTCAAAATATTCCAGCACGGGGCAAATGGCAGTGTCCAGCGTAAGAATCTCGGTGAATTCGTGCTTTTCGGTGTCCAGCTCTACGCGGCTTTCGGTGACCGAGTAGTTCACACGGTCGTGAATGTCAAACATGGCGTGGGGCTTTTGGCGCACACGGCTGCGGCGCACATCGGTTTTATCGGCCAGGATCAGCGCGGCGGAAACCGCATTTACGGGAAACGCCGTGTGCTCATCGTGGTTGCCGATGGCCGTAACCACCAGGGCGGTGTCGGCAGGGTCCATGCCCCACTTATCTAAAATACGAAATGCCATCATGGCGCCGCTCTGCGCATGGTCGATGCGGTTCACCACATTGCCGATATCGTGCATAAAGCCTGCAATGCGGGCCAATTCCACCTCACGCTCGCTGTAGCCAAGATCAGCCAGCAGCTTGCTGGAAACCTGTGCGGCGCGCTCTACATGGGCAAAGCTGTGCTCGGTAAAGCCCATGGCCGAAAGGCTGGCATCGGCCTGTTCAATATAGGTGCGGATCTCGGGTGACTGACGAACCATATCATAAGTGATCTTGCTCATAAAAATAAACTCCTTCTCCTATCGATTCAACAAAATATATACTTAATTATTTGTATAATTTGAAACGCACTTTCCTTTGCAGGGCAAAAACAGGCCCTGCTCACTTTCATTAAAGCACGAAGGCAAAAAAGGTGCAAGAGAAAAGAAAAAACTTGACGGAAAGTTTACAAAGGGTATGGAAAGCCTATACACCCAAGGGGCAAAAGGGCTTTTTGCGCCAGCCCTGCGCCCCCTCACGCGCTGCCTTGCAATCCGGCATGGGGGGCCTATATAATGAAGCTATGATGTAAGGCAGCACTGCGCCGCAAAAGGGCGCGGCGCTGCCCTGTGCTATCCCGGAGGGCGTTATGAAAAGATCAGCGGTTCAAAAAGCGTTTACAACAGCGGCGGCGGTGTGCCTGCTGGCGGTGGCGGCATTTTCGGCATGGCAGGTGTATGGCATTCTGCACGCCACAAGCACCGCCAAAAAGGCCTACGGCGAGATCACCCAGCAGGCGGCCCCGCAGCAGCAGGCAGAGCCAAGCACACCGAAAGACCCCTTACAGCGAAGGTTTGACTGGGCTTCCCTGCAGGCAAGCTATCCCGACATTGTGGGCTGGATCAGTGACCCGGCGGGCAGCATCGATTATCCCATCCTGCAGGCGGCGGACAACGACTATTATCTTACGCACCTGCCCGGCGGCACACAGAACAACCACGGGAGCCTGTTTTTGGATTATCGCGGCAGCGCCGATTTTTCGGATTTCAACAACCTTGTGTATGGGCACAATATGAAGGACGGCACCATGCTGGCCAGCCTGACCGGCTATGCCGATCAGGATTATTACGAGGCGCACAGCAGCCTTGTTTTGTATACCCCGCAGGGCAATTATATTCTGCCGGTGCAAAGCGCCTGCGAAACCACGGCCAACGGCAGCGCCTACCGCATGGGCGGCAATGCACAAAACCATGCACAGTGGCTGCAGCAGATCCGCGAACACTCGGCAATCACGGCGCAGCCCTGCAGCGAGGCCGAGCCCAAGATCCTGACCCTGAGCACCTGCATCAACGGAACCGACAGCAGTGACAGGCGGTTTGTGGTGCATCTGGCAATCCTGCCCGCCGAAGCATAACCAGGAAAGGGCCGCTGCAGTGTGCAAGAACTGCGGCGGCCCTTTTGGAAGGGATTGGAAAAGATCCGGTGAATTCCATTATGTAATATATAGTGTGGAACAGGGTGCGCAAAATCAGGTCACGGGAGAGCCCTCGGCGGATACAATGCCCCGGTTGTGCTGGATAAAATCGTTGATATCCTCCAGCGAGATCTCGCGCTGCATTTTCAGCGTAAGGTCGCAGCACACATGGCCCTCTTTGTCATGGTGCTTTCCTCGCCGCCGTAAAGCGTAAAAACTGAATCAATGGCGGCCCTTTTTGCGAGGCAAAAAGAAAGGCCTCGTTAAATCTTTCGATTTAACGAGGCCTTGGTGGTTGCGGAGGCAGGATTTGAACCTACGACCTTCGGGTTATGAGCCCGACGAGCTACCAGGCTGCTCCACTCCGCGATAGCAGGCACTCTGTTTGGTGCTTATATATGCTACCACACCGGGGAAGCAAAGTCAAGCACTTTTTTGAAAAAATCTGCAAATAAATCTCCCGCAGGCTTACCTGCGGGAGAAAACCCTGTGTTTACAGCAGCTTGCTGCGCTCCAGCGCGGGGCGAAGCGCCAGATACAGAATCACAACGCAAATGCAGGAAAGCATGCTGTTCACCAGCGTAACGCCGCTGGCGATCTTGGTGGCAATGCTGGCCAGCTCCACCGTTTGGCCAAAAATATAGCGGTTGCGGAAATAGCCCAAAAACGGATCGGTAAACACATTCAGCAGCAGGCCGCTGAAGGCGCTGCCGGCAACGGCCAGCAGGTATTTGCCCCGCGGCGTGGTTTTGGGGTCCAGCTGGTGCAGCTTGAACACATTTTTGGCGCACCAGCCGCAGGAAAGGCCAATGATGAACTTTAAGATAAAGGTGGTCACGGCATAGCCGGGGTCACCGGCCACCACATCGGCCAGCGCCAGGCCGATCGCACCGGCCAGACCGCCGGAAACGCCGTCCAGCAAAAGGGCGGTCAGCGAAGTGAAGGTGTTGCCCAAATGAAAGCTGGAACCGGTGCCCAGCACATTGGGAATGCGGAAAAACTCATAGGCCACAAAGCTGAGTGCGGCCATCATGCCGATCACGGCGATTTTGCGCGGGGTAAAGCGTGTGTGGGTCAGCACGGCCACCAGCAGCGCCAGCACAACGGCCAAAAACAGCAGCAGCCACATTACAGGAGCAGACATAAACAGATCCCTCAATTCTTTCTTTTTTATCAGCGCGGTATGCGCCCAAACTTCCCCACCCGCCCTCTTGACCGCAAGGCCCTGCGGGTGTATGCTCCTATTATACGGCCTTCTGGCTCTATCGAAATAGCCAGAAATAAACTTTTTTATGGGGTCAGTTTGCTATGGTCACTTTTGATGCACACAGTCCGCTGCCACTGTATGAACAGCTGTATCGTTCTCTTTCTGACGAAATACGCACCGGTGAGCGCCCGGCGGGCAGCCGCCTTCCGGGCAAGCGCTCCATGGCCGGGCAGCTGGGCGTAAGCGTGAATACCGTCGACACCGCCTATCAGATCTTAGCAGCGGAGGGGCTGGTGGAAAGCCGCCCCCGCAGCGGGTTTGTGGTGCTGGAATACGATGCGCCTGTGCCCGCGCCCGCGCAGCAGGCCCTGCCAAAGCCCGGCGCACCCGAACCGTCGGCACACTTTGCGTTTGATCTTACCACGGGCGGCGTGGACACTGCGCTGTTTCCCTTCCGGCAGTGGGGGCGCATTCAAAAAGAACTGCTGTACAATCAGCCCGAGCTTTTGCGCCACGGACACCCCTTGGGCGATGAAAGTCTGCGCGCTGCCATTGCCGGGCATTTGCGGCAGTATCGCGGGGTGGCCTGCACAGCCGATCAGATCGTGGTGGGCGCCGGCACCGAGTATCTGCTGGGGCAGCTGGCACATCTGTTTGCTGGCAAAACTGCGGCCGTGGAAAACCCGGGTTATCGCCGCACCAGCGCAATTTTGCAGGTGGAGGGGGTTTCCGGCTGCCCGGTGCCCATCGACGAAGGCGGCCTGAGCCTTGCCGGGCTGCGCGCCTCGGGGGCGCAGCTGTGCTATGTGACCCCGAGCCATCATTTTCCCACCGGCGTCACCATGCCCGCACCGCGCCGTGCCCAGCTGATCCGTTGGGCGCAGGAGCAGCCGGGGCGCTATATTCTGGAAGATGATTACGATTCCGAATTTCGCTATGATATCCGCCCGCTGCCCAGCCTGCAGGGCATGGCCGGGCCCGAGGGGCCGGTGGTGTATCTGACCACCTTCACCCAAAGCCTTGCCCCCAGCATCCGAATTGCCTGCATGGTGCTGCCGCCGCCGCTGATGGAGGCATACCGGGCGTTATATGCGGCCTACAGCTGCCCGGTGAGCCGGTTTGACCAGCAGGCCCTGTGCCGTTTTATCACCGAGGGGCATTTTGCACGGCATCTGGCGCGGATGCGCCTTGCCTATAAAACCCGCATGGAAATGCTGGCCGCCGCGCTGGAGGCGGCGTTTGGCCGCGAAAACATTCGCCTGCAGGGGCGGCACACGGGGCTGCATTTGCTGCTCACGCTGCCCGGCGGCCCTGGTGAAAGCGCCATGGTGCAGCGCGCGGCCAAGGCCGGCGTGCGCCTGCGCGGGCTGGGCAGCTATTACATGGCCGAGGAAGCCTCCTGCCCGCCCAACACGGTGGTGGTGGGGTATTCCGGGCTGGACACCGCCCAGATCCCCGAACTGGTGCGCCGTCTGCACGAGGCATGGTGCGCACAATAACACAAAAAAGCACCCCTGCACACAGGATGTGCAGGGGTGCGCTGTGTTTATATCGGATTTTGCGGGCACAAAAATGCTCAGCCGTTATAGCAGATGGCGGCGCGGATCTTTTCGGCGGTGGCCTCATCGGTCAGGCACTTTACCAGCTCCAGCGCAAAGGGAATGGCCGAGCCCAGGCCGCGGCCGGTGATGATGTTGCCGTCCACCGTCACGCCCTCGTGGGTAACGGCGGCTCCGGTGAGCTGCTGCTCAAACAAGGGGTGGCAGGTGGCATTTCTGCCCTGCAAAAGCCCCAAGGAAGCCAGCACGCTGGGGGCGGCGCAAATGGCAGCCACCCATTTATGAGGATCGGCGGCAAAGGCGCGGCACTGTGCGGCCACCACACTGCTGCCGGCCAGATGGCTGGTGCCGGGCATACCGCCGGGCAGAACGATCATATCTACATCCGAGAAATCCACTTCGTCGGCCAGAGCATCGGCCATCAGGCAAACACCGTGGGAAGAAATGATCTGACGCTGCTTGCTGATGCTGGCAGTATCCACGGCACAGCCCGCGCGGCGCAAAAGATCCACAGCCAACAGGCCCTCGCATTCTTCAAATCCATCGGCTAAAAATACAACTGCTTTACTCATAAGAAAACTTCCTCTCCGGCTCAGCACAGAGCCTGTTTTTATGATTTTTATAAATTCCTATATCTCTTCTATGATACACCCTTTGTCAAATCATGAAAACCGCCCGGCGGATAAACTTTGAGAAAATTTGTATAAAATTCCGGCAAAGCACTTGCTGTCTTGACACCTGTATAGTATAATGGCAGAGCACTCCGGTGTTTTCCGGGGCAGCGCCGGATAAAACCCATCAGGGAAAACCGTGACCGCAAGAGAGGAAATCGTTTGATATGGAAAAAGTAAAGGCTTTTCTGAAAAAGAAAAATGTAGAGATCAGCGCCAAGCGCTATCTGGTGGATGCACTGGGCGCTATGGCGCAGGGCTTGTTTGCCAGCCTGCTGATCGGCACCATTGTAAGCACGCTGGGCCGTCAGCTGGGCATTGAATATCTTACCACGCTGGGCGGCTATGCCAGCGCCGTGGCAGGCCCTGCCATGGCTGTGAGCATTGGCTGGGCGCTGCAGTGCCCGCCGCTGGTGCTGTTCAGCCTGGTGGCTGTGGGCAACGCCGCCAACGCACTGGGCGGTGCAGGCGGCCCCTTGGCCGTGCTGGTGATCACCGTGATCGCCGCCGAATGCGGCAAGCTGATCAGCAAGGAGACCCGTGTGGACATTCTGGCCACGCCGGGCGTGACCATCTTTGTGGGCGTTGGCCTGGCCGAGCTGATCGCTCCGGGCATTGGCGCGGCGGCCAGCAGCGTGGGCCAGCTGATCATGTGGGCCACCGAGCTGCAGCCCCTGCTGATGGGCATTCTGGTGTCGGTGCTGGTGGGCATGGCGCTCACGCTACCCATTTCCAGCGCGGCCATCTGTGCTGCCCTGGGCCTTACGGGCCTTGCGGGCGGCGCTGCCGTGGCAGGCTGCTGTGCCCAGATGGTGGGCTTTGCCGTGATGAGCTATAAAGAAAACGGTGTGGGCGGCCTGATCAGTCAGGGCATCGGCACCAGTATGCTGCAGATGGGCAACATTGTGAAAAACCCGCGCATCTGGATCGCCCCCACGCTGGCAAGCGCCATCACCGGCCCCATTGCCACCTGTGTGTTCCGCATGACCATGAACGGCACCCCGGTGTCCAGCGGTATGGGCACCTGCGGTCTGGTGGGCCAGATCGGCGTGTACACCGGCTGGATGGCTGAGATCGAGGCCGGCACCCGCGCCGCCATTACCGGCTTTGACTGGCTGGGCCTTGTGCTGATCTGCTTTGTGCTGCCTGCTGTGCTGAGCACTGTGTTCTGCGAGATCGAGCGCAAGCTGGGCTGGGTGAAGGACGGCGACCTGAAGCTGGACTAAGCCTTTCGGAGCAAGACCAATAAAATAGAAGCACCGCTGTGCCAAAGCGTTTTGGGCTTGGCACGGCGGTGCTTTTGCATTTGATCTTTACAGGCGATATTCGGGAAAACGCTCGCAGCAAAAATCCTTGAATTTTTGCGCTGCGGCAGAAAGCACTTCGCTGCTGCGCCAGTTCAGCACCACAAAAACCTTTTTGCTGTCGTGGGGATAGCGCAGCAGCTTATAGTGCCCGGTGGGGCGGAAGATCTGGGTCAAAAGCACATTGGAAAAGCCGGTGGCCAGCCCGGCTTCGATGATCTGCTGCTTGAACATCAAGTTGTTGGTGCGATAGCGAATGTTGGGCGAAATGCCCGCCCGCGCAAACTCGGAGAAGATCTCCTCCTCCTGATCGCCCGGCAGATACAGCGATACAAACGAATCATTTTTCAGCTCGCTCAGCGTGTAATGGCAGCCATCGGCAGGCGGCGTGTGCTGGGCGGGCACGGCGTACTGACAGCTGTAAGCCGCCACGAGCCGCCGCTCGCTCAGGCCCAGGCTGTTGCTGTGCGCATAGCCCAGAATGCCATCCAACTGATCGGCCTGCGGAGAAAAGGTATCGGTAAGCGAAAGAAGATTGAAGGTGACATCGGGGTTCAGGGCCGAAAACTCCTGTATGCAGGGCAGCAGCGGCGAAAGAGGCAGATAGCTGCCAAGGGTAATGTTACCCTGCAAACGGTCGCTTTTAATATCCTCGGCGGCGCTGTGAATGCTGCCGAGCGCAGGGGAGATCTGGCTGTAAAAGCGCCGCCCCTTGGCGGTGAGCTGAATGCCTTTGCCGCTTTTTTCAAACAGCTTTACGCCCAGTTCGTTTTCCAGACGGCGAATGGTCTGGCTGAGGGCGGGCTGCGATATGTGCAGCAGCTGTGCGGCCTTGGTCACGCTTTTCTGGCGCACGACCTCGCTGAAATATTGAAGCTGAAGCAGTTCCATGAAAACCTCGTTTTATAACTCCTGTATTATAGAAAATAGATTGTAAAATGTATTTGATATTATATATCATGTTGGATTATAATTTCAATAGAAAAAGATAAAAACTGTTGAAATTCACAAGTGACAATGTTAAGGAAAGGAAGAAGATGAAATATGAAGGTTTGCGTAAGAGAGCTGTATCCCTACCCCGGCTATGAAGACCATGTGAAAATGAATATCCAAACCGACGAAGGCGGCAAGGTGAGCATGGAGGAGCTGCAGGCGCAGATCAAGGCCTACAAGCTGGGCGAGGGCACCACCATGCGGGATTTCGAGATCCCCGGCGTGGAGGAAGGCACCACCCTGAAGCTGCGCGTGATCACCCCGGCCAATGCCCCCAAGCCCTCGCCTGTTGTGCTGGACATCCACGGCGGCGGCTTTGTGAGCGGCAATCTGGACATTGACAACTACCGCAATATTGCCATTGCCGAGGCTACGCCCTGCATCGTGGTGTCGGTGGAATACCGGCTGGCCACCCGTGAGCTGCCGTTCCCCGCACAGCTGATGGACTGCCATCAGGCGTATCTGTGGCTGACCCGGCACGCAGCCGAAATCGGCGGCGATGATTCCCGCATTGCCCTGCACGGCACCAGCGCCGGCGGAAATCTGGCAGCGGCACTGGCCCTGTATCTGCGCGATCACGGCGAGCAGCAGCCCGCCCTGACCGTGCTGATGAACCCCGCACTGGGCGTGGGGCTTACGGCTTCGCAGCTGCAGATGGGCTATCTGGGCGCCAAAACCGACTATGCGCACAATGTGTTTGCCATTTATGCCAACATGAACGGCGAGGCGGTCTCGTATTACGCCGCACCGCTGCTGTGCCCCGCGCTCGAGGGCCTTGGCCCGCACATGATCGTGGCAGCAGAATATGATCCGCTGCGCGATGAGGCCCTGCAATATGCCATGCGTCTGCTGCAGGAGCAGGTGCCGTGCGAGGTGTATTCGGCACCGCGTGTAACCCACGGCTTCTGCGTGCTGGATAAGCCGCTCACCCGCTGGGTGCATCGCGGCATTGCCGCTTCGCTGCGCCGTGAGTTCGGCATGGAGATCACCGAGATCTGAAAGCGGCCAAAAGCGCGCGGGATCCCAATAAAATGAAAAGGCTGCTGCACGGGGAACTACCCTTGTGCAGCAGCCTTTTTGGTGCGACCGGGAGGATTCGAACCTCTGGCCTTCCGGGTCGGAGCCGAACGCTCTATCCAGCTGAGCTACGATCGCATATCCGTTCTTATAAGAACCTAAGCTATCATAGCACATTTTGCTTCAAAAGAAAAGGGGAAAATTGAAACTGAAGGCCGGATTACTTCTTTTTGTTTTTGCACCAGATCATATACAGCCCGTCCAAAATCAAATTTTCGCGGTAAGTGATGCCGCAGGTGCAGGCATTCAGAATGCTTTTGGGGAATTGGCCGGTGGCAATGGCGGCGGTGTCCTGCCCAAGCTCGGCACGAAAACGCGCCATCAGCCCGTCAATCATCACGGCGGTGCCCAGCACAGCGCCGGTGTGCAGGCTGGAAGCCGTTGTGGTGGCCAGCACGCTGCCCACGGGGGCATCTACATCTACATGGGAAAGCTGGCTCGTGTGGCGCACCAGCGTGTTCAGCGCAAGGTGAGGCCCGGCGCTGATCACACCGCCCACCAGCTGTCCGGCGGCGTTTACGGCCATCATGCTGCAGGCGGTGTCCATGTGGATCAAAACCAGCGGCGGTTTATGGATCTGCAGCGCAGCCACGGCCCCGCACAAAAGCTCGGCACCCAGCTCAGAAGGATTGTCGATGCGCAGGGGCAGCCCGCTGCGCATTCCGGGGCCTACAATGCGCACACGCACCGAATAAAGCATTTCAAGGGCGGCCTTTACAGGGCTGGTCAGGCTGGGCACTACGCTGCCCAGAATGGCGCCCTCTACCTGCTCGGGGGCAATGTGGTGCAGCGAAAGCACGCCGCCGATGCGCACGGCGTATTCATCTGCCGTGGCAGCCTTTACGCTGGCCAGGCGTGCGGAAAACAAGATGGAATCGTTTTCAAAGGCACCCAGCGTAATGTTGGTGTTGCCGATGTTTACGGTAAGGATCATGGGAAAGGCTCCTTTATATCATAAATTCAAAAACAAAATGCATGGCTATATAATGTAATATATTATAAGCGATATTTCTAAGAATGTACACCGTAAAGAATCAAAAACCGGGCGCAGAAAAAGCGTTTAGAATATTGAATGAAATAGCGTGCCATTTCAAAGCGGCAAAAAGAATTTTGCAAAAATTTGAAAAAAGTTTGAAAAAGTGATTGACAAAAGGCGATGGGAGTAGTATTATAAGCAAGCTGTCGCACGACAGCGGCCAGCCGAAAGGCTGGAATGGCTGCTATCACTTGAAAGGCTGCTAAAAAATAATTCAAAAAGTGCTTGACAAACGAAGCACAGCGAGTTATAATAA
>SFIE01000062.1 GCA_004555405.1 Subdoligranulum sp.
TGTCAGAATGTTTGATAAGCAGATGCACAAGGAGTATCTGTTCTGCTCGTATCTTTCCCGCCTTTTACCTGCCGAAACTACGGCACCTTGGGATCTTGAAAACCGTGTAAAGCTGGAATACTACCGTCTGGAAAAGACTTTTGAGGGTGCGATTGAACTGCAAAAGCAGGATGGTTCGTTAGAACCAGAACGGACGAAAAAGGCTGTTAGCATGACAGCCAAAAAAGATCCGCTGGAAGATGTCATTCAGGCAATCAACGAAGTATACAAAGGAAATTTCACAGAGGCTGACCGGGTGTTAATTGGCACGCTGCGGGAAAAGTTGATGGCGGATAAGAAGCTTCGCAAAGCTGCTTGTTCAGATGGCCAGCAAATTTTTGAAAAAAATATCTTTCCCAAAATTTTTGATGAAACAGCGCAGGCATCCTATATGGAAAGCACCGAAACCTATACAAAGCTTTTTGAGGATAGCGCCAAATACCACGCCATCATGACAGCACTGGCACAGGAACTCTACCGCGAAATGCGAAATGGGCAGGAGGGATAGCCTATGCCAAGAAGCAAAAAAGATGGGCGGCATATCAATTATTACATTGACAGAGAAATCTATGAACAACTGAAAGCCTATGCTGACGAAAAAGGACAGACAATGACCACAGCCATAGAGCGTATTCTCAAACAGTTTTTTGAAAAACAGGTAGAAGATAAAAAGTGAAAACAGTGGAAATGGATGCTGCAATTTGTTGCGGCATCCATTTTTCTATCATCACTTAGAATATGCGGTATGATCGAAACAGACTCCGAAAATCATCAACGCTCAAACTGGGTATTAACAAAAAAATGAAATCTGCCAATTTCACAATCTAGATTTTAAGCAAGGTTTTAAGCAAGCTTTAAGCAAGGTTTTAAGCAAGCTCTAAGCAAGCTTGCTTATGGGCGGGAGCATTTGGAACCAATATTTATGGCGGATGATTTTTGCCTGCAAAGAACAAGGAAGTCCTCACGGTGAGTAAAAACCACTGTGAGGACTTCCTTTATTTTTGCTGCAGGAGCATATCCATGGCTCAATTGGAAAAAGCATGGCTGCTTTCGCCGGAAGCGGCAGCCTTTTTAGGATAGAACCCTCTTGGCTTTCATGCAGGCTGCCGGTAATATTCCGTTTGCGGCGGGTATTGCTGCTCTATGAGCAAAGAATGATAGGAAAAAAGGGACTGCCGCAGCAGCCCCTTTTGGCGTTATAAAATTCAATATGGCAAAGGCGGCTTGCGCTTTTAAAAACGGGCAGCCTTTTCCATGCGCCAGCAAAGCAGCGATTCGCCGCCCTGCACGGGCAGCAGCACATCCTCGGCCGGGCGGTAGCCCCGATGCTTAAAGTAAGTCACGGTTTCCTGGCATTTTTGCGGCACGTAGAGATTCACAATGCTCAGATTCTCGCCGCCTGCCAGCTTTTCGCAGTAGGTAAGGATCTCACGGCCCAAGCCGCGTGTGCGGAATTCTTTTTTCAGATAGATATGGTCGATCACCACGGTGCCTGCCGTAACATGAAAGGCAAAATAGCCCACATCACGGCTGCCCATCTGCACCAGAAAATAGTTTACGCCTTCGTCCATGGCATCGCTGATGGCATCCGGGCTTTGATATTGCTCCAGCGCCAGCTTCAGCTGTTTGCCCGGCAAAACCCGGCGGTAGCACTCGGCCCAGATCTCCTGCGCCAGCGCACTGACAGCGCGAATATAGGAAGCTTTGGTAACCTGCTTGTAGGTGGCTTTCATAAACGGTATGGTTCCTCCGATCGGTAAATAAAAGAGTGCGTGCGTGATTTTTTGGGCTTTTGTATTCTGAAAAACACGCCGAAGAAATAAAAGCAGAATAAATAATATACAAATTATAACACAAAACCGGCAAGGCGTGAAGCACAGGCCGCAAGATTTTTGTGGAAAAACAAGGGAAAAGGCGGTATAATAAAATTTTAGAGGATTTTCCCTATCAGAAACCGAAGATCAAAAACAGAGCCTAACAGAAACATAGATAGACCAAAAGATGGGAGGATTTATTTTCCATATGAGAATCATGCAAAAGATCTCGGCCCTTGCGCTGGCAGCGGCACTGGCCGTGAGTGCAGCGGGCTGTGCTGCGTTTGGCACACCGCAGCACAGCGAAGGCGCCAGTGCGGCCAGCGCTGCTTCTGAAGTGGCTGCCCCGACGGTTACGCCCAACCCGGAGGCGGGCTTTTTGGATGTGAGCGCCTATCCGGGCACCGTGCTGGAAGAAACCCCGGATGCGGGCGAGGATTACATAAAAGAAACACTGTTTGTGGGCGACTCCAACACCGTGCGCTATTATCTGTACGGTGCGGTGCCGCTGGCCAGCAACATTGGCTGCTCGGGCATGGCCACCGGCTCCATCACCAGCTTTCCCTGTGTGCAGTTTTCGGGCTACAGCCAGCTGGTCACCATGCCAAAGGCCATTGGCATCATTCAGCCCCGCCGTGTGATCTTTGGCTTCGGCAGCAACAATCTGACGGGGGATCTGAGCACGGCGGTGCAAAACTACCGCAAGGCGATCCGGGAATGCCAAAAGGAATACGCCTATTTCACGGTGATCGTTTCGGCTGTGCCTGCGCTGGATCAAAACCGCTCCAGCAAAAGCCTGCAGCAAAGCCAAGTGGACGAGCTGAACGAAATGCTGGCCGATATGTGCCAGGAGGAAGGCTGGTATTTCCTCAACAGCGCCGAGGCTCTGAAGGATATGCAAACGGGCTGGGCAAAAACCGGCTACACCATTGAGGACGGCCTGCACCTTTCGGAAAAGGGCGTGAATGCCTATGTGGAATATGTGCGCACCCATGCCGACCCCGGCGAGGACCAGCGCCCGCATAAGCCCGCCAATGTGCCCAGCCACACTGAAACGCCGGTGGATCTGCTGCCTAAGCCCGAGGAATCGGGCGATGCACAGGCCGAAAGCAGCGGCGTGGTAGAGGTGACCTATCAGGTGCAGGGCAATGCAAGCCTGCAGGGCGCAACCGTGCAAACCGTGAAGGCGGGCGATGCCTGCGGCGAGGTGTGGGTGTATGCAGCTGAGGGCTGGCATCTGGACCACTGGGAGATCAATCTGGACGGGCAGAATTACTCCGAGCAGGAATGCCTGCGCCTGAGCATTCCCGAAGGGTGCACGCAGGCCAGCGTAACGGCCACAGCTTTTGTGGTGCAGGACACCGAGGGCTGATCTGAAAAGCTGAATCACCGTGCTTCCCCTGAAGATGCTTTGGGGGCGGCGCGGTGATTTTTTGTATATGTATAATTTGTGCCGGCCGCGGCATACTACCTGCATGGCACCATACGGAAAATACAAAGGGCACAGCCCCTGTGCGCGGAAAGGAATGCATGGCGTATGAAAGCAACCGGGATCGTTCGCCGTATTGACGAGCTGGGGCGGGTGGTGATCCCCAAGGAAATTCGCCGCACGCAGCGCATTCGCCCGGGCGACCCGCTGGAAATTTTTACAGCCGGTGAGGGCGAGGTGATCTTTCGGAAGTATTCCCCCATGCAGGCATTGGCCGATCACGCGGCGGGCTATTGCGAGGTTCTGGCCCGCAGCCTGGAATTGACCGTGCTGGTATGTGACTGCGACAAAGTGGTGGCGGCAGCGGGGCCGGGCAAGCGGGGGTACACCGGGCAGCGCATCAGCCGGGCGCTGGAGGAAGCAATGCAGCGCCGCAGCGGCTATTTGTGGGGCGGGCGCGCCGGTGAAAAGCTGTATCCGTGCGAAGAAGCCGACAGGCATTTGCTGGCAATGTATCCGGTGCTCGCCAACGGCGATCTGCCGGGGGCAGTGTGTGCGCTGTCCGGCAGCGGCGCTGGGGCAGACCGGGAAACTGCCCGGGCTGTCGAGCTGGCGGCGCAGTTTTTGGCCAAACAGCTGGAAGAATGAAAAAAGCTTTTCTGCCAGGCGGCAGGACCGTCTGAAAATACTGAAAATAGATAGGGATGAGAAAATGAAAGTGATTTTTGCCTATGGCAGCACCCGCCCGCAAAGTGTGGGGCAAAAGGTGCTCAAAGCAATGGCGCGTTCCGCCGCACAGGCCGGGCACGAGGTGCTGGAGTATGATCTTACCCAGCCGCTGCAGGGGTGCCGGGGCTGCGCTGTGTGCCGCGAAACCGGCGGCAACTGCTGCCAGCAGGATAGCCTGCACGATTATTTCCACGAGCTTTTCACAGCCGATCAGCTGGTGATCTGCGCGCCTATGTATATGGGGCAGGCAGCAGGCCAGTGCATCACCTTTATGAACCGCCATTACTGCCTGAAAGACCAAAATAAGCAAAACCGCCTGCCGGAGGGCATCAAGGTGAATGTGGTGTTCACGCAGGGCGCGCCCGCCGACTTCCCGCCGTATCAGGCAGCGCAGAAATGGTATTTCGACAGCATGGTACGCTATGGCTTTGTGCCCGGCGAACAAAAGGTGCTGGGCGGAAACAGCGACCTGTCGGAAAGCGGCCCGGTGATGACTTGGGCCGCCGAGTGGGGGAAAAATCTCTGATGTTTGTATAAATAGATACATAATATACAATGAGGATAATATTATGAAACAGTTTTTGAAAGAATTCAAGCAGTTCACCATGCGCGGCAATGTGCTGGATATGGCCGTTGGCGTTGTGGTAGGCGGCGCCTTCAAGGCCATTGTGGATGCGCTGGTCAACAATATCATTTCTCCGCTCATCGGCCTTTTGTTCAACAGTGATTTCAGCGATCTGGCCCTCATGGTGGGGGATGTTTCCATCGGCTACGGCGCTTTTATCACGGCGGTGCTCAACTTCCTGATCGTGTCGTTCACTTTGTTTGTGGTCATCAAGGCGGCCAACAAGGCTGCCAGCCTGCGCAAAGCCCCGGAGGAAGCCCCCAAGGCACCTACCACCAAAATCTGCCCCTATTGCAAGAGTGAGATCGCCATTGATGCCACGCGCTGCCCGCACTGTACCAGCCAGCTGTAAGGCAATAGAAAAGCGAATATACGAAAAACGCTCTGCGGAACTTTTCTGCAGAGCGTTTTTTTGCAAAAAAAAGCAAAGAGGGAGAATCCCGCTTTGGCGGAACCTCCCTCAAGGCTTTATATGGTAAGGATCGAAGATGGTTTGGTCAGTGCGCGGCGCGATCAGTGGGCGGCGGCGCTTTTGTGGGTGAACAGAGAAATGATCTTGCCGGCCAGCTTGCGGCTGCACTCTGCGTTGTATGCGTAGCAGGCAGTGTAGGCGGCGTCAACGATCTGCATAGGAGTCATGTTGGTTTTCATAAGAATCCTTCTTTCTGTATAGGGGAAGCCGGAAAAGCCCGGCCCGGAAATCATGGGAATAAACAGGGCGGCTGTATCAAACAGCGGGGTGAAGCGTGCGGCGCTGCAGGTTGTTCACAGCGGGCTTGCGGGCAAACAGGCAGGCAATGCGCTTGGCAAACGAGCGGGCCATATCGTGGGTGTATTCAGCGCGTGCGGCATAAGCGGCTTCGATGATCTGATTGGTTTTCATAAGGAGTACCCTCTCTTTCTATGATCAGAGCAACACGGAATGTGCAGCTCAAAAAGCTGTTGTTCTTGACTACACCCATAGTCTAACGCAGGAAACAGCAAATGTCTAATACATACTTGTGATATTTACAATCACTAAAAATAATGGTAAAATAGAGCTGCAGAGGTAAAACATAAGAAACACGATAATTCGATAGAATACAAAAATAACAAAACGAAATGTGGCCTTAAAAGAAGAACCATAGGGTGTATTTATCAAAAAAATAAGAAATTGGTTGGCTATTTTACCGATATTTAGAATCGACCATACAGAACGGGCAGCAAGCATGCCAAGGAGGGCACAATGGAGCTTTTTAACATACGCTATGTGGTGGCTGTGGCAGAAAAAGGCAATTTCACGCAGGCGGCAGAGCAGTGCCATGTGGGCCAGCCTGCGCTTTCTCAGCAGATCGCAAAGCTGGAAGGGGAACTGGGGCTGAAGCTGTTTTACCGCGATCCGCACAGCGTTACCCTCACCGAAGCAGGCAGCGAGTTTGTGCAGCGGGCCAGAGAAATTCTGGATAAAGCCAATGCGCTGGAAGCAGCCATGGGGCGCTACACAGGCCTGCGGCGCGGCACGCTGGATCTGGGGCTGATCACCAGTCTGGAATGCATTGATTTCGGCGAGCGGCTCTCGGATTTCTGCAATCTATATCCCGAGGTAGCCATCAATCTTACCGAAGCAGGCAGCTATGACCTGATCGATATGCTGCGCGAGCGGCGCATTCAGGTGGCGCTGCTCAACCGCCCGATGGGCGGCATCCCGGCGGGGCTGGAATTTCATAAGCTTGGGCAGGACACCTTTTCGCTGGCGGTGCCCAAAAACCACCCACTGGCCGGCAAGGAAAAGGTGCAGCTGAAGCAGGTGGCCAACGAATCCTTTATTTTCCACGGCGATGGGCAGGTGGCGGCACAGCTGTGCATGGATGCCTGCCACAAGGCGGGCTTTGAGCCCAACATTGTGTGCCGCTCGGCCAACCCGACCACCGATCTGTATATGGTGCGCGGCGGGCTGGGAATCTCCTTTTTGCCGCGTGAGGAATTTCATTCGCATCTGATGCGCAATGTGGTGGAGGTGCCGCTGGTGGAACAGATCGTGAAGGAAGTGGGCATTTGCTGGCGCAAAGAGGACACCTCGCCATTGGTGAAGGCGGCGATCGACCATTCGATCCGCTGGCAGGAGGAAAACAAGAGTTAAAAAGCCTTATACTATATATTACATTATATACAACAGAAAAAGGGCCTGGGCTTCCAAAGCCCCGAATGCATAATAAAGCCGGAAAAACCGATTTATTTGAGAAAATATAAATTTTTTGAAAAAAGTTTGAAAAAGTGATTGACAAAAGGCGATGGGAGTAGTATTATAAGCAAGCTGTCGCACGACAGCGACCAGCCGAAAGGCCGGAAGGGCTGCTATCGCTTGAAAGGCTGCTGAAAAATAATTCAAAAAAGTGCTTGACAAACGAAGCACAGCGAGTTATAATAAGCAAGCTGCTTTGAGAGAGGCAGTCAGCAGGACCTTGAAAATTGAACAATATCGAATGC